>NZ_SPMZ01000022.1 GCF_012939995.1 Candidatus Competibacter phosphatis | reverse complement strand
CAGCCGCCGCTGGTGTTCATTCAAGTGCCCGGCTATTAACTCGTAGCGTTGCTTAATCGGATTAGGCATCATGACGGCGCCCCTCTCCATTGATCGCCTCTAACTCATTAGACAATAAATTGTTTTTTATTTCCGGACAGACCCCAAGAACTGCGTATCCCAAAACACCTTACTGGGCTTGATGTTCCAATGGGCGCCGATGGCGGAACAGAGTTGGCGCAAGCTGGGCGGTTTCAAGCGCTTGCCCGAGGTGGTGCGAGGGGTTCGTTTCCAGGATGGCATCGCCGTCGTCGATCCACCCGGCAAAGCCGAGAACGCTCAGCAGAAAATCGCCGCTTGATTCAAACCGCTTATCCACCAGATTTGACTATGGCTCTTCCGTTCGGTCCATTCCGGTGGTCGAACAGTATTTTCACCGGAGGGAAACGCTGCTATTTGGATCAAAACCGGGGTTCGAAACGTGTCGACGCGTCAGCAATTGCGCAACGCGGTAAAAGTAGGTAGCGTACCGCGCTTCCCCACGGACAGCGATGACAATGCGACAACCCATCATGCGGATTGAATCCCCCCTGTGTTTGTATACCGACGTAGTGCCGCCCGAGTGGATCGACTACAACGGTCACATGAACGTCGCGTATTACGTCCTGGCATTCGACCATGCCACCGACGCGTTCATGGATTATCTGGGCATGGGGCAGAATTACCGCGACAGCCGACACTGCTCGGCTTTTGTCGTGGAAACCCATGTGAACTACCAACGTGAACTGGTGGCCGGCGATCCGATGCGGGTGACCACCCAACTGCTCGGTTTCGACAGCAAGCGCATTCACCACTTTCATCGTTTGTATCACGCCGATAAAGGGTTCGTCTCCGCCACCACCGAATTGATGGTGATCCACGTCGATATGACGGAACGGCACAGCATGGCGATGCCGCTGCCGGTATTGGATCGCTTGAGTGCATTGATGGCCGCTCATATCCAGTTGCCGCAGCCGCCGCAGTCGGGACGGGTGATGGGGGTGCGGGCCAAAACGCCGACCAGCCAACCCGGCACGCCGACGCTGCGTTGGCTGTCCCGATGACCGGCTTCAGGCACCCGCTCGGTTGATCGGTCAGCGCTCATTCAGTTTTTCTCGACTACGATGGTAAATAGCAGAATTATTCATCCATCTGAGGGGAGTGATGTCATGAATAGGGCGATACCTTCTTTATTGGCCGCAGTCATGTTCGGCGCACCGGCGGTGCTATGGGCCGGTCCGACGGCCGATGCGATGCTGGGCGGCGCGCTGGGCGGCGCATTGGGCGCGGGCGTGGGTTCCGAGTTGGGTGGGCGCGAAGGTGCGATCCTGGGCGGCGCGTTGGGTGGCGCGGCTGGAACCGCGATTACCACCAGACGTTACCGCCAGCCCGATGTCATCTATGTGGATCGGCCTGGCTATCGCGACTACGGTCCACCGCCTTACTATCGCCACCCTGGCCGGCACCGAGGGCACTACAAGCACCGCCACTATTACGATGATTGAGCGGGTGGTCGTTTCGGCCCGCCGAGAACAGCTTGGTGGAGTCGATTTTGGCTGTGCCGTGATGGTGAGCGTTCCGGCAGGTTCTGGAAGCGATTCCGCAACCATGACGGCAGGAATGGGTTTGGAGGGATTGCGCCGTTTGTCTCCGGCGTTCTAGCGCCGGCGTTCCGGGATTCCGGGGTAGCTGTCGGGTCGAAGGGAACGGCTCTGGCATTACCGGCCGAGTTGTGAGCGCCGGATCTGGAACGGGGTCTGAAGCGAAAAACTCAGGGTTGACGGCGGATTTTTTGTTATTCTCAAAACGTATCGAGCCCCCGTTTGCACCCAGAATCCTATCTTGACCGATTTTGCACAACGCGCCCTGCTGGCGGTAAAAAAACGTATGTGGCTGGCCTTGCCGCGACCGGAGGTCTGGCTGCCGGTTGCCGTGCGAGTGGTCAATGTCGTCCTGGTCATTTTGCTGGCCGGTTCCCTGGCGCAATTGACGCTGACTTTCCTATCCGGCCGGTTTTCGCCGGCGGTCCGGCCGGTGCCAGCGGGAGGCGCATCCACCGCCGAACCCGCAAGTTCCGCCGGGCAGATTGATTACAGCACCATCGCTGCCTGGCATCTGTTTGGACGGATGGAGGCGAGCCAGCCGGTGGTGGCGCCTCCACCCGTCATTCCGGCGACTCCGCTCGACCTACACTTGGCCGGCGTGTTTTTCATCGAGCAGGGCGATAGCAGGGCGCTGGCGCTGATCGCCGAAGGCAGCAATCTGGAGCGCGGCTATCGCATCGGCGACTCGTTGCCCGGTGGTGCCCGTCTGGAACAGATCCAGCGTGATCATGTGGTCGTGTCCCGCCAGGTCGGCAGGAAGTGCTTAATCTTCCCAAGCTGGGCACGGCTGCCCGCCCACCATCCCCCGTTCCGGAAGACCTGCCGCCCGTCGAGCCCATGCCCGAACCCGAACCTGAACCAGGGTCCGAACCCACCGGTGCTGGTGCGCCTCAAGTGATCGATGCGACCGCCGTGGCACAGCATCTGCGCGATGAGGCGGCGACTCGGCCGCAAGTCCTGGAAAATATCGCCTTCGCCAGCCCCTATGTGCAAAACGGCCAATTCATCGGGTTTCGACTGCGTCCGGGGCGGGACCGCGAGCTGATGCAGCGGCTTAACCTGAATAGCGGCGATGTGATTACCGAGGTCAACGGTACCCGCATCAACAATCCCATGCAGGGTTTCGCCATTTTGCGGGAAGTGTTGAGCGCCGATCGGATCAATGTGCGGGTGCTGCGCGGTGGCACCGAAATCCCCCTACTTTTTTCCCTGAACGGGCCAGTTCCCTGATAATCGGAGATTGGCGCCCAACGATCGGACCCCATAACGATGACGATGATCCACTGGCCCGACAGACCATCAATTTCCCGCAAGTGGCGCCCGCGCCGCAGGGTCCTGGGCGCGTTGCTGCTGGGCCTGTTGCTCACCGCGCTAGCGTGGGCCGCGCCAGTGACCTTGAACCTCAAGGATGCCGACATCAATGCCCTGGTCGAGAGTATGTCGGTGCTGACTGGCAAGAATTTCATCGTCGATCCGCGGGTCAAGGGCCGGGTGACGATTATTTCCGCCAAGCCGATGGACGAGAAGGAGCTTTACGAAGTATTTCTGGCGGTGCTGGGCGTGCATGGCTTCGCCGCTGTGCCCAGCGGCAAGGTGATCAAGATCGTGCCGGCGGCGGGGGCCAAGCAGGAAAGCATCCCCACCATCGATCAGCGGCAAGGTGTCGAGCCGGATCAGGTCGTTACCCGGGTCATCCAGGTTCAGAACGTTTCCGCCGCCCAGATCGTACCGATCCTGCGTCCGTTGATCCCGCCACAGGGACATCTGGCGGCTTACACCCCCACCAATGTCCTGATCGTTTCCGATAGTGCCGCCAATGTCGAACGTGTCGCCAGTATCATCAGCCGGATCGATCTGGCCAGCAACGAGGAAGTGGAGATCGTGGCATTGCGGCACGCCTCGGCCACCGAGGTGGTGCGAGTACTCACCGCCTTGGAACAGGGCAAGGCCCGCAACGATCCGGCCGCCACCGTCGGCACGCCGCCACGCATGGTAGCGGACGAGCGCACCAATAGCATTCTGTTGAGTGGGGACAAGCTGTCGCGGTTGCGGCTGCGGACCCTGATCGCCCACCTGGATACCCCGGTGGACAGCGGCGGTAATACCCAGGTTGTCTATCTGCGTTATGCCAAGGCCAAGGATCTGGTGACGGTCCTGCAAGGCGTCAGCAAGAATGTGAGCAGCGAAGCCGCGCGTAACGCGCCGGTGCCGGGTGGGCAAGCTGTGCCGCCGGGCGGGAGCAGTAGCGGAAGCAGCGCCAGCTTGGTGGATATCCAGGCCGACGAAACAACCAACTCGCTGGTCATCACTGCGCCGCCGGAGGCTATCCGTTCGATCCGTTCGGTGATCGCCCAACTGGATGTGCGCCGTGCCCAGGTGCTGGTGGAGGCGGTCATCGCCGAGATCTCCGCCGAAAAAGCGGCCGAATTGGGCGTGCAGTGGGTGATCGACGCCAGTTCGAATGGATTGGTCGGTTTCACTAATTTCGATGCTGGTACCTCCAGTCTGGCCAACATCATCGGGTTGGCGGCTCAAGCCGACAGCGGCGATTTAACCGCGATTTCGGCGGCGCGGATCCCGCAAGGGGCTCAGATTGCGGTGGGCGACTTCACCGGTAACAACCGCTTCGGTGCCCTGATCAGCGCCTTGGCCAAGGATGCCGATACCAATGTGTTGTCCACGCCGGTCGTGGTGACGCTGGACAACGAGGAGGCGGAAATCGTCGTCGGCCAGAACGTGCCCTTCGTGACCGGTACCTATACTACTTCGACCAGTAGTGGAAGCGACACGACTTCACAGGTTGGGAATCCATTTCAGACCATCCAGCGCCAGGACGTCGGTATCACCCTCAAGGTCAAGCCGCAGATCAACGAAGGCAACGCTGTCAAGCTGGAAATTGCTCAGGAAGTGTCCAACGTGGTGGCATCGGCCAACGCGGCGACCCAAGGACCGACCACCAACAAACGGGCCATCAAGACCAACGTCATGGTCGAGGATGGGCAGATTCTGGTTCTGGGCGGACTGATCGACGATCAGTTGACCGAGACCGCGCAGAAAGTGCCACTGCTGGGCGATATTCCGTTGTTGGGTAACCTGTTCCGCTACCGTAATACCTCCAAGCTCAAACGCAATCTGATGGTATTCCTGCATCCGGTGATCCTGCGAGACCCGGCACAGGGCAATCTGTATACCAGCAGTAAGTACAGCTATATCCGTCAGGAGCAACTGGCAGCACGCGATAAAGGCGTTTACCTGCTGCCCGACGTGCAATCGCCGGTGCTGAAACCTCAGGAGGAAGTGAAGGCGCAAGGGACGATTCTGAACACGGAGACGGAAAAACCGGCGCCGCCGCCGGTCGTCCCGCCCGCTGCGGAACCGGTGGACACCGGATTCAACAACCGATGAATGAGCCAGCCAGCGTCGAATCCCTGCCGGCTGACGTGGGTGAGACCTTGCCGGCTGGCGCGGGCGAGACCCTGGGCGAACATCCTTTGTTGCCTTACGCGTTTGCCAAGCGCCATGGCGTGTTGGTGGTGGACGAGGAGGATGGCAGGGTGACCGTCGCCTGCCGACAGGGTATCGGCACGCGCAGTTTGGTGGAACTACGCCGTTTTCTGAATACCCCCTTGCGGCCGGTGCTGGTGCCGGTCGAGCATTTCGAGCGGATGTTGCAGGACAGCTACGAAGGTGACAGCGACGGCGCGGCGCGCATGATGGAGGATCTCGGTGATGAGATGGACCTCAATCAGGTGGCGCAGAGCCTGCCCGAGCCGGAGGATTTGCTGGAAAGCGCCGACGACGCGCCGATCATCCGCTTGATCAATGCGCTGCTGACCGGAGCGATCAAGGAGAGCGCTTCGGATATCCACATCGAAGCATTCGAAAACCGGCTGCTGGTGCGGTTCCGGGTGGACGGCGTGTTGCGAGAGGCTCTGCAGCCGCCAAGGGCGCTGGGGCCGCTGCTGGTCTCTCGCGTCAAGGTCATGGCCCATCTTGATATCGCCGAAAAGCGTCTGCCGCAGGACGGGCGAATTTCGCTCAAGGTGGCCGGGCGACCGGTGGACGTGCGGGTCTCGACCCTGCCGACTGGTCATGGCGAACGGGTGGTGCTGCGCCTGCTGGACAAGCGCGAGGGCCGATTGGATTTGCGCCATCTGGGTATGCAGGCGCACGACGAATTGCGCCTGTTGAAGGTGATCCATCGCCCGCACGGCATCTTGCTGGTCACTGGCCCGACCGGTTCCGGCAAGACCACCACTCTCTACGCCGGCTTGACCCAGCTCAACGACCGCAAGCGCAATATCATGACCGTCGAGGACCCCATCGAGTATTACCTGGACGGAGTCAGCCAAACCCAGGTCAATACCAAGGTCGAGATGACCTTTGCCCGTGGCTTGCGCGCCATCCTGCGCCAGGACCCCGACGTGGTCATGGTCGGCGAAATCCGCGATCTGGAAACAGCCGAAATCGCGGTGCAGGCGTCGCTAACCGGTCATCTGGTGTTGTCCACCTTGCACACCAACAGCGCGGTCGGCGCCATCACCCGACTGCGCGATATGGGCGTGGAACCGTTTCTGTTGTCCTCATCACTGATTGGCGTGCTGGCTCAGCGCCTGGTACGCAAGCTGTGTCCACATTGCAAACAGCCGCATGTCGCCACTCCGGCCGATTGCGATGTGCTGTGCGTCGATCCCGCCGTGTTGCCGACGCTCTACGTTCCGGCCGGTTGCGGCCAGTGCAACCAGACCGGATTCCGGGGTCGCACCGGGATTTTCGAGTTGGTGGTGCTGGACGAGGCGATGCAAACCCTGATTCACGAGGGCAAGGGCGAGCAGGAAATGGAGCGCCATGCCCGCTTGTCCAGCCCCAGTATGCGCGACGATGGCCGCCGGCGAGTGCTGGCGGGCGATACCGCGTTATCGGAGTTGATTCGGGTGACCAAGGAGGACTAGGTGCCCGCTTTTCA
Source organism: Candidatus Competibacter phosphatis (assembly GCF_012939995.1). GTDB lineage: Bacteria > Pseudomonadota > Gammaproteobacteria > Competibacterales > Competibacteraceae > Competibacter > Competibacter phosphatis. Next base: position 94,720 of record NZ_SPMZ01000022.1, on the reverse strand, counting down.
GTACAGCGCACTCGACCTCAAAGGGCGTCAGCGCAAGGGTTTGATCGAAGCCGATACTCCCCGTTTAGCCCGGCAGGCGCTGCGCGAGCGGGGTCTGAACCCATTGGGCGTCGAGGAGGTGGCCAGTCGCGAGCGTCGGCGCGGTGGTCACTGGTGGAGCGGGCGGGTTCGGATCAGCGCCACCGATCTGGCCTTGATTACCCGGCAATTGGCGACTCTGGTCGGTTCCGGTTTGCCGCTGGAAGAAGCGCTGGGCGCGGTGGCTCAGCAGGCCGAGCGGGCACGCTTGAGCGGTTTACTGCTGGCGGTGCGCACCCGGGTGTTGGAAGGCCACACGTTGGCGACCGCGCTCGGCGATTTTCCGCAGGTATTCCCGGAGCTGTATCGGGCCACCGTCGCCGCCGGCGAGCAATCCGGCCATCTCGATGTGGTGTTCGAGCGGCTGGCCGATTACACCGAGGCCCGCCAGCAGATGCGCCAGAAGGTCGGGCTGGCGTTGTTCTACCCCTTGCTGCTGACCGGCGTCGCCATCCTGATCGTCGCCGGCTTGCTGACCTATGTGGTGCCACAGGTCGTGCAGGTGTTCGGCAGCCTCAACCAGCAGTTGCCGGCGCTGACCCGTGGCCTGATCGCCCTGAGCGATTTTCTGCGCCAGTATGGTTGGCTGATGTTGCTCGCGTTGGCGGCCGGCGTGGCTGGCTGGGTCTACGCGTTGCGTCGGGTCGGGTTCCGGCGGCGGGTACATCGCGTACTGTTGCGTTTGCCGCTGCTGGCGCGCTTGATCCGGGGGACCAATACCGCCCGCTTTGCCCGCACCTTCAGCATCCTGATGGCGAGCGGCGTGCCGGTGCTGGAGGCTTTGCGGATTTCCTCGCAGGTGCTCGGCAACCTGCCGATGCGGGAAGCGGTGGAGCAGGCGGCGGTGCGAGTCAAGGAAGGCGCCAGCCTGCACAAGGCGGTTAGCGCCAGTGGCTTTTTCCCGCCAATGACCGTGCAGCTCATTGCCAGCGGCGAGGCCAGCGGTCGCTTGGAGAGCATGCTGGAGCGGGCGGCAGTGCAGCAAGAGCGGGAGACCGAGACCTTGATCGCCGCGCTGCTGGGGATTTTCGAACCCATGCTGATTCTGGTCATGGGCGGCGTGGTGCTGGTGATCGTACTGGCGATTCTGCTGCCGATCTTCGATCTCAATCAACTGGTGCACTGAGCGGACGCCCGCAGCCCGTCGTAATCCAGGGTATAAGCACGGGCGAAGCCGCCGATAAAGCGGACCCGAACTGGGATCAGACGCAGCAGCAGAAAATCGCCGAACTCGAAGCGTGGCACCGAAGCCGGTAGCCGCTCCTGATAGCATAATGCCGCCGACGGGTAGTCCGGGTGGTCATGGGGAATGGTCGCGATTTCGCCTTGTATCGTTACCCGAGCCAGCGTCTGCGGATCTTCGTCGTCCCGTTCCGGTTCGCTGATCGTCAGCCCGGCGCGTGGGTGGGTCAGCAGATTGCGAGTGTGGGCGGACAGCGTGCTGAGGTGCAGCAGGAAACCGCTGCAATCCGGTTCCGGGACATAGGCGACCCAGGACGCATCCGGCCCATCTGGACCCTGAGTAGCGAGAGCCGCCCAGCGCCGGTCGCGAATCAGGGTTAGCATTAGGCGTTGTTCTTGGAGGTTCATCGGTCGCCACGCCCGCTCATGGTGCCGCCCAATCCACCGCGCGGTACTTCGGACTTCCCTGGCCTGTCTCCCATACCGGGGATAGCTCCCGCAGCCGGGTGACCGCCGCCGTTACCGCATCGATGGTGTAGTCGATTTCCTCGACAGTGGTGAAGCGGCCCAGACTGAAGCGGACCGCGCCACGCATCCGCATGGCATCGCAAGCCATCGCTCGCAGCACATGCGAGGGTTCGTGGCTGGCGGAGGTGCAAGCGGAGCCGGTGGCAAGGGCGATCTCCGGCAGGGCGTCCAGTAGTGCTTCGGCGGCAATACCGGCAAAGCTGACGTTGAGGATACCGGCCACGTTCCGCTCAGGATGGCCGTTCAGTTCGACATCACCCAACGCCGCCAATCCTTGCCACAGTCGGTCGCGCAGCCGCCGGATGCGGGCCTGTTCGGCTTCCATCTCGACGCGGGCGATCCGGCAGGCTTCCCCCATGGCGACAATCTGATGGACGGGTAGCGTGCCGGCCCGTAACCCGCGTTCCTGGCCACCGCCGTACAGCAGTGGCTCCAGCCGCACTCGAACCGGGCGTTGGCGCACGACCAACGCGCCGATGCCTTTGGGGCCGTACAACTTGTGCGCGCTGAGGCTCAATAGATCCACTGGCAGGGCTTGCAGATCGAGCGGCAGCTTGCCCGCGCTCTGGGATGCATCCACATGCAGCAGCGCGCCATGGTTTCGAACCAGCGCGCCGATGGTGGGCAGATCCTGCGCCACGCCGGTTTCGTTGTTGACATGCATCAGCGAGACCAGCACGGTGTCTGGCCGCAGCGCCGCCGCGACTCGTTCCAGCGGAAGCGACCCGTCCGAGTTCGGGTCGAGGTAGGTGATGGCGCAACCCTCGCGTTCCAACCGCCGGCAAACGTCAAGCACGGCCTTGTGTTCGGTCTTGCTGGTGACTAGATGTCGGCCCTTGCGGGCATAGGCACGCATGACGCCAAACAAAGCGAGGTTGTTGGCCTCGGTCGCGCCGGAAGTCCAAACGATTGCGCCGGGGTCGATGTCGAGCAGGGCGGCGACATGCGTCCGGGCGGTTTCGACCGCCCGGGCCGCCGTTCGACCGAAAGAGTGGGTGTTGGAAGAAGGGTTGCCGAAGATACCGTCCTGACCGAGATGCTGACTCAGGATGACGGCAACCCGCGGATCCGTTGGGGTGGTTGCCGCGTAATCCAGATAAACTGGCAGTCGCATTACGGCATGGGGAAGCCGATCAGGCTACGGCCGAAGCCGGCACTCGTTCGCTGGAGCGATCGCGTCGGCGCGAGCCATTTTGGCGGCGCACCACTTCGCAGACCGCCGGACGTTCGACGAATTGCGCCAGGGTGATGCCTTCCAGAAAGGTGAAAATCTGCCGGCTGAGGTCGGTCCACAATTCGTGCGTCAGGCAGCGCCGGCCTTCCTGGCAGTTCTCATGCCCGAAGCAGCGGGTGGTGTCCAGCCGTTCGTCGACCGCGCTGATGATGTCGGCGACCGTGACCTGATCGGGCGAACTCGCCAGCCGGTAACCGCCGCCCGGACCGCGCACGCCTTCCACCAGACTGCGCTTGCGCAGCTTGGCGAACAACTGCTCCAGATAGGACAGCGATATACCCTGGCATTGGGAAATCTCGGCCAGCGTGACCGGGCCATACTTGTCGTGAATGGCCAGATGCATCATGGCGGTAACCGCATAACGGCCTTTGGTCGACAGTTTCATAAGTATTACCCCGCAATTGGGCTGTACTGTGAAGTCAATTCCTGACTGTTGAGTAAGGAAACTATATTAACCTATCGGCCTAGTCAACTAATTTGGCAAAATAATGCCTTGGGTATTTCAGTAGATCATGGATATTTTAGACGAGGTGGGTGGATTACCCGGTAAATCGATGGCCCTGGCGCAGGCAGTAGGTGAGCCATTTAAAAAGAAAACGGTTGGTTTGCCAGCGAGCGTGAAGATGTGTGCTGTCCGCTTGGTGGTTGAGATGGAAGTCGGCAATGAAGGCAGCGCGATGCCGCAAGTGCGCGGCCATCACCTCGGCCATCCGTGCATCGTGATAGATCCGAATATGCAGATTGGGTTCGGCGGTGACCACGCCATCGTTTTGGCGAAATTGGTACGTTAAAATCAGGTCGCTGGTGTAGCGGCTACGCCCAATGATTCGTAAGTGCAAATCCAGGCCTCCGGCCACCCGCGAGGTACGCACGCTCGACGCGGGCGGCATGATCGGCAACAACCGGCGCAGGTTGATGTAGTTCCGCTCGTACAGGTCCATCAGTGCCGCAAAGCTGCCCGGCGTGTCGTGCGCGAGCAATCCGGTCCGGGGAGCGCGAAGCAGAATCATGAGCCTACACGCCGGGCAGAGGCAGGGATTCCAGGCGCCAGCCGGCCCTGTCGCAACACAGTACGCTGCCCTGTTCGTACCAGTCACCCAACACCGCCCGCCGCGCGGGCCGACCATCCAGTATCCATTGGTGAATGGCGGGTCGGTGGGTGTGACCGTGAATCAGATGGTCAACGCCATGCGTGCGCAGCGCGTGTTCCACCGCCATGGGGTTGACGTCGGTGATCTCGGTGCCTTTCGCTTGGGTGGCCTGCCGGCTGGTTTCCCGCAACTGGCTGGCCAGCATCCGCCGTTGCGCCAGCGGCCGCGCCAGCAGACCCGCCTGCCAGGCCGGATCGCGGACCTGGGCGCGAAACGCCTGGTATTCGACATCGTCGGTGCACAGCGTGTCGCCATGCAGCAGCAGCACGGCTTCGCCGACCAACTCGATTACCGCGCTTTCCGGTAATAGTTGGATTTGGCTCGCCGATGCGAAACCTTGGCCGACTAGAAAGTCCCGGTTGCCGTGCAGAAAGTAGGTCGGCACGCCGGATTCGACCAGTGCGCGCAGTGCGCCAGCGACGGTATGCCCAAGCTCCGCGTCGTCGTCATCGCCGATCCAGGCCTCGAACAAGTCGCCCAGGATATACAGGGCATCGGCCCGCCGAGCACGCCGTTCCAGAAAATCCAGGAACAGCGAGACGATGGTGGGCCGGCGCGGATCCAGGTGCAGGTCGGAGATGAACAGCGTGGCCATGAGATCTATTCGCCGACGACTTCGACTTTGGTGATCGTGATGTCCTCGGCTGGCACGTTTTGGTGGCCACGCCGATTGGTGGTCGGCGCGGCGACGATCGCATCGACCGCGTCCATGCCGGCCACAACCCGTCCGAACACGCAATAGCCCCAGCCTTGGCTGGTCGGACTGCGGTGGTCGAGGAAGTCGTTGTCCTTGACGTTGATGAAGAACTGGGCGGTGGCGGAGTGAGGGTCGCTGGTGCGCGCCATGGCAACGGTGCCCACCTGGTTTTTCAGGCCGTTTTCGGCTTCGTTGCGAATGGGAGCGCGAGTCGGCTTTTGACTCATGTCCGCTTCAAGGCCGCCGCCCTGAATCATGAAGTTGGGAATCACGCGATGAAACAAGGTGCCTTCGTAGAATCCGTCGCGGGCGTACTGCAAAAAGTTGGCGGTCGTGGCCGGAGCGTGGGCGTGATCGAGTTCGATGCTGATGATGCCGAATCGGGTATGCAGATTAACCATGATGGGTGCCTCACTGTTTGGTGGGTTCGGGCGCGGCGGACGGCGCGGGATCTGGGTTCGGCGTCGCGGGGGGACGATGTGGGCGTCGGGGCGGGTAGCAGCGTAACGGATTCGATGAGCACCGGGGTTACCGGTACGTCGCTGAATCGGCCGCCGGTGCCACCGGTGCCGGTGGGTACCTGACGGATCTTGTCCACCACGGCCATGCCGTCGATGACCTGACCGAACACCGTGTAGCCCCAACCTTGCGGAGTTGGGGCGCGGTGGTCAAGAAAGTCGTTGTCCTTGACGTTGATGAAGAACTGGGCGGTGGCGGAGTGGGGATCGCTGGTACGCGCCATGGCCACCGTGCCGCGCCGATTCTTGAGCCCGTTGTTGGCCTCGTTCGGCACCGGGGCGCGGGTCGGCTTCTGCTGGAAGTCGGGAGTAAAGCCGCCGCCCTGGATCATGAAGCCGTCGATGACCCGATGGAAGATCGTGCCGTTGTAGAAACCATCGCGGGCGTAGGCGAGAAAGTTTTCCACCGATTTCGGGGCCTTTTCGTCAGCCAGTTCCAGCGTGATGGGACCCATGCTGGTGTCCAGCCGGACTTGGGTGCCGGCTTGGGCGGCGGTGGCCAAGCCGAGAACGGCGGCGGCCACTAACGAAAGTCGTTTGTGCATGCGGTAATCGCCAAGTTGTGGGAATGACGGGGTCATGATAATCGGCTGGCCGGCATGCCGCCAGATTTGGCGGCTGTCGGCGCTTTCCGGTACCATGATTTCACTATGACCACCCAGACCGTCAAAACGCGCTTTGCGCCCAGTCCGACTGGTTACCTGCACTTGGGCAACATCCGCACGGCCCTGTTCAACGCACTGCTGGCCCGGCGCCAGAGCGGTCGGTTCGTGCTGCGGATCGAGGATACCGACCGGGAGCGCAGCCGCCCGGAATACATCGCGGCATTGTTGGACGATTTGCGTTGGTTGGGACTGGACTGGCAGGAAGGCGCGGGAGTCGGTGGTCCCCATGCGCCTTACGCCCAATCGGAGCGGACTGCGGTTTACGCCGAATACTACCAGCGACTGGATGCGGTCGGGCACGTTTATCCTTGCTTTTGCACCCCAGCGGAGCTGGCGCTGAGCCGCAAGGCGCAACAGTCCGCCGGTCAGCCGCCGCGCTATGCGGGTACCTGCGCCCATTTGAACGAAGTCGAACGGCGGGCACGATGGGAGCGGGGCTTGCAACCGACGCTGCGCTTCCGGGTGCCGCCGGGGCGGACGGTGGAATTCACCGATCTGGTGCGCGGCCCGCAGCGTTTCGCCAGCGACCACATTGGCGACTTCGTGATCCGCCGGGCCGACGGCGGCGCCCAATTTTTCTTCGTCAACGCCGTGGATGATTCCCTCATGGGAATTACTCATGTGCTACGCGGCGAAGACCATCTGACCAACACCCCGCGCCAATTGCTGTTGCTGGAAGCGTTGGGTTTGCCGGCTCCTGAGTACGGCCACATGGCCTTGATCGTCGGGGCCGCCGGTGGGCCGTTGTCCAAGCGCGAAGGCGACTTCAGCGTTCGCGAGTTGCGGGCCGCCGGCTATCTGCCGGAGGCCTTGTTGAACTATCTGGCCCGACTCGGCCATCGCTACGAGCACGATGAGTGGATGGAGCCAGCGGAACTGGCGGCCGGGTTTGCCGTGGCGCATCTGGGGCGCGCGCCAGCCCACTACGATGAGGCCCAATTGCTGCACTGGCAGACCGAGGTGGTGGGGCGCGCGGCGCCGGAACGATTGTGGACCTGGATGGGGTCGATGGTTCACGAACGGGTGCCGCCCGATCGACGGGAGGAATTCATCGCCGCGGTGCGGCCCAATACCCGCTTTCCCGCCGATGCCGTTTTCTGGGCGAACCGGCTGTTCGGTGGCGATTGGGCGCCGAGCGACGACAGCCGAACAGCGATCGCGGCGGCGGGGCCGGCGTTTTTTGCTCAGGCATTGGCCGTGTATGCCGAGTACGGCGCGGCCTATCGACCTTTGGTCGAAGACTTGAAGCGGCGCACCGGCGCAAAAGGGAAAGACCTGTTCATGCCGCTACGGGCGGCACTGACGGGCGAGACCCATGGTCCGGAATTGGCACGGGTTTTGGCCCTGCTGCCGCCTGATGTCGCGCGGCGGCGGTTGGAAGCCTGTTGTTGATTCTGGTGGATGTTTTCGGAGTGATCCCGTCTCGCTCTGTTCCGACCGACCTTAATATCGTCGAGATAACCGTTTATGTTGCAGATTTTCAACAGCCTGACCCGTCAAAAAAGAACCGTTTCACCCCATCGAGCCGGGCAAGGTGCGGATGTACGTGTGCGGCATGACCGTCTACGACTACTGTCATGTTGGTCACGCGCGGGTCATGGTGGTGTTCGACGTGGTATTGCGCTGGCTGCGGGCCAGGAGCTACGACGTAACCTACGTGCGCAACATCACCGATATCGACGATAAGATCATCCATCGTGCCCAAGAGAACGGCGAGGATTTTCACGCCCTGACCGATCGCTTCATCCAGGCCATGCATGAGGATCTGGAGGCGCTGGGCATCCTGCCGCCGACCCAGGAACCGCGCGCCACCGAAGCGATGGCCGACATGATCGCCATGATTCAAACCCTGCTGGACAAGGGTTTCGCCTATGTCGGCGCCACCGGTGACGTGTATTACGACGTGAGCCGGTTCGAGCGCTACGGGCAATTGGCCAACAAGAAGCTAGACGATTTGCGGTCGGGAGCGCGAATCGAAGTAGAAGAGGCCAAGAGCGATCCGCTGGACTTCGTGCTGTGGAAAGCCACCAAACCGGGTGAACCAAGTTGGAGCGCGCCGTGGGGCGCGGGCCGGCCCGGCTGGCATATCGAGTGCTCGGCGATGTCTACCCATTGCTTGGGCGAACATTTCGATATTCACGGCGGGGGCATGGACCTGAAATTTCCCCATCACGAGAACGAGATCGCCCAATCCGAGGCGGCCAGCGGTCATCGTTACGTTAATTTCTGGATGCATAACGGCTTCGTCCAGGTGAACGAAGAAAAAAATGTCCAAATCGTTGGGCAATTTTTTTTACCGTGCGCGAGGTATTGCAACGCTACCAACCGGAGGTGGTGAGGCTGTTCATTCTGGCGAGTCACTACCGGGGTCCGCTGAACTACGCCGACGAAAATCTGGACCATGCCAAGGCTTCGCTCAATCGGTTATACACCGCGCTCTATGATTTACCGATTATGGAGACTACAGTCTCCGAAGAATGGCGTGTTCGATTCGAACGAGCGATGGATGACGATTTCAATACGCCCGAGGCCCTCGCGGTGTTGTTCGAATTGGCTCGTGAAATCAATCGGCTGCGGACCGAGAATGAGATAGAGGCAGCACGGTTAGGTGTGACCTTGAAGCAGCTAGGTGGGATTTTGGGTTTATTGCAAGGTGATCCTGGAGAATTTCGTCAGGGAAAAACAGTTTATCTAACGGGCTCCGCGTATGTTGGTGTTACGGCTTCCGGTACCTTGTCAGTGGAAGAAGCCGTGGTTTCCGAAGAGAAAATTAATGCGTTGATTGACCAGCGTACCGCCGCGCGCAAGGCCCGGAACTGGGCGGAAGCGGATCGGGTTCGGAATGTGTTGCAGGAGGCTGGAGTCGTCCTGGAGGACACCCCGAAAGGAACGATCTGGCGGCGAAATTGAAGAAGCAGCTTGACGTCGACGCTAGCCAAAAATATAATTTCGAATCCTGCACGGAAACGCGGGTCGCCAATGTCGGCTGATCGCGAACGGGGTATAGCGCAGTCTGGTAGCGCACCTGCTTTGGGAGCAGGGGGTCGTGGGTTCGAATCCCTCTACCCCGACCATATACGGGCCGGGCGTCCTGTTAGGCTGTTTCCCCGCGGCAACGCGCCCGTAGCTCATGTGGATAGAGCATCAGCCTTCTAAGCTGAGGGTAGCAGGTTCGAGTCCTGCCGGGCGCGCCAAATCCCGGCGAGGTTAATGCGGATGCAATGGTGGGCGTAGCTCAGTTGGTAGAGCCCCGGATTGTGGATCCGGTCGTCGTGGGTTCGAGTCCCATCGTCCACCCCAATCGATCTTGGATTTTCGGGATGGCTTGTAATCCCGTTAAGGTTCTTCTGGGCCGTTAGCTCAATTGGTAGAGCAGTTGACTCTTAATCAATTGGTTGTAGGTTCGAGTCCTACACGGCCCACCATCTTTATTCAGACATCCAGCGTTGCCGCAGTCCCCGCGCCATCCCATGCCGAGCGAAAACCCGCTCCCTGTCTTGGGCGGCGTGTTGTCCTGTATACTCGTTGCCAGCGGCGGCAATCATGACGTTGGGCGGGGTTCTTTTCGCCGTTGTTCCACGGCAACGCTGTCTTCTCGCGAAAGTGGCGGAACTGGTAGACGCGCTGGATTTAGGTTCCAGTGGGGTAACCCGTGAGAGTTCGAGTCTCTCCTTTCGCACCATTCATCGCCGCGCGCCCGCGGAATGATTGCCCGATTTCTGTTTCTTGAAAAACAGGCAGCGGGTGGTGCGGGTGGCTCGCCCATATATCAACGATCAACAGATTTGAGGTGCATCGATGCAGGTTTCAGTTGAGAGGCTGAGCGATCTGGAGCGCCGGGTGACCGTGCAGGTCCCCGCCGAACGGCTCGCCAAGGAAATCCAGGAGCGCTTGCAGTCCCTGTCCCGGCGGGCCAAGGTGGATGGCTTCCGTCCCGGCAAGGTGCCGCTCAAGTTGATCAAGCAGATGTACGGTGACCAAGTACGGTATGAAGCCGTGAGCGAGGTGATGGAGCACAGCCTGCGCGAAGCGCTGCTTCAGGAAAAGCTGAGCCCCCTCGGCGGCCCGAAAGTCGAGCCAAAACCGCTGGAAGAAGGACAGGATCTCGAATATTGCGTCACCTTCGAAGTCATGCCCGAGTTTGAACTGGCTGGCTTTGAGAGTATTGCGGTCGAGCGACCGATGGCGGAGGTGACTGAACAAGATGTCGATCACATGATCGAAACCTTGCGCGAGCAGCGAGTGGCCTGGAATGCGGTGGAACGCTCGGCTCGCGAAGGCGATCGCGTTCGGATCGATTTTCTGGGGCGGATCGACGGCCAGGATTTTCCGGGTGGCAAGGGTGAAAACACCACCGTGGTGTTGGGCAAGGCGGCCATGCTCAAGGATTTCGAGGATCGGCTGGTGGGTCTGAGCGCGGGCGCGGAGACTGAGTTCGATATCGTGTTTCCAGACGATTATCACGTCGCGGACATGGCCGGCAAGACCGCTCGCTTCCAGGTCACGCTCCATGCGGTGGAAGAGGCCAGCCTGCCCGAGGTAAATGAGGCTTTTGCCGAAAGCTTCGATGTCAAGGAGGGAGGGATCGCCGGTCTCCGGCAATCGCTGCGCGACAACATGGAACGCGAGTTGCATGATGGCATCAAAGCCCGCATCAAACAACAAGTGATGCAGGGGCTGTTGGAAGCCAACGACATTCCGCTACCCCAGGCGTTGATTCAGTTTGAAATCGAGAATCTGGCCCGTCAGTTGCATTTCCCGACTGGTGGCGATGATGAAAAGATCCGCGAACTCAAGGTGCAATTGCTGGGATCCGAGGCACGCCGGCGGGTTGCTTTGGGCCTGCTGGTTTCCCAGCTAGCGACCGAGCAGGGGATCAAGGTCGATGACCAACGGGTCCAAGCTTATCTGCAATCGCTTGCCGCCACTTATCAGGAGCCGGCCGAGGTGCTGCGTTGGTACGGGCAGACACCCCAGGCGCTCGACGGGGTGCGCGCGCTGGTGCTTGAAGAGCAGATCGTGGACTGGTTACTCGAACGGGTGCGGGTGACCGATAAATCCAGCACTTTTGCCGAAATCATGGCGCCCGGCAAACCGGCCGGAAGCGTCGTTCAGGAGTCTTCCGAATGAGTGAAAAAGGCGCCTTCGCTGGCATTCAGGCCCTCAACCTCGTGCCGATGGTGGTGGAGCAAACCGCGCGCGGCGAACGGGCCTACGATATCTATTCCCGTTTGTTGAAGGAACGAGTGGTGTTCCTGGTTGGGGCGGTCGAGGATTACGCCGCCAATCTGGTGGTCGCGCAACTGCTGTTTCTCGAAGCCGACAATCCAGATAAGGATATCCATCTCTACATCAATTCGCCGGGTGGTTCGGTCAGTGCCGGCTTGGCGATTTACGATACCATGCAGTTCGTCAAACCGAGCGTCAGCACCATGTGCGTGGGCCAGGCGGCCAGCATGGGCGCGTTGCTGCTGGCCGGCGGTGCGCCAGGCAAGCGTTTTTGCTTGCCGCACTCGCGCGTTATGATTCATCAGCCGCTGGGCGGTTTTCAGGGGCAGGCCACCGATTTTGACATCCATGCCCGGGAAATTCTGCTGGTTCGAGACCGGCTCAACCGGATTCTGGCCAAACATACGGGTCAGCCCATTGAAAAGATCGCGGTCGATACCGACCGCGATAACTTCATGGGCGGCGCCGAGGCGGTTGAGTATGGTCTGATCGACGCGGTGCTGAACCAGCGTGTCCCGTTAAGCTGACGCAATTCGCGCGTGATTTCCGGCGTCGGGCCGACATCTTGACTTCGAGCCGCGATACCCGCGGTACCTATTGCGCGGTGAGTCACGGCATCCTATACGGATCCAACGATCGCGCGATGACGAGGAAGGCATTATGAGCAGAGATCGAAGTGACAGGAGCGACGACGACAAGCTGTTGTATTGTTCCTTTTGTGGCAAAAGTCAGCATGAGGTGCGCAAACTGATCGCGGGACCGAATGTGTTCATCTGCGACGAATGCGTTGAGTTGTGCAACGACATTATCCGCGAGGAGATGGAAGAGACGGCGCCCGCTGCCTCCAGCAAACTGCCTAAGCCACATGACATCAACCAAGTTCTCGATGAGTACGTCATCGGCCAGGAACGCGCCAAAAGGGTGCTTGCCGTCGCCGTCTACAACCATTACAAGCGGCTGGAGCTACAGCGTGCCGTCCGCGCCAAAAATACTGAAGTAGAAGTCACCAAGAGCAACATTCTGCTGATTGGCCCCACCGGTTCCGGCAAAACGCTGCTGGCCGAAACCCTGGCCCGGTTTCTGAACGTGCCGTTTACCATTGCCGATGCCACGACCCTGACCGAAGCGGGCTATGTCGGCGAAGACGTGGAAAACATCATTCAGAAGCTGCTGCAAAAATGCGACTACGATGTCGAGAAAGCCCAGACCGGCATCGTCTATATCGATGAGATCGACAAGATCTCGCGCAAGTCCGATAATCCCTCGATTACCCGCGACGTGTCGGGCGAAGGCGTGCAGCAAGCCTTGCTCAAGCTGATCGAGGGCACCATGGCTTCGGTACCGCCGCAGGGCGGGCGCAAGCACCCCCAGCAGGAATTTCTGCAGGTGGATACCACCAACATCCTGTTTATCTGCGGCGGTGCCTTCGCCGGGCTGGACAAGGTCATTCGCAGCCGCTCCGACAAGGGAGGCATCGGGTTTTCGGCGGAGGTCAAAAGCAAGGATGGCGGTAAGAACGTCGGCGAGGTACTGATGGAGGTGGAACCGGAAGATTTGATCAAGTACGGGCTGATTCCAGAGTTTGTCGGCCGGCTGCCGGTGGTCGCCACGTTGACCGAACTGGATGAAAACGCGCTGGTGCGGATCCTGACCGAACCCAAGAACGCCGTCGCTAAACAATTCAACAAATTGTTCGAGATGGAAGGCAGCGAGCTGGAGTTTCGTGAGGAGGCTTTGCGGGCGGTCGCTCGTAAGGCCATGGAACGCAAGACGGGCGCCCGTGGCCTGCGCACTATTCTGGAGCATATCTTGCTCGACACCATGTATGACTTGCCGAGCATGCAGAATGTCCGCAAAGTGGTGATCGACGACTCTGTGGTCGAAGGTCACGCCAAACCGTATTTCATCTACGAGAACATCGAGCGGCGCGCGGCCGCGCACGATTGATCCACCCTTGTTCCACTCCGGTCCGGCGTTCGCCGTCGGACCGGTTCGGTCGACCAGTTGTGCGCAACTTGGCATGGCTGGGTGCGATTTCGCTGTCAGACAACAAACTCGCTGCGTCCGGTCCGCTGGATCGCCCCGCCAATTTGCCCGGCTCAACCGCGGAGGGTCTGCCATGAAGCAGAACGAAACCACGCTCGATAGTTTGCCCGATCATGCGCCAATGCCGGTATTGCCGCTGCGCGATGTGGTGGTTTATCCCCACATGGTGATCCCGCTGTTCGTGGGCCGGGAAAAATCCATCCATGCGCTCGACCTGGCCATGCAGGGTAACAAGCGCATTGTCCTGGTGGCGCAAAAGAGCGCCGAGATGGACGACCCCCAAGCCGACGAGATCTACGCGATCGGGACGCTATCGAACGTCTTGCAACTGCTGCGACTGCCGGATGGTACGGTCAAGGTATTGGTGGAAGGCAGCCAGCGGGTGGGTATCCACCGCTTTACCGAAACGCAGGCCTGCTTCATCGCCGAGGTCTCGTTGCTGGAATCCGTGCTGGACGAGAGCGAATCGCAGGAAATCCAGGCGTTGGCGCGCTCGCTGCTCAGTACTTTCGACCAATATGTCAAGCTCAACAAAAAAAATCCCTGGCGAGGTGCTGACTTCCGTATCCGGCATTGATGATCCCAGCCGTTTGGCCGACACCATCGCCGCGCACATGGCGCTCAAGCTGGATGAAAAGCAAAAGGTGCTGGAAATACGGAACCTACGTGAGCGGCTGGAGCATCTGTTGGGTTTGGTGGAAGGCGAGATCGACATCCTCCAGGTCGAGAAGCGTATCCGTGGCCGCGTCAAGCAGCAGATGGAAAAAAAGCCAGCGCGAGTATTATCTGAACGAGCAGATGAAGGCGATTCAGAAGGAACTCGGCGATCTGGAAGACGCGCCCAACGAAATCGAGGAGCTGGCGCAACGCATCGAAAAGGCCGGGATGCCCAAGGACGCCAAGGCCAAGGTACAGGCGGAGCTGAACAAGCTGAAAATGATGTCGCCGATGTCGGCCGAAGCCACGGTGGTGCGCAACTATATCGACTGGCTGGTCAGCGTGCCCTGGAAAAAACGCACCAAGATTCACCATGATCTGAGCTTGGCCGAGGGCATTCTGGAAGCCGACCACTACGGCTTGGAGAAGGTCAAGGAACGCATTCTGGAATATCTGGCCGTGCAGCAACGCGCACGCAAGCTCAAGGGGCCGATTCTGTGTCTGGTCGGGCCGCCGGGCGTGGGCAAGACTTCGCTGGGGCGATCCATCGCCCGCGCCACCAATCGCAAGTTTGTGCGGATGTCGCTCGGCGGGGTGCGCGACGAGGCGGAAATTCGCGGCCACCGCCGCACCTACATCGGCTCGATGCCGGGCAAGATCGTCCAGAACCTAGCCAAGGTTGGCGTGCGTAACCCATTGTTTTTGTTCGACGAAATCGACAAGATGTCGATGGACTTCCGTGGCGATCCTTCATCGGCGCTGTTGGAGGTGCTGGACCCCGAGCAGAACAACACCTTTAACGACCACTACCTGGAAGTGGATTTCGATCTGTCGGACGTGATGTTCGTGGCGACCGCCAACTCGCTCAATATCCCGCCGCCGTTACTGGATCGCATGGAGGTGATTCGGATCCCGGGCTACACCGAGGACGAGAAGCTCAATATCGCAGCCCGCTATCTGGTGGCCAAACAGCTTGCCAACAACGGTTTGCGCAAGGAAGAACTGGAAATCGTCGAAGACGCCCTCCTCGATATCATTCGGTTCTATACCCGCGAAGCCGGTGTGCGCAATCTGGAACGAGAGATCGCCAAAATCTGTCGCAAGGTGGTCAAGGAAATTACCCTGAAACCGGCCGAGGGCAAGATCGTGGTCATGCCCGACATGCTGGACAAGTATTTGGGCGTGCGCCGGTTCCGCTACGGTTTGGCCGAGGAGCGGGATCAGGTCGGCCAGGTGACCGGATTGGCTTGGACCGAGGTCGGAGGGGAACTACTCAGTATCGAGGCGGTTCTGGTGCCGGGCAAAGGCAAGCTGATTCATACCGGACAATTGGGCGAAGTGATGCGGGAATCCATTCAAGCGGCGGTGACCGTGGTCCGCAGCCGCGCGGAGGAGCTGGGCGTCGATCCGGAATTCCATCAGAAATACGATCTGCACATTCATGTGCCGGAGGGAGCGACGCCCAAGGATGGCCCCAGCGCTGGTATCGGCATGTGCACGGCGCTGGTATCGGCGTTGACTCGGATTCCCGTGTGTTCCAGCGTGGCGATGACCGGCGAGATCACCCTGCGCGGCGAGGTTTTGCCGATCGGCGGACTCAAGGAGAAACTGTTGGCGGCGCACCGGGGTAGTATCGCGACGGTGCTGATTCCAGAAAACAATCGGAAGGATTTGGTGGAAATCCCGGAAAATATTTTGGCCAAACTCGATGTGCGGCCGGTCCGCTGGATCGACCAGGTGCTGGAAATCGCTCTGCGGTCTTTACCGGTCACTCAAGCCCCGGATGGAGCAGAGGAAACGGTGGCGTCGGCGGCGCCGGCCAAGGCTGGCAATGCCTTGGAAAACGTGCGTGCCCACTGAAATCGCTGGGCCAATTGACAGTGCTTCGAACGCCCTGTTATAAGGGCGAAATTACCATTATACGCTTGATACGGCTAGCGTGAGCCCTGCTCCGATACCGTACGGATCAAAAACGCACAAGACTGCACAGGAAGGGGGATCCATGAATAAGACTGAACTGATTGAAACCATCACCCAAGCGACCGATCTATCCAAAGTGGCGGCTGGCAAGGCGGTTGACGCCATGTTGGCGGCCATCGGTAAATCCCTGCAAGGCGGAGATAGCGTGGTATTGACGGGTTTCGGCACCTTCTCGGTGCGGGAACGTCCGGCCCGAACCGGGCACAATCCAAAAACCGGCGCGGCCATGGAGATCAAGGCCAGTAAGTCTCCGGTCTTCAAGGCTGGTAAAACTCTCAGGGACGCGATAAAATAGAAAGCCTTTTTTCGAGGGTGCTTAGCTCAGTTGGGAGAGCATCGCCCTTACAAGGCGAGGGTCGGGGGTTCAAACCCCTCAGCACCCACCAAGTTTGGATGCTGGAGCGGTAGTTCAGATGGTTAGAATACCGGCCTGTCACGCCGGGGGTCGCGGGTTCGAACCCCGTCCGCTCCGCCAGATTTACTGTATTCTCGTTGTATTTCGCCCGATTTGTCCCGTTTGGAGCGGTAGTTCAGATGGTTAGAATACCGGCCTGTCACGCCGGGGGTCGCGGGTTCGAGCCCCGTCCGCTCCGCCAAATGTCCAGGGGTGTCGTTCAGACACCCTTTTTTCATGGGCGCTCGCCGCGCGCCGACTCCGTTGCGTTCCGAGTGATCCGACCTGAAACCGGGTAACCGCCATGCTGCTACAGAAAATCCGCGACCACGCCCAAGGCTGGTTCGCCTACACCATCATCGGATTGCTGACCGTCCCGTTCGCTTTGTGGGGCATCAATCAATATTTCGAAGCCGGTGGACCCGCGGATGCCGCCGTGGTCGGTGGCAGCAAGATCTCTTTGCAGGAATTTCAGCGGACCTACCAGCAGCAACGCCAGCGTATGCAGGCCATGTTGGGGGGTAACGCCGATCCGGCCCTGCTGGAGGGAGCGCGCATCAAACAGCAGGTGCTGCGGCAATTGATCGACGAGCGGGTGTTGAACCAACTGGCCCACGATCAAGGGCTTCGCATTGGCGACCAGCAGTTGCACGATGCCTTGGTCGCGTTGCCGGTATTCGAGCAAAACGGTGGGTTCAACAACGATCTGTACGAGCGGCTATTGCGCAATCAGGGATATACCCCGGCGGCGTTCGAGGAAGGGATGCGGCAATCGCTGGCGACCGCCCAACTGCGTGATGGCGTCGTGGCGTCGGCCTTGGTCACTCCAGCCGAATTGACGCAAGTGATCGCCTTGCTCAAACAACAGCGCGACCTGCAATACACGACGCTGTCGCTGGAGAAATACCTGGCCGGAGCGAGCGTGGACGATGCGGCCATCCAGGATTATTTCGAGAAAAACAAGGACCGTTTCGTTAATCCCGAACAGGTGCAATTGCAATTCATCGAGCTGAAACTGGCGCAGATTGCCGAGGGCATCAAGATCAGCGAGGAAGAGTTGCGGACGAGCTACCAGGAGCAGATCGCCAAATATGGTCGGCCCGAGGAGCGCGCGGCTTCGCACGTTCTGGTCAAGCTGCCGCCGAATGCCGGCGAGGCCGAAGTGGAACAGGCCCGTACCAAGGTACAGCAGATTGCCGATAGCATTCACTCCAGTGCCAAGAGTTTCGATCAGGTTCTACAGGACGCGCAAGCCGATCAATCCGGCACGTTGGAAGGTGCCAACTTGGGTGTCATTACCCAGGGTATGTTTGCCAGTCCCGCGTTCGAAAATGCCTTGTACGCCATGAAGAAGCCTGGCGAAGTCAGCGACCCGGTGCGGATGCCGTCAGGGTTCCACATTATCCGCCTGGACAGCGTTACCCCAGCGCAGGTCAAATCGTTCGAGGAAGTGCGCGAGGAGGTGGCCAAGGAACTACGTCATCAACAGGCTGAGAACCGTTTTTACGAAATCAGCCAAACGCTGGCCAATCTGAGTTACGAACATCCCGATAGTCTGGAACCGGCGGCCAAGGCGCTGGATGTGCCGGTGCGGGAGAGCGGCTGGTTCAGTCGCCAAGGTGGGGAAGGGATCGCCGCCAACTCCAAGGTGGTTGACAGTGCGTTTGGCGAGGACGTGCTCAAACGCGGCCTGAACAGCGAACCGATCGAACTGGAGCCGGGGCATGTGGTGGTGGTTCGGGTGAAAGAGCACAAGGACACCACCCCACGTTCGCTGGAGGAATCGCGCGAGGATATCACCAAGCTGCTGCGCCAACAGCAAGCCCGCGAAGCCCTGGCCAAGAGTGTCGAGATGCTGAAGGCGCGCGCCGCCAAGGGCGAGCACTTGCAAACGCTGGCGGCGGAGTTTGGCGGCGAGTACAAAAATGCCGGTCTGGTGGGTCGCGATGCCGCCTCGGTGGACAGCACAATACTGGCCGCCGCGTTCCGCCTGCCGCAACCGCAAGCCGACCAGGTGGCGCTGGGTTCGACGGTACTGGCCAGCGGCGATCAGGCGGTGTTCGAAGTCGTGCGGGTGGTGCCCGGCCAACCGGATGCGCTGGCCGAGGGCGAGCGCAAGACGTTGGTGCAACAACTGGGACAGCAAACCGGGTCAGGGCAGTTCGAGCAACTGCTGGGCAGCCTGCGGGCCAAGACCAAGATTGTGGTTTATTCCGACCGGTTGTGAGCGGCCGGGTCCGAGCGGCGTGCCGGCCGCGCGTTTGGTCGGCGCGGCCGGCGGCGTGCTTATTCGAGAGCTCCCAGCGCGACGGTGTTGAAGCCGCCGTCCACGTACACGATCTCGCCGGTGATGCCGGAGGCCAGGTCGGAACAAAGGAATGCCGCCACATTGCCGACTTCCTCGATGGTGACGCATTTGCGCAAGGGCGCAACGTGCTCGAAGGTATCCAGCATCTTGCGGAAATTCTTGATGCCGGACGCCGCCAGGGTACGGATCGGCCCGGCGGAAATGGCATTGACCCGAATCCCTTCCGGTCCCAGCGTCTGCGCCAGATAGCGGACGTTGGCGTCCAGACTGGCCTTGGCCAAGCCCATGACGTTGTAGTTGGGCACCGCCCGCGCTCCACCCAGATAGGTCATGGCGATCAATGCGCCATTCCGTCCCCGCATCAACGGCCTGGCGGCCTTGGCCAGCGCCGCCAGGCTGTAGGAGCTGATGTCGTGGGCGATACGGAAGTTTTCGCGGCTGATCCCCTCCAGAAAATCGCCTTCCAGCGCTTCGCGCGGCGCGTAGGCGAGCGAATGAACGACGATATCCAGCCCGTCCCAGTGTTGTTGGAGCGTCTCGAATACCGCCGCGATTTCGGCATCGCTTTCCACGTCGCAGGGTAGCGTGATGGAACTGCCCAATTCCTCGGCCATCTTCTCGGCGCGGGGTTTCAGCTTGTCGTTCTGGTAGGTAAAGGCGAGTTCGGCACCTTCCCGGCGCATGGCTTGAGCGATGCCCCAGGCGATGGAACGGTTGCTGGCGACTCCCAGGATCAGGGCGCGTTTGCCGGCAAGAAAGCCCATAATGAACTCCTATGTGTTTTAAGTATCGTTTAGACGGGTCACTGAATTCGCGAACTGTAAAGGATATTGGATGACGCGCGCAAAATACCGTTGTCGCCACAGGCTGGCGGCTGGCTGGTTCGGCTGGGTCTGCGCCCTGCTCGCGACCGTTGCCGTCGGGGCACCGCTGCACGGCATCGCCCTGCACGGCCAACCGAAGTATGGGCCGAACTTCGAGCATTTCGATTACGTCAACCCCAGCGCCCCGAAGGGCGGCGAGGCGCGCTTCGCCGCCATCGGCAGCTTCGACACCTTCAATCCCTTCAACATCAAGGGTCAGCCGGCCGCCGGCATCGGCCAGTTGTTCGAAACGCTGTTGATCGGCAGCGCCGATGAGCCGTTCAGCGAGTATGGCCTGATCGCCGAGAGCGTGGAGATACCGGAAGATCGGAGTTCGGTGACGTTCAATCTGCGACCGCAGGCGAAGTTCCACGACGGCACGTCGATCACGGCGGACGACGTGTTGTTTTCCTTCGAAATCCTGAAGACCAAAGGCACGCCGCTCTATCGGTTCTATTACGCCAACGTCGCCAAGGTCGAAAAGCTGGGCGAACGGCAAGTGAAATTTACCTTTGCTCCCGGCGAGAATCGCGAATTGCCGCTGATTGTGGGCCAAATGCCGGTGCTTTCCGAGAAATACTGGCGGGATCGGGATTTTGCCGCGACGACGTTGGAGGTGCCGGTCGGCAGCGGTCCTTATCGAATCGAGCGTTTCGAGCCGGGGCGCTTCATCGTCTACCAACGCGATGAGAATTACTGGGGCAAGGATTTGGCGGTGAATCGAGGTATGCACAATATCGATCGGTTGCGTTACGACTACTACCGCGATGTCACGGTGGCATTGGAGGCATTCAAGGCCGGTTCCTACGATTTGCGAGTGGAAAACGTCGCCAAGCAGTGGGCGACCGGCTACGATTTTCCGGCGCTGGCCAAGGGCTTGGTGAAGAAGGAAACCTTCTCCAACCAAATGCCGTCGGGAATGCAGGGCTTTGTCTACAATCTGCGGCGGCCCTTGTTCCAGAATCCCAAGGTCCGCGAAGCGTTGGCCTACGCCTTCGATTTCGAATGGAGCAATCGGAACCTGTTCCACGACCAGTACAAGCGAACCCGCAGCTATTTCGACAACTCCGAACTGGCGGCGCGGGGCTTGCCGTCACCGGAGGAATTGGCGGTGCTGGAGCCGTTGCGCAAGGAGTTGCCGCCGGAAGTGTTCTCTGCGGTTTATGAGCCGCCAACCGCCAACGACGATGCCCAGCTCCGCGCCAATTTTCAGAAGGCGCTGCAACTGTTGCAAGAGGCCGGCTGGACCTTCCGCGACCGCAAGCTGGTCAACGCCAAGACCGGTGAGCCGTTCCGTTTCGAGCTGTTGATCGCGGAACCGACCTGGGAGCGAATCGCGTTGCCTTTCGCCCGCAATTTGGAGCGGCTGGGTATCGAAATGAGCGTGCGCTCGGTGGACTCTGCCCAGTACGAGAATCGAGAGCGAAGCTTTGATTTCGACATGATCGTGAACGTCTGGGGTCAATCGTTGTCGCCCGGCAACGAGCAGCGCGAGTTCTGGAGCAGCGCCGCCGCCGGTCAGCCGGGTAGTCGCAACATTGCCGGCCTGAAGAGTCCGGCGGTGGATGCGTTGGTGGATCAGGTGATCGCCGCCCCGGATCGCACCAGTCTGGTGACGCGAGTACGGGCGTTGGATCGGGCGTTGCAATGGAACTTTCTGGTCATTCCGCACTGGCATCTTCCCTACGCCCGAATCGCCTTTTGGGACAAGTTCGGCTATCCGTCGGTGACACCGTTGCAGGGTGTGCAATTGGATGCTTGGTGGATCGATCCCGCCAAGGCGGCGGCGCTGGCGGGAGGCGGCCAGACCGATAATCGGCCGTAATCGGGCATCGCTGTTACTTGGGAGCAGCCGTCATACGCTTTTTCAACACCGCCGGGCCGATCAAACCCGACTTGCACTATTGTCTGCCGCCACTGACCCGTTTCGATCTGGGTGAAGTGCTGCAACTGATCGAGCAGCAGAAATATTTCGTGTTGCACGCACCTCGCCAGACGGGAAAAACCTCCTGCTTGCTGGCATTGATGGAGTATCTCAACGCCTCCGGCCAGTACCGCTGTGTCTATGTCAATGTGGAAATCGCTCAGGCGGCGCGGGAAGATGTGGCGGGCGCGATGCAGGCGATTCTCAGCGAATTGGGTTCGTGGGCGCGCATCGTTCTGAACGACGAGTATCTCAACTCGGTTCGTACCCGCATTTTGGCCGACAGTGGTCCCTTCACGGCGTTGAGCGAGTTGTTAAAGCAGTGGGCGGCGCAGGATCGTCGTCCACTGGTGGTGCTGATCGACGAAATCGATGCGCTGGTGGGCGATACGCTCATTTCGGTGTTGCGGCAATTGCGGTCCGGCTATCCACAACGGCCGGGTCATTTCCCGCAGAGCATCGTGCTCTGCGGTGTGCGCGACGTGCGGGATTACCGTATTCACTCCAGCCGGGAAAAAGCCATCATCACCGGCGGCAGCGCGTTCAACATCAAGGCCGAGTCGTTGCGATTGGGCAATTTCAACCGCACGGAAATGGAGACGCTATATCGCGTTCACACCGAGGAGACCGGACAAATCTTCACCTCGGAGGCACTGCAACGGCTTTGGGAATTGAGCGGCGGACAACCCTGGCTGGTGAATGCCTTGGGTTACGAAACCTGTTTTCGCATGAAGGCGGGGCGGGATCGACAACAGCCGATTACGGCGGACTTGGTCGATACAGCCAAGGAAAATCTGATCTTGCGCCGGGACACCCATCTCGATCAACTGGCCGACAAGCTGCAAGAAGAGCGGGTGCGGCGAGTCATTGAACCGCTGTTGGCGGGTAATGATCTAGCCGTCGAGTTTCGTTCCGATGATGTCGCTTATACGCAAGATTTGGGGTTGATTCGGCAACAGGTGAACGGTCGAATTCAAATAGCGAATTGCATTTATCAGGAAGTGATCCCCCGAGAACTGGCTTGGAATATACAGTCGGGGATGAGCCAACAAACGCAATGGTACATCGACCCGGAAGGTCGCTTGGATATGTTCAAATTGCTGGGGGCTTTTCAAGAATTCTTCCGCGAACATTCCGAGCACTGGGTCGAACGATTTCAGTACAAGGAAGCCGGTCCGCAATTGTTGTTGCAGGCTTTTCTGCAGCGCATCGTCAACGGTGGCGGGCGGATCGAGCGGGAATACGGGCTAGGGCGAATGCGGACGGATTTGTTGGTGATGTGGCCGCTACGAAGGGTTGAGGGCGAGAGTGAGATTCAAAAAATCGTCATCGAACTCAAACTCCTGCATAAAAGCCTGGAGCAGACGCTGGCGGTCGGTTTGGAGCAAACTTGGGAATATCTCGACCGTTGCGGCGCGAAAGAGGGTCATCTGGTGATCTTCGATCGGACACCGGGCAAAACTTGGGAAGAAAAACTGTTTCGGCGGCGGGAAACGGTACGAGGCCGACAGATAACCGTGTGGGGAATGTAGACGGCGGCCAAGCTCGCAATCGGCTTCCAGTCCGGGCAATCGAACCCGCGCGCCGATCGGCTCCGAATGCACGGGTTATAAACCGGAGGTGATCCATGCAGGGCAAGCTGTTCACCCAAGATTTTCTGCGCGAAGGCATCAAGGAAACGGACGCTTGGAAGTGTCTGGATAGCAACGAGCTGACCCGATTCCGTGCCCGGATCGGCGCGATCTTCGACACCTTTCCCCCCGATAGCCAAGCCAACGAAGCAGTTACGGAAACCGAGATCGTTTTCCAGGTGCTGGAAGCTTTGGGCTGGGCATCTCTGCCGCAGCAAACGGCTTCCGGCAAAGGCCGTCAGGACGTGCCCGATGTGCTGCTGTTCGCGGATACCGCCACCAAGCAGGCGGCGCTGGCGGAGCGGAAGGACGAACAACGCTATCGTCACGGCGTCGCCATCGTCGAATGCAAACGCTGGAGACGCCCGCTGGATCGCGGCGACCGCACCGACCCCCTCGACGCCAATGCGCCGTCGAATCAGATGTTGCGCTATCTGAGCCGGGTGGAAGTGGCCTCGGAACGGGCGATTCAGTGGGGTCTGTTGACCAACGGCCGATATTGGCGGCTGTATTTTCAAGGCGCGCGTTCGCGTTCAGAGGAGTTTTTGGAACTCGATGTGGCGCTGCTCGCCGGCATGAAAGGATTGCAAGTGGAGCTGTTCGATGCCAGCGGTCAGGACGCCGAACATTTCCTCGCCGTGTTCTACCTGTTATTCGGCCGGGCCGGTTTCGTTCCCCAGCCCAAGGACCCCGAAAACCGGGCTTTCCTCTTTATCGCCCTGGCGGAAACCCGGCGCTGGGAAGAGCGCGTTTCCCAGGATTTGGGAGAGCTGGTTTTCGAGCGCTTGTTCCCGCGCCTGGTCACGGCGATGGCCCAACGCGATCTGACGGCATCCCAACCGCCTACGGTGGATGATCTGGACGCCGTGCGCCGTGAAGCGTTGATCTTGCTTTACCGGCTGTTGTTCGTTCTCTACGCCGAGGATCGCAACCTGCTGCCGGTTCACGACCGCCGCTACGACGACTATTCCTTGCGCAAGATCCGCGAGGATGTCGCGCGGCGTCTGGACGCGCACGATGTCTTCAGCACCAGTGCCCGGCGTTACTGCAACGATCTCAAGGACCTGTTCCGCATCATCAACCAAGGCGATGCCTCGCTCGGCGTGCCGCCCTACAACGGTGGCTTGTTCGACGACCGTGCGCATGAGTTGTTGGCGCGCTTGGCGCTGTCCGACGCCGTGCTGGCCGAGTTGATCGATGGTCTGTCGCGTCGCCCGGTGGGGCAGGAGCGCCGCTGGATCAATTATCGCGATCTATCGGTGCAGCAGTTGGGTTCCATCTACGAACGCCTGTTGGAATATCGGGTGGTCGGTGACGGCGCCGGCCAAATCCAGGTTAGTCCCACCGTTTTCGCTCGCAAGGGCAGCGGCAGTTATTACACCCACGACGATTTGGTCCAGATGCTCATCCGGCAAACGGTCGAGCCTTTGCTCGACGAGCGCGCGGATGCGTTTCGGCAACGGGTGGATGCGCTGGCCCGTCTGCGTTCCCCCAAGCCGCAACGCTTGCGCGAATTGCAGGACCACGATCCGGCCGCCGCCATCCTGGAATTGAAAATCTGCGACCCCGCGATGGGTAGCGGGCATTTCCTGGTCAGCTTGGTGGATTACTTGGCCGATCAAATCCTGGAGCGCATGGCCGACAGCACCGCGCGAGTGAGTTGGGCGGATGCCGTCGAACCCTACGTATCGCCCCTGGCACGGCGCATCGCCGACATTCGCGAGCGCATTCTGGCCTCGTCGCGGGCGCACGGTTGGACCGTCGATCCCGCGCAGCTCGACGACCGCCATATCGTGCGGCGCATGATCCTGAAGCGGGTGATCTTCGGGGTGGACAAGAACCCGATGGCGGTGGAGTTGGCCAAGGTCGCGTTGTGGCTGCACACCTTCACGGTCGGTGCACCGCTGTCGTTTCTCGATCATCATCTGCGGGCTGGCGATGCCTTGTACGGCGAACGGGTCGATAAGGTGCTGGACGAGTTGCGCGCGTTCGGTGCGTTGTTCCAGAAAAACGAACTGGCCCGGATCGCGGTGGCCACCGCCAGCATGAACCAGATCGCCGATCTGACCGATGTGGACATCGCCGAGGTGCACCAATCCCGGCATCTGTTCGAGCAGATCGACACGGAATTGGCGCCGCTGCGCAAGCTGCTGGATTTTTGGCAGGCGTTGCGCTGGCTGCCCGCGAACGATCCGGTTCGGCAACGCGGTTGGGCCGATCTGGTGTCGGGGCATTTCGGGGATGTCATCGACGTGATCGACGCCGGTTCGGTGGTCACGGGAGATTCCGCCAGCGACGAGGCAGGGGCTATCCAGGCATTGCTTCGGCAAACCCGCGAACGGGTCGAGCAGGAAGGTTTCTTGTCCTGGGCCATTGCCTTTCCCACGGTTTGGCGTCATTTGGAAAGCGGTCAAGCGCAGGGTGGTTTCGATGCCATCATCGGCAATCCGCCGTGGGACCGGATGAAACTCCAGGAAGTCGAATGGTTCGCCGCGCGCAAGCCGGACATTGCCCATGCTGTCCGCGCCGCCGACCGCAAGCGACTGATCGGTCGGTTGGAGAAAACGGGCGATGGCTTGTGGTTGGATTACCAGCAAGCCAGGAATCGGGCCGAGACCGCCGTTCGGATCGCGCGGGACAGCGGTGACTATCCGCTGTTGTCCGGTGGCGACGTGAACCTGTACTCGCTGTTCGTGGAACGGGCGCAAAGCTTGGTGAATGCACGAGGCATCGTCGGGTTGCTGACGCCTTCCGGGATTGCCTCGGACAAGGGTTCCAGCGCTTTTTTCAAAAGCATCGCCACCACCGGACGATTGGCGGCATTGCTGGATTTCGAGAATCGGAAAGGTTTTTTCCCCGATGTCGATAGCCGTTTCAAGTTCTGCGGCTTGGTATTCGGTGGGGCCAAACGCAGGTTTCCCGAAACCCGCTGCGCCTTTTTTCTCCATGCCGTGGCGGAACTCGACGACCCGCAACGTTCATTTACCTTGAGCGCGGACGACTTCGCCGCCGTCAATCCCAACACCGGCACCGCGCCGATTTTCCGCTATCGGCGGGATGCCGAGATCACCAAGGCGATTTACAGCCGTTGCCCGGTGCTGGTGGATCGGCGCGGCAATCCGCCCCAGCCGGTTTGGCCGGTGCGTTACGCAACCATGTTCCACATGACCAACGATTCCCACCTATTCAAACGGCGGGATGAATTGGATGCGGCTGGATTCTATCCGGTGAAGGGCAATCGCTGGAGCAATGGGCAGGAGGATTATGTGCCGTTGTATGTGGGGCGCATGATTCATCAATACGACCATCGGGCGGCGGGTGTCGAGGTCAATGAGACGAGCTTGCATAATCCGGCGCTAAGCAGTGCCGTAAGCTTTCAGGAAAAACAAAATGTTATGTTTGTGCCGGCTCCTCAATATTGGGTTCCTCGTAACAAGGTGTCTTGCAATTACCAAAGATGGGTTATTGGCTTTCGCGATGTGGCTCGCGCGACGGATATGCGAACTTTGATATCTGCTCTCATCCCATTTCCAAGTGCGGGCAACAAATTACCTTTACTTCTGCCGTTAGATAATGAGTACGAAAACTACAAGAATTTTATGCCATTACTTTTGGCGAATCTAAATTGCTATCCACTCGAATTATGTTTTGCGACAAAAAGTTCAAGAGCACTAATGTCAATTGGTATATCCTCGAACAAATACCGGTGATTTCACCTCAAAAATTTGAAAACTCCATCGGCAACCAAACCATCGCCGACTTCATCCGCGAGCAGGTCCTTCGCCTCACCTACACCGCTGTAGACATGCGACCCTTCGCCGCCGACATGGGCTATGGGGGCGAGCCGTTCGTCTGGGACGAAGACGACCGTCGTCACCGTCTGGCGCGGCTGGACGCCTTGTTCTTCCATCTCTACGGCCTGGATCGCAACGACGCCGATTACATCCTGGCGCAATTTCCCATCGTCCGCGAGCAGGACGAAAAGCAATTCGGCCGCTATCTCACCCGGGATCTGATTCTCGCTTACATGAACGCGGTCGCGGCGGGGGATTTGGAGACGGTGGTGGAGGTTCGCTAGATATCACTCGGGTTGGCGGCCGCGATGGCGCTGAATCGGGACCGGGCGCGTCGCCGGCACCCAGCGACATGGGTGCCTATCGCGGCGCGCGCGGGCTGGTGGTATCGGATAACTTGATAGCAGAATATGCTATCATTTAACTAATGAATAAACGCCATCGCGACACCCTCGATAAGGTTTTTCAAACACCGGTACCCGCCTCGTTGGCATGGCGTGATATCGAAGCGCTTTTCCTGGCGGTGGGCGCACGGACGGTGGAAGGGAGCGGGTCGCGGGTGCGTTTCGAGCTACAGGGTGTTGTAGCGACGTTCCATCGGCCCCACCCAGGGAAAGAGGCGAAGCCCTACCAGGTGCGCGATGCGCGATGTTTCTTGGAGCAGGCAGGCATCAAACCATGAACAAGATGATTTACAAAGGGTATGCGGCCCGAATCGAATACAGCGAGGAAGATCGATGCTTGATCGGTCATATCGCTGGCATTAAGGATGTGGTTGGGTTTCACGGCGAGTCGGTGGGCGAACTGCGCACGGCGTTTGAAGAAGCGGTGGAGGATTATCTGACCACCTGCGAGAAGCTGAATCGCGCGCCGCAGAAGCCCTATTCAGGCCGGCTCATGCTGCGCGTGTCGCCTGAGATCCATGCGGCGGTCGCCATGGCCGCGCAAGCGAGTGGTAAGAGTATCAATCAGTGGGCTGCCGAGGCATTCGCGCGGGCCGTGCACACCTAGACATTCAGGATCGGGACGGCTTCAAGCACGGGTTTTCGTGATAGCCTTGTAAGACCATCTGGCCTCTTGTTTCCCTCATGTTCGCCTACATCCTTCGCCGCTTGGCGCTGATTCCCCTGACCTTGCTCGGCATTATCGCCATCAACTTCGCCATCGTGCAGATCGCGCCCGGCGGGCCGGTGGAGCAATTGCTGGCGCAACTGAAAAATACCGCCGTGGCCGCCACCGCTCGGGTGGGCGGCGGCGAGAGCGCGGAAGCGGGACGCGGCAACGCGGCGACGGGTGGCAATAGCGCCTATCGCGGCGCCCAGGGATTGGACCCGGCCTTCGTGGCGGAGTTGAACCGCCAGTTCGGTTTCGACAAGCCGGCGTATGTACGGTTTGGCCTGATGATCCGCGATTACCTCACCTTCGATCTCGGCAAGAGTTATTTTCGCGATCGGGAGGTATGGGATCTGGTGGTGGATAAATTGCCGGTGTCGATTTCCTTGGGCGTGTGGAGCACTTTGCTGATCTATGTGATTTCGATTCCCTTGGGTATCGTCAAGGCGGTGCGCGACGGCTCGCGCTTCGACGTGTTGAGCAGCGCGGCGGTGATCGTGGGCTATGCGATCCCTGCTTTCCTGTTCGCCATCCTGTTGATCATCCTGTTTGCCGGTGGGCGCTATCTGGATTGGTTTCCGCTGCGAGGATTGACCTCGGACAACTGGGCGGATTTGAGCTGGCCGGCGCGGATCGTGGATTATTTCTGGCATCTGACCCTGCCGGTGACGGCGATGGTGATCGGCGGCTTCGCCTCGCTGACCATGTTGACCAAAAACGCTTTCCTGGACGAGATCAACAAGCAATACGTGGTGACGGCCCGCGCCAAGGGTCTGAGCGAACATCGCGTGTTGTACGGACATGTGTTCCGCAACGCCATGCTGCTGGTGATCGCCGGCTTTCCCGCCACGTTGGTCGGCATGCTGTTCACCGGCTCCTTGCTGATCGAGGTGATTTTTTCGCTGGATGGCTTGGGTTTGCTGGGTTTCGAGGCCGTGGTCAACCGGGATTATCCGGTGATGTTCGGCACGCTCTACATGTTCAGCCTGATCGGGCTGTTGCTGAATCTGGTCAGCGATCTGAGCTATCACTTGGTCGATCCTCGCATCGATTTCACGGCGCGGTGAGCCACGCCATGCGTTTCCTGCATGCCGCCGATCTGCATCTCGACAGTCCCTTGCGCGGTCTCGACCGTTACGAGGGCGCTCCAGTGGACGAGGTGCGTGGCGCCACCCGTCGCGCCTTCGAAAACCTGATCGCCGTCGCCCGGCACGAACGAGTCGATTTGGTCGTGATCGCCGGCGATTTGTACGACGGCGACTGGCCCGATTACAACACCGGGTTGTTTTTCATCAAGGGCGTGGCGCAATTGGCCGAGGAAGGCATCCCGGTCGCCATCGTCCGGGGCAATCACGACGCGGCCAGCCGACTCACCAAAGCCCTGCGTCTGCCGGCGAACGTGCATCAGTTCGCGGATGCCAGCCCGGAAACCAAGCCCTTCGCCAACATCGGTATCGCCGTGCACGGGCAAAGTTTCGCGACCGCCGCCGTGACGGACGACTTGGCCGCCGGTTATCCCCGCCCACTGACCGGCTATTTCAACCTGGGCCTGCTGCATAGCGCGCTCGACGGTCGTCCTGGCCACGACCCCTACGCCCCGACCACGCTCGATGTACTGCGTGGCAAGGGCTACGACTACTGGGCGCTGGGCCACGTCCACGCGGCGGAAATCGTATGCCGCGAGCCGTGGGTGGTGTATCCCGGTAATACCCAGGGCCGCCATATCCGTGAAATGGGTGCCAAGGGCTGCACGCTGGTGACCGTCGAGGACGAGGCGATTTCGCAGCGGTTCATCGCACTCGACGTGATGCGTTGGGACACCCTATCGCTCGACATCGATGGCTTGCCCGATCTGGATGCGTTGCTGGATGCAGCCAAGCTGAATTTGCGTCAGCGGCTCGCCGGGTCCGAGGATCGCGCGCTGGCGGCGCGGGTTCAGGTGCAAGGCAGTGGTCCCCTGCATCGCCAGCTCGCCTTGCAACCCGAAACCGTGGAGCAGCAATTGCGTGGCGTCGCGGTCGAGGCCACCAACGGGCGGGCCTGGATCGAGAAGATCGAGTTCCGCACCCGGCCGCTGCTGGATCTCGACCGCATCGCCGAACGCGACGATCCCATCGGTTTGTTGGTGCGCGAGCTGCGGCGGTTCGCCACGGACGAAGCCGCGCTGCGCGACATGGCTGACGAGGCCTTGGGCGAGCTGCGGCGGAAGTTGCCGGCGGAGCTCCGCGAGGACCGCGATGCCCTGGGTCTGGATACCGCCGATGCCTTGCTCGAACTGCTGGGCGAGGTGGAAGCCGATCTGCTGGCGCGACTGTCCGGGGACGAAGGCGCCTGATGAAGATCGAGCATCTCTATCTCAAAGCGTTCGGCGCGTTCTCGGAACGCCGGCTCGATTTTACCGGCGGACCGGATTTCCATGTCATTTACGGCCCAAACGAGGCAGGCAAGTCGACCACCTTGCGTGCCCTGATCGGTTTGCTGTTCGGGATCGAGGAACGCACCGCCGACGACTTCGTCCATTCCAAACCCAACTTGCGGATCGGCGCCGCGCTGGCGACCGCCGACGCCGGACGGTTGGCGGTCATGCGGCGCAAGGGGCGCAAGCAAACCCTGTTCGCGTTGGACGAGGTCGGCGGCGAGGAACGGACCGACCAGCCGCTGGCCGAGGATATGCTGACCCGGCTGTTGGGCGGTCTCGATGAAGGCTTGTATCGCGCCTTGTTCGGGCTCGATCACGATGAATTGATACGCGGCGGCGAAGCGCTGCTGGAAGGAAAAGGGGACATCGGCCAGAGCCTGTTCGCGGCGGCGGCGGGATTGGCCGATCTGCGTCAGTTGTCGGGCAAACTGGAGGTCGAAGCCTCCGACCTATTCAACCCGCGTGGCAAAAAAAGCGAAATTCAAGTCGCCCTCAAGGAGCTGGAAGAGCAACGCAAACGGGCACGGGAAGCGACGGTGCGTTCCTCGGCCTGGGAGCAGACCGAGCGGACCAAGCGTCAAGCCGAGGAGAAGCATTCGGAGCTGCGCGCGGAACTGAATCGCTGGCGCGAGGAACAGCGCCGCTTGTCCCGGATCATCGCTCACCTGCCGCTGGCCGCCGAGCGCGCGGCGAAACTTCGGGAACTGGCCACGCTGGCCACGATTCCTCTTCTGCCGCCGGAGGCCGGACAGCAACGCATCGAAACCGAGGAACGCCTGCGCACCGCCGCCGACAACCAACGGGAAGCCCGAGCAGCGTTGGAGGAGTTGCGCCGGCAGCGTGCCCAACTGGTGGTCCGCGAAGCGTTGCTGCGCCATGCGGGCGCCATCGAGCGGCTGCATCACGCCGCGAACGACTATCGGGGTACGCTGGAACGCCTGCCCCGCATCGAAGCGGATCTCGATGCCGCGCGCCAGTTTTGCGTTGGCCAGCTTGCCGAGATCGATCCGGCGCTGGCGGCGGATCTCGCGCCCACCGAACTGTCGGAGCGGATTCGCGCGCTGGCGCCTGTACCCACGGCGCGGGCGCGGGTACAAGCGCTGCTGGAGGAATACGACAAACGGTCGGTCCAGAGCGAGCAACTGGAAGAACGGGAGCGCGAGCTGACCGACATGCGCCAACGACTGCGGGATGAGCTGGAAATTCAGCCCGTGCCCGTGCCCTTCGAGGCGTTGGAACAGGCACGCGAGCAGGCGGCCGCGCCCGGCGACCTCACCGGCCAGTGCATCCAGTTGGCGCGAGAAATCGCCGCACTGGAAACCGCGCTCGTGCACGAGGCCGCGTCGTTGTGGGAGGGGACGCTCGATGAGTTGATCGCGCTGCGCGTGCCGCCCTTGGCCACGGTGACCGAGATAGCCGACCGCTATAGGCAGTGGGCCGAGGCGGAACGTTCGCTCAAAAACCAGGATGGAATCCTGCAACGGGATATCGGCGAGCGGGAACGCGAACTGCGCGCTCTGGCCGCAGCCGCCGAAATCGTGACCCACGATCAGGTACGGCAGGCCCGTCAAACGCGTGACGAAGACTGGCGGCGGATTCGTCGGGGTTATGTCGAGCGCACGATGGACCCCGTGCCGGGACAGTCGCCGCTCGATGCCTTCGAGGCCGCCATGCGGGAAGCCGATCGTCTGGCCGATTTGCTGCACGCCGACGCCACGCGGGCCGCCAACGTCGAGAGTCTCCGCCAGCGCATCGTCGACATGCAGCGGGCGCGCTCGGATTGCGCGGGCCAGTTCGCCGATCTGACCGCTGAACGCGACCGACTCGACACGCGCTGGAAGGTGATCGCCGAATCCTTGCGTCAGCCCGATCTTTCGCCCGGCGCGGCGGCGGAGTGGCTGGGCAAACAGGCGCTGCTGGTCGAACGTTCCGCTCATTTGGAAACGTTGCGGCGGGAACGACGAGAGATCGGCGCGGCATTGGCGGTGGTCCGTCAAACGCTGGATCGGGCCTTACGGAAATGCGGTTTACCGGCGTTGAGCGATGACGAAGCCCTGTCGGTCGCGCTCGGCCGTGCCAAGGTGGCCATCGAGCAGGGCCGCCAAACCGCCATGGCACGCGCTAAGCTCGATAGCGGCATCCGCCAATGCGAAGCCGAACGGCGTGAAGTTGCCGCGAAGCGTGCCGGACTGGCCGAGAAACAGGCGGTCTGGCGGACGCAATGGGACGCCGCCATGCGCGAATTGCGATTGTCGCCCCAAGCCTTGCCGGCGGAGGCGCGAGTCCGGCTCGATCAGTGGGATCGGCTTGCCCAGACCTTGCGAAAGCTGGAGAGCTTGTCTGGCGAGGTCCAGCGGGAACGGACGACCCGTGCCGACTTTGAAAGCGCGCTGGCCGAATTGACGCGCGCCGTCGGCGAAACCGCCACCGATCGAACGGCCGACCGGATCGCCGATACGCTGTACACCGCCTTGAACGAAGCGCGTGACGCCGACCGTCGGCGCAAGCAGGCCGACGCCGCCATCGTCCGGGAACAGGACGGACTCGACCGAGCGGAGGCCGCCGCCGCGAGTCAGCACGACCGCCTGGTCGAACTGCTGCGTCGCGCCGGGGTGGAATCGCTGGACGAATTGGCGGCGGTCGAGGAACAAGCGACGCACAAGCGGCGGTTGGCCGAGCGGGTGACCGAGATCGAGGAGCAACTGGTGCGCGGTGCCGCTCGCCCGCTGGCCGAAGTATTGACCGAGATCGAGGGCGAGGATCTGGATGCCACCCATGCCCGCTTGGATGAGTTGGAAACCACGATCCGCGAGGGTGAAGCCGAGCTGGAAACCGCGTATGCGGTCTGTCTGGACGCACGCCGCGCTTTTGACGTCATCGACGGCGGCGACGTGGCGGCACAGGCGCAACAGGGTGCCGAGGAGATGGCCGCCCGTATCGCCCGGCAATCCCGCGCCTACGCCCGCGCCCGGCTGGCCGGCGCCGTCGTGTCGCGGGTCGTGCAGGCGTACCGGGAGCAACATCAGGGACCGGTGCTGCGCCGTGCCAGCGAAATCTTCGCCCGGATCACCCTGGGTAGTTTCAGCGGCTTGGAAATGGATTACCAGGACGACCGGCAAATCTTGGTGGGGAAACGGCCGGATGCGGTCAAGGTAGGGATGGATGGATTGAGCCAAGCACGCGCGACCAATTGTTCCTGGCATTGCGCATTGCGGCCATCGAGGAACATCTGCGGGAGCGCGAGGCCGTTCCCATCGCCATCGACGATTTGCTGGTGCAGTTCGACGATGACCGGGCCGTGGCGACACTGGGGGTGTTGGCCGAATTGGCCTGCCGCGCGCAGGTGCTGTTTTTCACCCATCACGGCCATCTCTGCGAATTGGCGGCCGCCGCGCTGCCGCCGGACGCTTGGCGGCGGCACGATTTGAGCGCCGAACCAGACAGCCTTGCCATGAAGGCCCGCCCATGAGTTCGACCCACAATCCTCTCTCCTTGCGGGAGAGAGGACATGGGTCAGGGCGTATCATCTCACACGCCGTCCAATCCCTTGCCGCGTCGCGTGCCCAGCGCCTCTCCTAATTGATACCAGTCCACCTTGCGGGTTAGCGTCATCACCAGCGCCAGGGCACCAAACAAGGTCACCGAGCCGGCCAACAGCGCCAGATCCTCCAGGCTGATCAATACGTACAGAATCCCGAACACCGCGCCGATCAGCGCCCCGAAACCCAAACCCCAGCCCAGGCTACCCAGCACATAGCTGAGGTAATAGGCTAGCAGCGCCACGCAGCCGGCGGTGGCGGTCGCGTAGGCGATCCCGAAGTCCACATGTTCCGACAGTGACAGTAGCAGCAGATAGAACAACACCAGCGCCGTGCCGGCCAAGCTGTATTGAAAGGGATGGATCGCCAACCGCTTGAGTACCTCGAACAGGAAGAAGGCGGCGAAGGTCAGACCGATGAACAGCAGCCCGTATTTGATCGCGCGGTCGGTCTGGGTGTAACTGTCGGTCGGATCGACGAAGCGCACCCCGATCAAGGTATCGAGCGGGCGGTTGTTACGCAGATGTTCGAACAATTGATGGAGCATGTTGGTGGCCAGCCGAGTGGTGGACCAGGCGGCGGAAAAGCCGGCGTCGTTCACTTGGCGCGATTCCGGTAGGAACTGGCCATAAAAACTGGGATGCGGCCAGTTGCCGCGCACGTCAATGTGGGTGGTGTCGCCCACCGGCGCGACATCGAAGGACTGGGTACCGCGCAGGTCGAGCGTGAATTCGAACTCGGCCGACCACCCGTGCTGGAGGTCGAGACCCATAAGGCGGGCCTGAATACCGTTAGGCATTTTTTCCTCGGCGGTACCTGGCAGGAAATCGAGCCGCTGTCCGGCCCAAACCAGCGCCGGCGCTCGCAGGATGCCGCGCGGATCGCCGATCCCGACGATCAGGCGAGGATCGCCGAATTCGATCCGTTCGTTCGGACCGGGTTGCAGCAATTCGCCATCGGACGCGAAGCGGCCCTTGAGCGAAACGGCACCGCTAAACACCACGGCGTAATACAGGCTGCGGCGAATTTGTTCGGTGTTCAGGTTGGCCTGGACATCCAGCTCGGCTGGCGGCAGATACAGCCAGTCCGCATAACGTGTTTCGACCTCGATCATCTTGTTGTCGTCCTTCTCGCTGGGCTTCTGCGTCTTGACGATGCGAGTGTAGGGAATGACTAGCAACGGCCCGACCAGGATTTGGTCGCGAGCGGTGGCGGCGGCGATGCCGGCGACGACCTGATCGCGGCGTTGCGTCCGCTCTCGCACCAGATAATCGATTTGCGACAGGCCGGTGGCCAGCACCACCGTGACCAGGAACACTAGAACCACCTTGACGAACAGTGGGTTTTTCATCGGGGCTTCCTCGGGTAAATGAATGACGAGGCCAGCCTAAACCGGTGAATTGAGGCCCTGATGCGCGGGGAGTGAGGGAAGTGTGAGGATTGAGTGAAGCGGCCGGTAACGCTGATCGAGCGGGAGTCAGGCCGCCGGCAGGCTCAGTCGGGCAACCACTCCGATGATAGCGCCATCGGCATCTGGCACGTTATCCACCGTGACCGTTCCGCCGTGCAGTTGCGCGACTTCCCGGACGAAGGCCAGCCCCAGTCCGGTGCTCTTGCGGCCGGTGTCCGGGCGAGGTAGGGAATAGAAGCGCTCGAACAGCCGCTCGCGGGCATAGTCGGGAATGGCGCTACCGCTGTTGGTCACGCTCAGTCGCCAGACGTTGCCGGCCGGGTCGGCCTCGATCGTCACGGTCCCGTGCGCGGGCGTGAAATCCAGCGCGTTATCGAGCAGATTACCGATGGCCTGAACCAGTAGGAACGGTTCCCCCAGAAAGGCTGCACCCTCGGCAATCCGGTTGTCGATCTCTAAATCCTTGCGGGCGATGGCGGGCGCGCGGGCGGTCCGCCATTCCTCCACGGTTCGGCGCAGCTCGACCGGTCGCCGCTCCTGCGGTTCGCGCCGCTGCTCGACGGTGGCCAGCGCCAGCAGACGCTCGACCAATTGCTGGAGCCGTTCGGCCTCCCCGGCGACCAGGTTGGCGAAGCGCTCGCGTTGCGGTCCCGGTAGCTCGCCCTGCAACAATTCGGCGGCGCCGGCGATGGCTGCCAGCGGGCTTTTCATTTCGTGGGTCAGGGTATGGACGTAGCGCTCCACGTAATCCCGGCCATCCAGCTTGCTCCGCATGGTTTCCACCGCTTCCGCCAAGGCGCGCAATTCCGGTCCGCCGCCTTTCGGCACGAGCGCCCGCCGGCCATCGGCGGCGGCGCGGGCGTAGCCAGCCAGCCGGCCGATGGAATGGGCCAGCGACCAGGAGAACACCAGCCCCACGGTCAGCGACACCGCCACCAGCACGGCGGCGGCGCGATACAGCTTGGCTTCGGCCCGGTCCACAAAGGGCTGAACGCTGGCGCCGGGTTTGGCCACGGTCAGCACGCCGACGATGCGTTCGCCGTCCCGAACCGGCGCCGCCACGTACATCACCGAGGTCCGCTCGTCGTGTGGGTCGTCGCGGGTGGTGCGGGCACCGTACTGACCGCGCAGGGTCAGGTGGACATCGTTCCAGCGGGAATAGTCCTGACCAACATCCCGCCCGCTGGAGTCGAACAGCACTACACCTCGTTGATCGGTGATGTAGATGCGGTGATCGAAAGCCTGCTTGGCGATATCCCAAATCCGGGCATTGGGCGCGCGATTGGCGTATTCCGCCAGCCGCTCCTGGAAGCGGCCGTCGGCGATGCCGCCGTCGAGCAGGTCGTCGCGCACCAGCACCGCCAGCAGGTTGGCGGTGTCGATCAGCGTGTCCTCGGTGGCTTGGCGGAAGGCCGGCTTGAGCTCCTTGCCGAAGATGTTCAGGGAGAAATACACGCCTAGACCGACAATCAGGAAATAGCCGAGAAACAGCTTGAGACCCAGACGCATGGCGGCGCGGTTTCAGGGTCGGTCCGCGACTCGGATCGAATAACCCAAACCGCGATGGGTGCGGATCGGATCGAAGCGCGGTTCGATCTCGCGCAGCTTGGCCCGTAGCGTCTTGATGTGGGTGTCCACGCTGCGCTCGAAGCTGGCGGCGGGGTCGGACCAAACCCGATCCATCAGTTGGGCGCGGGAGAACACCCGTTCCGGTTGGGTCAGAAGCGTCTTGAGGATGAGGTATTCATACCGGGTCAAGTCCAGGGGCCGGCGCTGAAACCGAATCGTGGCGCGGGCCTCGTCGACCTCGAATCCGTTGGAGTCAGCGGGTTCGCCGGCGGCCGGCTCCGTCGCGATGACGTGGTTTCGAACGCTGCGCTTGAGGATGGCCTTGACCCGGGCAGCCAGCTCGCGCGGGCTGAACGGCTTGCTGACGTAATCGTCCGCGCCCAGTTCCAGCCCGAGAACCCGATCCAGTTCGGCGTTGCGAGCGGAGAGGATCAGCACCGGCATGTCCGAATCGCGTCTTATCCGCTTGAGCAGCTCCAGACCCGATCCATCGGGCAAACCGATGTCGAGGATGAGTAGATCGTGGGCATCGGCGGCCAGTGCGGCTTCGGCGTCGCGGGCCAGGGTACGCCAGGCGACCTGGAACCCTTCGCCGGTCAGCGCGAACTCGACGATTTCGGCGATGGTGGGTTCGTCCTCGACCAGCAGGATGCGGGCGGCCATGCCGGGTGAAATCCGCTCAGGGACGTTGCGCCACAAAAGTATTACATTCCTTGACGTCGCCGGTTTTCAGTCCCCGGCTGAACCAGCGCATCCGCTGTTCGGAAGTGCCGTGGGTGAAGGAGTCGGGCGTGACATAGCCGCGAGCCTGGCGCTGGAGGCGGTCGTCGCCGATGGCCGAGGCCGCCTTCATCGCCGCTTCGATATCGCCCGGTTCCAGCACGCCCCGCCGCTGTGCATAGTGGCCCCACACGCCCGCCAGGCAATCGGCCTGCAATTCCACCAGCACCGACAGCGCGTTGGCCTGTGCCTCAGGCAGTTGTCGCCGTTGCGCCTGCACCTTGGCGGAAATACCGGTCAGATTCTGGACGTGGTGTCCGATCTCATGGGCGATCACGTAGGCGCGAGCGAAATCGCCGGGCGCGCCAAAGCGCTGGGACAGTTCCTGGAAGAAAGACAGATCGAGATAAACTTGGCGGTCGCCCGGACAGTAGAAGGGACCCACGGCGGCGCTGGCGAAACCACAGGCGGATTGTGCGGCGTCGCGGAACAGGACCAGCTTCGGCCGCGCGTATTGGCCGCCCTGCGCCTGGAACAACTGGCTCCAGGTATCTTCGGTGTCGCCCAGGACGGCGGCGACGAAATCCGCGTTCGGATCGTTGGCGGGCGGCGCCTTGCGCTGCTGGGGTGCCGTCGCCGTCGATCCGCCGCCCAGCAGGCTCAGCACTTGCGTGGGATCGACCCCGAATATCAGGCTTGCCACCATCACCAGCACCAACCCGACGCCACCCAGCTTGATGCCGCCGCCGCCACGGACGGATGGCGACTCGTCCCGCCGGTCTTCCACGTTACTGCTGCGCCTCAGATCACGCCAACGCATGGGGAGTCCTCTTTCCGGTTCGATGGAGAAAAGTGTAGCGTGGTGAGTGTCGGTGCGGCCAACGGTTAGCACTTTTTCCAAAATCCGGCGTCCGCCAGGTGGCGCACCAGCGTGGTGCGCCACCGGTGCGGCACCATGAAACGTTGCGGTGTTTGCTCGAACTGTTTGCGGCTCGCATGCCGCTGGTAGGCTTCAACCAAATCAAATGGTGTAGTTCGGCGCCGCGCCGGGAATCTCGATACTGGTGAGCGTCGAGCCCTCGCACTGGACTGCGGCGGGTTTGCCAATGCAGTCATCCCCGTAGAGCGCGGTCAACGCCTCGGCCAGCAGGCGCGAATCGGCGTGTAACTGGTGCTTGATTCGGCCCGTGTCCAGAATCAGCGTCGCGGTGGCGCCGTCTTCGATCACGTCGGCGATGGTCCCGGAGAAGTACATCATGATGTGTGCTCCATGAGTCGGTTGCCAGCCGCTTCGAGAGTTCGGTATGGAAAATCGCGGGCTTGTTCGATGATCATGTCGCCAAGGTTCATGTGCGCCTCCGGTGGATGTCGATGGATTGAGCGATGGTACGAAAAGGGACGAGATCGGTTTTTCGATGGTCTCGCACGCGCGGCCACGCGGAGGCGGCATTGAGCTGGTCACCCCACATATTGCAGCGCAAACGGCACCATCTCTCCCAGAATTTTCTGAACAGCGGCGTTCGTCGCCCGGACCGCGCCGTAGGCATTTTCGCTGGGGGCCGGTTCCACCGCCTCGAACACCTGAGTTCCCAGTACGTGTCTACTTTTCATATCCAGCACTTTGATCCGCGCGGTCAACCGCACCTTGCTGGGTTGGGTCATGAACTCCTGCTGCAAGCGGATCACGTCCACGTCCACCCGCAAGTCGGCCAAGCCTGGCGCCGGCGGCGATACCACCGCCTTGAACGCCCCAGTGGTTTCGAACGCCCGCACCAGAATGGGCAGCAGCATCTTGGCCGGTGTATCGCTCCAGCCGCTGTCGTTGTAGTAGTCCAGTTTCAGCGGTTCTCGGCTGTAGGCGATACGGTTGGAATCGAAACCCGGCGCGGCCTTGGGCATCGCCACCAGCAGGATCTTGTCGCTGGCGCGTCGAGCTGGTGGTGACGCGAAGCTCGTGACCTCCAATAGATAGTCCTGTCGTGGCGGCGATTTGTCCTGCGGCAGCAGACAAGCGCTCAGCGCCAGCGTGGCCAGTAGCACTCCCCCAAATCGGATCCAGCATCGCCCGCGTTCGCCTTCGAGGCACCCTACGTTGTGATTCCGCACATTCCGTCCTTTTCGACTTTTTATTCGTTGTTGACCCGCTTTTCGCGCCCTTACTTTTCCCCAGGACCCGGTCGGCCGCTGGGCTTGCCCACCAGCAGGGCGCGCGGGTTCTGTTCCAGCAATTCGGCCAACCGCCGTAGGACTACCACCAGTTCGTTGGCTTCCACCAGCAGGCTATTGAATTCCGGCACGGTATTTTGCCCCAATTGTCGCAATTCCCGTTGCCCGACCTCAGCCAGGCCGCTCAGGTCCCGGCTGGTCTGGTTGAAGGTGTCGGCCGTTCGACGCACCGCTTGGGCACCCGCGCGAAAATCGCTCAGGGTGGCCCGAACCCGTGCACTCAAGTCGCCGGTGCCCTGCAACATCGTTGTCAGTTGATCCAGTGCCTTGCCCAATTGCCCCGAGCGATCCGCCAAGGTGCCGGTGAAGACTTCCACATGATCCAGGGTCTGGCGGATGCGGTCGGAGCGGTCGGCCACCGCGCCGGTGATCGTGCTGAGATTTTGCAGGGTCTGGGTCAGGGCCGTCTGATTTTGATCGCCCAGCAAGCGTTCGAGGCGCCGCGACAGGTTGTCGACATTGGTAATGATATTGTTGAAAGCGTCGTCCAGGCGGGCCACCAGCGACGGTCCGGCTTGAATCACCGGCAGTTCCTGCCCCGGTTGCTTCTCCAAGGGCAGCGACTGACCGCCGCCACTCAGTTCCACCGACGCCACGCCGGTCAGGCCCTGCTTGGACAGGGTTGCGATGGTGCCGCGCCGGATTGGCGTGCCGCGTTCGATGTTCAGCACCACATCCACCTGATCGGGGTTGGCGGGATCGAGCCGGATGGATTCCACCTGTCCGATCTGAACGCCGCGATAGCGGACCGCCGCCTTGAGGCTCAGACCGGCCACCGATTCGTGGAAATACACCCGGTAGCGGTCGTAGGTTTTGTTCTCGACCCCAATCGTCAGCCAGAACGACACGCCCACCGCCGCCGCGCCAAACAGGACGACGAACAGGCCCACCAGAGCGTAATTCACTTTGCTGTACATATTTGTCCCCGCGCCGCGCGGCCGCGTGGTCCCTCGAAATAGGCCCGGATCAGCGGATGTTCGGCCGTCACCAACTCCGCCATCGGCGCGTAACCGATCACCCGCTTTTCACCCAGAAACGCCACCCGATCGGTGGCGTGCCACAGCGAATCCAGGTCGTGGGTCACCATGACCACCGTCAATCCCAGCGATTCCTTGAGCTGCACCACCAGCTCGTCGAACGCGCCGGCGCTGACCGGATCGAGGCCGGAGGTCGGCTCGTCTAGAAACAGCAGCGCTGGGTCCAGCGCCAGCGCCCGCGCCAGGGCCGCGCGTTTGAGCATGCCGCCACTCAGTTCGCGCGGCAGTTTGTTGCCGGCGTCGGCCGGTAGACCCGCCAGCGCGATCTTGAGATCGGCGATTTCCGCGATTCGCCGGGCCGGCAACCGGGTGTGCTCGCGCAGCGGCACCGCCACATTCTCCCGCACCGTGAGCGAACCGAACAGCGCTCCTTGCTGAAACAGCATGCCGAAGCGCCGCCGTAGCCGAAACGCCGGACCGTCGCCGATCCCGACAATCTCTTCTCCAAACAGTTTGATGGAGCCTGCCGCCGGCTTCAGCAGCATGATCACCGCTCGCACCAAGGTGGTCTTGCCGGAACCGCTGCCGCCGACCAGGGCCACCACTTCGCCTCGGGAAATATCGAGATCCAGGTTGTCATGAATGATCGTCTCGCCGAAGCGCGTGTGTAGGCCCCGGATTTCGATCACTTTCTCCGCCGAACCCATGCTCAGCGCCATAAGCCGACACTACCCAACATCACCGAGAACACAGCATCGGTGGCGATCACCAGAAAAATGGATTGCACCACGCTGACCGTGGTTTGCCGGCCGACGCTGTCGGCGCCGCCGCGCACTTGGAAACCTTGATAGCAGCCCACCAGAGCGATGATGGCGGCGAATACCGGCGCCTTACCGATCCCGATCAAGAACGAGGTCAGTGTCACCACCTGCGGGAATCGATCAAGAAAATCGCCGTAACTCACATCCAGCATGATTTGCGCCATGACCATGCCGCCGAACACGCTCAACGCGTCGGCGAACAGTGTCAGCAGCGGCAGGGCCACCACCAGGGCTAGCAGTTTGGGCAGCACCAGCAGATTCATGGGCGGGATGCCGATGGTGCGCAGCGCGTCCACTTCCTCGGTGACCTGCATGGTACCGATCTGGGCGGTGTAGGACGAACCGGTGCGGCCGGCGACGATGATCGCGGTGATCAGCGGCGCCAGCTCGCGTAGCATGGTCAGTGAGACCAGTTCAACGATGAAAATATTGGCACCGTAGAATTCCAATTGGCGACCGCCTTGATAGGCGATAACCACGCCCATCATGAAGGCTAGCAACGCGACGATGGGTAGGGCATGAATGCCGGCGGTTTCAACGTTGCCGAACAACGCCCGCCAGCGAAACCGCCTGGGATGCAATAGCAATTGACCCAACGCCAACGCCGCTTCACCGACGAAGGCCAGAAAATCGCCGCCACGCCTGAGGTGATGCCAGACCCAGCGGCCCAGTCGTTCCAGCCGGTTCCTCGGTGGCGTGGTCGGCGGCGGTTCTCCGGCGGCGGCGCGGCGCTCTCGCACCAGCTCCAACAGTTCGCGGTGTTCTTCGTGCAAACCGACCAGTTGCACTCGACGGCCGTCCCGCTCCAGCGCGGCGACCAGATTGAGCAATTGCAGCGCGCCGGTGGTGTCGATGGCCCGAATGCCGGAGCCGTCCAATTGCAGTGCGCCGCTCGCCCAGCGAACGTTTTGCAGTTGTGCGTCGAGCGTCTCGATGCCCGCCAGGGTCCAGCGGCCCTCGCAGCGGTAATGGCCCTGGTCGCGACGGACGGCGGCGGGTTCGGTGGTCGAAAGCGGGTTGGATGCAATCATGGTTTACCGTCAGTCATACCACCCTTGAAGGTGGATATGGACCGATGGTTATAGGTCAGCGCGGACAACAGGAGCAACCTTAACCAAGACGCGAGCCATTATGGTCGAGGTTGCTCCTGTTCAAGGACAAATAATAGGCGTTACGCAGCTAAAACTTTGGCTTGCTGATTTGCTATTGAAACTCGATTGTCCGTCGAGCGAGTTATACTCAAGATAAATCAATAGCTTGGCTATTAATCTGCGCAACACCTATTGTGGAGGATAGTAGGAGAAGCTGGCGGTGACGGTACATTCCTCGGTGATCGGGCCGGTGGTATAAGTGCCACTTAGAGAATCACCACTGTAGTTACCCCCGCAGCCGGTGACCGAGTTAACATAGTAATCGTAATAACTATCAGCGATAACGGTGAAGCTGGCGGTCGCGCCGTGTTCGACCATCTGCGAAGTTGGACTAATGGTGCCAGAACCATCGATGGCCGTCGTGACCAGGTAGGTTGCAAGGCGGAAGCTGGCGGTGACAGTGCAATCGGCGGTGATTGGGCCGGTGGTGTAGGTGGTGCCGCTGAGGTGACCGCCACAACCGGTGACCGAGTCGATTTGGTAGCCGCTATTGGGGGTCACGGTGAAGCTGGTGGTCGCGCCCGCGTTGACCGTTTGCGAGGATGGATAGATAGTGCCGCCGGAACCGGCGGTGGTCGTGACCAGGTAGGTCACGGTTTGTTGCGCTTGAGCATAGCCATCGTCGGGTTGGCTAAGACCGCCACACCCCTTGGCGTTGCAGGCTCTAATCGTGTAGGCATGGGTAGCCCCGGGCGTCACATGGGTATCCTCGAAGACGATGTCGGTCAGCGAAGCGACGAGCAAGCCATCACGATACACCTCATAGGCGATCGCGCCGGCCACGGCATCCCAGGTAACCCGAATGCGATCAGTGAAGGTTCCATCGCTGGCGTTAACCCCGGTCGGCGCCAGCAGGATGACGCCATCCGAGGGCTCCTCCCGAGGCAAGGTGGGTAGCTGGGCGGACTCGTCCTGACGGGTTTGCAACTGGGTGGCGACCGGTTCCAGACAGGACACGCCCCCACCGGCTGGACCGCAGGGCGCCTCGACGACATCGGCATCGGCCTGCAAGGCCTGCTGCACCAGCGGATCGATGCTGGACGTGGGCGGTTCGGCCGCCGCGCCGCGGCGAGTGGCGGCTCGGGCCAGGAATGCGGCGATCAGCGGCGACTGGCAAGCCGTCGGGGCGACTAAGCCGCTCACGCCGGCCTGCTCGGCGGCGGCGCGCACGGCGCACAGGGTATCGCCGGCGGCGACGCTGCCATACCAGTAGCTGTTGACCAGCAGCGCGCTCAGGGTAAAGCGCGACAGGTTGGCATCTTGCGTCTGCCGGGCGGACGCCGTGCTCACCGTGGGCGCCACCTGCCGGCTGGTGCTGGCCGACGCGCCTTGCACCGCCAGGCGTACCCGCTCGGCCATGGTCTGTAGCGCGCGCAACCCGGCGCCGTCGACCGGCACGGTCGCCGGATTGCCCATGGCGGCGCCGTTGCGGAAAAAACTCACCGTCACGCTGGACGTGGCATCGGTCAGTTGGTAATCGCTGAACCGCGCTTCCATGCCGCTGGAATCGGTATAGGCGGCGGGCAGACCGTCGGTCGCGAGGCTCAGATCGGCGGACTGGCCGGTTTGCGTGTTGGCCCAGGTGAGGCCCTCCAACTGGGTGGGCACGCCGTCGCCGCGCTTGGTGGCGATCACCCCGGTGCTTTCCCCCAGCGCCGCGCCGGTGCCGTTGCCGGCCACGGCCATCGGATTGAGCACATCGGTGATGGCGGCGATCAACGCCAGCCGGGAGGGCGTGGCGGTGCTGCGGGCCACGATGAAATTCTGATTCGACTCGGACCATTCGGCGGTGGTGGTCTGGCCGGTCTCGGGGAAATCGGCGAAGACGAACTGGCGACTGAGCCCGGTCAGGTACTCCGCCCCCAGGGTGGTGACGGCGAAGTTGACGTTGGCGAATTCCACCCCATCGAGATACGCGCGCAGGTTATGGGTGCCCTCGCTGATCCGGTTCCAGTTATAGGTAAAACCGAAACCGTTGTTGCTGTCCCCACAGGTGGCGACGGTATCGGGTCGGTCGGTGCCGTAGGCGATGGCTTGCCGTGCGCCGCCGTCGATGCTGAACTCGACCTGCTGCCCTTCGCAGGCCCAGCCCCGAATCAACTCGACCCCGCTTTGGTACGAGCCTTGGGTCGGCGATTCCAGCGCCGCTCGGGGGTGGGCCGGCGGC
This sequence comes from Candidatus Competibacter phosphatis, assembly GCF_012939995.1. Taxonomy (GTDB): domain Bacteria; phylum Pseudomonadota; class Gammaproteobacteria; order Competibacterales; family Competibacteraceae; genus Competibacter; species Competibacter phosphatis. Next base: position 49,728 of record NZ_SPMZ01000022.1, on the reverse strand, counting down.
GGGGTATTGGCCGGGATCGCGACTGAGCGGGCGAATACGAAGTTCTGCTGCGGCTCGGACCAGCGCACCTGGGGTTCGTTGCCGGCGGCGGGGAAGTCGCGTAGAGTGTATTGCGCCACCAGGCCGGTCAGATAGGCCCGGCCCAGGGTGGTGACCGTGAAGTTGACGTCGGCGAAGGCCACCCCGTCGGCGAAGGCCCGCAAGTTGTGGACGCCGTCACCGAAATTGTTCCAATTCTGGGTAAAGCCGAAACCGTTGTTGCTGTCACCGCAGGTGGCCGCTGTGTCGGGCCGGTCGGTGCCATAGGCGATGGCTTGCAACGCCCCGCCGTCGATGCTGAATTCGATCCGTTGCGCCGCGCAGGCCCCAGCCTCGGATCAGCCCCACCCCGCTTTGCACGAACGCCCCCGCCGTGGGGGATTCCAGAGTCGCTAGGGAGGATTGTGCTCGCGAGGAAGCGCTCAATAGTGCGAGACACAATCCGAGCAACAAGGCAAGAAGGTTGACTGATAAACAGAAATGATCATGTCTATAAGTCATTTCAATATCCTCATGATGGTTGGTTGAGCCTGCCGGTTAAGCTGAAAATCAAAGCATCAATGATGCTAGACTGTTGGAAGGGCTCATCAGTTTGACAATAAGATAAGTAATTACGCTATTTTTGATAAATAGTACATGGATGTGTATAAAATAATTACACTTAAAAGCACCATGCTTGTCTATATGTCTCAGCGCGGGTTCAGTCGCCGCCAAGCGGCCGGGTCCTGCTGACTGCCGGGTTTTTCCCAGATGCCGCGCCGGTCCCGTTTCGCCTCGGTTTGGACCTGCCAGTAGACCGGCGAGTCGTTGTATTGCTCGTACACGACTGCCCGTCCCTGCCGAACCATTTCCAGACCGACGTCGCGCTCGCCGGCAAAGACTTGGGCAACGGTCCGGCCATAGCGGTCCTGATCCATCACCCGCAGGTTGATCGAGCCGAATCGAGGCAACAGACCCCGCAGCGCCTCGCGCGAACGACCGCCCCAAGGTTCCTGCTTCATTTCCGGGGCATCGATGCCGAACATCCGCACTTTGACTTCGCCGCTGGGACAACTGGCGGTGAGGGTGTCACCGTCGTAGACCGATTTGACGGTGCAAACCAGTTCCGCTCCCTTGGTGGTCGCCGATGATGGTGCTTTGGGTTCATGCAAAAAATAACTGACTGCGGCGACGGCGACCGCCAAGCCGCCGATCATCCAGGGCGAGCGATTCTTGCGGCGGCGGTTGCGATTGAGTTCACCGCGCAGCAGGCTTTGTAGCAGTTTCAGTAGTTCTTGTTTCACGGAGCTTGTCGGCGTGATAGGCGAGATGCTCGCCGATGAAGGTGGCGATGAAGTGATAGCTGTGATCGTAGTCTTCTTGCCACCGCAGGGTCAGCGGAAAATCGCGGGCGGCACAGATCCGTTCGAGCGACGCCGGATGCAACTGCTGGGCGAGGAATTCGTCGGCGGTGCCTTGATCGATTAGTAAGGGAATGGCTTGCGCGCCTTCCTCGATCAATCGAACGGCATCGTAAGTCACCCAATCCTCACGGTTAGGGCCGAGATAAGCCTTGAAACAGCCTTGCCCCCAGCCACAGGCCATCGGGTGACAGATTGGCGCGAAGGCGGAGACGGAGCGGTAACGTTCCGGTTCCCGCAACGCGCAGATTAGTGCGCCATGACCTCCCATCGAGTGGCCGGTGATGGAGCGCGCTTCGGTAATCGGCAGATTTGCTTCCACCAGCGCCGGCAGTTCGCAGGTGACGTAGTCGTACATCCGGTAATGCCGCGCCCAGGGTGACTGCGTGGCGTTGACGTAGAAACCGGCGCCTTGACCGAGATCGTAGCGTTCCGGTACATCCGGCACCTCCGCGCCGCGCGGGCTGGTGTCGGGAATGACCAGCGCCAGCCCCAATTCCGCCGCGTAACGCTGCGCCCCGGCCTTGACCCGAAAATTGTCGTCGGTGCAGGTCAGGCCGGACAGCCAGTAGACCGCCGGCACCTTTTCCTGCGCCGCCGCGGGGGGCAAATAGACCGAAAAGGTCATGTCGCAATCGCAGGCTTGCGAACGGTGGCGGTAGCGGTTCAACCAACCGCCGAATTCCTTGATCGCTTCGATGTGCTCCACCGGCGGAATTCCCCTAGAAAATGATGACGGAACGAATGCTTTTACCTTCGTGCATGAGATCGAAGGCGGTGTTGATGTCTTCCAGCGGCATGGTATGGGTCACCATGCGGTCCAGTTCGATCTGACCCTGGAGATAGTTTTCCACGTAGCCGGGCAACTGACTACGGCCCTTGACCCCGCCGAAGGCCGTGCCTTTCCAGGTGCGGCCGGTGACCAGTTGGAACGGCCGGGTCTGGATTTCCTGGCCGGCTCCGGCCACGCCGATGATGGTGGAGACGCCCCAACCCATGTGGCAGCACTCCAGGGCTTGCCGCATGACCTTGACGTTGCCGATGCACTCGAAGGAGTAGTCGACGCCGCCGTTGGTCATCTCCTTGATAGCCTCGACCGCATCGCCGCCGGTTTCGGCTGGATTGAGCGTATCGGTCGCGCCCAAGGCGGTGGCCATGGCGAATTTGTCGGGGTTGAGATCGACGGCGATGATGCGTCCGGCCTTGGCCATCACCGCACCCTGAATCACCGATAGACCGATGCCGCCCAGCCCGAACACCGCGACCGTCGAACCCGGTTCGACCTTGGCGGTGTTCAGCACCGCGCCGATGCCGGTGGTGACGCCGCACCCCAGCAGGCAGACCTTATCCAGCGGCGCGGCCGGGTTGATCTTGGCCAGGGCGATTTCCGGCACCACCGTGTATTCGGCGAAGGTCGAGCAGCCCATGTAGTGAAACAAGGGCGTGCCCTTGTGGGAAAAGCGGCGGGTATGGTCGGGCATATAGCCGGTCCACACCGTGGCGGCGATGGATTGGCACAGATTGGTTTTGGTGGAGTGGCAGTATTCGCACTCGCCGCATTCGGGGATGTAGAGCGGAATGACGTGGTCGCCGGGTTTGAGCCCCTTGACGCCGGGGCCGCATTCGACCACCTCGCAGCCGCCTTCATGGCCGAGAACGCAGGGAAACGCGCCTTCCGGGTCGTCGCCGGATAAGGTAAAGGCATCGGTGTGGCACACGCCGCTGGCCACGACTTTCAACAGCACCTCGCCTTCCTTGGGGCCTTCCACATCGATTTCTTCGATCACCAACGGTTTCTTCGGCTCCCAGGCCACGGCCGCGCGTGCTTTCATATGAGCAGTTTCCTCTAGAGGGGTTGGGATGACGACGCGCTTACTTTGCCGCTGCCAGTGCTTGTTCCAGATCGGCCAAGATGTCGTCGATGTGTTCGATCCCGATGGACAGCCGTACCAGATCCTCGCTGACGCCGGCTCTGGCCAACTCGTCCGGCGACAATTGCCGATGCGTGGTTGTCGCCGGATGGCAGGCCAGCGACTTGGCGTCGCCGATGTTGACCAGCCGGGTCACCAGTTGCAGCGCGTCGATGAACTTGGCGCCGGCTTCGCGACCGCCCTTGATGCCGAAACTGAGGATGCTGGAGCCGCGTCCGCCCATGTATTTGTCGACCAGCGGTTTTTCCGGGCTGTCCGCCAGCGCCGGGTATTTGATCCAGGTGACTTGCGGATGATCGCGCAGATATTCGGCGGCCTTGACGGCGTTCTCGCAGTGGCGGTCCATCCGCACCGGCAGCGTCTCGATGCCTTGGAGGATCAGGAAGCTGTTGAAGGGCGAGATTGCCGCGCCGGTATTGCGCAGCGGTACCACCCGCGCCCGGCCGATGAACGCCGCCGGTCCCAGCGCCTCGACGTAGACCACGCCGTGATAGGACGGATCGGGCTCATTCAGCCGGGCGAAGCGTTCTTTGTGCTGGTCCCAAGGGAAATGGCCGGAATCGACGATGATGCCGCCCAAGCTGGTGCCATGGCCGCCCATGTATTTGGTCAAGGAATGGACCACGATGTCGGCGCCGTGTTCGAACGGCCGGCATAGATACGGGGTCGGCACGGTGTTGTCCACGATCAACGGTACGCCCTGGGCGTGGGCGACGGCGGCCAAGGCACCGAAATCCACCACGTTCGCCGCCGGATTGCCGATGGATTCGCAAAATACCGCCTTGGTCTTGCCGTCGATCAAGCGGCCCATGGCGTCGATATCGCGATAGTCGGCGAAACGCGCTTCGATACCGAAGCGCGGCAGGGTATGCGCGAACAGATTGTAGGTGCCGCCGTACAGGGTCGAGGTGGTGACGATGTTGTCGCCAACCTCCGCGATCGTCATCAGCGCGTAGGTGATGGCCGCCGAACCGGCGGATACCGCCAGCGCGCCGACCCCGCCTTCCATGGCCGCGACGCGCTGTTCGAGCACGGCGGTGGTGGGGTTCATGATCCGGGTGTAGATGTTGCCCGGCACCTTCAAATCGAATAGATCGGCGCCGTGCTGAGTGTCGTCGAACGCGTAGGACGTGGTTTGATAGATGGGAACGGCAACGGCCTTGGTGGTGGGTTCCGGGGTATAGCCGCCGTGGATGGCGATGGTTTCGATTTTCATTGGTTTGTATTCCCTTCAGTGGTCGTGGGCCTGCAAAGTCTGGACGGGGGAATCAGGAAATGTCCAGTAGGACGGCGCTGCTGGCAAACCGCGCGTTGGCTCGATACAGTATAACTGATCAGATTTTCTGATTTGCGGAGGGGCAGAGACATGACCATACAGACCATCACCGCCACCGAGGCCGCACGGGCTTTCTCGGAATTGTTGAATCGGGTGCGCTACGCGCATCAATCTTTTGTCATTCTGCGCGGTGGCGAGCGCGTCGCGCGCATCGAACCCGCTTCCGCGCCCACCGCGCCCACCGGTGCCGAACTGGATCGTCTGTTGGCCGACGCCATTCCTCATCTGGGCATGGAGGAAGCCGCCTGCTTCGATGCGGATATTCGGGCGGCCAGGGCGCAACTGGACGGATCGGAACGATCATGGGATTGATTTTGGATACCAATGTTCTGATTCAGGCCGAACGCCAGCCGGGCGGTTTCCGTTTCGGTGATTACGAGACGCACGGCGGCTTGTATCTCAGCGCGATTACCGCTTCGGAACTGCTGGTCGGCGTCCATCGCGCCAATACCGCCGAGCGACGGTTGAAACGTCTCGCATTCGTGGAAAGCATTCTGGCGGCGATACCCGCCTTGGCGTTCGATCTGGAAACCGCGCGGCTTCACGCCGGCATGATCGCCGCGCTGCCCAAAAATCTCACGGCGAGCGCCTTCGATTCGCTGATTGCCGCCACGGCCTTGCGGCATGGGTTCGCCGTGCTCACCGCCAATCCCGCCGATTTCACCATTTTTCCCAGCCTGACCGTCATCGCAGTCCAGCACTGACCACGCCATCGAACGACCGCCTTGTTGGCGGTATCTCAGGGGGTGGTCGTGAACAACCCAGCCAGCGCCTGCAACACCAGCCAGGCGTAACCGGCCGCCAGCAGGTCGTCGAACATGATGCCGAAGCCGCCGCCGATGCGTTGATCGGCTCGCCGGATCGGCCACGGTTTGAGAATGTCGAATACCCGAAACAGGACGAAGCCGATCACGATCCACAGCCAACCGGCTGGCGCGGCGATCATGGTGACGAAATAGCCGACCACTTCGTCCCAGACGATGGCCGGGTGATCGTGGACGCCTAAGTCACGCGCGGCGCGATCGCAGATCCAGATGCCCACTATGAAACCGATCGTCGTCAGCAACAGATAAGCCCACAGCGGCAGCGGTTGCGCCAGCAGATACAGCGGAATCGCCGCTAGTGTGCCGAAGGTGCCGGGCGCCTTGGGCGCGCAGCCGGAGCCAAAGCCGAGGGCGAGAAAGTGGATGGGATCGCGAAAAACACGGGCACAGGGATTTACGGCTTTGTTTCCCTGAATAGGAGAAGATGGGGTTTGATTCATGGTTATAGTGACTCCGGGCCTTTGGCGGGTGACGATATGTCAGGCTTAAGTAAGATGTGGCGATCTTTTTCGGCGGAGGGGATAAATGATGGGTCCGTTAGCGTGGCTAGGGATTGTTTTCGCTTGAGTGTACACACTTATTTTGCAGTGTGATCATGGAAAAGAACTTCAAGGCCGGGCTGCATGGTTTTAATGCCTGGTTTGTATAAATAGCAGCTTATTCTTGCGTAATTGTCTAAGTCACTATTGACAAGGCAGGTTTGCTCGTAGCTGTCACCATCTTCTGTGAATCTGATCCGCAATACTTGCGCATCACCACCGGCCGCAGACTCGATAGCTGCCGAGCCTTTGACTGATTTTCCGTTGATCTTACGCTCAACAATCAAATGATCTTTGATGGACCTGATTTCTACTTTGCCAAGATACGTCTTATTCGTATCCAATTCTTTGCCCACGAGTATGTATTTCCCTTGGACCATCATTTCCATGGGTGCCGTGTCGCCTAAGGAAAGTGACGAATAAATGACTAATAAGAATGTAATGTTCTTTTTTCATATCTCGTGTGTGATGCCAAAAATTAATCAATTAAAAATTAAATGTATAAACGAATTTTTTCGCAGGCCAAATTGACTGCTGAGTTCATCTCTACAGGTACATAGTTCGATTAGTCCTTTTGCGGTACCCTTGCTTACAGTGAAGGCTGAGCCTCTGTGTTCCGGTTTGGGATGAATACCGGCAGCGAGGGCTTGGGCATTCATTTGGTTGCGCAATGGCTCAAGGTCTTTGCCGTCGAGTGGTGGAATGTGATGGAGTACCGTAAACCACCGACCATCGGCTAGTGGTAATGAGAATAAGTGTGGATGAGGTAAATTGCTCAAAAGTGCGGGATCATAATGGGATACAGGTGTGATGTAGCATTCCAGTGAGACGCTGTGGCCTGTGGGAGGAATAGGTAACCACTCGACAGCATTCAAGTTCTCGGTCGCGTTGATAACGCGTAGCTCTGTTTCTGGAATTCGAACTTGAAAGATATGTAATGCACTTGTTCCATGTGGGCGAGGGATAGACCACTTGATGATATGACGATCGGCGTTTCGTCTGCCAGGCACTTTTTTTAACTGTCAGGTCCCGCGAGATTATATTGACATTAGGAGCCGCCGTTTGCTGGAATCGCGGCGGTTCTTACACGATCTGATTCTCGCGCTACGGAGGCCCTGATGGAGATTCGCCTGCACGCCAACGCCACCACCACGCCCAAGCAACGAGCGTACATCCAGCAATCGACTCGCCCGGCGGCCGAACTGGCGGTGGAGATCGGAGTGAGCGAGACCACGATTCGTCGCTGGCGAGCACGGGACACGGTGCGGGATCGCCCGCACACGCCGCACCGCTTGGCGACGATCCTGAATCCGCTGCAAGAGTTTGTGGTGGTGGAGTTGCGCAAGCTCTTGTTGCTGCCGCTGGACGACTTGCTGGTGGTGGCTCGCGAGTTCGTGTGTCCCGAGCTGTCGCGCTCGGCGTTGGATCGCTGTCTGCGCCGCCACGGCGTGGCCCGCTGGCGGACCTGTTGCCGGAGGCGGAAGACCAACCCCCGTTGCCCAAGACCTTCAAGGATTACGAACCGGGCTTCGTGCATGTGGATGTGAAGTACCTGCCCCGAATGCCCGACGAGGCCGAACATCGCTATCTGATCGCCGCCATCGATCGCGCCAGCCGCTGGGTCTATTTCGAGATCCAACCCGACAAGTCCGCCGCCACCGCCGCCGGCTTCCTGGAACGCCTTTTTTGCGTGCCAAGGCACCGTTCGTCATTCGCACCGTGCTGACCGACAACGGGAAAGAGTTCACCGACCGCTTTTGCGCCACCGGCGAGCGCGAACCGACGGGCCAGCATCGCTTCGATCGCAGGTGTGCCCAACACGGCATCGAGCATCGCTTGATCAAACCCAAGCATCCCCAGACCAACGGCATGATCGAACGCTTCAATGGTCGCGTCGCCGAGGTCTTGAAAAGCACCACGTTCATCTCCGCTCGCCACTTGGAAACGACCTTGCAACAGTATCGGCATCTCTATAATCAGTACATTCCTCAGAAGAATCTCGGCCATGTCACCCCGGTCGACAAACTGAAGGAGTACTACCGCGTTAAACCCGAACTTTTTCAAAAAAAAAACCTATTAATCATCCGGGACCCGACAGCTATGAATGAAACAGTTGACGGCGAAGGAGTGGGGCCATGATCTACGATGCGTTGGATCCATCCATCGCGCTGGACCGGACCGCCGATATAGCGATCGTCGGATCGGGTCCGGCCGGCATCACGCTGGCACGCGTGCTGGGCACTCAGCGTGAGGTGTTGCTGCTAGAAGCCGGGGGCAGCGAAACCAGTGCATCTAGCAACGATTGCCTAGCTGGGGAGGTCAGCGGTCTTGACTATCCGCTGAATGAAACGCGAGCGCGACAGTTTGGTGGGGCAACTGCACTTTGGGCGGGGTATTGCGCGGTGTTCGATCAGATCGACTTCGAGGCTCGACCGTGGGTCAGCTACAGTGGCTGGCCGTTTGACATAGCGGAACTTACGGAACACTACCCGGATGCAGCGAAACGCCTTCACATTGCGGACGCCTGTTTCGACCTCAAAGCCTTCGAAGAATACGGCGAACCATTCCTGTCGCGACTCAATGCTAATCACTATCATCTAGATATCTGGCGATTTGGTGAATCAAAAGCCGATTTTGCCCGTGAGAACAGGGATTTTCTAGATCGTTCCTATTCGGTACATGTGCTGACTAACGGATGCGTGATCAGCATTAATCTGACCGACGACGGCGGATCCGTCTCCAGCCTGAGTATCCATACCCTGTCAGGAGCTTCAGGCACTGTTCGTGCTAAATATTTCATTCTTGCCGCCGGAGGCATTGAAACCCCGCGGCTGATGCTGGCATCGAGAGACCTATGTGATAAAGGTGTCGGAAATGCGCACGATCACGTCGGACGATGGTTCATGGAGCATCCACACGTTTCCATTGAAGGAATAGAAATGGCACCGAACCCAGCGCTTTCCAGGTGGACCGGGGTTACGCAGACCGGCGATGGCCGCAAGTTCACGTACTGCGCTGGGCTGCGTCCCGACGCGCAGGCTCGGCTCGGCGTATTGAATGCCAGGGCGCATTTCTACAGGACACCCGCTATGGCTGCGGATGCGGCACCGAGAGTCGGGTTGTTCTTCGAACAGGCTCCCAACCCGGCCAGCCGCCTGACCTTGACGAACGATAAGGACGGGTTCGGGCTGCCGCGCGTGTGCCTGCATTGGGACGTTTCTAATATCGACAGGCGGTCACACCGGATACTTGGCGATTTGCTGGCTGACGATCTGATACACAGCGGCTCCGCCATTCGCATAGGCCCGATCCATGTATCCGACAGAATTCTGTATTCTAATCATCAGCTGGGCACCACCCGGATGTCAAAGCACCCGCGTGATGGCGTCGTCGATGAGAACTGCAAGGTCCATGGCATTGATAACCTCTATATCGCTGGTGGGAGCGTGTTCCCAACGGTCAGCTGGGCTAATCCCACCGTCACTGTGCTAGCCCTGACGTTGCGCCTCGCTTGGCACTTGGTCAACCGCATTTTGCGTAGTTGATGCGCTTCTGGTGATCGCAGGTTGCGTAGCTTACCTCTTGCGGATCACGAGGTCTCCGATGATTAGATAATGTAGTCACGAGATATTAGCCCATAGGGCGATACACCTGATCTGGACTGCCGCGAGGAATGATTTTGAGTTTTTGGCATATCTTGTGGCGATGCCGCGCCATCTTTTCAGGTGCAGGAAAGCGTTTTTCGACCAGATGGCGGAGTTTATAGAGCTCCTCATCGTAAGGCCGTTGTTCGGTTCGGTTTTTCCTTGGCGGGATAACCGGCTCCATGCCCTGGTCTTTGGCCTGTTTTTATGACGGCGTCGCTGTCATAGCCTTTATCGGCCAGCAGATAATCGGCGTTTATGCTTTCGATCAAGCGGCCTGCCTGTGTGCAATCCGCTGTGGTACCTGGTGTAATAAGGACTCGGACCGGCAGACCATGCGTATCCACGGCCAGATGTATTTTCGTGTTGAGCCCCCTTTTGTACGGCCCATCTCCTGATTTCCGCCTTTGGCTCCGGCGGCGTGGGGGTGGACTTTGCAATGGCTGGCGTCGATCATCAGCCATTCGTAATCTGGATCGTCGATCAGGATTTCCAGTAGCTTTTCCCAAATTCCAGCATCCCGCCACCGGATAAAACGGCGGTGCGTGTTGCTCCACCCGCCCAGATCTGGCGGCAAATCGCGCCACGGCGCGCCCGTGCGCAAAATCCAGAAACGGCGTTGATGAACAAATGGTTGTCTTTCACAACGCCGCCCCATACGCCCTCGCGACCCGGAAGACGCGGCTCCAGTAACGCCCAGACCTTGTCCGAAATATCGTGCCTTCTATGCATTGCTTTCATGCCAACCTCCTTTCCGGTCAACATGATTCTCTCATATTTCAAATCTCGTGACTACAATATCAGGGCAATCGCGCTATGTGGGGAGTTGACAACGGATGGAGAGACTGGATAAGGGGTGCTACCGATCTTGTGGAGCTTTCCCATGCAACCTTGCCTACTCGACCCACGCCCCTATTTTGCCGATCTACCCGATCCGCGTCGCGAGACTCGGAACAACCTGCATTCCCTGCAGGATATTTTGATGATTGTGCTGTGCGCGGTACTCAGCGGGGTCGAGGATTGGGTGGGCATGGAAGCGTTTGCCGAAGAGAAAGTCGCGTGGCTGCGGGGCGGTCTAGGGTTATCGTTGTCCAATGGGATTCCCTCGCACGATACCCTGAGTGAGGTGATGGGACGAATCGATCCGGTCGCGTTTCGGGCGGCGTTCACCACTTGGGCAACGACCGCGTTGCCACGTTTGGCCGGTGAGCAGGTTTGTATTGATGGTAAAACCCTCCGGGGCAGCCGCGAGGGGACAAACCCGGCGGTCCATCTGGTCAGTGCGTTTGCCGGACAAGCCCGCTGGGTGTTGGCGCAGCAGGCCGTCGCCGAGAAGTCCAATGAGATCACTGCGATTCCCGATCTTTTGACGTTGCTCGATCTGCAAGGTGCCATCGTTTCCATTGATGCGATGGGTTGCCAAAAAGCCATTGCGCAAACGATCATCGAGGCCGGGGCGGATTATGTCTTGGCGTTGAAGGATAACCATCCGACCTTGTGCGAAGACGTCCAACTCTGGCTCGATACCGAAATTGCGCGCGGGCGCCTGCCGGTCCAGGAAACCATCGAGAAAGCTCATGGGCGCATCAAGATTCGGCGCTATGCCCTCAGTCGCCACCTTGACTGGCTGGACGCCAAACCCCATTGGGCGGGACTCCAGGCGGTCGGGCGCGTCGAGTCGACGCGGATCATCGGCGAAGACGTTAGCACCGAATGTCGCTACTTCCTGTGTTCGCTCATCAACACCGCTTCGCCGCCGCGGTCCGTGGCCACAGGGGCATCGAAAACCAGCAGCATTGAGTTCTGGATGTGCAATTTGGCGAAGATGCCTGTCGGACACGGCGCAACCACGCCGACCAAAACTTGGCGCTCGTCCGCCGCATGGCCCTGAATGTGCTACGCCATAACGGTCCCTCGCGCGATAGCCTCCGCCGTCGCAAACTCCGCGCCGCCCTCAACGATGAGTACCGGTTGTGCCTGCTCCTCGGCCAGCCCAGTCCAACGACCACATAGCGCGATTGCCCTGTGGAAACCCCTTACCACCTATCAGTTCCTCATGACGGGGCAGATCCGGTAGAAGGCTGTCCATTACACAGATCTTGATCCGGGGTTTAGGGAGCAGTGGATACTGCTGGCGAATTCGCTGAGGGGAAATCCTTAAGCCGTGCCCGCGAGGGGAGCCGGGCGCTGATCGCGAGACCGAACGATCGGGATTGGACGCGCGTGTACAGCCGAATCCGCGGTCCGATCTGGGTCCCCCGCGACAGCGGCTACCCAGTCGGACTCCCGGTCTTTCCCGATCACGTCCACCAGTTGAACTGGGGTCTGGCCGGGATGGCCATGTTGAACGGAGCCGACGCCAAGATCAGGCGATTCAAGTTCAGCGCGCAAAACGAAGGGCTGTTTCCACCACCGGCCTGAACGGACAGGCGTCAACGCTCGCGAGCCACCAATTGGGTCATTATTACATAATACGTAACACGTTATTTATCAACAAAAAAGCCGACCTCTAGAGTTCTGATAATTCATTTTATCGGAACTAATGAGGTGCGCTCAGCGCGCCAGCGGGACCGGGTCGGGCACAACCCTGCGGTGGACCTCTGGCCGTCCATCCCTGAGGTTTCGGGTTGACCCCGGCCCCGAAGGCCAAGGGCATTCCCGCCGATAGCCGATGCTGATGCCTTTGATGACGATGTAAACACTGGGTTCATCCAACCCTGGGGTGGTGAGTCGGCGTCGATCCCCGGTCTCGCCGAGGGTATCGCCGAGCCGGCACGGCGGTGGTTCAGCCGAAATGCCGCGAATCCCTCAGGCGTCCGGATCAAAGAAGTAGTGCCAGGGTTCGTCCGGCGCGGTCAGGGGGCCGTGGAAATGGGGCGCCACCGCCATCGCCGCCTTCAGCTGGGCGGCGAAGCCCGAGGAACGCCAGTTCGCCGCGCCGCCCGCGCCGTGCAGTTTCTTGCCGGAACGGTCGTGTACCCGAAAGTCGATTGCCCGCCCGGTCCCGTGCGCCGAGAGTCCCGGCGCCGCCACCGTAATCGTGCCGGAGCCCTTGAAGCGCTTCTTCAGGAATTCGATGAAGCGGGCCACCGCCTGGAAACGCTCCGCCTCGATCAGCCCAATCGTCGCCGGCAACAGGGCCGCCGGCCAGAACAGCAGCGCCGCCGCCGAGAGGGCCACCAAGTCCGGCCCGCCATGCCCGATCTGGAAGGCGTGCTGCCCCGTCACCGGGTCGATCACGTCACCGAGGTCGGGATAGCGGGGCGTGCCATCCTTGGCCTTGCGCTTGATCTCGACGCGGGCCTTGGTCAGGTATTCCGGCGCATTGGTCTTGACACCGGCATTGTGCGTCCAGCCCCAGATCTGATCACCGAGATCGCGATGCTCGGAGCCCGCCTTCAGGCGGTGGCCTGGATTGGCGTCGTTGAATTTTTTGATCACCTGGGCGATCTCGCTCGCCTGGAGTGCATGCGCGGGCGTGGTTTCCCAGTCGCTGACCTCGTCCTTGGACCAGACCCAGCGGTCGGCGATGAACGCCGCGCCCCGATCGGGATCGCTCAGCACGTGCACGAAGCGGTGCAACGCGAGTAGCCTTTGGTCAAGCGCCTTGATCCGCGGAAACAGGTCCCGGATTTCACCGGCAAACAGCATGAAGCGCGCCGCGTCGAGGTAGTGTCCGATCAATAGATCGTTGGCTTTCGTGCCCATGGCGATCCCCTCCGGGTCTGGTGGTGGAAGGCGTTAGGAGTTGTCATGGAGCCAAAGGTAGACGAACCCGCGTTCCAGGTCTCCTCCGAAGCCAATAACGGTGCCACCTTCCTCGTATCCGACCTCCCGGATGGGTCCGGTGTTCTTCCAATCTTGACATTGCGCATACCCGACACTTAACTATCAAATGTCTAGTCAATATGCATCATATATTTTTTTTCTGCCACATCAGGTTATGGAAATTGCATAAATTTATATTATTTTTTGACCATTAGTTATATTCATGATACGCAAAATTTTTTATATTTGTGTTGGTGGTTTAGGAGCCTTGCATGATCCATAATCGGCCACAATCCTCAGACCCGACAGCCCCTGTTCAGCCATGAAGTCGTGGTGAATTTGATCGCAGGCACGACCACTCGGACGGGGCTGAAGATTGAAGCCGAACTCGATACCAACGCCTACCCGCAAGGAATCCATGTGACCGACTAAGAACTTGAAAAGATCAAAATTGAGAGGGCAGACTTTCACGGTGAATGGAATTACACCATCCTTCCGTCCACATGAAACTTGTACAGGTTATTTTTTGACAGGTCCATAATAAGTGGAGCTGAGCTACACTCGCTGGAACGGTAATCGGCCTAATCGCCTGCAAGCGCTCATGCGCTTTCCGGCATCAAACCAATTCCGCTTAGCTCCGCTACAAGGGCTTCCCGTTACGTGTTGTAAATTTCTTGCTGGAGCGATTCATCCATGGAGGGTCTCGGTAACATGGGTATTCAGTGGAGTGAACTGGACCCCGAGGCGGATCATTGACAGCGGACCCCTGGTCGTGGCCACTCGGAACCTGTCCACTGTGGCCCCTGATCCACGTCGGGGCGAACCGGCTTCAACAGTCTGGAATCCATATTGAGCAAATAATAACTCCGACAGGTTCCTAGAGCCCAAAAATACCTAGAGTTGGTAAAGAAGATGGGGTCTAAAGGGCGACCGCATCTCAATTGTTCTAGTGCTCCCATGTTTCGTGATCAAGCCTCACAATATGAAACGCTACGCGCGGCTGGAGGTTATATTTATGAAGACGAAAGAGTCTCCGCAACAGATCGCCAGTAAGCTATACCTCTCGATCGCGCTTCTCAAGGAATGCAACTACAAGTGCGCCTACTGCCACCCCATGGGAGAAAGCAAGGTGACTTACGGGGAGAACTTAACACAGCGGGAACTTGAGGAGGTGATTGATGCCGCCGTGCGATCAGGAATCAAGCGCTATCGATTCACGGGGGGTGAATGCACGCTCCTTGCCTGGTTTGAGGAAGCCCTAGTCTATGCTCTCAAGCGGGCCCCCGACGTTCATGTGAACATATGCACCAATGGTTCACGATTGGGACGGCACTTGGATCTCTTGGAAAAGTACCGGGATCGTGTCGGAATCCGGGTGTCCCTCGACTCGACGAATGAAAACCATCGGCAGGCTGGCCTATACAAGATTCTCACTCACAATCTGAAGGAAACCCTGGTTGAGCTGTCCCGCAGAGGCATCCGAACCCGATTTAACACCGTTATCACAAGCATCAACAGGAAGGAACTGGATGCTCTCGCCGATCTGGCAATCTCGCTGGGATTCGATCTTAAGCTGCTTGATCTTTACATGCAGGAGGAGTACATCGCCACTCGCGACGCTTCTGGTGCGCACGCGCAGGAAGATTCTAATCGCGCCATGGAGTACTGGCGCGAGAACTATGTGGATCTAAATGACCTCATCCCGGAAGTGCAGCGCATTTCCGACAGAAAGATCGATAAATACTGCGAAGATGGCGGCTTTGGGATCCCCATGTACGCCTACGAAACAGGCGGGGCCCGGATCATCTTTAAAGACTCGACGCGAGGAAGCTTCTTTCACCGAGAGGATTGCATGAACCGTTGCCGATACTATGGTTTGACCTGCCAGGAGGGCATCTACACACCGCACGTTTCCTCGAACATGATTCTGCACGTGAACGGATGTCATAATCCTGCTTTGCAGAAAAATCTCCGCAGCCGATCGGCAGACGAGATGCTGCAGGCGTTCCGCGAATTCCTCTCTCTGTTCACCAATCTGCAATACGTGCCGACGCCGCCGCCCCCTCTGTCATATCATGTTAATAGGGTCAGGAAAGAGGCGGCATGCTGAGGCCTTTCGACTATGTGTTGGCGCGGAACGGACTTCTGTTCGTCGTCAATAACCATGAGGAACAGGACGGACATATTGTGGCGGTTCCCAAGTACGCTCCGTTCCGGTTCGAGCCACAGAAATTCCAGGGCAAGACCTGGCACATGCTGGGAGAGGAATGGTCGCGTGTTTCGGATCCGTTCGCCTTCACCGCATCTCTGCCGGCCGGACTCCGGAATCGGATGCGGGATTTTCACTCCTGCGCCGGCGGATACCTCTTAACACGTATGGATATCGTGGAGACCTTCAGGGCAACGGATGGGCCCGCTCGTCTCCAGGCGCGCCCTAACAGTTCGGAAACTTCAATTAGCCGAGCGGCCAATCGGCTGGTGGATCTAGTAACGGAAGCCGTTCCGCAACACGCGCTCGGCCTAACCGGATCGCTGCTTTTTGGCGGGGAGATTGAGGACTTCTCGGATATCGACCTGGTCGTGTACGGTTCGGAACATTACCTAGCTCTCACCGACCATCTGCGCCGACAGACCAGTTCCGCTGTCCGATTTCGGACAATCAGGGAATGGAAGGAGTTCCATGACCGGTACGCGGTCCGTTCAAACCTGACCCGGGAAGAGTTCGCGCGCCACATGGCCAACAAGGCGGATCAAATCTACTTCGACAATATCTCGGTATCCATTTTCGCCGTGAGGACCTATCCGGCCGATTTCGAACATCTTGGTCGATTCCCATGGGAATCGACCGGCTCCCTGCAGCCACACTGTGTTACCGGTACGGTCCTGGACATTTCGGAGAGCATGTTCCTGCCGGCTGTCTATCTGATCCGGGAACAGGAGACAGGACAGATGCTAGCGTGCCGCTCGGATAACCGCGCCGAAATTTCTCAGGCACGGGTTGGCGACCGCATCGAGGTATCCGGACATGTAAATCCCGGCAACACTGTGGAATGGATCAGGACCGGATCGTCCGGATCCATTCGTCTGACCGAGCCGTCCAGCTATCCGGTACTAGTCTCTAGGAACATTGCCTACTCTCACCCGTTTCTTCGTGCCGAGAACGAGTCGGCCGAGGTGATCTACCGCCGCAGGAATCGGGATCTCGCAACACTGTTTGACCCCCGTCAACTGAAGCTTTACGAACTCAACAGGGGGGCGATGCTCATCTTCGAACTGTCCAAGGAGGGCCGGTCCGACCAAGAGATCCACCGGGCACTGATCGCGGAGCGTATCCACATTCCCGCACGCAGGATCGCGAACTTCATCGGCATGATTAAAGCTAAGGGGTTCCTGCCATGATCGTCTCCGAGTCCCCTTCCCGCCCGGTGATCAAAGCGTTGTTCCTCAGCCCCCCCTCATCCCCCTGAAGGACAGCTTCGCGACCCAGAGGCAGGCCCCCCTCTCGCTCCTGAACGCGATCCGGAAGGTGATCGGACTCTGCGAAGTTGTCCTGCTCGACCTGGCTTGCGGGGTCGACGCCCAGCGATTGGATGCCGTCCTGTGGGAATACAAGCCGGACCTCATCGGCATCACGACCATGACCTACAACTACGCGTCGACTATCCGTCTGATCGAAACTATCAAGACGAGGCGTCCTCAGGCCAAGATAGTGGTGGGTGGGATCAACATCAAGCATCTCGGAGAAGAGGTGTTCCGGACCACCTTGGCCGATTATATCGTTTTTTGGAGATGGCGAAGACGTCTTGGAGGAGTTCATTCTCAACGGGCTGTCTGCCGATGGCCTAGCAGGAATAGTCTCCCGCAGCGGCAAGGGGACCCCTACGATCCGGCACGCGAAGGATATCAACGGTATCCTGCCTTACATGTTCAGCGAGATCGACAACTATCGGGATACTTTCTTCCCGCTTCTCACCCAGAGAGGATGTGCCTTCCAGTGTGTGTTTTGCTCCATGTCCCGAAGCCGCACGCGATTCCGGTCGGACGATGCTACCTTTCACGAACTGAATTACCTGTACCGGAACGGAATCCGCAATATCTTCATCTCCAACGATACGTTCAACCTCGATTTACGTTGGGCGAAGTCTTTCCTGCAGCGGATCCACGAGGACTACGGGGGACTACTTCAAAATCGTCGTCAACCTGCGGGCTAATGCCATTGACGACGAACTGGTCGAGCTGCTGAAAAGCGTCTCTTGCAAGAGGGCGTTTCTCGGCCTAGAGTCCGGATCTGATCGGATATTGGAGAACATCCGTAAGGGGGAAACTGCGGCTGATATGGCTGACGGAGTGGCGAGACTCAAGAGAGGTGGGATAGAAACCAGCTGCTCTTTCGTGATCGGTCTCCCCGGCGAAACAGCCGACACCGTTCGCGAAACAATCTCCTATGCGAGGGATATCGATCCTCACATGGTCGTGTTCAATGTCTGTATCCCGTTTCCCGGAACTCCCATCTACGAGGACACCGACCAGTTCGATCTGATCATCCATGATCGGATGTGGTTCCTGAAAGGCATCCCGAACAAGCCGATCATATCAACCTCTGGCCTAAGTCGGACGGAGATTCAGCAGATGACTGCTCTCTGTTACAAAGAGTTCTACGGAGGATGAGAGGTGATCGACGCTGTTCTGTTCGACGCATATGGGACGATTTTCGACGAAGGCAAAGAGAGCATACCGGTCATATCGCGGGAAATCGTCGAAAAGCATGATCCCGGAATCTCCGCTGACGAGTTTTTCCAACAATGGAAAACGATCTATCTGGCAATTGAAAACACCGTCTTCTTGCAGAAACGCTCCTATCAGACCATCAGAAGCATGAACATAGAGAGCCTCTCGCAGATGTTCACAAGGCATGCAATCAAAGACAATCCAGAGTTGTATGTTGATCGGCTCTTTCGTCGGTGGAGCTACCCCGATCTGTTCCCCGAAGTACAATCTGTACTGGCCGAACTTCGTGCTTCGCATGTTATTGGAATCATATCCAATACCGACAACTTTACGTTGGTATCCGCCCTAAATCACGCCAGTATCGAAGTCGACTACGTGCTGTCGTCCGAGGACGCGCGATCTTACAAGCCCAATCCTGAGATCTTCCGTCGCTGCGAAGCGGATCTGGGTCGACGAGGAGAACGTCTCGCCTATGTCGGAAACTCGGCCCATGACGTGACCGGCGCCAAGGGCGCGGGCTGGTTGATGATTCATGTGAACAGGAGAGGCGATAACCTGAAGGATCTCGGTTATGTGCCGGACCATGAGATATCAACACTCGATCCGGTGTCTAGAATCATCGGGGAGATGGCTGGCTGAGTGTGTTTGAATGTCTTCGACAATCATGATCGTGGATAGAACCATACCCGCAGATCGAAGCTCATGCCGACCGATATTGACCATCGGCGTGGTCGCGTTGCGTCATGAGCTTCAACAGCTTCAGGAACTGATAGACAGCCTTGCGCCGGTGGATCCTCGCGAGGCGGAGATCCTGATCGTCGCGAATGAATTCGACCCGCCCGCCGGAATGCACGCTTCCGTGCGGATCATAAAGGAGTCCCGGCGGCTGAGTCTGGCAGCGGCGAGAAACCGGATCATCGAGCGGGCAATCGGCGCGTGGATTCTCTTCACAGACAGCGACTGCATCGCGGATCGGCAGCTATGGCAGAATGCGATTTCGGTTGGGCAGCGGGCACAGCCCCAGGTTGCAGCGATTCAAGCGCAAATCGACGGATCTGCCCAGACCGGAATCGCGCATTGGGAGCAGATACTAGATTTGCACGCTCTTTTCGCCCGACGCAACGGGCGTCATGTAGCGTGGCACGAGGAACCCGTCGAGCTTCAACCGGGTGGGCCAAAGGAAATACTCTGCCTGCACAACACGTTCATGGTTCGACGTCGGTCGGCGATGGTCTGCGGAGGATTCAATGAATGTCTCGGAGGAGGATCGGATCGCGATCTGGCCGCATCGATTTTGGAGTGCGGCGGCAAAATAGTCTTCGAACCTGCCCTAAGGGTCGTCCATCGATCCTCCTACACCGTCTGGTCGGTCCTCGCTCGGAAGTGGCGTCATGGGCGAGGCAGGGCCATCAATGCCATTGTTCACTCAAAGACCTTTCGTTCCCCGTTGCAGGATATGGACACTCTGGGTCAGATGCTGAGACCGCCCCCCTATCTGGCTGGTCCGTCATGGAGAATCTACTACGCGTTGACTGTCGCCCTGTCACGGCTCAGCGCATCGGGTCATTACCTCTATTTCAGATTGATTAGAAAACGTTTTAATGGAAACTACCCGTTCCGTCGGCATAGAGAATTATGATGGGGATTGCGGTTGGAATTCTGTGTAACGCCAAGTGCTCTGTCTCCGATTCCTGGACCGCTGACGCAACTTCTCAAGTTCCTGTAAAATCAAGTTTGCCATCGGGGTGGCAGGTCCACGAAATAGTCTTCGAGTCTTAACTGAGCGATCTTGACTGCAAAACGCTGGAACTTGCCGAAATCGGCTCCTTTTCCTAGCTTGCCCCGAAGAATCTCTTGTACTGCTAGCCACTGGTGATAGTCTGGCTCATCTGCATGAGACTTAAACATGACAGTTCCTGGTTTAAAGATTGCCAGTGTGGATTCTGGAGTGATGCCATCAAACAAATACCCATATGCACTTGGATTAGCATCTTCTGTCAATAGGCTTGCGACATCAACGATACAAGCTCGACAGACACAACAATTGCCTCCGGTTTCATCACGCCAGCAGCTTCTCAAACTCACTGGCTGTCGAAGCCTAACGATATAGCGAATCTTTTCCAAACGCGTCCAGTTGTCACACTCTGTCATTACTTCAGTGTTCGACCACTGAGTGAGGCCGTCTACGGTTGGATGTGAGCCCCATGGGAGGCCGTACACATATTCGTCAGTTGAGGCAAACAGTACTTTGTCGAATCCTTGGGCCACGGAGATTGGTGCCACCAGTCCTAAGAAACCTAGCCCATGCTGTAGGTAGCTCCACCAACACCATAGCCCCTTCTTAGCGAATTTCTTCCGCAAATTTGAATAGTTTAGAATTCTCTTGAAATTTGATGTAACTGAAATATAGGTCTTATCATGAATCCTGGCGAATGCAGCGTTTTGCCGAGAGACCTTTTGCCATGCCTTACGGTTCCCTAAGTCAATATCGGCACCATATACCGTTACGATAGCATCAAGCCAGCTTCGGTTTTGAAAAAAACGTGAAAGTTGAGTCGACACCCCCGCTGAACAGCAGTAACCCTCGGTTTCGCGGGTCTCTGGAGTCCGTCTCGAGAAGACTGTCTGCGACGATTGTGCCGGTAAATTGGTAGTTAGGATAAAGATTCGCAAACGCGTTTCGCAACTTTGGCAGCACCACCGCCAGCCTATTATCAAGAGAACTTACCCTCAGTTCCGCATTCGTAAGCCAAGCAAGATGACAAAGATTTAAGACTGTCGGAATGATCAATATCCCATCTGAGAGCGTCTCAATGCTAACCGAATATTCGTTAATCAATGTCTTACAGCGAAAGAAAAAAGTCCAAATCATCAGATGGTTCTATCCCTACGGTGACAGAATGCGAGTCTTTGGAACTGATCGTCAAGCAAATTCTAGGACGGTCTGGCGCGATCACGATCTGTACCACGTTTTGATATAAGACGAATTTTTTCCATAGCTATTGTCAACAAGAGTACAGTCCTTTCTCATTATCTGTGATAGTATAAATCCATGCAAACGGGAAGTGACAATATTTCTATATTGACTAAACAATTTAATAGCCATGTCAATTCCATAATCCATGAACTTATACCACTCTGTGAACCCATCCACTTGGCGCCGCAGTTCAAGCATTCTCTGTCGATCACCGTCTTTATAAAGATCTGGCCAATCCATGGGCGTTGCATTCGGACTAAGACCCGCATGGGCTTCGTAGTTAAGTTCATTATCGCGACGAAGGAGGTAGAGCGTATCGTTTCTTGCGAGACTTGTAGACGGAAAGAAGCAGATATGGTGCGCCATATCAGGCGCCAGGAAAACCTTCTGACTAAAGGCTTGCATAATCGACGCGCTGACAGAGTCCCGTGCGAACAGGACCAAATGCTGGTGTTTACTAAAGACTTTTTATCGACTCGAGTCGCTTGCGATCATCTTGAAAAAAAAGCAGTTTGTGGAAGAACGACAATTCTGTGGTCTGGAAAGCGGCGGACAACTGCCTCCCTGAATTTATGATTTTGGGGATAAAGATCCCCAAAATTGCCACCGCCCTGCAAAACGATAATGGTTTTTTCGTGAATGTCAATTTGGTCTGGGAAATCTATAAGATTGAAGCGGCCAACGACAGAAATAGTGTTATTTGCAAAGAAGCATTCCGTGCCCTTCGTAATCAGATGATCGCCAATATTCATGTGATGGGGGATAATCGAGGAAAAGCACCTTCGATCCTGGTGGTATGGCAGCAAGAAGAGTTTTAGCACATAGATTTAGATCCAATCAGGAATCCTCAAATTTTATTTGCTAACATTTATATTAGACACTTCCATTATCATATCCTCGTCTGCACGTATCATCCAATGATCATTGTATTGATTTATGTAAAAAAAAAGCGCCATTAGGCACTGAAAATCCAATCTGAAAAACGTCTGAATTTCCTCATATTATATTCGTTGACCTTATTATATCCCAAGAACTTAAAACAGAGCATAGCAAACCACGTACCATGTCCAAAAATTATGGTTTTATCTGGGTAATTTTGTAACTCATTATCTATAAAGCTGCAAACTCGATTGTTAAATTGCTTGAATGATTCATTATTACTGCCATATGGTGCATCTAAGTTAGATTTGCTCCAATATTCTTCTACATATTCATTTGCTTTGTCCTTATTCATGCCTAAGCTTTTGGGGCGTTCAAATTCGCTAATTATATCGCAAATATCATATTTTTTTTCGAATCCTTTCACAATAAAATTTGGCAGTTGCCTTAGCTCTTTCAAGAGGAGATACAATTATCTTTGATGCGTCTTCTGGTAGCAAGGCAGCTATCAGTCGAGCTTGAGATTCTCCTATTGGTGAAAGTGGATTTTTTTGAATACTCCATTGTGACATCAATATCAGCGTTACCAGCGTTATAAGGGCTCTGACCATGCCTGACAAAAGTGATTGTTTTAGACATCTAAACCTCCAGTTTCGTATTGCCTAACATTTGTACCCGTCATTAATTCCGTTAAGCTTTCAAGACAGCATTAATTCATGACCAATTCGAGAGTCGCTTCATGCTCGGCTTATAATAATCTGCCCACCACAAATCCAATTGCATTTGACAGGTTTGAGTTTTTGCTTTCGTTAATTAAGCTCGTTGGGTTTGTCTCAATTACCATTGTCCCTAGAGATTATACAGACCGCCAAGCCGCCTGCCTGTGTATGACGGTGCCGCAGTCGCTCCCTTTCTTGCCGCAAGTGGCGAAGGGCTGCTAATAATTGTGGTGTTGACAAATCCATGTAAGTTTTATAACTTTAAAAACAAATGTATACAAGAGAAAATGGCTACCCTTTCAAAACCAAAAAACCACCTGCTGTCAGCGGAAATTTTCATGAAGCTATCTTTTTGCACCACTTGTAAAGGACGTACTTTTCATCTAAAGCAAACGCTACCACAGAATCTGAAAGTTGTGCGTCAATTCTCTGAAGTTGAGCTGATTGTACTGAATTATAACAGTCCCGACGATTTAGATGAATGGATTAGGATGACCTTCAAAAAATGATTTTGGTTATGCCTTACAGTACTTCGTTTGCGCAGTACCATTGTACTTTCACATGACCCACGCTAAGAATGTTGCGCATCGCCTGGGCAGTGGAGACGTATTGTTTAACCTTGATGCTGACAATTTCATATGTACTGATCTGGTAACTTCTTTGCTGACCATGTTTCGCGATGATGCGAAGTTCTATGTCCGTGGCTACTACCGCGGTGGAGGTGCGGGGCGCATCGGTATGCGCCGCGAAGATTTCTATAGCATAGGAGGGTACAACGAGGAGCTAATTGGCTGGGGCATCGATGACCGAGAACTCTGTAATCGTGCGACCAGAGACCTTGGCCTTGAAGAGAGATCAATTGCCGAATTTGATTCATTTCTAAACCATCCGAACAGCGCACGCATCGAATATTTGTCCCCACAGGCTTTTGAAATCATTGGCCCTCCAGAACTTTGTGACGACAAAGAGCAGCACAGCTGGAATGTATATGCAAAATCCTCAGAGAGGTTAGCACAGAGTTGGTTACGTAGTTACCGCACAGCCTCCGAAAATAGTGTAAAAGGGTTAGCCCAAAGCCGATGGGGCATTGCCGAACTAGAAGACTTCCGCGGTGAAAGGATTAGTTTAACTTAGATTAGATTAGATTTTGTAGGTCCGCCCGTAATAATCTTGGACAACAGACGTCCCCCCAATTCCGGCCTTTATTCGCAACCTGCTGATTGGATGTCGTCTTTGCTTTGAAGAGCAGGTTGTTTCGCAGCCAATGACGACCAAGTGTCTCATTGCGTGTACAGAGCGTATTATAAAAGGTAATGTCATATTCATCAAGCTCGTCCAGGGCGTTTGCATCCAAATCGAAAGGTCCATATTTATGAATGCGCAGTTCATCTGAATGATCGATATAATCGTCGAAGCGGCCAACATCCACTTCTTGTAATTTATGGGTTGCCAATGCACGGTACATAAACTCCTTATCAGCACGACCCCACCCGTAAAAAATCTTCATCGTAGCCACCAATCTCAAGAAAGCGGCGCTTCGAAAGACCAATTCTACCCATCGCCCCTCTCTTTATACTTCCATGGGCAAGCACATTGTCGTCTTGAAATACCGAAAAAAAGGGTTTTAACAAGTTCTGTTGAAATAAAGTTGTCAGCATCAAGATTAAAAAACAAAATGTCCAGAGCCAAGCTTATGACTAACATTCTTAGCATGGGACATGTGAAAATAGACAGGGGACTTTGTTCGATAATATTTTAAAATCCCGGCCTTGATGGCGGGAAGGAACTGCTCAGAAACCAAGTCCCTTAGTTGCTCAGGACAGTTATAATCGAGAAGAACAAGCTCAGCTTCCCCTCTAAACTGTCGTAGCACCTGCAAATTTACCGGTAACGTCGATTCGAGAAATTGTCTTCTCTGCATACAAGTTGAACAAAATGAAATGTTCATATTCCCAACTTTATACCTACTGTTCGCTCATCTCTTATCCAAAAAGTTAGCGCAATTGCGCCGAAGTTATTATAGATGAGAACAGGGTCTGGAGCTATAGTCAAATCTAATGGAATGGTCGCCCCTTTTCCGAACGGCATCGATGTGCCAAGGTGGAGATAGCTAAGCTATCCCCTTCACGAAAGAGGCGACCACGATGAAGATGACGACGATCGGACTGGATTTAGCAAAGAACGTGTTTCAACTTCATGGCGTTGACGAGCGGGGCCGAGTGGTACTCAAAAAGCCAATGAAGCACGCACGAGTTTTGCCGTTCTTCGCCCAGTTGGAACCGTGTCTGATTGCATCCGATTACCCACAAATCCCAACTCATTGTTAAGATGTAATTTTTCATCAAGCGATAGGCGTGCGGCATGAGTTGGGCACAGGCCGAGTTTCACGATCTGGAGCTGGGGGATGCGCGGCGGACCCAGCGCTTGATCAAATTGGTGGACGATCTGTCGGCCCAGCCGACCGGGAGTATCCCACTGGCCTGCGGGGGCTGGCCCGAGACCAAGGCGGCCTACCGGTTGCTGGACAATCCGGCGGTGGAGTGGCGGGAGATTTTGGAGGTCCATACCACGCGGACGGTGGAGCGGATGGCCGGTCAGCCGGTGGTCTTGTGCATTCAAGACACGACCCAAGCGGATTTCACGTCGCAACCGGGGATTGCCGGGCTGGGACGACTCAGCTACGAGGCCCAGCATGGACTGTACGTGCATCCGACCTTGGCGGTGACGCCGGCCGGGGTGGCGTTGGGGGTGCTGGATGCCTGGATCTGGGTGCGCAAACCCAAAGACCAGCCCGACGTCAAGGAAAGCACCCGCTGGGTCGAAGGCTACGCGATCGTGGCCGATCTGGCGGAGACCCTCCCCGATACCCGATTGGTGTACGTGGCGGATCGGGAAGGCGACCTGCGGGCGCTGATCGATGCCGCCGCCCGGCGCGGCACGCCGGCCGATTGGCTGATCCGGTCGAAGCACGACCGCAAAACCACCACCGGCGAGAAGCTGTGGGCGCGGCTGGCCCGGAGCGAACCGCTGGGCGAGGTCGAATTCACCCTGCCGGCGGCGTCGGATCGCCCCGCCCGGTCGGTGCGGCAGACGCTGTATCGCACCGTGGCGACGCTGCCGGCCCATCACGGCCAACCCGCCGTGACCGTGACCGCGATCCTGGCGCGGGAGGAACAGCCGCCGGCGGGTGAGCAGGCGATTGAGTGGCGGCTGCTGACCAACCGGACAGCGGAAACGCTTGAGGCGGTCGTGGAACTGATTGATGGGTATCGTCGCCGCTGGCTGGTGGAAATTTTTTTTCCGGATTTGGAAATCCGGCTGCCGGGTCGAGGCCCTGCAACTGGGCACCCTGGAGCGGTTGGAACGGGCTTTGGTCCTTTACCTGATGATCGCCTGGCGCATCCTGCATCTAGTCACCTGGGGCCGGGACTGCCCGAATCTGCCCTGTGACGTGGTGTTCGATCCCGAGGAATGGCAGGCCGCCTGGATCGTGGCCCATCGCACCCCACCGCCCGAAACACCTCCACCTCTGGGCCAGATGGTGCGCCTGATCGCCGGCTTCGGCGGCTTTCTCGGCCGCAAACATGACGGTCATCCCGGTCCCAAAGCGATCTGGGAAGGGATGCAAAAAGTGAGAGCGTTTGCCATTGCCTTTGCGGCTACCCGTGCCGTGTATGTGGGGGATGGATGAATTATGGGTAATCGGATGGTGTCTGATTGGCATGGAAGCCTGCGGCGGGGCACATTATTGGGCGAGGGCGTTCGAGAAACTCGGGCACACTGTCAAGCTCATGGCTCCACAGTTCGTCAAACCCTACGTGAAAACCAACAAGAATGACGCGGCGGACGCCGAAGCGATCTGCGAAGCCGTGGACCGGCCGAACATGCGTTTCGTGCCGATCAAGACCGGCGAACAACAGGCGGTGCTGGCGCTGCATCGCGCCCGGCAAAGCCTCGTCAAGGCACGCACCGCCCAGGCGAACCAGATGCGCGGCTAGTTGGCCGAGTACGGGATCGTCATCCCGCCGGGCATCCATCAGATTGCCCAACGCCTGCCGGCGATTCTGGAGGACGGCGAGAACGATCTGCCCGGGGTATTCCGTGGGTTGCTGCTGCGCCTGGGAGAACATCTTAGAACCTGTTCACAACGCCATGAAGATAGGCGCGACTCTGTCCATCAGGAGGACAGAGCGATGGGGTATCCCAGCGACGTGAGCGACCGGGAATGGGCGGAGATCGAACGGTTTTTCGAACCCGAGCACATCGGACGGCCCCGCAAACATCCGGTGCGAAGCCTATATAACGTGATCCGGTACGTGGAGCGCAGCGGTCGCCCATGGCGGATGTTGCCGAAGGATTTTCCGCCCTGGCGCGCGGTGTCCATGACCTTCTGGCGTTTGCGTAACGCCGGAACCTGGGTGGCGATCCATCACCACTTGCGGTGCCAGGTGCGCATCAAGGCCGGACGTGATCCCGATCCCACCGTAGCCATCATGGACAGCCAGAGTGTGAAGACGGTGCAAAAAGGGGGCAACGCGGCGACGATGCCGGCCAGCGGATCAAAGGCCGCAAGCGCCACATCGCCACTGACACGCCAGGCCACCTCCTGACGGTCGTTGCGCACTCCTGCGGTATTTCCGACACACGGGGCGGTCATCGGGTGCTGATTCGATTGTTTATCCGCCTGCCCCACCTGCGCAAAATCTTCGTCGATGGCGGCTACAAGCAGGGCGTCATCGATTGGGCCAAAGCCCTGTTCGGCTACTGCCTTGAAGTCGTCAAACGACCCGATGTTCCCCAGTTTGTCGTCCTGCCCAAACGCTGGATCGTCGATATCACCCAACCACACTGCCCTCATAGAAGCATCAAGTTCCGATTGTCCTATCATTGACATCACGGCCCTGCTGAAACTTGTTGAGGTGGTTGGCAAGTTGCGGGCCGCTCCCTGCTTGCCCGAAGAGGAAGGTACCCCCGAACGGTTCCCCCCCCGCCTATAATCCGCCAACCTCTCCCGGTGTGGTCGCAGTTGCCGCCGGCCAGCCGACAACGGGTGGTGACGCTGCTCAGCCAGCTGGTGGAACGGTGGCTCGCCGCCCGCCCCCGACCGGAGGAGAACCGTAATGGTTCCGCAACCGGTGGTTGAGTGGGCGCCGCAGTGGCGGTCGGAGAAGATTCAGTCGCGGCATCTGGAGCGGTTGGCGGTGGTTTACGTGCGCCAATCCACCGTTCAGCAGGTGCTGGATCATCAAGAGTCCACCCGCTTGCAGTACGGCCTGGTCAACCAGGCGGCGGCCTTGGGCTGGCCGGCGAGCCGGGTGTTGGTCATCGATGACGACCTGGGCAAATCCGGCGCGAGCGCGGCGGGCCGGGCGGGCTTTGGCCGGCTGGTCAGCGAAGTCGGCTTGGATCATGTGGGACTGATCCTGGGCTTGGAGATGTCGCGGCTGGCCCGTTCGTCCAAGGATTGGTATCAACTGCTGGAAATCTGCGCCCTGTTTGGGACGCTGATTGCCGATCTCGATGGAGTCTACGATCCGAGCCAGTACAACGATCGCTTGCTGTTGGGGCTGAAAGGCACGATGTCGGAAGCCGAACTACATGTCCTCAAGCAACGCTTGCACCACGGCAAGCTGAACAAGGCGCGCCGGGGCGAGTTGGCCTTTGCCCTGCCGATCGGCTACGTCCGCCACCCCTCGGGCGAGGTGGGCTTCGACCCGGACGAGCAGGTACAGCACGTCGTGCGCCTGATCTTCCACCAGTTCGGCGAGTTGGGCACCTTGCATGCGCTGCTGCGCTACCTGCTCCACCACGACATCCGCCTGGGGGTACGGGTTCGCGAAGGCGTCGCTAAAGGGACGCTGGAGTGGCGCCGCCCCAGCCGGATGACACTGCAAAATCTGCTGAAAAATCCCATGTATGCGGGCGCCTACGCCTATGGCCGCCGGCAGGTGGACCCGCGCAAACACCAGCCCGGCTGCCCGCGCACGGGGCGGATGACCTGCGGACCCGAACGCTACCATGTGCTGATTCCGGATCGCGTGCCCGCCTATATCAGTTGGGCGGAGTACGAACGCCATCAAGCGCAACTGGCGGCGAACCGGGCCCGGGCCGAGGCGCGCGGGGCGGCGCGGCCGGGTGCCGCGCTGCTGGCCGGTCTGCTCGTCTGTGGCCGCTGTGGCGCTCGGATGTTCGTGCGCTATGGGGGAACCCCGCCGCTCCACAGCTACACCTGCAGTCGCCGGTCGACCGACTACGGCGAACCCGCTTGCCAGTATCTGCCGGGGCCGGCCCTGGACGCGTTCGTCAGCCGGCAGGTCCTTGAAGCGCTGGCGCCGGCGGCGCTGGAGTGCTCCTTGGCGGCGGCGGCCCACCTGGAGCAGGAACGGGCGGCGCTTGATCGGCTGTGGCGGCAACGGCTGGAGCGCGCGGCGTTTGCCGCGGACCGCGCCGCCCGTCACTACCGGCTGTGCGAGCCGGAAAACCGGCTAGTGGCGCGCTCGTTGGCCCAGGAGTGGGAGGCCGCGCTGGCCACCCAGCAGCGCCTGCAAGAGGATTACCGGCGCTTTTGCTCCCAGCAACCGCCGACGCTGTCGGCGACCGAACGGGAAGCCGTCCGCCAGCTCGCGCAGGACCTGCCGGCGCTCTGGCAGGCGCCCACCACGACGGCGGTGGAACGCAAGGCGCTGATCCGCGAGGTGATCGAGCACATCGACATCGCGAATGAGGGCCACAGCGAACGGCTGCACGTGACCCTGCAGTGGGCGGGAGGCCATCAAACCAATGGGGTCGTCATTCACCCGGTGGGCCGGTTGGCACACCTCAGTCATTACCCCCAACTCTGCGCGCGCGTCCGTCAGTTAGCGCAACAGGGCTATAAAGGCCCCAGCGATCGCCGACCGCCTGCGGCAGGAAGGCTATCATCCGCCGAAAACCGCCGAACGGTTCCGTCCCGAGACGATCCGCGCCTTGCTCCAGCAACTGGGTACCCGCCAGCCACGCCCCCGACGCGCGGTCCCGCTCCCGCCGGACGACTGGTGGTTGGCCGATCTGGCCCGCACCCTGGACATGCCCGGCACCACGTTGCACCATTGGATTCAATGCGGCTGGGTCATCGCCCGTCGCCATGAGGCGAACCGGCGCTGGATCGTCTGGGCCGATTCCGCCGAACTCGAACGGCTCCGCCAGCGCCGGGCGGTACCGGTCAGCGACACCCGCCGCCAGCGCTGGCTTGACGCCCCACCGCCCGAGACTATTACACGGGATACCCTTCGCCGATCTTAACGCTCGAGGTCATTCGCATGCCCTACCCGACGCCAAAATCATGCTTGTATGACAGCAGTGTGTTGAGCCATCGAGCGCACCTTCGCATGGTTTGCATGGCACCGAAGGCTCTCCAAGGACTTCGAGCATTCCCCCCAAGTCCTCCGAAGCGATGGTTTACATCGCTTCCAGCTCCATCATGCTCAGAAAATTATACCCTTTGTGAACAGGTTCTAAATGCAGACAATTTTGGTAATGACAAACCCTTGATGGCGTAGATTTGACGATTTGGCCATATCGAGATTGGCCGTCAATACGTGGCTGCTCCTCACGCGCCCCTGCCTCAAGACACTTGAAATTCGAGCACGGCTCTGGCTAATCGATGGTGCCGTTCTGTGGGAGAATCTGCAAGACTTGGCAATTCAAATTCAACGTCTGCATAGGAACGGCAATGGCGGAGCCTGATGGCGACATCCTGACCTTGGACGAGGTTGCGGCTTACCTGAAGGCGGGCAAGCGCACGATTTATCGGCTCGCAGCGAGCGGGGAGATCCCTGCGTTCAAGCTCGGCGGGACATGGCGCTTCTCGCGCAGCGACATCGAGAGCTGGATCAAGCAGCAATCGGCGGGCAATCCCGAACGCGCCGCGGGCAAGGCATCGAACAAGAGGGATCGGAAGTAATGCTTGGACTGACGCTACGAGAAGAATTCCGGGGCAAGCGCCTCAAGGGCACAGCCATCGAGTTATCCAACGACCAGCACACGGGCGCGACCCAGATCGCGGCCAAGCAGTTTCTGGAGATCACCTATCCCACACACGACCTGCTGAAGGGCATCGAGGCCGTCGGCCCCAACCAGGGACGCCCCGTGGTCGTGATCGGCGAACGCGGCCTCGGCAAGTCGCACTTGATGGCCGCGCTCTACCACGCGGTGACCGACCCGTCCTCGACGAGCTCGTGGCTCAATGCATGGGCAACCACGCTGGCCGAAGCCAGCATCGGCAAAATCGCCCTACGCGACGGAATGCACGTCATCGGTGAAAGCCTGCATCGACACCGCTACAAGTTCCTGTGGGATGTGTTGTTCGAGAACCATCCCCATGGCACCTACATCAAGGGCAAATGGGAAGGCCAAGGCGCATCCAAGACCGAAATCCCGTCCGACAAGCTCATCATCGAGCTGCTGGAGAAGAAGCCGACGATGCTACTGCTGGACGAATTCCAGACGTGGTACGACGGTCTCACCAACACCAAGCAGTACCCGTGGAAGAACTGGGCATTCAATTCCATCCAGATTCTTTCGGAGATCGCTAAAGAGCGCCCCGACCTGCTGGTGCTGGTGATCTCGGTGCGCAACGGTGGCAGCGATGCCTATCAGCAGGTGCATCGCGTCAACCCGGTTGCCATCGACTTCAAGGCAGGCGGCAGCGCCGAGCGCATCCAGCAGGACCGCCGTCGGATGCTGCTGCACCGCTTGTTCGACAACCGCTTGCAGATCGCCAGCGGCACCATCGAGTCGCTGGTCGAGCAACACGTCGCTGAATCCTTTCGTCTGCTGGGTGTGCCGCCCGCCGAGCAGGATCGCAAACGCCGCGAATTCACTGAATCGTGGCCCTACGCGCCGCACCTGTTTCGCCTGCTTGAAGAACAGGTGCTCATCGCCACAGATGCACAGGAAACACGCGATCTGATCCGCATCCTCGCCAACCTCTACAAGAGCCGTGGCGAGGCCGTGCCGGTACTCACCGCAGCCGACTTCCGGCTGGACGATGACGCCTCTGGCATCGGCGCGCTGCTCGAAGCCGTCGCCAACCAGCACCACCGCACGCTGCGCGAGAAGGCCCAGCAGAACATCATCTCGGTGCAGGAAGCGCGGCACGACCACGCCGCCATCGCGCCGCACCTGCAAGAAATCATCGGCGCGCTGTGGCTGCGCTCGATTGCCGTAGGCAACCTCGCTGGCGCCGAACCCGCCACGCTGCAACTGGACATCACCCGTGGCAAGCCGGTGGACGACAACGTGTTCCAGGTCGAGCTGGCGACCATCGTCGAGAACAGCTTCAACATCCATCAGGAAGGCACCAAGCTGCTGTTCCGCGAGGAAGACAACCCGCGCGCCAAGCTCATGGCCTACGCGCGCAACGACAAACTATTCACTAACGGCGTGGATCAGGCGCAGCTCGCCAAGCAGGTGCGCTATGTCATCGGCGGCAGCGACGAAGTCGCCAAGACCTTCCGAGTAATCGCCCTGCCGAAGTCATGGGTCACCGATCCGTGGATGTCGCTCAACGAAGCCGAGCAGCCCGACAAGTGGGACGACCGTCTGCCCATCCTCGTGTTACCCGAAGAGCCGGAAAAGCTCGACGCCACGCTGGGCCGCTGGCTCAAAGACCAGATGCAGAAACGCCGCAACACCGTGCGTTTCCTCTTGCCGCGCGCGGGCGGCACCAACGTCTTTCTGGATCGCGACCTGCTCATCCTCGCCCGTGCCGAAATGAAGGCGCAGGAGTGGAGCAGCCAAAACCCAGAATACAAGAAGCTACACAAGGAATTCGAGAACACCCTGCGCGACAACCTCATGAAGCGCTTCGACCGCTTCGCCGTGTTGCATCGCTGGAATTTCGCCGACCCTGCGCAATGCAAGTTCAGCGTCGAGCGCCTCGACAAGCAGGGTTCGCAGATTCCCGAAGCCATAGAAGAGGCACTGACCAGCGATCTGTTCGTGCCGGAGGACTTCGAGGAACTAGTGCTGGAATATGCTAACAACAACGAATCGGTAGGCAAGCTGCTTCGCGAATTTCAAGAGCCGCGACCGGCTGGGCAAGACTGCATCCCGTGGCTGGGCGAGACGGCGATGAAGGAGCGCCTGCTGCGCCTGTGCTCCAAAGGCAAGGTCGCCATCAACGTGCGTGGCATGGAATACCTGCAAACCTATCCGGGCGAGGACGAGGACTCGGCGTGGCGGCGGTTGCGGCCCAAGCTCTCACTCACGGGCCGCCACCTCGACGACGTGTTTGTAATGTTGCCCTCGGCAGTGCCTGCGACGGGCGGTTCCACACCGTCCGCGCCAGCACCCGCACCAACCAATGGTGGCGGGTTGTTCGGCGGCGATGGCGGGACGACACTCGCGCCCGGAGGCGACGCGCCTCCCGGCATCCCACCTGCGCCCACGCCGGGTGGAATCTTCGGTGGCGACAGCAGTACTGCCAAGCCTCGCATTCCGCTGTCGAACCCCGCCACGTCGCCGCTCAACCTGATCGGCAAGATCGAAGGCTGGGGCATTGGCCCGGCCACGAAGGTGGCAGAGGTATCCATCAAGGTCTCCACCGCCACCGGCGCGCAGCTCAAGGAACTGCTCAAAAAACTGCCCGAAGGCATGACCTTCGAGCTGAACCTTGAGAAGGAGGACGACTGATGGCACTGACCGCTGCCGCACTGCACGCCTTTACACAAGGCTCGGATGCCGACGCTTGGCGCGTCATCGTCGGCCATGCTGTTGAAATTGCCCGCAAGCCGCTGGCTGCGGGCAACGCGCCCAGCGAGGTCGTCAAGCGCGACCGCGAAATCGGCGAGCTGGATTTGTTTCTCTCCTCCAGCGGCTGGGATTTGTGGCAAGTCTTCGGCACCAGCGTCGAGCGCACCTCGGATCGCTTGGTTCGCTGGTGGGGCGAGCCGTTCAGCGCCAAAGCCGTGCTCATCCTCGATGGCTTGTCCCTGCGTGAACTGCCGTGGCTGTTGCAGGGCGCGAAGGAACGCGGCTTCACCGCGCACGAGGTTGCTGCGTGCGCCTCCGAGCTGCCCGGCGAAACCGATGAATTCGCCCGCGCTCTCGGTTTCGCCAGCCGCAGCAAGCTCCAAAACAACGGCGGCGGCCTCGCGCACAAGCTGCAAGTCGCCAGCACCGAATCAGTGGACCTGCCGTGGAAGGACTGCGAAGCCCTGATCGGCAGCGCGCCGAACCAGATCTTTTGGCACCACTGGCCTGACGCCAAGCTGCACGACGGCTCCGGCGCGGGCCAGGGGCTGGAGCCGCTGACGAAGGATGTGGCCAAGCAACTGTCTAGCGATGACTTCTGGGCTTTCGTCAAGCGTCTGGCGACTGGACGGCGGCTAATCATCACCTCCGACCACGGCTACGCGGCCACCGGCTACTTCCCCGACGCGGATGGCGATGTTGGCCAGTTCCTCAAGCAGACATTTTCCAGCGGACGCAGCAAGACGGGTACGGGGAATACCGGCCCCTTCGTGCCGCCCGTGGCATTGCAGATCAACAGCCCTCATGGCGCACACCTGCTGGCCTTGGGCCGCAGGAAGTGGCGCAACCAAGGCGGCTATCCGACGCTGACGCATGGCGGCTTGTCGCTACTGGAAGTGCTGTCGCCTTTCGTCGAGCTGACCAAGTAAGGATTGCGGCTGATGGCCACCAAAAAAGAACTACTCGCACAAGAGGTCGCCAAGGCCGTCGGCGCAGGCAAGGCCGTCGCGCTGGAAACGGTGGACTTCAACGATCCGAATCGCCCCAAGACCTGTCTGGAGGTGGATTTCCCTATCCTGCCTGTCAATCAGGTGGCGGTGATCGAGGGCAACGCGGGCAAGCCCATCTACCAGATGTCGAAGTGGTGGGCGCGGCGGCGCTCCAGCGTGTTCCGCTCGATGCTAATCGCGGCGGCAACCAAAGCGCCGGAAGATCCCTCGCACGCGGCCAAGCTGGTGTGGGACAACTACTACGCCAACCACCAGAAGAAAGGCGCGTTCAAGCACCTGAAGGTGGCGGACATCTTCATGGGCGGCGGCACCACGCTGGTGGAAGGCTCACGCCTCGGGATGCAGATGATCGGCAACGACCTCAACCCGGTCGCGTGGTTCGTGGTCAAGCAGGAACTGGCCAATGTCGATCTGGAGCGAGTGAAGAAGCTCCTCGCCGACATCGAGGCCGAGGTCAAGCCGCAGATCATGCCGTACTACTACTGCGACGGCCCGCAAGGCGAGAAAGGCAAATGGACGCATCTGCCCACGGGCAAGGCGATGCCCGCCGACTTCGACCCGCTCGCCGTCCCGCGCGATGAGCGCAAGGACTACCGCTACGAAGGCCCGGAAATCATTTATACCTTCTGGGCCAAGCATGGGCCGTGTCAGGTGACAGGGTGCGGCCACCGCACGCCGATCATGACCAGCCTGGTTATGGCGGTGAAGACATTGGCGGTGAAGTCGTGGGAACACACCTGCGGCAAATGCGGCGAAGCCTTTGATGTGGAAGAAGAAGCCGCGCGCATGGCTCCCGACGTACCGTTCTACGTTGCCCCCACCGAATCGCCGTATTCCGTGCTCGACCGCCGAAAGGGCGTGATCTGCCCCCACTGCGGCTACACCGCGCTGGCGAACCTCGACAAGGGCAAGAACAAGAAGGTGGAGCTGAGTCTGCTGGTGCATCCGCAATGGCTGGCGGGTGAGGCGAAGCAGGATGCGAACGGCCAGTCCTACGGTGGATCGGCGCAGGACGACGTGGCGGCGACCACGCGGTGGGATGCGGCACGCGCCGCGAAGATTCGCCTGCTGGAAGTGCGCGGCGCGCTGCCAGACGAAGTGACCGACCCGGAAACGGAAATCACGTTCGCGCCAGAGAACGGCACGGTGCCGAAAGCGGCAAACTTCACATGCGCTGCTTGTGGCGCGGTGCAACCCATCGTCGTTGCTATTGAGGCAACGAAGAAGACTGCGCCATCAAGCATGTATGCCATCCAGGGTTATGCGCCCAAGCGTGATGCCGCAGGCAAACCCTACGGTGGCCGCTTCTTTTCCGCTGCAGACGGCGCTTTCGCCAGGCAATACGACGCAGCTTTTAAGGAATGGGAGGAGCGTAAAGAGTCCGACTTGAAGGACTACTGGCCCCGGAGCGCCATTCCGTTCGGGCACATGACTCACCAGCGGCAGCCGCTGCCGCAGCATGGCTGCCTGAATTGGATGGACATGTTCAATCCGCGCCAGTTGCTGGTGCATTCGCAGTTGCTTAAGGCTATCGTCGAGGTCGGGAACTACGACTGGGCTGTCCGTGAGTATGTGCTTGGGGCATTCCAGAACTACCTGCGCAACCAGAGCGTTCTAGCTTTCTGGCACATCAAAAAGGATCACTTTGTTCCAGCGCTGTCGAACAACAACTTTCACCCGAAATCGACACTGATTGAGGTTGGTGTCTTCACCCCGATGGGCTACGGCCCTTGGAATTCTTGTGTTCCCGTTCTCCTTGAGGGCCGCGATTGGGCGATGCAGCCGTGGGAGGCGGTGAGCGCAGAAAGCTTGAAGCGCAAGGATGCCGCGCTTGCTGGGGCGATCGGTGGCAAGAGCGAGAAGGTTTTTCCGGGCGACTCGGTAAACGGTGCAGACCTTTTCTGTGGCTCCTCCACGGAATTGGCGACGGTTGCTGATTCCAGCCTCGATTTGGTCATCACCGACCCGCCTTTCGGTGGCCTGCTGCATTACTCGGAGCTGTCCGATTTCTTCTACGTCTGGCTACGCCTCGCGCTGAAGGACAAGTATCCGGATTACTTCCGCGCCGAGTACACGCCCAAGTCACTGGAGGCGGTGGCCAACCGCGCCCGCGAGCCGGAAGACCCAGATGGTTTCTATCAGCGTCTGCTCACGCAATGCTGGCGCGAAGCGCATCGCGTGCTCAAGCCCAGCGGCATCCTGGCCTTCACCTTCCACCACAGCGAGGACGAGCCGTGGGTGGCGGTGCTGGAGTCTCTGTTCGACGCGGGCTACTACCTCGAAGCGACGTACCCCATCCGCTCCGACGAAACCAAGGGTGAAGGCGAATTCGGCTCCAAGACCATCGAGTACGACATCATCCACGTCTGTCGCAAACGCACCGAGGAACCGAAACCGGTGAGCTGGGGTCGCATGCGCCGCGAAGTGATGGCCGACGTGCGTCAGTTGCAGGCCATGCTGGAGAACCACGTGAAGGAAGGTCTGCCCGCCGCCGACATTCAGGTCATCCGGCGCGGCAAGGCGCTGGAGTACTTCTCGCGCCACTACGGCAAGGTGTATGTGGATGAAGGGCGCACCATCTCCGTCAGGGACGCGCTGGTCGGCATCAACCAGCTTATCGACGAAGACGCCGACAAGGGCAAGGAAGCGCCTCCGGTCAACGCCGAGCCGATGACGCGCCAGTTTCTGCGCACCTTCGGCAATGCCGCCGAGCTGAAGCGCGACCAGTTGCAGAAGTTCCTCAAAGGCTCCATCACCACACCGGACGAGTTCGTGCAGCGCGGTTGGTGCGCGGAGAAGAACAAAGTGTTCACCCGCACCGATCCGCTGGATTTCGCGCGCGAGTGGTCTGGCAGGCATCGCCGCAAGCTGACGTCCGATCTGGATCAGGCGCTGGTGCTGGTCGGCGCGTGCTTCGACAACAGCGGCATCAATGCATCGGACACGCTGAAGAACGAAAACTTCAAGCCGCACGTCGCATTGAAGCCACTGCTGGAATGGCTACATCGCAATGGCCCGGATCAGGCCACCCGCAATGCGGCATCGCGTGCGACGACGATCTACAACACATGGGCATCCAGCCAAGGGCCGCAGCCTTTGCAGGCTTCTCTGTTCGATGACGATGGGGAGTACGGGCGATGAGGCAACTGCTCGATACGGTGTGGCAGCGTCGCGGCACCAGTTGGGTGTGGGACGAGGAAGCGCGCAACCAGATCTGCGCGGCCAGTGAGGTCTGGAGCCTGCGCCAGTTCCTGCGTGCTGCCAGCGTGCCGGGCGACTGGCCGGACGACCTGCCCAGCAATGGCAGTAAAACGCTCGTGGTCGCCGGGCTGGACGGCAGCCTCGATCTACTGACACCGACGGATGCCGAAGCGTGGCTGGCCGATACGATCAAACCCGCCATCCTGTCGTTTCAGGACGAGTACCAAGGCGATGCGGCGCTGGTGTTCTGGTTGCCCGGTGGCCATAGCCGTATCAAGGTGCAGGCGGCCACTGACGAGGTGGGCTGGCTGTGCCACACGCCCCACGGGCATCAGCTCGACTTCGGTCGCGTCCTGTGGGGACAGGCCAACGAATACCCGCAGGAAATCCTGCTGGCCCCCGGCGCGAAGGCTGCTGGGCTTTTTCATTTGCGCATTACCTAGGGTCACTGCATGACTTCAATCCTTCCGATCAACCTACAGGACCTGCTTTATTTCCGGGGCGTTGAGTCGTCACGCGTGGAGTTCAAAGCCTCCTGGAATGAGGAGTTCACCGGCGCGCAGGTGATCCGCACCATCTGCGCCTACGCCAACGATTTCCAGAACCTCAACGGCGGCTACATCGTGATTGGTGTGGCCGAAGCCGACGGAGCCGCCGTGCTGCCCCCCCAAGGGCCTGACCACCACCGAGCTGGAAGACGCTCAAAAGTGGATCAGAGGGCGCTGTAACACAATAGATCCGGTGTATCAGCCAATCGTCTCGCCAGAGGTGGTGGACGGAAAACACCTGCTGGTGATCTGGGCACCGGGCAGCCAGGTTCGTCCGCATCAAGCCCCAGAGCATTCTGGGAAAGGGGCGCAGCGCAAGTATTACATTCGCATCGAGTCCAGCAGCGTGGATGCCGATAGCAAGCCAGAACTGAAAACCCAGTTGGTACAGCTCACGGCTCGCGTTCCGTTTGATGACCGTCGCGCCTTGCAGGCGAGCATGCTGGACATCCGCGAAACCAAGGTACGGGAGTTTCTGCACGATGTGGGCAGTGGCCTGGTGGAAGAACAGGACACCCGCAGCCTGTATCGAAGCCTGCGCATCGCCGAGCCGGTCAATGGACACGATGCACCGCGCAATGTAGGTCTGCTGTTCTTCAGTCAAAATCCAGAACAGTGGTTCCCCGGCGCTCGAATCGAGGTGGTGCAGTTTGCCGACGATGCCGCCGGCAACATGCTAGAAGAAAAGGCGTTTGAGAAGCGCCCCATTCACGAGCAACTCCGGGAGTGCCTGACTTACCTGGAGAGCCTGTCGGCGCGACTGATTCAGAAGCTGCCCAGAACCTCTAAGGCGGCACACTGGGTCAGCTTCCCCTCGCTCGCACTGCGCGAGACTTTGGTGAACGCGGTGTATCACCGTTCCTACGAAGGGACTAGTGAGCCGATCAAGGTGTATTTGTATTCGGATCGACTGGAAATCATCAGCTACCCCGGCCCTGTGCCCGGCATCGAACAAACGCATCTCGACGGCAGGGCGCCGATCCCGCCAGTGCCCGCCAGGAATCGGCGTATCGGCGAGCTGCTGAAGGAGCTACGACTGGCCGAAGGACGTGGAACGGGAATCCCGAAAGTGCGCCGCTCTATGACGCAGAACGGCTCAGAACCACCACGTTTCGATTTTGATGCGGATCGCAGCTATTTCAGGGTAACGCTTCCCGCTCATCCCGAGTACCAGGCCATACTGGCGATTCAGGACGTGGCGAACCTGCGCGCAGTTGGCGACAACAGCGGCGCGATGCGGCGCTTGAAGGAGGCCCACGCGCGACATCCCAGCGCAGTTGCCATCGCAATCGAACTGGTGAAAGAGCAGTTGGTGCGCGATGACATCCATGCTGCCGAAGAGGTGTATGAGACGGTCAGGAAGGCCAACCCGACCGCGAACCTTGCCGCGATTATCACGCAGATCGCCGCCGCCTACCTCGACAACAATCGCCAGAAAGATGCGACCGCTTGGTTGGATCGTCTGCCGATGCTGGACGCCGTTGAAGAAGCTTTCGACGCGGCGATTCAGGAGAAGCGTGCAGGCCGCTTGGAGCGAGCGCATAGCTACTTCAAGGCCGCCGGCGATGCGGTGGCCACCGATGTCAAAGCCTTGCATGAGTTTGCGCAGGTGAAGATGAAGCTGGCCGAGAAAGTGCGCCCAGGCGGCCCCGCTGGGAACAAGGGGGCCTATCTGCGGCAGCTCAGAGAAGCCGAAGAAATGCTGCGCCGTGTGGTGCAGATGGATGCCCCGCGCACCCGACACGCCTGGGCCTGGTTCGACCTGGGCCGCGTGTTGAATTGGAGCAGAGCGCCGAAGCAAGAGATTCGTGCTGCCTTCGAGAAGGCGGTAGAGATTGATCCTAGCGAAAAGCGGTTTCAGGAAGCCCTCGGTAGGCTCGACAGGGAAGGACATGCTGGATAGTCCTGCCCCGTTCGCGCCTGGCGAGCGCATCACCCACCATGAGTATGGCCAGGGCGTGGTACTCGACCTGGAGCGTGACGGCTACCTCCGCGCATTTTTCAGCATTGGCGAACGCCGAGTGCCCGTCGCCTCGCTACGGCGCGAACTCACGCGCACTGAGCGCATCCTGCGTGCAGTGGATGGCGGCGCGGAGCGCGGGCGCAAGGCGTGGCTATCCTACGAAGCGCACGCACTTCCGGTGATGGAAAGCGCCTCGGCGCTGACCTCGGCCAAGATTGACCTGCTGCCGCACCAGGTGGTGCTGACGCATCGCATTGCTACCGCGTCGCCCCGGCGCTACCTGATCGCCGACGAGGTGGGCTTGGGCAAAACCATCGAAACTGCGCTGATCCTGCGTGAGCTGGCCAGCCGCGGCGAATTGAAGCGCGCGCTGATGGTGGTGCCCGCTGGTCTTGTGAACAACTGGCACCGCGAATTGAACGAGGTGTTCAATCTCGACTTCGAGGTGTTCGGCTCCGAGGGCGACATCACCGACCGCAAGACCAACGCCTTCGCCAAGCATGACCGGCTGATCGCCAGCATCGACACCCTGAAGCGCCCGGCGCGCATCAAGCGCCTGCTGGATGCGCCGCGTTGGGATCTGGTGGTGTTCGACGAAGCGCACCACTTGACCGCCTACCGTACCGGCGGCAAGGTGCGCAAAACGGAGAACTACAAGCTGGCCGAGGCGTTGAAGGATCATTCGCGCGACCTCGTGTTGTTGTCAGCCACGCCACATCAGGGCAATCACTTCCAGTTCTGGATGCTGGCGCAACTGCTGAACCCGACGCTGTTCCATAGCCCGGAGGAGATGGTGGAGGAGCGGCACCGGCTCAACACGGTGATGTTCCGCCGCACCAAGGCGGACGCCTGCCAGCCCGATGGCTCGCCGCTGTTCGCGCGGCGCTGGGTTCACACCGAATCCTTCGTGATGAACCAAGCCGAGCGGCTGTTCTACGAGAAGCTGCGCGAGTATCTGGAGGACGGCTTCGACCTCGCGCGCCGCCAGGGCAATCAGGGGCGCGCGCTGGGCTTCCTGATGGCGATCTTCCAGAAGATCGCGGCATCGAGCTTTGCCGCCGTGCGCCGCACGCTCAAGCGCCGCTTGCTGATGCTGACACTGCACGAGGCGTTCCTGCGCGACAAGGAACTGGACATCGAAGGCCGCGAACGGCTGACCGAAGAAGCGCGCAATCTGATTCACGAGGAATTCGGTTTGCCGCGCGACAGCGTCGGGCGTTGCGAGGTGGATCGTGTGCTGGCCGATCTGAAGTACCGGTTGGTCAAGAAGCTGGACGAAAAGGCGCTGGAGATGGCCTCCGACCCCTACGGCAGCGAGTATTCGGCCACGCACGCGGAAGAAGCCGCTTCGGCGGTGGTGAACCTGCATCTGCCCGAGGAGCGCCTGCGCGTCGGCGACCTGCTGCGCGTGTTCCCGGCAGAGCGCGAAACCAAGATGCAAAAGCTGCTCAATGGCTTGGGCACGCTGTGGCGGCAGAACCCCAACGAGAAGATCGTGATCTTTGCCACCTACCTCGGCACGGTGAACATGATCGCCCGTGAGACCGAACAGGCCTTCCCCGGTCAGGGCGTCGCCGTGCTGCGCGGCGGCGACCACGGCGCGAAGGTGGCGGCGGAGCGGCGCTTCCGCCACAAGGACGGCCCGCGCGTACTGGTCTGCACGGCGGCCGGGCGCGAAGGCATCAACCTGCAATTTGCGCGCGTCTTGTTCAATTTCGATCTGCCGTGGAACCCGATGGAAATGGAGCAGCGCATCGGGCGCATCCATCGCTACGGCCAGAGCCACACCGCGCAGGTCTACAACCTTGTGCTGTCCGACACCATCGAAGGCCGCATCTTCCTGCTGCTCGACGAAAAGCTGACCGAGATCGCTCGCACTGTCGGCAAGGTGGACGATCAGGGCAACGTGGCCGAAGATCTGCGTGCACAGATTCTTGGGCAGTTGTCGGAACGCTTGAACTACGACCGCCTGTATCAGGAGGCGCTGTCCGACCCGGAGCTGAAACGCACGCAGGTGGAGCTGGAGGCGGCGCTATCGAATTCCCGCGAAGCGCGGCAGGTGGTGTTCGACTTGTTCCAAGACCTCGACGGCTTCAGCCTCGACGACTACAAGCCCTTCTCGGACGTGTCGTCCAGCCTGGATCGGCTGGTGCGCTTTCTGTCGGCAGCGGTCGCGGATCACCAGCAGAAACTGGTCAAGGTAGACGATGCAACCTACGACCTCGTTACCGTCGAAGGCACGCACCGTGCCCGCTTCACCCTGAGCCGTGAAGCCGCGACCAATCAGGACGATCTGCAACTGATGGGCTTGGATCACCCTTTGGTACAGGACGAGTTGGGCCGCTGGCGCAGCGTGCCGCCGGAGGAAGTCGGCATCGCCGTGTCCGGCGACGTCGACGAGCTGGTGCTGCTGTCGCTGTGGATGGTTGAAGCATCGGCTGGC
The DNA here is from genome assembly GCF_012939995.1 of Candidatus Competibacter phosphatis. Taxonomy (GTDB): domain Bacteria; phylum Pseudomonadota; class Gammaproteobacteria; order Competibacterales; family Competibacteraceae; genus Competibacter; species Competibacter phosphatis. The sequence goes on along the minus strand of NZ_SPMZ01000022.1, from coordinate 7,045 downwards.
AAGGGCGAACGCCGCGTGGTCGTGCAGCCCATTGCCGTCAAACAGGACGGCACGCGCGTTCCGGCGGTCGAGCGCCTGTGCGAGAAGTTCCTGCAAGCGCCGCCTGCCAAACCGATGTTCCGGCCCGAACAGCGGAGCGACCTGTTCACCCACGCCGTTGAACCGACCCTGCAGCGGGAGCTGAAACACAAGGGAGCCGCGAATGGCGATGGCAGCTATTCGGTGGAACTGATCAGCTACGTCGAAATCATCGGTCGGGAGGCGTGATGCTGGACGAATACTCCATCGAGCAAGGCGCAACGCAGATCTTCGACGCCCGCAGCAAGGAATACTTCTCCGAGGTGTTGAACTGCTACGCGGCGGGCGACTACCGGTCGACTGTCGTGATGCTGTGGTCGGTCGTGGTCTGTAACCTGCTATTCAAGCTCCAGCATCTCGTCGATCTCTACGGTGACGACAAGGCCAAGACCATTCTGGTCGAGATCGGCAAGCTGCAGCAGGCCAACGAATGGTCTTCGGAATGGGAATCGAAGATGGTGGAGTCGGTGGCCGAGCAGACACAGTTGCTCGACATCGCCGAGCGGGAGAACCTGCTGCACCTGCAACGTCAGCGCCACCTTGCTGCGCACCCAGTGGTCAACGCCAATTTCCAGATGCATCGCCTGAACCGTGACACGGCTCGTGCCCTGATTCGCAACGCGCTCGACAGCCTGCTCATGAAGGCGCCGATCTTGTCCAAGCAGATCGTGGGTGACCTGGTCGAAGATCTTGAGTAGGTGTCCGGCATCCTGATCGACGACAAGAAGCTGAAGGCGTACTTGGAAAGCAAGTATTTCTCGCGCTTCAATCCGGAGGTCGAGAAGGGTGTCTTCAAGGCTCTGTGGAAGTTCGTGTTCCGGCTGACGGACGAGCGGTGCGAGAAGAACCGCGCCATCAACTACAGCGCATTGACCCTGCTGTATGGCCGCAACCCCACGCAGTTTCAAGCGCAGGTCGAGGCCGACAGAGACTATTTCAGCACGATTGCCACAGGTGGCTCACCCCCTGTGTGCCTAATACACTTCCTGTCGCGCTCGGCGGGCATCTACCGGTCTCTGGCGGATCACGCGAAAACGGGGTCTGCTCGGGATATGTGTAAATTTTTATCACTTCTTACTGGTTGAAGGGATGGTGTCCGAAAAAGGGTTTGCGGCTATGATTTTCAACTATTTGTTTTTAAAAAGTTTATTATGCGAGTAAGCGTGTCCAATAAAGGTTTACCTTTCAGGACACTCGCGCTATCAAAAGCAGCATGTTGTCCTTTGACATCGGAAGATTTTAACCTAGTCAACTAGTTGATTTATAAATCGTTACGATTGATAAAACTGCCGTGTGATAAAAATTTACACGTATCCCGAGCAGACCCCTATTACGGTATCATCGGTAACATGCGTGCACTGGATCGGTTCCACTTCTGTGTGGGGCGGTTGTGGATTAAATGGCTGGGACGCCGCTCACAACGGGCACGGATCAACTGGGACGAAGCCCGGCGATTACTGGAACGTCAGCCATTGCCAGTACCCCGCATACTCCAGGCGCGCTAACGTCACTAAGCGAATCTTGCTTTCGAGGAGCCGGATGCCTTAGAACGTGTTCACGATCTCCTGAGCAGCAATGCCAGGAATGCCAAGTGGACGAACTGCAGGCTGGTATTGAGCCAGCGCTCGCGGTTTTTCGATAGTCTGCGATTCTTGTCCAGCCAAGCAAAGCTGCGCTCCACCACCCAACGCTTGGGCATGACTTTGAAGGTGTGCAGCTCGCTGCGTTTGGCAATCTGCACAGTGACCTGCTCGCCCAGCACCTCGCGCACGCCCCGCGCAAAGGGCTCGCCCGTGTAGCTGCTGTCGGTCAGTACGCTTTGCACTCGGTTCAGCGCTGCCTTGCGGCGCTTGAAGGCCTGCAAGGCTCCCTTGCGGTCCGTGACCTCTGCCGTGGTCACCGCCACCGCATGCGGCAACCCCTGGGTATCCACCGCGATGTGGCGCTTGATGCCCGAGACCTTCTGGCCGGCGTCATAGCCCTTCAGGTCCGCTGTGTCCGTGTTCTTCACACGCTGTGCGTCCACGATCAAGAGCGTGCTGGAGGCGTTACGCCCCTGTCGCTCGCGGGCCGCGCCAACCTGATTTTTTAATGCCCGCTCCAGCAGGCTCACGCCATCCTGGCCCGGCTCGCTCCACTGGGCGAAGTACGAATGCACCGTGCGCCACTTGGGAAAGTCACTGGGCAGCGCTCGCCACTGGCAGCCCGTGCGTAGCAGGTACAGCACGGCGCAAAACACCTCGTACAGGTCTACCGTCCTGGGCTTGGTTTTGCGCCTGGCCTGCTCCAGCAGCGGCAAAAGTTGCCCAAACTGTTCTCTACTGATGTCACTGGGGTATCTCTTCGTACGCATCCCCCGATGTTCGCAGACTCAGCAGGAGATCGTGAACACGTTCTAATACTACAGTTGTAGATAATACAAGTTTATACTTCATCTGGATTTTTTGCCGAGAGAACGGTTGGTGATGGGTGAAGCGTGGCAGGATGAATGGGAAGGAGACGCGAGGGATTGGGAAGCGGCCTGGGCCGAGTGGGTTGCGGAACTGGGTGGTTACGCGAAACGGTTCGAGACGCGCGAATGGCTGGCGGCGTATCTCCAGGGGTTGCTGGGTGGGGTGGAACGACGCAATTGTTGGCAGTTGGCGGAAGCACGAGGGGAGGCCCATCCCTATGGATTCCAGCACTTACTGGGCCGTGCCCGATGGGATGCGGACGGGGTGCGGGATGCGGCGCGGGCTCGGGTGATCCATGCGCTGGCGGATGCGGAAGGCGTCTTGATCGTCGATGAAACCGGCTTTTTGAAGAAAGGCCGCCATTCTGCTGGGGTGCAGCGCCAAGATAGTGGCACGGCGGGCCGGATCGAGAACAGTCAGGTCGGCGTGTTTCTGGCCTATGCCAGTTGTTGGGGACAGGGGTTGATCGACCGCGCCTTGTTTCTCCCGGAAGCGTGGTCGGCGGATCGCGCGCGCTGTCAGCGGGCGGGCATCGATGACGACGTGGCGCACCAGCCGAAAACCGAACTGGCGCGTGAAATGATTCTGCGGGCTTTGGACGCGGGCATCCCGGCCCGTTGGGTCACCGGCGATGCGGTGTATGGAGAGAGCGATCGCCTGCGCGCCAGTCTGGAGGAGCGGAATCAACCCTATGTTCTGGCGGTCAGTGGTAAAACTTATTTCTGGCAGGGTGGGGTCCAATACGCAGTGCGGGACGTCTTGGCCGCCCTCGCCACCGACCCGCAGACCGCGTGGGCGCGGCTCAGCGCGGGGGCTGGCGGCCAAGGACCCCGTGAGTACGAATGGACTTGCCAACCGATCAACACGCCGCCCGAGGCGATCGGCCAACGCTATCTTCTGGTCCGCCGCACCTTGGATGAGGGGCGTCTGACCGCCTATTTGGCCTTCGCGCCCGTGACCTGTTCCTTGGCCGAATTGGCCTTGGCCGCCGGTGCCCGTTGGGCCATCGAACGCTGCTTTCAAGAAACCAAGTCGCAACTGGGCCTGGATCAGTACGAAGTGCGGACCTGGCACGGCTGGTACCGGCATATCACGCTGGTCATGGCCGCTTATGCCTTCCTCGTCGGTTGTCGACAGCGTGTGTTGAAAAAAAACCTCTACCGCTTCCAGATAGACCCGTCACGGTCACGGTCTCCTTGGCCGACCTTCGCCGTTGGTTATGGTTTATCACCCCTCTGACCGGACCGTTTTCTCACCGAAACTGTATGCTCCATTGGTTCCGTTGGCGACGCCGTCATCAGCGCATCGCCCAGTATTTTCATTGGCGGCGACGACAACGTGCAAAGTCCTGTCCTCTCTCCATGACTTTATGGGAGTTTCTACAACTGTAGTACTAATTCCATTTCCAATTCTATAGTGAAGCTATAATCCAGGGCCAAGCGACGATGGAGCTGTTGAGGGTCGTTGCGGTTGCATCGCCACGGCAAAGCCCGCCGTGTAACCGGCTGCGTAACCTTGCTGGCGCCCGAAACCCAGGGCGACCGCGCCGGTGAGGATCAACGCCGCCGCCATCGCCACCGCGCCACCCAGCACCCAGGGCCAGCGGGCGGCGAAGCCGGCCGCGAGCGCGATCCGGCGGGCGGACTGTTGAATAGTCTTCTCCAACGAGGCGTGCGCCGCGACCGCCGCTTGCGCCACCTCGACGGCGGCGGCTTCCGTCCGCTGTTGGACCTGCTGTTTCGCCTGGGCGATATGCCGGTCGCTCTCGTTTTTACACTCGATCAGCAGTTCGCGCGCGGCGCCCCGGATCATCGCCGGAAACCGCTCGTAGAGGTTCAGGTAATACTCCAGCGCCACGAAGAGGGTCCACACGGCATCGTCGTCGCGCAGCCGCAGGGCATTGCGGATCGCGTCGAACCGCGCCCGTTCCGCTCCGTTCGGCAAGCGGCCCACGACCTGTTGAAAGGCGCTCTCGTGGAGAGCGGGGCCGGGCGGGACATCGGCGGCTCGGGTCACGGATTCAGTCGGTGCGTTCATCAAGACCTCCAAGATCGGGAAAGCGGGGTCGCATTGACGAGGGCCGCGTTCAAGCGGTCGCCGCGTGGGTTTCGTCGTCAGGCCGATCCGCCGTGGGGCGTCCGGCCATCGGCACGATGGCGTCGAAAACGAGCCGGGTTTGCTCGCGCCAACGCTCCAACTCGATGCGGCCGCCAAAATCAAGCCCATCGTTGCGTTGCTCATCCAGCGCCGTGGAGATGGCCAGCCGCCCCAGGCGCAAGGCATCGCTCACCCGGTCGGCCAAGTCTGGAAAGGTCAGCGACCGGCCGCCGCGCGCCTCGATCCGCTGGCGATGCGGCGAGGTGTTGTACAGCTCGAACTTCTCGGTCGGGCCGAAATGTCCGTTGCGGACGACATGCGTTTGTGCGTCGGGCATGATCTTCAGATAGTCTTCCAGCAGCTCCAGGCTGTCTCGCTGGCGATTGATCACCCACAAGGTGACCAAGGGACGGTTCAGCTTAGCCAGAGCCTTGGTCAGCAGGGGACCGTGGGCCACGATCCCTCGGTCGTTCCGGGCCGCCGTATTGATCACCACCACATGATGCGGGTGCTGGGAGAGCGTGGTGCTCAGGACGATCCAGCCATCGACCTCGTCCAGGTCCAGGGTCAGCGCCTGGACACCCGATACGTTTTGGTAGGCCCGCCACACATCCGGTACCGAGATATCCGTTTCCACCAATAAGACCGGTAGGCCGCGTTGCAGGAGATCGTCCACCAGCGCCTCGCCGACCATCGATTTGCCGACGCCGCCCTTGCAGCCGCCGATCAAGAACAGGGGGGAGGATCGATTCGTTCATCGTGCGTGCTCCTTGGAGTTAGGAAGACGGTTTGTACCAGTCGATGGGTCGTTCGGGCCGTGGCGTGAAGGTACCGGGCTCGGCCGCTGGCGGATCGGCGGGCCGCTCACCCGACGGATCGCGCGGCGGCTGGACGGGCGGTTCCGAGGGCGTCTCCGCCCAGGCGGTGTCCAGCCGGACAATCGCATCGGGCGATCCCCCGCGCGGTGGTGCGTTCGGCACGGGTGACGGTTCGCCCACGGGCGGTCGATCCGCTGGCGGGACCCTCCGTGGCGAGACCCTCCGGTTGGGGTCGACCGGACCGAGATAGCGGCGCAGGGTATCGGGGCGGATATCGATGCCCCACTGGCTCAAGACCTCGGCCAAGGCCGCGAATGAGTAGTGGCGATCCACCAACGCCTCGATCAGCGGCTCGCGTAACTGTTCGATCAGATCCCGCTGGGTACGTGGTCGCGCCGTCGGCGGAACCGCCGGCAAGGCGGCCAGTTCGCGCGAAAGGGCGGCGACATCCACGGAGCGGACCGGAGGGACGGAGGGTTTTCGGTGCTCGATATTATGTTTCTTCATATCAAGGAATATTGGATTGCACGGAACCTCCCCTCTCAACCGTGGCGTGAGGATTGGAGGAATCACGCGACCGCCAGGCCCACCACGGAGTCGAAGGTCATCCGCCGGAAACGGTCCGTCGCGCCGACCGGTCGATGGGACCAAGATAATGACGTAGGGTCGTGGGGTGGATGTCGATGCCCCGCTGACCCAAGACCTCGGCCAAGGCCGCGAACGAGTAGTGGCGGTCCACCAACGCATCGACCAGCGGCCCGCGTAGCTGTTCGATCAGATCCCGCTTGCTGCTCTTGCGTGGCGTCAACCGGGCGGGTGGCAAGGCGGCAAGTTCCCGCGCGAGGGCCACCAAGTCCAAGGCGCGGGGTTTTGGCTTTCTTTTTGAGGGTCGCTCGCTCATTGAATCCACTCCGTGTGAGGCGCGAAAATATTTATGTTATAATCTATAACAAATAATATATTTTGCAAGCAGCCGGGATGTTCGCATGAAGAGCGTCCGGTTTGGAGATGGACTGTCCGCTGAACGGTCAGCGGATTCCCAACGGATTCCGGGCGGATTCCCNACGGATTCCCAACGGATTCCCAACGGATTCCGGGCGGATTCCGGGCGGAATCCCAGCGGATTCCGGGCGGATTCCAAGGCTGGCCCACACGCGGCGGAGGGTCATCGAGGGTGGTCAATCGTGATTACAGGATGGGAGTTGTCACACATGCTGCGCTCGTGACAACTCACAAGATCCGGCTCGGCGCTGCGCTTCTCGCCGCTGGCGGGGATCATTCGACCAGGCATCAGGCTGTCCGCTTGCGGGTGGCGCCATCGAACGCAGTGAGGAGCCGATGACGATGAAACCAGAAACCAGTGTTCAGAAAGCGTGGCGTGGACCGGAAGAAGCGACCGGTATGGATAAAGTCATCAACGTGCGGCTGCCGATGGCGGAGAAGGTGGCTTTACAGCAGATGGCGTTTCAGGCGGGTCTGTCGTTGAGCGCGCTGGTCCGTCGGTGCTGCTGGGGCCGCAAGGTGGTGACTGACCCTGCCCTGGGCATCATGGAATACCTGCGTCGAGGGAGCGAGGAAATCCGTGCCGCGCACCTCCAC
>NZ_SPMZ01000021.1 GCF_012939995.1 Candidatus Competibacter phosphatis | reverse complement strand
TTGTGATAATAGTAACTAATTAAGGTATAGTGGGGAAAATCTTTAGGCAAATACCGCCATTGACAACCCGTCTTGTTCAGGTAAAAAATGGCATTTATCACTTCGCGGAGATCGACTTTACGGGGCCGACCTGTCGTATAAGGATCGGCTTTTTTTAAAATCGGCTCCAAGATTTCCCATTCTTCATCTGTCAAATCACTGGGATACCTCTTACCAGGAATTTCTTTTGGCCAAGCCATGCAGCACCTCGAATAGAATCTCTGAAATTAAAATAATCGCCGGATTTTGGGTTATTTTATCAAAAATACTATAATAATATCAATGTGTTAGTTTTTTTTGTACAGCTTCTTAGCGAAACCCCGCCTGTGAAGGGCGGGGAAGGATAGCGCGGACGGCGTAGCTAAGGCGCTAGCCGCCTTTCTCCAGGGATCGCCGCGAAACGCGCCCTCCAGCGCCTGGCAGACCCTCCGACCGTATTATTTCGACAGCGACCTTTCGGGAGCGCGATATTGGCCGCCGCTCGGTTGGCGCGATTCGGCCGGATCGCGCTAACCGTCGCCGAGCACTCACTCCCCACCGTTCCCAGGAAGCCTACTTTTTTTCACGTCGCGTTGAACCATTGAGCGGGCAATGGGAAATACCGAGTAACGTTCCCATTCAAACAATCCCATTCAATAGAAAAGGAGACTGTCCATGCCACTCACAACGGCTCATTTAAGGTCCGACGCAATCTGGGACTCCGCGCAAAGACATGGCCAGATGGTATTCGCCATGGATCAAAACCGCACGGCTCATGTGGAAACTCCCGGTCCATGGGGCGTGGCAGGCAGCAGGGGGGGCTATTGCCTGGGCCTTTCCATACAATGGTTGGCCATGCGCAAGCGCGGCCAGAATTTCGATTTCGACGGACAGACAAGAATCTGCAATACCCCGCCCTGGCAGGCCACCATGCTGCAGAATATCCATGCGTCGGCGCCCCGCACTCGGGCGATGACCTTTTCCGGGGCCATGGTTCAGCAAATCATACGCGACCCCATCCGAGCGGCGACGCTGCTGATACGCTACGCCAGTTTTCGTGTATCAGTGACCGTCACCAATTTTCATCAAATACTGACCGGTTTCCCAAACACGCTCTGGCTGATCGTGTTGGATGCGGGCCGGCAGGGCGGCACAGCCCATGCGGTGGCGGCGCAGCATGACGCGCAAGGCAATGTGCATTTTTTCGACCCCAATTACGGCCATTTTAACTTTCCTGATTTCGCGCGCTTCAGAACCTGGTTCCGGGCTTTCCTGATAGAGAGCGGCTACATAAGGGATTACGCGGGCGCGCAATTCTTTTGCGTGATCTAAACGCACTTCATGGCAATGTCTCCTCGTTGAGACAGGATGAGGTACGCCGACCTGGCCGTTGGAGGTTTTGCCCGCCATCATCGAAGCCTCGGTCAAGCCGCTCGAAAAAAATCGACGGCATCAAAATCGTGCAAGTGGACGGCCTCAACCGAGGGGCGAGCGGCGGAGGGGACAGCCCGAGCGGTTCGTCGGGCGGCGGCAACCTCGCCGAGCAAGCGGTGGCGGCGGCGCTCGCTTATCGCGCCCAACAGCCGATTCTGGATGCCGTGCTCGGTGAGATCGGGATGAAGGGCGGCGATTTGAACGGCTTGGTGGAGGCGATGAGGAAGGACATTGCGCCCGCCGCCGGCAAGGGTGCCGATCGCAACGCCCGGAACGCGCCGCCGGCCAACACCGTTAGCCCGGAAACGCCTCCCGGAAACACGTCAACCCAATGTCCACCTTAAGATTTATCCGACGCTAGGGTGAATGTCATAGCGTGGATGCGCATGGTCTGCCGGTCAGAATCGTTATTGCAGAAGGTCCCCGGGCGGATTGCACGCAGGCAGGCCGCCTGATTGAAATTCTCCGGCCGAGGATCGCCCGAAGCGAGCGACTGAGAAATTAGCCGCGATGGTCATGAGATGTTACTGACTACGTTATGCTTGCATAACGCATAACGTAACGATATCATGAGCGCTCCCAACTCATCATCCATCACGGGAGCAAAGTCCATGAAATCACCTAAAGAGCGTCAGCGTGCCTATCGTGAACGGCGGAAAGAGCAAAAGAAAGCGGGTCTGATCAAACTGAAAATTCTAACCAGCGCGGCAGCCGGAAAAAAAACTGGAAATGCTCGGCGAGATTGACGGCGCCGACATCGGTGCAGTGTTCAGCCAAGCCATTGAACTGCTTTGGGCACAACGTTTCGGCGACGCGAGCATTGCCGAGGAAAAATCGATCGCACCGCAACAAGCGCTTGAACCCGAAAAAGCGATTGAATCTCAAAAGGAAAAGAAGAAAAAAATCCGAGAAGGGGAAAAAGAAAGAGGTGAAACCCGAGGAGGAAAAGGTAAAGCCGCGAGCCAAAGCATCCAAGAACAAACCAGAAACCGTGCTGGTGGCGACCATATAATCAAGGGAACGCCATGGCACCCTTGCCGATTGGCTAAAGAGCCGGCTCTTGGCGATACCTTGGTCAGGGCAATCGAAAATGGCGTTTCGCACGAGCATTTTCGAGGGCTGAACCGTTTGTCAGAATAAATGGAACGACTTGACGATGAAAAGTTTGACTACGCCCTATTACCTGATCGACGAGAGCAGGCTGCTGAAAAATTTGCAAATCATCCAGCATGTGCGCGAGAGCTCCGGTGCAAGATCGGTGTTGGCGCTGAAATGTTTCTCAACTTGGTGCGTATTCGGTCTCATGCGGGAATTCCTGGATGGCACCACGAGTAGTTCCCTGTTCGAAGCCAGGTTGGGGCGGGAAGAATTCGGCAAGGAAGTTCATGCCTACAGCGTGGGTTTTTCCGCCAGCGACATCGAATCGGTCAAGGAGTTTGCCGACAAGGTGATTTTCAATTCGATATCTCAACTCACGCGTTACCAAAACGAGGTTCGGGGGTTGAAACTGGGATTGCGGGTCAATCCAGGCATCAGCTATTCGCATTTCGACCTTGCCGATCCGGCGAGGAGATATTCAAGGTTGGGCGTGACCGATCGCCGTGAACTTGTCCAGGTCGCTCCGCTGCTCAGTGGGCTCATGTTCCATTTCAACTGCGAGAACGACGATTTCGAAAACCTCTCCACGGCCATCGATCATATCGGCCATCACTATGGTCCATTGCTGGAAAAGATGGAATGGGTCAGTCTGGGTGGCGGCTTGTTTTTTTACCAAGCCAAAGTATCCTCTAGATCGATTCTGCGAAAAACTGAAACAATTCAGCGATAAATTCGACGTTCAAGTCTATTTGGAACCCGGCGAAGCCGCCATCACCGACAGCGCGGAACTGGTGACCACGGTGTTGGACGTTCTGCACAATGAAATCGACATCGCCATTGTCGATGCTTCCGTTGAAGCGCATATGCTGGACCATTTGATCTATCACACCACGCCAAGGGTTGCTTATCCCGAACCGGGTCCTCATCGCATGATGATCGCCGGCCGCACTTGTCTGGCGGGAGATGTGTTCGGCGAGTATGGCTTGAGCACACCGTTGGAAGTCGGTAGCGAAGTTCGCATCGCGGATGCCGCGGGTTACACGATGGTCAAGAAAAATTGGTTCAATGGACTATCCATGCCCTCCATCGTCGTGCGGCGACTCGACGGCACCCTGGAACAGGTCCGTCAATTCGATTACCAGGATTTTAAACGTAGCCTTTCCTAAGTCGGGAGCGAAATGAAAGTGAAAAAGAATGTGCTGATCATCGGTGCTGGTGGCGTTGCTCACGTCGCGGCTCACAAGGCGGCGATGAACAACGATGTGCTGGGCGATATCTGCATCGCATCGCGGACCTTGTCGAAATGCGACGAAATCATCGAGAGCGTCCTACGCAAAGGGCATCTGAAGGACCCCGCGAACCGGCTGTATTCCCGGCAACTCGATGCGCTCGACATTCCGGCGACCGTGAAGTTGATCCAGGAAACCAACTCCGGGATCGTGATCAATCTCGGCGCGGCGTTCATCAACATGTCGGTGCTGGAAGCCTGTCTGGAAACGGGTGCCGTTTACATGGACACCGCTATCCACGAAGAACCGGACAAGGTATGCGAAACCCCGCCCTGGTACGCCAACTACGAGTGGAAGCGGAAAGATCGCTGCGCGGAGAAGGGACTCACCGCCATTCTGGGCGTGGGATTCGATCCGGGCGTGGTCAACGCCTACTGCGCGCTGGCGGCAAAGCGCTATTTCGACCAGATCGATACCATCGACATTCTGGATGTCAATGCCGGTAGCCATGGTAAATATTTCGCCACCAATTTCGATCCGGAGATCAATTTTCGCGAGTTCATCAAGGTTTGGACCTGGATCGATCGGCAGTGGAAGGAATATCCCACCCACTCGGTCAAGCGCGTCTACGATTTCCCGGTGGTCGGCCCCTGCCCCATCTATCTGAACGGACACGATGAACTGCACTCGCTTTCGAAGAACATCGACGCCAATAGCATTCGGTTCTGGATGGGCTTCGGCGACCATTACATCAACGTGTTCACCGTGCTGCGCACCCTCGGCTTTCTTTCGCACCTGCCGGTGACCCTGACCACGGGCCAGGAAGTGGTGCCGCTCAAGGTGGTCAAGGCGCTATTTCCCGATCCCAAGACCCTCGCGCCGGGTTATACTGGCAAGACCTGCATCGGCAACTTCGTCAAGGGCTGGAAGGACGGAAAACCGCGAGAGGTATTCATCTACCAGGTTTCCGATCACAAGCAATGCTACGAAGAGGTCGAATCGCAGGGTATCAGCTACACCGCCGGCGTCCCGCCGGTCGCGGCGGCCATGCTGGTGGCTCAGGGTATTTGGGACCCGAAGACCATGGTGAACGTCGAGGAACTCGATCCGGAACCGTTCATCGCCATTCTGGATCGGATTGGCCTGCCGACCGAGGTCAAGGAAATCCAGCCTGGCGGACAGGAGTCGTTCGATGGTAGCGTTCGGGAATTGGCACAGGAGCTGGCGGAGTCGACCGCGACAGTCACGGTCTCGGCCGCCAACCCGATGATTGCCTTGGCGCCCAAGTCGCCGAAAAATTAGAGAAAAATTGGAAAAGGCTACCCCTCACCCGCTTGCGGGTGAGGGGTTACCCGCCTTCTGGTTATTGATTCCAGCCGGAAGGCGGATTGACCACTTCGTACACCACGTTCGGGCCATCGTAACTGGGAACGTAGAAGGTACCGCCGCAATTCCGATAGCTCACGCCGTCGGCGACGATCGTGGTGCAATTTGGCGGCAGCGTGGACACGATGGCTCCCACCGCGACCGCAGTGCCCACCGCCACCGCCGCGCCTACCCCCACTCCCCCGTAACCCCAGCGGCGGTCCACGTCGACATTGACGTTGCGGTTGACATTCACGTTGCGGTTGACGTTACGGTTCATGTCGCGATTCACGTTGCGGTTGACGTTTGCGTGATGACCACCGCCACCAATATTGGCGCGCGGTGCTCTAACGCCACCGCCACCGAACCCGCCGCCGCCACGTCCGCGTGCGTCCACATCGGCGCTGACCAGTGCCAGCATCGGTCCCACGATCAGAGCAACGGTCATTGCCCGTTTCAAGTAAGTCGATAGCGAAGAATGCATGGCGAAACCTCCCATGGTTACTTGGCGGTTTTAGTCGATTGAGCCGCTGGCACCGCCTCCAGGAACTTGATCTTCTGGGCGTCTTGCGGCGGCGTGAAAGTGAAGAAATCGGTGGGGAATTGCGGTGCGAGATCCCAGTCGCTCAGGTCGGAAGTCCACTGGGGCGAGCCTTCCACGCTCTTGTCGGTCAGCAACAGCCGGCGGGGCAAGGGCTTGGGACCGTCTTCGATCCAGATTTCCCAATCCACTTCCGGGGTCTGAAACGCCAGGTGATGACATGCCACGCCGCGCACCAGACTCTGGCCAACATAGGTTTTCGACTCCAGATTCCGGACCAGGCTGCTTTGGGGATCCGCCAGCAGCAAGTCAGCGATAGGCATCGAAATTCCATACTGATCTTCAAGCAAGGCCAAGGTCTCGTCGATGGTCGGCGCGGCGGTGGCGCTGGCGTAGACATTCGGCTCTGGGGTGTAAAGCGTGAAGGTCTTGCCATCATAGAACAGTTGGCGTCCGCCGCTGAGATTCTGGAAATCGGCCCGCAACCGATCGGGCTTTTGTATGGCAATCTCCACGGTTTGATCTTGGTGCAAGCGCTGATCCGTGGGCAGAATCAATTCGGTGGTTTTCTCGACCCGCACCTTGAAGCGTTCGAGCGAACGGAGATAGGTGGCCATCTGTTTCAGCACCGCCATGGGCTCGGGCTGAGTCGCCGGTGCCGGGCTATCGGCCGCCGCCGGTTGTGCATTCGACGCGGCCGGCTGCTCGGTTGCGGCGAGTGGGCCGGCATATCCAAACAACGCCACGGTCGAAAAAAACATCGCGGATAACAACGACGGGATTTTCATGGGTGATGTGCTCCTTGAATGGTTTGATCGCAGGTCGTTCAACCTGTCCAGGGTTTTCGGACCGAGCATTGCCTGCCATTAGGCACGGACTCTAGCCTCCATCAGGTTCGGCCGAATGACCGGTCCAGTTCGTGTTGGCCCCGCATTCCGTCAGAGCCTGATCGAAGACATCGATCCGGTCGAACCCACGGGGTGAACCTCAAGCTCAATGATGAGGTGCACCGCTAACGCCATTATTGCCGCAAAATTGCGAATGTGCAGCCAATCGCAGGATGAGCCCATTTAAAATTGTAGACTTGCGGCGGGCCGGGTTGCCGCAAACATTCCAAAACCCGGCGCGCGCCGACTGCTTCACTTTCAATCAACGAGGACCCGCATGGTCGATTTATTGCGTTACGAACACGGCATTTACGCTTTCGATGCCCACTACATTCGCCCCCAACTCGCCGCCATCCATCTCATCGTCGAAAACGACCAGGTTGCCGTGGTGGATACCGCCAACAATGCCGCCCTGCCGCATGCGCTGGACGCCTTGTGCCAGCTCGACCTAAGTCCGGCCAACGTCGCCTACGTCTTTCTGACCCATGTGCACCTGGATCATGCCGGTGGCGCTGGCGCCATGATGCAGGCGTTTCCCGAAGCGCGCCTGGTCGTGCATCCGCGCGGAGCACGGCACATGGCCGAACCGGCCAAGTTGTTCGCCGCCGTGCAGGCGGTTTACGGCGAGGCGGAAGCTCGTCATCTGTACGGCGACCCGATTCCGGTCAGCCCCGATCGCATTCTTTCCGCTGGCGAGGGCTTCAGCTTCGAGCTCGGCGGTCGGACTCTGATCTGTCTGGACACTCCCGGACATGCCCGCCATCATCTGGCCCTGCAAGATGCGCGTAGCGGTTGTCTGTTCACCGGCGACATCTTCGGTCTGTCCTTCCGCGAACTGGATGTGGACGGGCGGCCCTCGATCATCCCCACCACCACGCCGACCCAGTTCGAACCCGAGGTCATGCATGAGTCGGTGGATCGGATATTGGCTTGCCGACCGGAAGCGCTCTACTTGACCCATTTTTCCCGAATCGAGGACCTCGCGCGGCTGAGTGCCGACCTGCACCGGTTGATCGACGCCCATGTGGCGGTGGCCGAACGCGAGCGAGACGCCGGCCCGGAGCGCGAAGCGCGCATTCTGGCGGGTTTGTGGGCGCTGATGGATGCCGAGGCGGCGCGGCAGGGCTGGACCCTGCCCACCGAGCAGTGGCGCGCGGTGCTGGAAGCGGACATCGAACTCAACGCCCAGGGTTTGGATTACTGGCTGGACCAGACCTGAGCTACACGCGAGTCACCGGCGGGCCGCTTCCGGCTCTATTCCCCAGCGACGAGCCGCAGCTCGTCGCTGGCCAGCCGTCTGTTCGAACCTGCATCGGTTCATCCGGGAACATCGCCACCTTCACCGATCGGTAACCGCGGGGAAACATACCTTGGCTATCGTGAGCGGTTGAATCGTCCTTGACGATTCGACGTCTTGCCTGACGGTAGGTCCTTCACCCGCGGCCTTCATCGAAATAAGGGGGTTTTTCCGTGCTCCGCAAGTCCATCAATACCCTGACTGTTGCCGTTGCGCTGCTTGCAACCGCGCCCGTGCTCGCAACCGCCGACGACTCCGATGGCGATTTGGACAAGAATTCCAACAGTGGAAAAAACAACAGCATACAACTCGGCCCCCGGCCGTTCTACCTGGTCGACGGCATGGACGAAGGCCGCCTCAAGGACCGACTGACGCAGTGCAAGAGCGGTCCCTTCTACCGTACCGACTTTTCCATCGGCCACCGGGGCGCCGCCCTGCAATTCCCCGAACACTCCGACGCCTCTTATATGGCTGGGGCACGCATGGGGGCCGGCATCGTCGAGTGCGACGTGACCTTCACCAAAGACGGCGAGCTGGTCTGCCGCCACAGCGAGTGCGACTTGCATACCACCACCAACATCGTCGCCACTCCTCTGAATGCGAAGTGCACCACGCCCTGGAGCGGTCCGAACTCCTCACCTCAATGTTGCACCAGCGACCTGACCCTGGACGAATTCGAATCGCTGGAAGCCAAGATGGACGCCAGCAACCCCAGCGCCGCCACCGCGCAAGGTTATCTAGGCGGCACCGCCAGTTGGCGCACCGACCTGTATACCGGTCGCGCCCATGTGGTGACCTTCAAGGAAAGTATCGCCCTGAATCAGGCCAACGGCGTCAAGCACACCCCCGAGTTGAAGAGCGCCACCCATCAGGACCGCATCGATGCCATTTTCGGCGGCCAGGAGCAGTACGCCCAGCAGTTCGCCGATACCATGAAAAACGCAGGCGTCAAGCCACAGGATACTTGGCCTCAGTCCTTCAATCTGGAAGATATCTTCTACTGGATCGACCATACCCAATACGGCAAGCAGGCCGCCTATCTGCTCGACTACGATACCGACAAGGACGACGTCATCATCCAGGCGCCCTACGACGCCATGGATCGGACCGAGTTCTTGCAGATGCTGAAGAAGCGCGGCGTCAAGGTCATCGCCCCGTCGATATCCGCCCTGCTGCGGGTCACTGACAGCGGCGACATCGTGCCTTCGCCCTTCGCCAAGGATCTGAAGCGCATGGGTTTCGATATCATCGCCTGGACCTTCGAACGCGCCGACCTGCGCCAGGGTGCATCGAAGGCGGGCTACTACTACGACTTCGACCCGACCGGTGTCGCCATCAAGAAGGATAGCGACATGTACAAGGCCCTGGACGTGCTGGCCAAGGATGTGAAGATTCTGGGCATCTTCTCCGACTGGCCCGCCACGGTGACCTACTACGCTAACTGCATGGGCTTGAAATAATCGAAATTCGTGGCGGCGGGACTGCGAAATCGTCGAGATCGTACCTCGCCGCCACAGCGAAGCGTTTGGCATGGAACACTTCGGGACGGTTCCCGGTCGTCGTGAAACGGACACAGGCCGACGCGATCAAAGCGGCCTGTCAGGCGCGCAACGTCCGTTCCGCCCGTGGGTCGTCCAGCGGCGGCGACAGCCATTTCCGCAACTCCACCACCACGAACTCTTGCATCGGCTTCAAGATCGTGGCCAGCCGGTACGAGGTATGCGAGCGATCCTGGACCGTGTCCCGCGCTCGCCAGCGGCGAACGGTGGTTTCGCTCGCCCCCAACTCCACGGCCAATTCGGTCGCCGAGCGGATCGATGGCTGGATGTTAGAATTAGGATGGAAGCGCCAACCGCTCGACCCTCCGACGCGGTGGCGCCACCGCGAGGAAAACCACCATGCGCACTGGTTCGCTGCCCGCTCGACCAGTCTGGCTTCCCCTGCTTGTCCTGCTGTTCGGGTTGTACGCCGCTGCCGCCCGGACGGCGTCCATTCCTCCGGAGGTGCTGACCCAGATTCCGGCCTCTTTGCAGCCCTGGATGGATTGGGTGCTGTCGGGGTCGCCAAATCGACGCTGTCCGGTGTATTACAACCAGACGGATCGCTACCAGTGCGTCTGGTTGTCGGCGCTGAGCCTCGACCTCGACGGTCAGGGGGGCGAGTTTCGTCAAAAGGCGTACAACGATACCGAAGGCTGGTTGACCCTGCCCGGCAACCGGAGCTACTGGCCGCAGGATGTGCGCCTGGACGGCATACTGGTACCGGTGCTGGAGCGGGACAATCATCCAGCACTGAAGGCGTCGTCCGGTGAGCACGAGTTGACCGGGCGGTTCTATTGGCGCGCGCTGCCTGACTCGATTCATGTTCCCCCCGGTAACGCGCTGCTCGATCTGCGTGTCAACGGCCAGCCGGTGACGGCGTTTCGGTTGGAGGACGAGGGTGTGCTGCGGCTGCGCCAGCAACCGGATGCGCCGGCTCGGCAGGATACGCTCGACCTGCAAGTATTCCGGTTGTTGACCGACGGGATTCCCTTCACGGTCGCGACCCGGCTGGATCTGCGGGTCTCGGGCCAAACGCGGGAAGAATTGCTCGGTCCGGTGCTGCCGCCGGATTTCCTGCCGCTCGCCCTGGACAGCCCGCTGCCCGCTCGGCTGGAAGCCGATGGCCGGCTGCGGGTGCAACTGCGACCGGGGAACTGGACCCTGATGTTGAACGCTCGCCATCCTGGACCGTTGGACGCGCTGGCGCTGCCCGTCGTCCCGGTACCTTGGCCTCAACAAGAGATCTGGAGCTTCCAGGCGCAAAACACCCTGCGACAGGTTCAGGTGGAAGGCGCGGCGGCGCTCGATCCGGCGCAGACCAATCTGCCCGAAAGCTGGCGGCAATGGCCGGCCTATCTGCTGCAACCCGGCGAGGCGCTGCAATTCCAGGTCCGTCAGCGCGGCGAAGCCGAACCGGTTCCGGCGCGGCTGAACCTGGAGCGCACGCTCTGGCTCGACTTTGCCGGCGGTGGCTACACCGTGCGGGATCGGCTGAGTGGCAACCTCGACCGCACGCGCCTGGACGCCGCTCCGGCATTGCAGCTTGGCCGGGTGGAAATCGGCGGCGACGATCAGTTCATTACCCGACTGCCGGGTTCGGACGCGGCCGGCGTGGAGATACGGCAACTGAACGATCTGCAACTGGTCGCCGATAGCCGGCTGGAACCGGCCGACATCGAAAAACTGCCAGCGGTCGGCTGGCGCATCGCCCCGCAACGGATCGACGCCACGCTCAACCTGCCGCCAGGCTGGCGACTGCTGGCGGCGGATGGACCGGACAGCGCCGGCAATGCCTGGCTGTATTCGTGGAACCTGCTTGATCTGTTCATCGTCCTGGTGATTGCGCTCGGTTTCGCCAAGTTGTGGGGCTGGCCATGGGGACTGGTGGCGCTGGCCGGCATGACGTTGATCTATCACGAACCCAATGCGCCGTTGTATGTCTGGCTGAACGTACTGGCGGCGGCAGCCTTGCTGCGCGTGTTGCCGCCGGGACGCTTGCAGATCTTGATTAAGGTGTATCGCGGGCTGGCGCTGCTGGCGCTGCTGACGATCGGCGCGTTGTTTGCCGTCCAGCAGGTGCGTGGCGCCTTGTACCCGCAACTGGAGCCGTTCGCGCCCGGCGCGGCCCTGGTCCTGTCCATTCCATCGGCCAGCGCGCCGCCGGTCGCCGCGCTGGAAAAAGCGCCGGCTTACAACCGGCTCCAGTCGTTGCCAAAAAGCCCGCAACAGCAGATCCAGAACAATCTATCGCAGCGGCTCCAGCAGCAATACACGGCGGACATCAAGGTGCAGACCGGTCCCGGTGTACCCAACTGGCGCTGGCAGCGGGCCACTCTGCATTGGAGCGGGCCGGTGGCGACGGACGAACCACTGCGGTTGTGGCTACTACCGCCCTGGGGCACGCGGGCGTTGCTGCTGCTGGGTCTGGCCCTGCTGCTAGCCATGGGGGCTCGGGTTTCGATCGCGAGCCGACGGTCCCTCCCTCCAGCCGCGCCGCCTTCCCGTGACGAAGAGGAACAGCGCACATCTTCACCGCCAGGCGCGGGCGCTGTTGCGGCGGCATCGGTGCTGCTGGCGATGGCCCTCACGGTCGCCACGCCACCGGTCCAGGCGCAGGAGTATCCCCCACCGGAAATACTCAAACAGTTGCGCGAGCGCCTGACCCAACCACCGGACTGTCAGCGCTGCGGCGATCTGGCGGCACTGGCGCTGACCGTCAGGAACGACACACTGCAACTGCGCCTGTCATTGCACGCTCAAACCGATACCGTCGTACCGCTGCCGTTGCCACGCGAGGGGCTGATCGTGCGCGCCATCGATCTGGACGGTCGGCCGGCGACCTTGTTTCGCGGTCCGAAGCAATTGCTGTGGCTGCGACTGCCGCCGGGCTTGCACACCGCGACCGTGGCCGCCGCCGTGTTGCCGGAGGTCGCCACCCTGCAACTGCCGTTGCCGCTGCCGCCGGGCCGGTTGGAACTCGATGCCAATGGCTGGAAAGTGGAAGGCCAGGTCGAAGGTCGCGTCGATCCTCAGTTACAATTGACCCGTCCGCGCCAGGATGCCGCCGCGCCGCTGCAAGCCGGCGTGATGCCGCCGTTCGTCCAGGTCGAGCGCGATCTCGTGCTGGATGTGGATTGGCAGGTGTTGACCCGGATGCGGCGCTTGAGCCAGGCCGACCAGGCGGCGGTACTGGAAATCCCCCTGCTGCCCGGCGAGCACGTCACCACGCCCGACATCCGAGTGCGGGACAACCGGGTGTTGCTCAACCTGCCGCCGGAGCAAACCGAAATCCGCTGGACCGCGACCCTGAGCCGCGTCAACGAACTGATCCTTCAGGCAACGGACCGCGAGGATCTGGTGGAAGTCTGGCAACTGCACGCCAATCCGCTTTGGCATGTACAAAGCGCCGGTATCCCGCTGGTGCGGCGGATCGATGCCGCTGGACAATGGGCGCCGGAATGGCGGTCGTGGCCAGGCGAACAGGTCACCCTGACCGTCGATCGACCGGAGGGGGCGCCCGGCGGCACTGTGACCATCGACCGCAGTCAATTACGATTGAATCCCGGCCGACGCTTGAGCGAAGCGAGCTTGGATTTGTCCATTCGGACCAGTCGCGGCGGCGATCATGCGGTGACCCTACCGCCGGGCGCGACGCTCACCACGGCCTATATCAACGATGTCGTCCAGCCGTTGCGGCAGCAGGACCGGCGGGTGGTGCTGCCGTTGGTGCCTGGGGTGCAGCGGGTGGTGTTGAACTGGCGCGAGGAACGGGATTTCGGCACGCGCTATACCACGCCCGAGGTGGATTTGGGCAGTCCCAGCGTCAACGGCGACCTGATCCTACATCTGCCGCGCAATCGTTGGTTGTTGTGGGCCAACGGGCCGGTCATGGGACCGGCCGTGCTGTTCTGGGGCGTGTTGGCGGTGATCCTGATCGGTGCCATCGTGTTGGGACGGATGGGCGGTACACCGTTGCGTGCCCATCACTGGTTTTTGCTCGGCATCGGCCTGAGCCAGAGCCATATCGCGGCGATCCTGCTGGTGGCGGGCTGGCTGTGGCTGCTGGGGCGGCGTCAGGCATTGGCCGATCGGGAGATCGGCGCTTTCCGCTTCGACCTGCTGCAACTGGCGCTGGTCGGGTTGACGCTGGCGGCGCTGGCGGCGCTGCTCGGGGCCATCGAACAGGGCTTGCTGGGCACGCCCGCCATGCAGGTGGCCGGAAACGGGTCCAGCGCTTGGCAATTGAACTGGTATCAGGACCGGATCGCCGGGCCGCTGCCGACCGCCTCGGTGGTCACCGCGCCGCTGCTGCTATATCGCGGCCTGATGCTGGTTTGGGCGCTATGGCTAGCGTTTGCCCTGCTCCGATGGCTGGGCTGGGGCTGGCAGTGCTTCAGTGCCGGGGGATTGTGGCGGCGCTTGCGCCGGAGCAAGGCGGTGGCTGACGGTCAGCCATGATGACTGCTTTACCCGCTTTGAGTGGACGGTATAGAGGCGCTTGAGCTTATGCGGGCCTCAGTGATCATTTCGCCGAGTCCGCCGGCGCTTGATCCCGAGACGCGCTTTCATCGGTGGAGTTCGCGATGTTTTCCGACGCACTCACGGGGTGGTTGCCGGTAATGCCTTGTTCGATCCGTTCCAGCATGTAAGGGAAGAATGGGTTGGATGACATGCGAATCAGCGAATCCAGGCTGACGATCAACGTGCCGCGCTCGCCTCGCGGAGCCACCGCGCCCAAGCTGACGCCGTACTCCTCAAGGGGATCAGGCTGTATGCCGTACAGGGAATCGCTCATGGGAAACGGCACCGCGACATGTGAGAGTGAGAACACGCCCAGCGGATAGGACAATCCCAATTCGCGGGTTTGCTCCGTGGTCGCTCCCGCTTCCGTAACCCGCTCCATGACCTCGCTGCTATCGGGACTGATGTTGGTGATGACTGTGCTCCTGAACGATCGAGGAGGAGCCGGCAGGATGCGATTCAACATGGTGTTGGCGCTGGCGCGCATGAGCGGGCCGAATTTGGCGCTCCGGTTTATATCGAACAGGACCAGTTCGCTGCCGTTATCGGGAAGTTGTTGATACAACGCGGTAATAATCGCCCGGGTGCTGACGGTAAAATCCACCACCGACTGAAAGGTGAGAAAGGGGGGCAGCTCGGCGAGTTTTCCTTCACTCGCATACTGGGCAATCCGGGGTTGCAGGGCGCGCGTCAGCAACGACGATTGCCGGGCGCCATTGATCGGGAACGAGTTGTACTTGAAGGGATTGAATTCCGGCACCACGCTGAGCCACGCAGCCTTCGCAAAGGGCGGAAAGATCGCCGGCCAACCGAATATCCCAGCGAACCGAGCCATCTCCGTGATCCCGATCATCGGCGAAATCAGCACGATCCGATCTGGACGGGTCAGCTTCGGATCGTCGAGCGTGTCAAGCGCGTATTTCATCGCCAACGCACCGCCGTTGGAGAATCCGATGATATGCAAGGGCAACGTTGGGCCGATCCGCCGCCGTGCTTCCCGCACCGCCAGATGCGTTGCGGCGACCCAGTCCTCCCAAACCACATTGGTCAGGCCGGCTGGCACAGTGCCATGGCCCGGCAGCCGAATGGCGACGGAAATAAAACCGTGGGACTGATAGAGTCGGGCGACGTGACGCAGGCTGTAGGGCGAATCGGTCAGTCCATGCAGGAACACCACGGCACCGACGGGCGTCCCTTCCGGCTCCAGAATATAGGAACGGTTCCAGTCGGTGGCAAAGTGCCCTGGATAAATCGGGCTGCCCTCGAAGTAGCGATTGGCGGGGACCTGGTCTTCTGGATCCAATTTTTGAGTGACATTGACGCGCACACTCTCGAAGACCTTGCGCTCTGCGGCCAGATAGTCGTCCCAGTTGGCCGTAGCCAGCTCTTGAGCCGTCAGTTCGTGAGGCGCATAGGTGTGCCAAAGCGCCAGTGGTGCACCGCGCTGCGAGTCGAAGGCGCGCACCGCTAGCAATGTCACCACGCTGGCGGTAAACAGCAACGCCCCGATTTTCAACAGCTTGATAAACCTTGCCCTCACAACCTGGCTCCTCTTTGATGCTTGAATGACATCTTTTTGATGGGCTTACTGGAGAGTACCGGGCGCTCAGCCACCGCTGGCCTGAAACAAAGCGACCAGCGCGTCCCCAGCGGTACGCAACTCCAGTTGCCGGCCCTGGATCGCGTAAGTAGCCGCTGTCGTTAGCGCCTTGAGGTATTCGCTTTCCTGCCGCATCACTCCCTCAGGGCTGGAACAAGCCTTGCGCGTTGCCGCCGGTGCCTGGATGGTGATGGACGATCCCTCGGTAACATAGGCGGCCCGATAATGATTGCAGCCGGCCGATCCGCTCAGTAGGCCGTCGCTACCAAATGTCGCCGTAATCTCACTGCCGTCGATCAACGAGACGGCGGCGTCGCGGCCGTTGTTGTAAACGGTCGCTCGCCAGGTGACACCCTGCAACGCCATCGGTTGCCACGCCTTGAAGGTCGCGATCTTCTGTCCCTTGGTATCCAGCAAGCTGAGTTGACCGTCCTCGATTTTGTAAGCCATCGTCGCCGCCAGTGCCGCCATGAACGGCTGTTCGACGGCCGTCTGGGGTTCGGGGCACGCCATCATCGTGCTCGCCGCCAAACCGATGGTCAGCTTGCCAGCATCCACGGTGTAACTGGCGGTGTAACGATTGCAACCGCCACTGCCGCTCACCAAGCCATTGGCAAAGCTTGCGGTGGCTTCAACGCCGTTCGGGACGGTGTGAAGCTGACCATCGGCATGAGCGACACTCGCCAAACGCCAGGTCGCGCCTTCTAGCGCCGGCTTGTCCACTTCAATGGCCAGCACCAGAACAGGCGCCGCCCAAAGGATCAGCATCCCCAAAAAGCGTGCATTCACCATCTTCCATCTTCCCTTCCCGTCATTGCGCGGGAGCTGGGGGAAACTCCGCGGAAACTTGCATCGTGCGGAAAAGGAGCCAGAGACTCAGAATCAACACGACCAATTCGGTGAAAACGGAGAGACTTAAGGCCGTCAAACTCATCATGTCGACGGCGGACACCCAGCTCGCCGGGTCAGCACCGGTCGTCTGGATCACGGGAACGCCCCCTTGAGGCGCCGCCAGAAAATAAAACAGCATGTGCCCGGTCTCGATCATCATCACGATCATGGAAAACAGCAGGCCGATACTACTGGCCATCAATCCAGTCCAGACCGATCGAATGACCGAAGATACCGGTGGACACGTTTGCGGGTCCGCAATCCGTTTGGCCAAGCGGGTATGCCGGTGAAACCAGACGATGGTAAAAATCAGGATCAGCAAACTGGCTACCGTCAAGTATTCGACGATGGCCAGCCCGGCGCGCGGACCGGAAGGGGAACGCGTGAAGATGAAAGCGTAGGCCATCAAGAGTAAGGGAATCGACCCCACCACGATCTGCACCCAAAAACCAATCCAGCCCAGCCGGGAAAAGGTTCTTGCGAGGTTCTGGATTCCCGACCGTCGCAGACTTTCCATGAGTTCTTTTAGCATGATCATTCCTGCCTGTTTGGTGTTTGCTCTTGGAAGGCACGAGCGGGCAATACCCACTCGACGAAAGACAGCGCCGATCGCCAAACCCGGCGAACGGCGCGGCTAAAGCTTAACGAATCTCAAATTCGGCGCGGCAACCACGGTCAACCCATACTCCACGCCGGTTGTAACCCCAGGTACTGTCGAAGCGACAAGGTGCTCTGCTCAATTGCCGGATCAGGATCACCTCGTTCCGAACGTCCGCCCGGCATAAGTGGCGACCGCTACCCTCGGCGGAGCAAGTCAAACGCTGGCCGCGTCGGCGGTCGCTGTCACCGACGCGGAATTCAGCGCGACAACCGCGATCCACCCAAATCCCGTCTCGGTCATAACCCCAGGTTTGGTTTTGTCGGCATGGCGCGTTGCTCAACTGCCGCTGGAGTCGCACGCCGCCCCGAGTGTCGACGCGGCAATGCTGACGACGGTTATTGGTCGATTCGCAGATGACCTGACGCGAGCGCGCTTCGGCATCCCGAACCGGCAATCCAATGAATGCCCCCACCAATACGCTGCCCAGCAAGGCCGTCGTCAAGATCATCAATCTGGTTTTCATTGATTAATAGTGCCCTCAGCTTACGTCATGGATTTCGATGGTTGTATGGCGGAATCAATGTCCATTGAACATCACTCCACCCAGGATCAGGCTCAGCATCAGCAGGGACAAACCCGCTACCGGCCATTGCCGCAGTACGCCTTCCACCCGTTCCAAAGCCTCCGCGCAGCGAACGACGACGCGCATGACGGGTTGACCCACGACCACGACGTCGCCTTCCGGTACCCGAGGCAGATATCGTCCCCAGCGCCAGAGTCCGAGCGCCAGTCCGGCGCCGATCAAAATGGGCCATGACGCCGCCCAGAGAATCGCCGGCTGGAGCGCATCGGACCAAGTACCGATCCCGGTTGCCGAATACAGCATCCAGGGAGCCACGAGCGCGGCAACGAGCATGAACATCCAGGATAAAACCCATCCGACGGGCGCCGACATCGACGGATCGGGCGAGGCGCTCACCAGCAAACGGTGGAGAAAATGCAGCATCAATAGTGTAGTCCCAATCGCCGACAAGATCGCGAGCAGTTCCACCCATCCATCCCCCAAGACCGGTTTCACCGCCAGCTTCGCCAAAGCGCCGCCGGTCAAAGGGAGCCCGCCGATTCCCAAGGCCAGGATCGCCGCTGGCAGCAGCATCGGCCAGCGCCAGCGCCGGCCCGTCGTGGCGATCACGCCCACGGCGAGGAACAGCGCGCCTTTCACCAGCAGGTGATGGGCTGCGTAAAAGGACGCCGCTAAGGGAGTATCGGCATCCCCCGCCGCAAGCCCCATGCCGATCACCGCGACCAGGAATCCCATTTGGCTCACGCTAGAATAGGCGAGCACGAGCTTCGGCCGCGATTGGGTGATCCCGATCGCTACCCCATAGAAAGCACCGCACAGCCCTATCGCCGCCAGTGGCAGGCCAAAGTCCGGTAACCCCACCCCGAACGGCAGGAAGCGGATCAGCGCGAGAGCGCTCGCCTTGACGACGGCGCCGCTCATCACGGCCGCTGCCGGGATCGGCGCCGCGCCATAGGCCAACGGCATCCAGAAATGCAGCGGTACGAGGCCCGCCTTCATGCCGAGACCGATAACTAGAAGCACCAGCGTGAGATCGCGCCACGGCGACGTGGGAATCGCGGCGGCGGCATCACGGATCAACAGGCTGCCGTCCGGTGTCACTATTGCGAGCATCACCAGGCCGGCGAGTAGGAACGCTTCGGCGATCAGCGCTAGCCCGAGGTAGACAGCGCTGGCGCGCAGCGCTTCCACCGTACCGCCCTGCAAGACGAGTCCGCTGGCGCCGACCGATAGCACCGCGAGCAGGAAGTAGAAGCCCACCATATCGGCGGCGAGAAACACGCCGACGCAACCGGTCAAGGTCATCAGCCAGCACACGACGAGGCGGCCGGCATTGACCGCGCCCCGCAATTCCGTTGCGGCGTAAACCCCCCGTCGCGATCCACAGGATCGCGGCAACCAAGAGCAGCATCGCCCCCGGTTTGTCCATGGCGAACGACAGCGCGAACCGGGCATTGCCGAGCACGAGAGGCGTGTCGTCGGCGCACAGGGCAGCCAGGAGCGCGGGAATCGGCGCGAGCGCCAGCAGCGGCGGCATGCGCTCGCGAATTCCCGACACGATGCAGGCCAGGAGCATCGCGAGTGGTACGCCGATGGCGGCGATCAACAGGTTGGAAGTCGTCATGGCCAGCCGATCTCCGGTACGACCGCCCGTCCGATCCGCGCCACGTCCACCGGGCAGAAGGCGGCCATGCCGAGCAGAAACGAGCACAGGGCCAGCGCCAGCACGGCCACCTGTTGATAATGGGGAACGCGTGCCCGTGGGGTCCATCCTTCGGGCGCGGGCGCCATCGCGCGCACGACGACGATGAAAACGTAGGCACTGGTGAGCAGGCCCCCCACGAGCATCACGAGCACCCACCACCACTGGGCGGTCGTGATGGCCGCTGATACCAGCAGCCACTTGGCGAGAAATCCTCCCGATGGGGGTAGCCCGATCAGCGAGGCGCCGCCGAGCGCGAAGGCGAGCAGGGTCATCGGCAACGCCCGCGCCGCGCCGCGCAAGTCGGCGATGCGATCGTGTCCAAGCGTCGTGTAGATTAGTCCCGCGGCCATGAACATCGCCGCCTTCGCGGTGGCGTGGGAGATCGCTTGCAGCATGCCGCCGTTCACGGCCGCCGTGCTGTCGATCTGGGCGGCGGCGAGACCGGCCGCGAGCGGGAACATCAGGAACAGATAGCCGATCTGGGCGACCGTCGAGTACGCGATCAGCAACTTGAGCCGCGCCTGCCGGAGCGCGACGATGTTGCCGACCAGAATGGCCGCCGCGCCCAGCGCCGCCAGCATCTGTGCCGACGGCAAGGTCACCACGCCCGCGAATACGTCGAGCCAGAGCCGTACGGCCAGAAACCACGAGCCCTTGATCACCAGGCCCGATAGCACGGCGCTGGCCGCCGCCGGTGCGCCCGCATGCGCCGGCGGCAGCCAGAGATGCAATGGAAAGAGGGCGGTTTTGGCCAGCAGCCCCACCGTCATCAGCGCGGCGGCGGCCCAGGTGACGGGTTCGGGGTGGACTCGCGCGGCGAGCAGCAAAATGTCCAGCGTGCCATACGCGCCGTACAGCAGCACCGCCCCCAGCAGGTAGAGCACCGAGCCGAACAGGGCGTACAACAGGTAGCGAAGCGCGGAGCGCAAGGTCTCCGGTTGGCCGCCGAGGCTGACCAGCGGTACGCCCGCGAACGTCAAGAGTTCCAGCGCGACGTACAGCGTGAAGAGATCTCCGCTCACGAACACCAGGTTCAGCGAACCCCACACGGCGAGCAGCAGCAGCCAGAACATCAGCGGCGCCCGCGCTTCTCGAACGCCCGGGGGCGTGCCGAAGTCACCCCGCGCGTACACGCCGATGCCGCCGATCACCACCGCGATGGCCAGCAGCATGATCACGGCCAAGCCGTCGGCGCGCAGCGCAACGCCCAGCGGTGGCGCCCAGTCACCTAGGATGTAGACCACGGTATCGCCGGATTGCACCAGTGCGTCGGCAATGGCGATGGCGATGGCGAGCCCGGCCGCGAGGATCGCGAACGCCACCCGCTGGGCCCCGCGGCCGCCGAGGATCATGCCGGCCAGCACTCCGATAAACGGGATCAGCACCGCCAACACCAGCAGCAACCCGCCGGGGGACGTCACGTCTTGGGTCGAGAGGGAGTGCGGCATCTATGCATCCGGGGGATCGGCCTGCGCCTTGGCTGGCGCATCCGAGGCAAGCGTGACCGAGCCGGTTTCGTCGAACAGTCGCAGCACCAGCGCGACGGCGAGCGCGGTGGCCGAGAAGGCGACGACGATGCCGGTGATCAGCAGCGCCTGGGGCACCGGGTCGCCACCCATCCCGACTGCCGCGCCTCGGCGTGCGATGGCGCCGAAGAGCAGAAACACCCCGCAGCCGATCAGATTGAACGCGAGGATCTTGCGCAACGGTTGCGGGTTGACGATCAGACCGTACAGGCCGACGCCGACGAGCGCCGCCGCGCACAGTCCAAACAGCGTCGACGCGTTCACTGGGGAGGCATCCGTTGCGGCGTGCCGGCCACCAGCAGGGCAAGCGTCAGTACGAGCGTGGGCATCAGCGCGATTTCGATGGCGACGATCAACGGTTTCGCATAGCCCTCCGGATAGGCGAGGACCGCTCCCGCGGTGATGGAGCCCGCGAAGCCGATCGCGATGAACACCAGCGGTCCGATCACGAGCAGGACCCGCAACCAGGTCCGGCTGATCGGTGGCGTGTCGGCGAGCCCCGCCTCGATGACCAATAGCCACATGGCGGCCAGGATCGTGGCGCCCTGGAACTTGCCGCCGGGAAGATCCGCCCCGATCCAGAAGATGTAGAGACCCACGATGATCCCAATCGGCGGCAGGAACCGGGCGAGATAGGCAAGGATCCCGTCGGGATCGGCATGGTGTCGCGGTCCCGGATAGCCGCCCCAGGCGCGGTCGGGTGCCAGCGACCACACGCCGAGCAGCGCCAACAGCACCACGATGGCTTCGAGCAGCGTGTCCATTGAGCGAAACGCGAGCAATACCGCGGTGACTGGATTGCCGACTCCAGTCGTGGCCAAGCTGGCGACGGCGGCGGGGGCCAGCGTGGGCGCGGGATCGGGCAGCGCCAGGACCCCCACGGCAAGCGCCGCCGCGACGGTGACGGCCAGGATCGCGGCGAGTGTTCGGATGAGGACGCCAGGGTATTCGGCGCGCGTCGCGGCCTCTGTTTTGCGCAGCCGGCCTGCGGCGCCGATCAGCAGGGCGCCGGTGAGGCCGCCGCCGATCGCCGCCTCCGTCAGCGCCACATCCGGCGCGGCGAGGCGCACCCAGATCAACGCCAGCAACAGCCCGTAGGCCACGAAGCCAATCACCGCCGCGAAGGTGTCGCGCACGGCGATAATCCACCCGGCCACCGCCAGGACGAGCAGGGTCAGGCTGATGTCGACCGCCAGGGCCAGGGTCATGGGGTCGGCTGGCCGCGTCGTGCCGCCTGCGCCATGAGCTGGCCAACCGTCGCCCCGGCCAGCAGGGTGAACAGCCAAATCGCGATCAGCTTGATGACGTCGAACGGCCACTCGGCCTGCGGCAGCAAGCCCATCACCACCAGACCGAGACCCAGGTTATCCGCCTTGGTCAGCGCGTGCAGGCGGGTGAGCGTGTCAGGAAAACGCAGCAGCCCCACCGTGCCGGCGAGGAAAAAGAAGGTACCGGCCAAGACCGCGATGATCGTGAAAATGTTTAGGACGAGGCTCATTGGCTATTCGTTTCCTTGGGGTCGTCGCCATCCGAGCGGGAGGCACCCTGCACGAAGGCCACCGAGGCGAAGGCGGCAAGCAACGCCAGGGTCAGCGCCACATCGAGCACTGCCTTGACTTCCATGGCCACGCCCAGCAGCAGCAGCGCCGCGATGCCGCCGGTGCCGAACAATTGCGTCGCCATCATCCGATCCGCGTCCGTCGGCCCTCGCAGGATACGGACCAGTCCCAAGGCCACCATCACCAATACGAAGACGGCGGCGGCAAGTAGAAAATCAGGTATCGTCATGCGTTTCACCCAGCGCACGGATCAACAATCCCTCGTCGATGGCGAGTTGCGCCGCCACCGGCTGTTCGACATCGAGGCAATGATAGAGAAGTGCACCATGGTCGTCGACGCCGGCCGGCAGCGTGCCCGGCATCATACTCGTCAATGTAGTGAATGCATTGCAGGTCGGGCCTGGGTGGAGGCGTACCGGATAGACGACGAACCCCGGTCGCAATGGCAGTCGCACGGATAGCGCCCGCCGGGCGACGTCCATTCCTCCCATGATGGACTCCTGCCCAAAGCGCAGCGCGAGCTGGGCCAAGGCGGCATATCGCAGTCGTCCACCGCTGGGCGGCAACAGGTGCAGGCTGGTCCAGGTCGCGGCGGCGGCGGCGAAGAGTCCGGCCGCAAGATCGACCGGATCAAGGCCGATGAGCAGCAGCCAGAAACCGAAGAAGCCCGTCCATCGGGTCATTGCGGCGCGCGCGGAAATGTTCCTCATCGGGTTCTCTCCAACGACGGTGGCGTTTTCATTGGGTCGTTGATCATGGCGAGTCCGCATCCGGAGTGGCCACCTCGGTGATCTCCGGGCCGAGCAGGATGGCCAGGGGACGGGTATGGGGGTTCGCGTCCAGGGCGATGACGACGGCGGCGGTCAGGGGTACCGCGAGGAACATGCCCACGGTGCCAAACAGCCAGCCCCAGAACAAGAGCGAGATGAAAATCGCCAGGGTGGAGACCCCAAGCCCCTTGCCCATGATCCGGGGCTCAAGCACGTTCCCGATCACGGTATTGATCACGAGATAGCCGATGGCCACGAGCAGCGCCGTTCGCGGACCGGTCTGTATCAGCGCGAGCAAGACCGGGGGGATCATCATCAGGATGTTTCCGAGCACGGGCACGAAATTCAGGAAGAACGCCAGCACCGCCCAGAGGATGGCGAAATCGATGCCGAAAACCCATAGTAAAAGCCAGACGCAAACCGCAGTACCGAAGCTGGTCAGGGTCTTGATCTGCATGTAGCGGTTAACGGTGTCCAACAGCCGTTTCAGGCGCGCGTCGCCCTCTTCGGTCAAATGAAAGGCCGCCCGCAACTTGGCGGGGATCGTGGGCGCTTCGAGCAGGATAAAGATCGTGGCGAGCAGGACCAGGAAACCCATCGCGAAGAGGCCGCTGGCGTTGGACAGAAGCAGTCTGACACCATGAACCAGCTTGTTTGGATCCAGCAGGTCCGGTATTGCCTCGCGGGAGCCGCCGGCACCCACGCTCTCCAACCAGCCACCGAGTTGGTAACTAAACGCCATGAACCGCTCTTGATAGGTTGGCAAGCTGTTCCTGAATCCTTCCACGGCTCCCGTGGTTATTAGCGCGAACAGGCTGCCGACATCGAGCAGGACGAAGGCGATCACCATCAAGGCGCCCCATTTCGGGATCCCGCGACTGCGCATCCAACGCAGTATCGGGGTTGTAACGATGGCGATGAACACCGCGAGCAGGATGGGTACAAGGATTGGCGCGGCGGCCTCAAGGACGGTCACCACCAGGGCGAAGGCCCCGGCGACGAGCAAGCTGCGGGCCGGGGCGCTGAATGCGTGGTTGGATGTCATGAGGTGCTCTCCGCAGACAATCGGGGCCATTGCTCGATGGGTTTCGTCGAAACGCCTGGGCTGGGTAGAGGCGCTTCGCGCCGAAATCCAGCGCCATGCACTTCGATAAGACAGGGGTGACGCCAGTAGGGCCAAATGATAAGGCGATTCCCAAAAAAGACCTAACCGAATCGGGGAGGGCGAGGCGAGGTGGGGTGGCATATCTGGGATAACCACAGCGGTTGGCACCGCCATCTAGACTATCACGCCCCCACTGGCGTTTTGGTCAACGAGAGGGCCGCTATCCTCCCTTGGCAACCGGAAGACTTTTTGGGGCAGTACCCTCCACCTTCAAAGTCCCGTTTCTTTAAGGGTCCGGTGCATCAACATGTAACAGACGGTGTAGCCCGCAAGAGCTGCCGCCAGATGTTTCAGGGTGTGGCCGCTGATCACGCCACCCAAATCCAGCACCTGAGCGTCAAACGTTTCCAGGATCTTACTCAGTACATACCACCCGAACACCCAGTACAGGTCGTTGCCTCGGGTATAGCGCGACGGACTCAGCGCGGCCAGCAACAGCACGATGATCACCGAATAGCCTTGCAAGATCCCATAAGGCAGCACGTTGCCGACACCGGCTCGTTCCGTGATTCGCCAATAAATGACCGACGCGGCCCCGATCAGCAGCATCGGAACCAGCAACGCCAGTCCCGCCCGGATATCGATCCGATCGACGATCTGACTGGCAACCAGCCCCATGAACGCGATGGTCATCGGCAACCGGTCCCAGAACAGGCTTTCGTTGTCCGGTGCCAGGTGGTAGTAGCCCGATCCCAGTGCCGTCAGCAGGGCGCCGAGGAAAAACACCGCGTAGGGCCACCGCTCGCTCCTGAACTCGAATTGCGCGCGCCCCCCAAAGACGATGACCAGCCCCGCAATGCCGACGATCAAGAACCCAAGATTGGATACCACGTCGAGAAAGTTGGCGATTCCCAATAGATTGCGCTGATCGGCGAAATGATGGTATTCGAGGGATTGCGGCACGGCGGGTAGTAGCAGCGCCGCCGCGATGCACAATATCGTGAACACAACGATCAACCCGGTTCGCATCGGCATCGATTTTTGGCCTCTATTATCAGCGGGTGGGTGTCGATCAAGCGTCGGCTCATCGCCAGTGCTGCTGACCGCGAAGTTTTAGAAGTCAGAAGCTGTACAAAAACTAACACATTGATATTATTATAGTATTTTTGATAAAATAAGCCAAAATCCGGCGATTATTTTAATTTCAGAGATTCTATTCGAGGTGCTGCATGGCTTGGCCAAAAGAAATTCCTGGTAAGAGGTATCCCAGTGATTTGACAGATGAAGAATGGGAAATCTTGGAGCCGATTTTAAAAAAAGCCGATCCTTATACGACAGGTCGGCCCCGTAAAGTCGATCTCCGCGAAGTGATAAATGCCATTTTTTTACCTGAACAAGACGGGTTGTCAATGGCGGGTATTTGGCCTAAAGATTTTTCCCCACTAATACCTTTA
>NZ_SPMZ01000020.1 GCF_012939995.1 Candidatus Competibacter phosphatis | reverse complement strand
CCTGTTCTATTTCGAAAGGCTGAGATTCTTGCGAACCCACCGGTACTTCGAGATCCCGTCTGACC
Organism: Candidatus Competibacter phosphatis; assembly: GCF_012939995.1. Taxonomy (GTDB): domain Bacteria; phylum Pseudomonadota; class Gammaproteobacteria; order Competibacterales; family Competibacteraceae; genus Competibacter; species Competibacter phosphatis. Next base: position 33,086 of record NZ_SPMZ01000020.1, on the reverse strand, counting down.
GCTTCCAGTCCCCCCAACTAATTGATTATTGAATCGAACATTGAGCCCCAAGCCATAGTTCTTGGAAAGCGTCATATAGGCATCATCGAAAAATTGATTAAATCCGGTGACTTGGGTTGGCTCAATGGTTTGTTCGATCAGAGGGGTCCGTTTGACCGTTTGAAACGCGGCTGCTCGTAGAGAAAGATAATCGTTGATCGTCCACTGAACTCCAAGCTTTGGATTCAACTCATTGCGGTTTAAGATTGGGTTATCGTCGGATTGATAGCTCAAACCCACAGTCCAGCTTAGATGTTCTGGCCATTTGATATTGGTGTAGCCGTAGGCGATTTTTTTGTTCGATTCGACCCAACGAGTTAAAACCAATGGTATCAACGTCAAGTGCATAGCCACCGAGGCCCACCATGAAATTAAAATCATCGGCTTTATGCAGCAGTTGGGCCTCCGCCTGATAGCCTTTAGCATTAAATTCGGCGGTATAATTTGTGTCTTTGTACTTTAAGGTGGAGTCTCGGTCCGTATAAATAACGGAAGCGATGATATCAGTTTGGGGTGATGGCGAATAATGCGCTCCCACGCGAGCCACGTTCTGATTAATTTCCCTGCGTTCAAAACGATGAAATGAACCATCAAAATTGGAGGCGAGATCCCCAGTAGTCGTTTCCCGATAACGATATTCAGCTTGAAGATTCAAATCTGAGGTGGCCGCAACTTGCGCAAATAGATTGTAGAGATTGTTTTTCAGATCATTATTTTCCCGGTAACCGTTGTTCTGATAGCTGAATTGGCCGAGGCTATAGGAAAAGCGATCCGCCAAGCCAGAAACAATGAATTCATCTCCCCAAGTGTTTTGATTGCCGCCTAGCCCCGAGAAAAACAGTGAAGGCCGATCCTGTACGAACAGTGGGTTGAATTCGTACAGGGAAGGTATGGGTGGCCCGCCGCTCGGAATCATTAGTCTGGTTTCCGCCACTCGCGGCGAAACCGGCGTGATATTGATGGGTTGCAACAACTGCGCTTGCAACAATTCACTCACGCGAGCGGCTTCCGCATTGGGCAATGCCACATAAGAATCCGCCAGCAGCCGGTGAGCCGAGTAGTTGCTTGGATCACGGTTGACCGATTGCCAGCCCTCCTGCAAGCCGAGTTCGGTAAAGCCGACTTCGTTATAAACGCGCCCTAAAGTTGCCGACCGAGCGGCCAGGTCTTCGTCCAGCAGCAACCGTGACCGATATACCCCTCGGTCGTCGTTCAGATCGATGGATTTTTGCAGGTTTTCCACCGCTGCAACGGGTTGATTGACGCTTTGCAGACGAATGGCGTCGTAATACCAGGGAGTCGGGTCGCGAGGATCGAGTTGTTTGGCCGCCTCCAGATATTTTTGCGCCGGCTGGTTCTGCTTATCCTCGTAAAACGCCTTGCCGAGATAGCTGTTGTAGAGCGAGACCTTCGGCTCCAACAGTGCTGCCTTGCGCATCGCCTCGATGGCTTTATCGGTCTGGTTGTGCCGGAACAGCACCAGTCCCAAACCAAGTTGCGGCAATCCCAGGGTCGAGTCTTGGGCGATGGCCACCTGGAATGCCTCGCGGGCCTCGTTCACCCGGTTGCGCGCCAGTTGCAGAAACCCCCAAACGGTGTTGACCATGGCGTCGTCCGGCGCTCGTTGCCGTGCCCGTTCCGCCACTTTTACGGCTTCCCGCAGCCGGCCCATGCCAAACAGCAGGCTGCTTTCCTGAATCAAGGCACGGGCATTGTAGGGATCGAGCGCCACCGCTTTGCGGGCCGCCTCCAGCGCGGCCTCCAGGTCGAATTCGGCCTGTCGGACCAGACTCAGACTGAGATAGGCCGTGGACGAAGACGGATCGGCGGCGATCGCTCGTTCCGCGTCGGCCAATGCCAGCGTTTTGTGGTTTTGCACCAGATCGATATTGGAACGCAGGCTGTAGGCCAGCGCGTCGTTGGGATCGAGGGTCAGCGCGCGATCGATGGCTTGTCGGGCGGCAACGACTTGGCCTCGCAGCAGATGGTTCTGCGCGGCCTGGACCCAATAGAGGGAGGATCGCGGGTCGTCCCAACGCGGGTCGCGTTGCGTTGCGGTACCGATGACGTTCGGATAGTAGAGCGACCATTGCACCGCATCGAGCGGATTGAGCAACACCGTCTTGCGCGGCGCTTCGCCCACCTTGGCGCTGGCCTGTTCGTTGGCCGCCACCAACACGCTGCCTTGCGGGTTGCTGAACTCGACCAGTCCGTCGAGCACGGCCAGTCGGGCCGCGTCGGCGGGGCCGACCGCCAGATTGAACTCGGTGCCGCGAATGGTGGCGGTAGCCGGCACGGTTTGAATCTCCAGCAACTGATTATTGTCGCGGACCCAGATTTCGCCGCTCAGCAGGCGCAGGGCGTTTTGCAGGAGGCCGTTCGAGACGGGAACGATTGTTCGAGCCTGCTTGAGTTCCAATTGGCTGTTGCCGTTGAGCTTGATCTGCGCGCCGTTCGCCAACAGAACCGCGGCGCGGCTGCCTTCGCCGGTTCGCAGCACCTCGCCGGCTGCCAGCGACTCCCCCGTGCCGATGGGTTGCCAGCGTCCTTGGCGCAGCACTTCGGCGATTCCCACCACGCTGACGATTTCACCCACTTCCTGAGCCAAGGCTGGGTGAAACGGCAGCAGTAATGCGACGACCAACAGCCAATAAAGCCGATTCAATAGATTCGACTGATGACACCGACTTGGTTTGTTACGTCGGTTTTGCCATTCCGAAGGGGCGGTTACAGCACAAAATTTGCTCATTAATATTTCTTGAGTCTGCTCTGTGGTTATGCGTGGGCAAAGCTGTCGATGCTCGACTAAGGACCGCTTTTATAATAATCACATGATGTTAGAAGAAATTCCACTCTGTAGTTAAGTGATATACATTGCGTTGAGGTCTATTGGATAAAGTGATCCGTTTAAGAATCATCTGTATCTAAAAGAGTGGCGTGAAGTGAAGTCCAGGGCAGCTTGAATCGACGATTCCACAAGCTGGATAGAGACGCCATCTACGGGTTGATGGCAGTGATCGGTGGGTTCGACACCGCCACGATTACGAGCAGGTCTCCCGCTCCGACGACGGGATGACGCAGAGCAGGAGGAAGGTGCCTACTCCCGAAGTTCGCTCCGGTCGGCGAATGACGCAAGCGCTTCCGGATTGGCCAGCGCTTCAATATTCCTGACCGGCTGACCATGCACGACATTGCGGACGGCCAATTCGACGATCTTGCCGCTTCGGGTACGAGGGATGTCGGCCACTTGCAGCACCTTGGCGGGAACATGGCGCGGTGTGGCGCCTTCGCGAATCGTCCGCTTGATCCGGGCGACCAAGGTGCCGTCAAGATCGACGCCCTCCTGAAGCTTCACGAACAGTACCAGCCGGACATCCGCTTCCCAGTCCTGTCCGATGACCAGGGATTCGGCCACCTCGGGTAGTTTTTCCACCTGCCGGTAAATCTCGGCGGTGCCGATGCGCACACCACCCGGATTGAGCGTGGCATCCGAGCGGCCATGGATGATCAGCCCGTCGTGTCCGGTGATTTCGCAGAAATCGCCGTGATGCCAGACACCGGGGAAGCGTTCGAAATAGGCGGCCTGGTATTTTTTCCCGTGAGGGTCGTTCCAGAAACCGATGGGCATGCAGGGAAACGGGCGGGTGCAGACCAGCTCGCCTTTCCGTTTCCGGACGGATTGGCCCTGATCGTCCCACACCTCGACCGCCAGCCCCAATCCTTTGCATTGAATCTCGCCGCGCCAGACCGGCAGCGTGGGATTGCCCAGTACGAAACAGGAGACGATGTCGGTGCCGCCGGAGATGGAGGCCAATTGCACATCCGGTTTGATGTCCGCATAGACTGAATCGAAGCGTTCGGGGACTAGCGGGCTGCCGGTCGACAGGATGGCCCGGAGCGGACTCAGGTCGTAATCCCGCCGGGGCTTGAGGCCGGTCTTGGCCAGGGCATCAAGGTACTTGGCCGAAGTGCCGAAGTGGCTCATGCGCTCGGCCTGGGCGTAGTTCCAGAGAATCCGGCCGCGTGCGACGAAGGGGCTACCATCGTACAGCAGCAGCGTCGCGCCCGATGCTAGACCGGACGCCAGCCAGTTCCACATCATCCAGCCGCAGGTGGTGAAGTAGAAAAAGCGGTCTTCTTCCCGCAGATCGCTATGTAGCTGATGTTCCTTAAGATGCTGCAACAAGGTTCCCCCGGCACCATGGACGATGCACTTGGGGATGCCGGTCGTCCCCGACGAATACATGATGTAAAGCGGGTGCTCGAAAGGCAGCGGCGCGAACTCGATGGCGGTCGCCGCTGCGTGGGGTGCGATAAAGCGAGCGAAGGAAACGCCTTTGGGCAGATTGGCCGCGAGCGCGTCCGTGTCGTCGTCCAGGTAGGGAACCAGGATCAAGCGCTGGACACTGGGCAATTGCGGCATCAGTTCGGCCAGCTTGGACTGAAGATCGATCGCCTTGCCATTGTACCAGTAGCCATCGCAGGTGATCAGCACCTTGGGTTCGGTCTGGCCGAAACGGTCGAGGACCCCCTGGACGCCAAAATCCGGCGAGGCGCTGGTGAAGACCGCGCCAATGCTGACGGTGGCGAGCATGGCGACGATCGTTTCGGGCAAGTTGGGCAGATAGGCGGCGACGCGGTCACCGGCACCGATGCCCGTTTCCTTCAGCGCCGCCGCGAATTGAGCGACCTGCCGACGCAATTCGAGCCGCGACAGCCTGCGCTTGACCCGGTCTTCGCCCCAGAATACCAAGGCTTCGGGGTTATCACAGTCCCGCAGCAGGTTCTCGGCAAAATTGAGTCGGGCGTCCGGGAACCAGTGGGCACCGGGCATCCGCTGGGGATCGATCAGAACCCGCTCGCCACGTTCGCCGCGCACGCCGCAGAAGTTCCAGACTGCCGGCCAGAATTGCTCGGGGGCGTCAATCGACCAGGCGTGCAAATCGGCATACGATGCCAGCGCCCGCCCGGAAACCTGTCGGGCATACGCGGTAAAAGCAGCCATGCGGGTGGCGGTGGCGCGCACTGGATCGGGTGTCCACAGCGGCCGATCGAAGGTCGGTACGGTGTCATCGTCATGCGAGCGATCGTTCATCGAGTGCTCTCCATCGATCAGGAGGGTTCGGTGGCCGGGGTTGTCCGGCCGATTCTTGCCCGCGCGACTTTCGATGCCGGCGAACGTCCCAGCGCCGCGCTGATCCAGGCCGAACAATCGATAAGCGCGTCGAGATCGATGCCGGTTGCGATTCCCAAGCCGTTCAGCAGATACACGACATCTTCGGTGGCGACGTTGCCGGAAGCGCCCTTGGCGTAGGGGCAGCCGCCCAGCCCGGCCACCGAGGCGTCGAACACGGTCACGCCACATTGCAGTGAAGCGTAAATATTGGCGATGGCCATGCCATAGGTGTCGTGGTAGTGGCCGGCGATGCGGTCGATGGGGATGCGGGCGCCGACGGTCTCGATCAGACGCTTGGCGGCTTCCGGTGTCCCCACGCCGATGGTGTCGCCCAAACTAATTTCGTGGCATCCCATGTCGAATAGAGTGTCGGCCACCTGGGCGACCGCCGCTGGCTGGACAGGCCCTTCGTAGGGGCAGCCGAGCACGCAGGACACGTAGCCGCGTACCTGGACGCCGGCTTGTTCCGCCGCCGCCAGTAGCGGTTCGAAACGCTTCAGTGAGTCGGCGATGGAACAGTTGATGTTTTTTTGCGAGAAAGACTCGGACGCCGCGCCGAACACGGCCACTTCCCGCGCTCCCGCCGCCAAGGCCGCTTCGAGACCTTTCAGGTTGGGCGTCAGCACTGGGTACGCAACGCCGGGTAAGCGCTCAATGGTACGCATGACCACAGCGTTGTCGGCCATCTGCGGTACCCACTTGGGTGAAACGAAGGAGGTCGCCTCGATGGCCTTCAGTCCGGCTTTCCCCAGCCGGGCGATCAGCTCCACCTTGGTCGCGGTGGCGATCGCCGTCGCCTCGTTTTGCAAGCCATCGCGGGGACCCACTTCGACGATTTTGACGGTCTTGGGTAGCAAGGTTGACTCCAGGCCCATGAATGTCATGTCTGCTCGGGTTCGAACTCGACCAGTTCAGCGCCATCGCTTACCGGGTCGCCGACCGCGAAGTGGAAGGACTTGACCGTTCCCCTACTTGGAGCCGCGATGGTGTGCTCCATCTTCATGGCCTCCAGAATCAGCAGTGGAGCGCCTTTTTCCACCTTCGCGCCCACCGCCGCGAGCAGTGCGATCACATTGCCCGGCATGGGGGCCAGCAAGCCACCCTCCGGGCCGCCGCCCTCGCCGCCGTAATACAGGGGATCGATTCGCGCCAAACGCCAGGCGTGGCCATGGAGAAAGACATGCCGCTTTTCCCCGGCGACCACTACCGTGGCGTTGATTCGCGAACCGCCCAACTCCGCCCACAGGCTATCGTTTGGCCGGAGTTCACCCCGAACCAGTGTTTCCTGACCGTCGAGTTCCAGCGCGTAGCCCTGCTCGGCATAGCGCACGCCCACGGTTTTCTCCGATTCGCCGGCGCGAAACAGCAGTCGGCGTTCGGCGCGGGAATTGAGCCGCCAGCCATCGCGTCGGTGCCAGGGCGAAAGCGGATCGGTATGCCGGGCGGCTTCGGCGCTCGCCCGCGCCTCCTCGCGCAACAAGGTGGCGAGCGCGGCGACCAGCAAAACGTCGCGGGGAATGGGCGAATCGGTGGCAAACAGGAATTCGCGCTCGCGTTCGATCAGATCGGTATCGAGGTCGGCTTGGGCGAAAGCGGGAGAGGCCACCAGACGCGACAGGAAATCGATGTTGTTGGCGACGCCCACGATGCGGTATTGGGCCAGCGCGCGCAGCATGCGAGCCAGCGCCTGTTCTCGATTCGTGTCCCACACGATGAGCTTAGCGATCATCGGGTCGTAGAAGGGACCGATCTCATCGTTTTCCTCGACGCCGGTGTCGACCCGGACGTGCAGGTTCTCTTCCGGCGGCGCGAGGTGTAGCAGCTTGCCGGTGGAGGGCAGAAAACCCTTGGCGGGATCTTCGGCGTAAATCCGGGCTTCCAGCGCGTGCCCGTGGATCTGGATCTGTTCCTGTGTTAGTGGCAGCGGTTCGCCGCACGCCACGCGCAATTGCCACTCCACCAGATCCAGACCGCTGATCATCTCGGTGACGGGATGCTCGACCTGAAGCCGCGTATTCATCTCCATGAAATAGAAAGCACCATCCGGGCTGACGATGAATTCCACCGTGCCGGCGCCGACATAGCCAACCACCTGTGCGGCCTTTACCGCCGCATGACTCATCGCGGCGCGGCGTTCGGGCGTCATGCCAGGTGCCGGCGCTTCTTCGAGCACCTTCTGATGGCGGCGCTGCACCGAGCAATCCCGTTCGAACAGCGAGACGACGTTACCGTGGACATCGCCAAACACCTGGATCTCGATGTGACGCGGATGCATCAGGTATTTTTCGACCAGCACGCATTCGTCGCCGAAAGCGGCGGCGGCCTCTCGCCGGCAGGAAGCGAGCGCCGCTTCGAAATCCTCGGATCTTGCCACCAAGCGCATGCCTTTGCCGCCGCCGCCGGCGCTGGCCTTGATCAGCACCGGGTAACCGATCCGCTTGGCCTGCTCGCGCAGAAAGGCCGGTTCCTGGTTGTCCCCGTGATAACCCGGTGTAAGGGGGATGCTCGCTTGCGCCATCAGCGCCTTGGCGATGTTCTTGGAGCCCATCGCGCGGATTGCCTCGACCGGCGGACCGATGAACACGAGGTCGCTGGCGGCGCAGGCTGCGGCGAACTCCGGGTTCTCCGACAGAAAGCCGCTGCCCGGATGAATGGCTTGTGCCCCGGTTTGCCGGGCAGCGGTAATGATCTTGTCCATCGCCAAATAACTGTCGCGAGCCACCGCCGGGCCGATCAGCACCGCCTCGTTGGCTAGCCGCACATGCCGGGCATTCGCGTCCGCTTCGGAATACACCGCCACCGTGTCGATTCCCAGGCGACGGGTGGTCTTGATGACGCGGCAGGCGATTTCACCTCGGTTAGCGATCAGGATTTTCTGGAACATCGGCCTAGTTCTCCGCCCCGTTGGGTGAAACCTCGGCGATGGCGTCGATCCAGGCCGGTCGCCGCTTTTCCAGGAACGCCGCCAGCCCTTCCCGAGCTTCCGCCGTGGCACGCAGCGCGGCGATGCGATGGGCGGTGTCTTCCATCAACTCGTCGCTGATCGCCTGACCGGCCACGGCCCTGATCAGCGCTTTCGCCGCCGCCTGGGCCTGGGGACCACCCAGTAGCAGGGTGTCGGTCAATTGTTGGACTTTGCTATCCAGATCTTCGGGTGCTGCCAGTTCATGGACCAGGCCGATCTCCCAGGCGCGTTGGGTGTCCATGCGCTCCGCCGTCTGGAAATAACGAGATGCCTGGCGCGCGCCGATGGCGCGGATCACGTAGGGGGCGATGGTGGCGGGAATGATGCCGAAGCGGACCTCCGAGGTGGCGAACACCGCGCCGGTGGCGGCCACGCACAGATCGCAGGCCGCCGCCAGGCCCAGGCCGCCGCCGAGAGCCGCGCCATGTACTCGGGCGATGGTCGGCTTGCGCAGTTCGGCGAGGGTGCGCAGCATGGTCGCCAGCCGGCGGGCGTCTTCGATGTTGTCCGCGACCGACGCCTGACCGGCTGTTTTCATCCAATTCAGATCGGCGCCGGCGGAGAAGCTTTTGCCGCGACCCGCCAGAATCACCACCCGCACCGTGTCGTCGGCGTCGAGTGCGTGGCAGGCGGCGGTAAGATCGGCGATCAGTTGGGGATTGAAGGCGTTGTGCAGCTCGGGGCGGTTCATCCACAGGGTGGCGACCGGTCCGGCATATTGGATTTCAAGCGTGGGGTGCATGAATCACATCCTGAACAGGCCGAATCGGGTCGGTGGAATGGGCGCGTTGAGGGCGGCCGACAGCGATAGTCCGATGATGCGTCGGGTCTGGGCGGGGTCCACCACACCGTCATCCCATAGCCGGGCCGTGGCGTAGTAGGGATGGCCCTGAGCCTCGTAGCGTTCACGAATCGGCGTCTTGAACGCATCCTCTTCCTCTTGGCTCCAGGCGCCGCCGCTGGCCTCGATGCCATCTCGGCGCACGGTCGCCAACACACTGGCCGCCTGTTCGCCGCCCATCACCGAAATCCGGCTGTTGGGCCACATCCACAGGAAGCGGGGCGAGTAGGCGCGTCCGCACATACCGTAGTTGCCGGCGCCGAAGCTGCCGCCGATCAGCACGGTGATCTTGGGGACCTGCACGGTGGAGACGGCAGTGACCATCTTGGCGCCGTCCTTGGCGATGCCGCCGTTTTCGTATTTGCGACCCACCATGAAACCGGTGATGTTTTGCAGAAACAGCAGCGGAATACCGCGCTGCCCGCACAGTTCGATGAAGTGCGCGCCTTTCTGGGCGGATTCCCCGAACAGGATGCCGTTGTTGGCGACAACGCCCACCGGATAACCGCAAAGCTGGGCGAAGCCGGTGACCAGCGTGATGCCGTACCGGGCCTTGAATTCGTCGAAACGCGATCCGTCCACTAGCCGGGCGATGACTTCCCGCACGTCGTAAGGCTTGCGGGTATCGGTCGGCGGGATGCCGTAGATTTCCTCCGGGTCGTAAATCGGTTCCTCGCCGCTCCCCAGCGCCAAGCTGACCGGTTTGATCCGGTTGAGGTTGGCGAGAATCCGCCGGGCGATGTAGAGCGCGTGCGCGTCGTTTTCGGCTAGGTGGTCGGCGACCCCGGAGATGCGGGTATGCACGTCGCCGCCACCCAGATCCTCGACCGTCACCACCTCGCCGGTGGCGGCCTTCACCAGCGGCGGTCCGCCCAGGAAGATGGTGCCCTGGTTCCTGACGATGACCGTTTCATCGGACATGGCCGGCACGTAAGCGCCACCGGCGGTGCAGGACCCCATGACCACGGCGATCTGCGGGATGCCCTTGGCGGACATATTGGCTTGGTTGAAGAAAATGCGGCCAAAGTGGTCCCGGTCGGGAAAAACCTCATCCTGTTTCGGCAGAAACGCGCCGCCCGAGTCCACCAGATAGATGCAAGGCAGGTGGTTCTGCTCGGCGATTTCCTGGGCGCGCAGGTGCTTTTTCACGGTCAGCGGATAATAGGTGCCGCCCTTCACCGTGGCGTCGTTGGCGACGATCATGCATTCGCTGCCCTGCACCCGGCCAATGCCGGTAATCATGCCCGCCGCCGGCGCTTCGTTGTCGTAGAGGCCGTAGGCCGCCAGTTGGCCGATTTCAAGAAAGGGCGTACCGGGATCGAGCAAGTGATTCACCCGCTCCCGGGGTAGCAGCTTGCCGCGGGAGACGTGTTTCTGACGGGCCGCTTCGTTGCCGCCCAACGCTACTTGGGAGATCTTGTCGCGCAAATCGGCGACCAGGGTTCGCATGGCCGCCGCGTTGGCCTGAAACTCGGCTGAACGAGGGTTGATCCGAGATTTGATGACGCTCATCAGGCGTTCTCGGCAAACAGTTCCCGGCCGATGAGCATCCGGCGGATTTCCGAGGTGCCGGCGCCGATCTCGTAGAGCTTGGCGTCCCGCCACAGGCGGCCGACGGGATATTCGTTGATGTAGCCGTTGCCGCCGAGGGCCTGAATCGCCTCTCCAGCCATCCAGGTGGCCTTTTCCGAGGCATGGAGAATGGCGCCGGCGGCATCCTTGCGCAGGATACGGGCATGGTCGGCCCGGTCGCAGGACTGGCCCACAGCGTAGACATAGGCACGGCAGGCTTGCCAGGTGGTGTACATGTCGGCCAGCTTACCTTGCATGAGCTGGAATTCGCCGATGGGCGTATCGAATTGCCGGCGGTCGTGCAGGTAGGGGATCACCACGTCCATGCAGGCGGCCATGATGCCCAGCGACCCGCCGGCCAGCACGGCGCGTTCGTAATCGAGGCCGGACATGAGCACCTTGACGCCGTTACCCACGCCGCCCAGCACGTTCTCTTCCGGCACCTCGCAATCATCGAAGAACAGCGGATAGGTGTTGGAGCCCCGCATTCCTAGCTTGTCCAGGTGAGTGCCGTGACTAAAGCCCGTGAACCCCTTTTCCACGATAAAAGCGGTGATGCCGCGAGGACCGGCGTTCAGGTCGGTCTTGGCGTAGATCACCAGGGTATCGGCGTCGCCGCCGTTGGTGATCCACATTTTGCCGCCGTTCAGGACGTAGCGGTCGCCTTTCTTGTCGGCGCGCAGTTTCATGCTCACCACGTCGGAGCCAGCATTGGCTTCGGACATGGCCAGTGCCCCAACATGCTCGCCGGAAACGAGCTGGGGCAGATAGCGGGCTTTCTGTTCGGCGCTGCCGTTGCGGTGGATCTGATTCACGCACAGGTTGGAGTGGGCGCCGTAGGACAAGCCGACGGCGGCGGAGGCCCGAGACAGTTCCTCCATGACGACGATATGGGCGAGGTAGCCCATGTTGACGCCGCCGTATTGCTCGTCGACGGTCATGCCGATCAATCCCAGATCGCCGAACTGGGTCCACAAATCGGCGGGAAACCGATTGTCGCGATCGATTTGAGCGGCCCTGGGAGCGATTTCCTTCCTGGCGAAGGCGCTCACCGTATCGCGCAGCATGTCGATGGTCTCGCCCAGATTGAAATTCAGGCTATGGAATGACATATCGTCTCCTGATTGCTTTCAAGACCCGCTGGCGTCGTTGCGCCCTCAGTACCTGGTTTTCGGTTGGCGACCCAGGCATCCAAGCCCGCCTTTCGCGGTCGCGACCATGAAAATTTAGCGCTCGCCAGGGTATGGTACTTCCCTTTTTCAAAAAAATGAATTCAAATTCAAAAAATGAGGTTAGAATCATCTTATGGCTTACCGACGCTCGCCCCTGATGGAGGAAAGACTTGCCAACAACCGGGATCGGATCCTCGTGGCAACGCGCAAACTGGTTTCCGAAGGAGGATTTCGGGAAGCCCAGATTGCGGCGGTCGCGGCGGTCGCCGGCGTTTCCACAGGGATGATCTACCGCTATTTCCCATCCAAGACCGAATTGTTCGTGGAAGTCCTGGGCGCCGCAGTCGGGCAGGAAATCGACATTCTGACCGCAATCGCCATGGGTTCCGGGTCGGCTGGCGAGCGATTGGGAAGCGCGGTGACTTGTTTCGTTCGGCGTGCCCTGACCGGGCCTAATCTGGCTTACGCCTTTATCGCCGAGCCCGTCGATCCCGAAGTCGACACGGCGCGTATCCGATACCGGAAAAATTTTGGAGATGTGTTCAAAGCCATCCTGATCGATGGCATCGAGAAAGGCGAATTACCCGACCAGGACCCCGAGGCAAGCGCGGCTTGTATCGTGGGCGCTTTTACCGAGGCGCTGGTGGGTCCCATTGGGCCAACGACGAGAAATACTCGCGATAAGGAACGTTTGGTCGAATCCATTCGGACTTTCTGTTTGCGAGCGGTCGGCGGCATTTCGAAATAGGAGGTGCAAATCTGCAATATTGTGGGACGAATATAATGGGCTTCCCGCACTTCCATGGTATGTGGGCTAAGCTTATTTAAATTTTAAAGTCGGAGTGGCTGTTTTTACTCGTCGCACCGGCTAAATAAAACAACAAAGCAAATATACAGAGAACCATCATTAGACCGAGTCCGGCTCTTGGAAGCCGAGAATCGGCTGGAGGAGAGCGATGTCTTTTGGAGCGCCTACCGGGACACCGGAGGGGTTAGGGACCTTTCCGCGCCTGCTTTTCCATCATGCCCAAACGCGGGGCGACGCGCCGGCGATCCGCGAGAAAGATCTCGGTATCTGGCAGACCTGGACCTGGTCCGATGTCGCCGAACGAGTGCGCGCCCTGGCCAGTGGCTTGGCGGCCCTCGGTTTCAAGCGTGGCGACAATCTAGCCATCATCGGCGACAACCGACCCCATCTCTACATGATGATGAGCGCCGCCCAATGCCTCGGTGGCGTTCCGGTGCCGTTTTATCAGGATGCGGTGGCGGATGAAATGCTATTCGTCCTCAAGGATGCAGCCATCCGCTTTGCCGCGGTCGAGGACCAGGAGCAGGTGGATAAGCTACTGGACGTCATGGATCGAGTGCCGCTGTTGGAGCATATCGTCTACGACGATCCGCGAGGCATGCGTCATTACAATCAACCTTTCCTCCACGACATCCATGCCTTGATGGAGATGGGGCGGATTCACAACCGCAACCATCCGGATTTCCTCGACGCCGAGGTGGCCCAAGGACGGACCGACGATGTTTCGGTCATGCTCTATACCTCCGGCACCACCGGCATGCCCAAGGGTGTTTGCCAGACGCATTCCGCCTTCATCGCTTCCGCCCAGGGTGGCAGGCAGATCGACCAATTGGAAGCTACTGGCGACATTCTGTCCTATCTGCCCATGGCCTGGGTCGGCGACCATCTGTTCTCTTTCGCCCAGGCGCTGGTGGTGGGTTTTACCATCAACTGCCCCGAATCCGGCGATACGGTGATGACCGATCTGCGCGAAATCGGCCCGACCTATTACTTTGCGCCGCCCAGGGTGTTCGAAAGCCTGCTGACCTCGGTCATGATCCGCATGGAGGATGCCGGCGTCATCAAACGCAGGATGTTCCACTATTTTCTGGGCGTGGCGAAACGTTGCGGTAGCGCCATCCTCGACGGCAAACCGGTCGGTCTGGGCGATCGGCTGCTCTATGGATTGGGAACCCTGCTGGTCTACGGCCCCCTGCGCAATGTCCTGGGCCTGAGCCGCATCCGCGTCGCCTACACCGCCGGGGCCGCCATCGGGCCGGAACTGTTCAGCTTCTACCGCTCCATCGGCATCAACCTCAAGCAGCTTTATGGCCAAACCGAAACCTGCGCCTACGTTTGCCTGCAACCGGACGGTCAGGTCAAGCCCAGTAGCGTGGGCGCGCCGGCGCCGGGCGTGGAAATCAAGATCGCCGACAACGGCGAGGTGCTGGTGAAAGGTCCCATGCTGCTCAAGGGCTATTACCAGCGGCCCGACGCCACCGCCGAATCGATCGATGCCGATGGTTACTTCATGACCGGCGACGCCGGTTTCATCGACGCCGATGGCCATTTGAACATCATCGACCGCGCCAAGGATGTGGGTAAGTTGGCCAACGGCGCCATGTTCGCCCCGAACTACATCGAAAACAAACTCAAGTTCTTTCAGTACATCAAGGAAGTGGTTTGTTTCGGTCACGAGCGGGACCGGGTTTGCGCGTTCGTCAACATCGACGTGGGGGCGGTCGGCAACTGGGCCGAGCGGCGCGGTATCGCCTATTCCGGCTACACCGACCTGACCGGCAAGCCGCCGGTCCATGAACTGATCAAGACTTGCGTCGACGAGGTCAACGCCACCTTGGCCCAAGACGCCATGGTGGCCGAATCGCAGATTCATCGCTTCCTCATCCTGCACAAGGAACTCGATCCCGACGACGACGAGCTGACCCGGACCCGCAAGGTGCGGCGCAACTTTGTCGCGAAGAAATACCAGGTGCTGATCGATGCTCTCTACGGTGGTCAAGCCACCCAATTCATCGAAACCGAGGTCAAGTTCGAGGATGGCCGGCGCGGCAAGGTGTCCGCCGATCTCAGGATCATCGACGCCGAGACCTTCCCCGTGGCCAAGCAGGCGGCATAGACCATGAGCAAGCAAATCGGCGAGGTCATTCTCGACCTGCAAAACATTTCGCTGCGCTTCGGGGGAGTCAAGGCCCTGACCGACATTTCCTTCGATGTCCGCGAACACGAAATCCGCGCCATCATCGGTCCCAACGGGGCGGGCAAGAGCTCCATGCTCAACGTCATCAACGGGGTCTATCACCCCCAGGAAGGCGTCATCATCTTCCATGGCCGGGAGCGCAAGAAGATGGAGCCGCATCACGCGGCGACCCAGGGCATCGCCCGCACCTTCCAGAACATTGCGCTGTTCAAGGGCATGAGCGTGCTCGACAACATCATGACCGGGCGCATCACCCGGATGAAGGCCAACTTCATCGAACACGCCCTATGGCTGGGTCGGGCCAAGCGGGAAGAGTTGGAACATCGGAAAAAGGTGGAGGAAGTCATCGACTTCCTCGAAATCCAGCATATCCGCAAAACCCCGGTGGGCCGCCTGCCCTACGGCCTGCAAAAGCGAGTGGAACTGGGTCGGGCGCTAGCGGCCGAGCCGTCCATGCTGCTGCTGGACGAGCCGATGGCGGGCATGAACGTCGAGGAGAAACAGGATATGTGCCGCTTCATTCTCGACGTCAACGATCAGTTCGGCACCACCATCGTCCTGATCGAGCATGACATGGGGGTGGTGATGGATATTTCCGACCGCGTCGTGGTGCTCGATTACGGCAAGAAGATCGGCGACGGTCTGCCGGACGATGTGAAAAACAACGAAGACGTCATCGCCGCCTATCTGGGCGTGAGCCACTGAGGAGGTCGGGACCATGCAATTTTTTTCTGGAAGTCCTGATCAGCGGTCTGCTGTCCGGGGTGATGTATGCGCTGGTGGCGCTGGGCTTCGTGCTGATCTACAAGGCGTCCGGTGTATTCAACTTCGCGCAGGGGGCGATGGTGTATCTGGCGGCGCTGTCGGTGGTGGGTTGCATGGAGCAGGGCGCGCCGTTGTGGCTGGCGATCATCCTGGCTTTCGTCATCATGACGCTGTTCGGTATCGCCACCGAAAAGTTCGTCCTGCGCAAACTGGTCAATCAGCCCCCCATCACCCTGTTCATGGCGACCATCGGTCTGGCGTTTTTTCATCGAAGGCTTGGCGCCGATCGTGTTCGGCAGCCAGCCACGTGCCCTGGATCTCGGCATCGTCGACGAGCCGATCGCGGCCATTCTCGATTCGTGGAACATGGTGATTTCCAAGTTCGACTTGGTCGCGGCCGGAGTGGCGGCCCTGCTGGTGACTACGCTAGCGCTGTTCTTCCAGTACACCCGGATCGGCCGAGCCTGCGGGCCGTGGCTGACGATCATCAGGCGGCGCTGTCCATCGGTATCCCGTTACAGCATATCTGGGCCATTGTCTGGGGTATCGCCGGCTTTGTCGCCCTGGTGGCCGGCATGATGTGGGGCGCCCGCAATGGCGTGCAGTACGCACTCACTTTCACCGCGCTCAAGGCGCTGCCGGTGCTGATCATCGGTGGCTTCACTTCGGTGCCGGGTGCCATCGTCGGCGGCCTGATCATCGGCGCTTCGGAAAAACTGGCGGAGATTTATCTGCCGCCGGTCATGCAATCGATGTTCGGCGGCAATTTCGGTGGCATCGAGGGCTGGTTTCCCTACGTTCTCGCCTTGTTCTTCCTGTTGGTTCGCCCCGAAGGTCTCTTCGGCGAGAAGCACATCGACCGGGTATAAGGAGAAAACCCATGCTGTACCGCGAAGCCGGCCAATTCAAAACCAGTTATGCCGCCGACCAGCAACTGTTTCCCATTCGTCAAGATCGCATAGGTATCCTGATCCTGCTGGCAGTGGTTTTTCTGGTGATTCCGGGGGTCGCCAGCGAATACTGGTTCTCGGCCATTCTGATTCCCTTTCTGATTTTTTCCCTCGCCGCTCTCGGCTTGAACATCCTGACGGGCTATGCCGGCCAGTTATCCCTGGGCTCGGCCGCTTTCATGGCGGTGGGGGCCTACGCCGCCTACAACTTCCAGTTACGGATCGACGGTATCCCAATTCTGGTGAGCTTCATTTGCGCCGGGCTGACGGCGGCCGGAGTCGGCATTCTATTCGGACTGCCGAGTTTGTGGATCAAAGGCTTCTATCTGGCGGTGGCGACGCTAGCGGCGCAATTTTTCATTGTCTGGTGTTTGACCAAGTTTCCATGGTTCTCGAACCACTCCTCGTCGGGGGTGATTTCCGCCCAAAAGCTCATTATTCTCGGTCACGAATTCACCTCTCCCCAGGAAAAATACCTGCTGGTGCTGACCATCGTGGTGGTCATGGCGCTGGCGGCCAAAAAATATGGCGCGTTCATCCACTGGCCGCGCCTGGATGGCGGTGCGCGATATGGACGTGGCCGCTTCGGTCATCGGCATCCGCTTGATGCCGACCAAGCTGCTGGCGTTCGCCGTCAGTTCGTTTTACTGCGGGGTGGCGGGCGCGCTCTATGCCTTCTGCTATCTGGGCTCGGTGGAACCGGACGGCTTTTCGCTGGATATGTCGTTCCGCATCCTGTTCATGATCATCATCGGCGGAGTCGGCTCGATCCTGGGTAGTTTCCTTGGTGCCGCCTTCATTCTGTTGCTGCCGATTTTCCTCGATATCTCCCTGCCCTGGGTGGCCGGCTTGCTCGGGCTGCCCTTCTCCAACGCAACGGTCTCGCATATCCAGGTGCTGGTATTCGGGGCGCTGATCATGTTTTTCCTGATCGTCGAGCCACATGGCCTGGCCCGCTTGTGGCAAATCACCAAGGAGAAATTGCGTCTGTGGCCATTCCCCCACTAGAGGGTGTTTTGCAAATATAATCACATTGGAGAAGACAACATCATGTCCAAGTATCGCAAGTCCGCGCTGACCGCCGCCGTTTCCATCATCCTGCTGGCGCAAGGCGCGTTCGCCGCCGAAGAGCAGTTTTTTTCCCATCGTGTCATACCGTGTTGGTCCCTACGGCGCGAATGGCCAGTCGTTCTTCGGCGGTTTCGTCGATTACCTCAGCTACGTCAATCTCAAGGAACATGGCATCAACGGCGTCAAGATCGTTTGGGAAGAGTGCGAGACCGAATATAACAATGCCAAGGGCATCGAGTGTTACGAGCGCCTGAAAGACAAAGCCAAGATATCCGCCGGCCCGATCCACCCGATGTCCACCGGTATTTCCTATGCCCTGATCGACAAGACGGCGGCCGACCAGATCCCCATGGCCATGGTGGGTTATGGCCGCACCGACGCCGTGGACGGTTCGGTGTTCCCCTATGCCTTCCCGTTGGTCACGACCTACCAGATGCAGGCGTCCGCCATCGTCAAGTTCATCAAGGAGAAGGAGAAAGGCAGCCTGGAGGGCAAGAAGATCGTGTTTCTCTACCACGATTCCGCCTATGGCAAGGAACCCATCGTCGCCCTGCAGGAAGAAGCCAAGCTGAACAAGTTCGAGTTGACGGTGATTCCGGTGGCGCATCCGGGCAACGAACAAGGCGCGCAGTGGCTGAAGATCCGCCAGGAAAAACCGGATTACGTCATTTTCTGGGGCTGGGGCGTCATGAATCAGACTGCCATCAAGGCCGCCCAGAAGGTCGGTTTTCCACGGGACAAGATGATCGGTTCCTGGTGGGCCGGTTCCGAGGAAGACACCGTGCCGGCCGGAGACGCCGCCAAGGGCTACATGTCCGCGACCTGGAACGTGGCCGGCAAGGACGTGCCGCTCATCGCCGATATCGAGAAGGTGGTCTATGGCGCCGGCCAGGGCAATCTGGGGGACAAGTCCAAGATCGGTACCATTCTCTACAATCGCGGTGTTTCCGCCGCCGTGCTGTCGGTCGAGGCAGTGCGCAAGGCCCAGGAAAAATATGGCGAGGGCAAGGCCATGACCGGCGAACAAGTGCGCTGGGGCTTGGAAAACCTGGATATCACCGATGCCCGTTTGAAGGAGATCGGCGCCACCAACCTGCTGCCGGAAATCAAGACCTCCTGCGACAACCACGAAGGTTCAGGCAAGGTGAAGATCCAGCAATGGGACGGCGAGAAGTGGGTTGTGGTTTCCGACTGGATCGAAGGCAACAAGACTCTGATTCATCCACTGTTCAAGGCGTCCGCCCAGCAATATGCCAAGGAAAAGGGCATCACGCCGCGTGACTGCACAAAAGAAATGTAATCCAGCCTGGGGCGCTCGCGAGCGCCCTTCCACAACCGGATAACCGCGCATGGCTACCCAGACCGTGGCCGCCCCGGCGGCTGAGCATTATCTGACGATCAATAACATCGAAGTCATTTACGATCATGTGATCCTGGTGTTGAAGGGGGTGTCCCTCGACGTGCCCAAGGGCAAAATCGTTGCCCTGCTGGGAGCTAACGGGGCGGGGAAAACGACGACCTTGAAGGCCATTTCCAATTTGTTGCACGCCGAGCGCGGCGATGTCACCAAAGGGTCGGTCGAATTCAAGGGCAGCCGGGTCGACCAATTGACCCCGAACGAACTGGTCAAGCGTGGCGTCATCCAGGTCATGGAGGGACGCCACTGCTTCGGTCATCTGACCATCGAGGAAAATTTGCTGACCGGTGCCTATACCCGCTCGATTTCCCGGAGTGCGTTGAAGGAAAATCTGGAAAAGGTTTACCACTATTTCCCGCGCCTCAAGACCCGGCGCGGTTCCCAAGCCGGCTACACCTCCGGTGGGGAACAGCAGATGTGCGTCATTGGCCGCGCGCTGATGGCCAAGCCGGAGATGATCCTGCTCGACGAACCGTCCATGGGGTTGGCGCCGCAGATCGTCGAGGAAATCTTCGAGATCGTGAGGGATTTGAACAGCCAGGAAAACGTCAGTTTTCTGCTAGCCGAGCAGAACACCATGATGGCGCTGCGCTACGCCGATTTCGGCTACATCCTGGAAAACGGCCGAGTGGTGATGGAAGGCGGTGCCGAAGATCTGCGCAGCAATGAGGATGTCAAGGAGTTCTACCTGGGTATTTCTTCCTCTGGGCGTAAATCCTTCAAGGATATCAAGCACTACCGTCGCCGCAAGCGCTGGCTTTCCTGAAGCCGCCATCGCGCATTGCAGGCTAAAACGAGGTCGTTGCGGATCAATGCGCCTCGGTGGGCGAGGGCGGGGGAGCAATGGCAACGGGCTCCTGAGCCGTTGGTGGGATCGAATAGGTGCAGGTCACATGCGCCACGGGCTCTGGGTCGCCTTCCGAATACAGCAACACTTCGCCCACCGCCAAGCGCTTACCCAATTTGAGAATTTGGCCCCGGCCGATCAGATCGACCGGCTTGGGGCGGCGCAGGAAATTGCAGGTCAGATTGGTCGTGACGGCGAGTTCCACCCGCCCGATCAGACTGAGCACCACCGCATACATCACGATGTCCGCCAGCGCCATCTGCACCGGACCCGACACCGTACCGCCGGGTCGGATGAAATCCTCGCGAAAGGGTATGCGGATACTTGCCCTACCGGCTTCCAGGCTTTCCACCTGAATGCCCAGCATCCCCACGAAGGGGACATGTTCATGGGCCAGTTGTTCGAATTCCGCCTGGGAAATGCGCGCCATAAGGATTCACCCTGATTGCTAATCGATCGCCGATGAAGAACTTCGAATCAGTCGCGGAATTTTGGTTTGCGCTTTTCTTGGAACGCCCGCACCCCTTCCTGGGATTCCTCGGTGCCGTAGAACAGACTGACGGCTTTTAGGCCCAATGAGGAAATGCCGGCGATGTGAGCGGTGTCGGCATTGAAGGAGCGTTTGGCCAACTCCAGCGCGGTCGGGCTTTTCTCCAGAATCTCCGCGCACCAGCGGTCTACCTCGGCGTCCAGTTCGTCATCGGGAACGGCCTTGTTCGCCAAGCCCATTTGCACCGCTTCGGCGGCGGTGTATTGGCGGCACAGATACCACACTTCCCGCGCCCGCTTTTCGCCGATGACCCGCGCCATGTAGGCGGTGCCGAAGCCGGGGTCTACCGAACCGACCTTGGGGCCGACTTGACCGAACTTGGCCGATTCGGCGGCGAGGGTCAAATCGCATAGCAGCGCCAGCACATGACCGCCGCCGATGGCATAGCCACGCACCTTGGCGATTACCGGTTTGGGCACATCGCGAATCACGCTCTGCAATTCCTCCAGCGGCAGGCCGATCACGCCTCGCCCGTCGTAGTGTCCGGCGTGGGATGACTGGTCGCCGCCGGTGCAGAATGCCCTGTTGCCGGCGCCGGTCAGGACGATGACGCCGATTGAATGATCCCAGCCGGCCTTTAGAAAGGCGTGGATCATCTCCTCGCAGGTTTGGCCGCGAAAGGCGTTGTACTTGTCAGGACGGTTGATGGTGATGGTGGCGACCCCATTCTTGACTTCGTACAGGATGTCTTCGTAGTCGACGATCATGATCACTCCTGGGTGGGTTGCGGATAGCGGAAAGTGGTTGTCTTTATTTCTCGCCGGCTTGATCGAGGCGAATTCATGCCGTTCGTCGTGGACGCGGCTCAGCCAGCCAATGCGATCATCGTGGCCAGCAGGGTGGCGATGAGGACCGGTGCTCCGTCGGCGTGGGCAAAGACATCGGCGCGTGCCACCGTGATCGTCTTGCCGGGTTTGACCACGCGGCCCTCGGCGACAAAGTGGGTTCCGGCGGCTGGCCGGAGCAGGTTGACTTTGAATTCGATGGTGAGGACTTCGTTGCCGGCCGGCATCAAGGATAAGGCAGCGTAGCCGCTCGCGGTATCGGCGATCGCGGTGGTGGCCGCCGCGTGCAGGAAGCCATGTTGTTGGGTAAGTCCGTCGCGGTAGGGAATCGAGATGTCGACCACCCCTGGTTCGATACGATCCAGCGTCGCGCCCAAGGTCTTCATCAGTCCCTGTTGCTCGAAACTGGCACGCACGACCGTGGCAAACTCAGGATTGCTTGAGGTGAAATGCATGGTCGAAGATCTCTATTGGCTGATCGCGAGAGTCGTGCCGTTGCTGAAGGAATTCGTCGCCGGAGCTCACGTCATCGGTGATCCAAATCGCTCTTGCCTTCAGAGCGTCCCGGCGGACACGAATTGAGCAATCTCGATGTCGGAAAATCCCCATTCCGTCAGCCAGTCGTTCGAAGAGCTGACTGGTGACCCCGGTGCGCTCCGAATCTCGGCGGGGGTACGGCTGAAGCGTGGCGCGGGCGCGGGTTGCACGAGACCGGCGTGCTCGACGAAGGTCTGCCGAGCCTGGTTGTGCGGGTGCGTGGGCGCTTCCTCCAGGCCGAGCACCGGCGTGACGCAGGCATCGCTGCCCTCGAACAGCGCGCACCATTCATCGCGGTTCTTGGTTCGCAGCGCCGCGCGCAGACGCTCTTTCATGGTCGGCCAGGACTTCGGATGCCATTGCTGCCTGGGGTCGGGATCGGTAACACCGCAGCCTTCGAGCAAGATCCGGTAAAAATGCGGCTCGATGGGACCCACCGCCAGCCATTTGCCGTCGGCGCACTGGTAGGTGTCGTAGAAATGGGCGCCGCCATCGAGAAAGTTGCTTTCCCGCCGATCGCTCCAGTATCCCATCGCTTTCAAGCTGTAGATGGCGGCCATCAGCAGGGCGGAACCGTCGCTCATGGCTGCGTCCACCACTTGCCCTTGCCCGGATTTTCCGGCTTCGAGCAGGGCGGCCAGCAGACCGACCAGCAGCAGCATGGCGCCGCCGCCATAGTCGGCGATCAGGTTCAGCGGTGGCGTCGGCCCGCCGTCCGCGCGGCCGATGGCGTGCAGCGCGCCGGACAAGGCCAGATAATTGATGTCGTGACCGGCGGTTTGCGCCAGCGGCCCGGTTTGACCCCAACCGGTCATGCGACCGTAGACCAGTCGCGGGTTCCGGGCCAGGCAGAGCTCCGGTCCCAGGCCCAGCCGCTCCATGACGCCGGGCCGAAAGCCCTCGATCAGCATGTCGGCGCGCTCGATCAGGCGTAACGCCGTCGCCATGTCGGCGGAGGCTTTCAAGTCGAGTCGGACGATGCGCCGTCCCCGATTGGGAATGTTCTTTTCCGGCGCAAACAGATTGATTTCCGGGGCGTTGGCCTCGCGGTTGATCTGCACGACCTCCGCCCCCAGGTCGGACAGCACCATGCCGGAAAAGGGCACCGGACCGAGTCCGGCGAATTCGACGACCTTGATGCCTTGTAATGGACCCATCGAAAATCTCCAAACGGTCAGCCGCCGAGCACGGCCCGACCGATCACCAAGCGCTGAATGTCGGAAGCACCTTCGTAGATTTGGGTTACCCGGACGTCTCGATAGATGCGTTCCACGGGAAAGTCGGTACTGTAACCGTAACCACCGTGGATTTGGATGGCGTCCGAGCAGACCCGCTCGGCCATTTCGGAGGCGAACAGCTTGGCCATGGAAGCTTCCTTCAGGCAGGGCCGATTAGCGTCCCGCAGGCTGGCGGCATGCCAGATCATCTGTCGGGCCACTTCGATTTGGGTCGCCATGTCGGCCAGCCGGAACAGTACCGCCTGATGCTGGACGATGGGCACGCCGAACGCTTCCCGTTCCTTGGCGTAGCCCACGGCGGCTTCGAGGGCGGCGCGAGCCATGCCCACGGACTGGGCGCCAATGGCGATCCGGCCGGCTTCCAGATTGGACAAGGCGATCTTGTAGCCTTCCCCCGCTGGGCCAAGCAGGTTTTCGACCGGTATCCGGCAGTTCTCGAACAGAATCTGTGCCGTGTCGGAGGCGTGTTGCCCCATTTTTTCCTCCAGCCGGGCCACGATGTATCCCGGCGTGTCGGTCGGGACCAGGAAACAGGAGATGCCTTTCTTGCCGGCGGACGGATCGGTCACGGCAAAGACGATGGCGAGCTGGCCTTCCTTGCCGGTGGTGATGAATTGCTTGGTGCCATTCAGTACCCAGTGATCGCCATCCCGCCGCGCCGTGGTGCGAAGAGCGGCGGCGTCGGAGCCGGTATGCGGTTCGGTGAGGCAGAAGCAGCCCAGCCATTCCCCGCGTGCCAGCCGAGTGAGATAGCGTTCTTTTTGGGCGTCGTTGCCGTAATTCAACGTAATCCCGCAGGCCAGCGAATTCTGCACGCAGACGATGGTGGAGGTGGCCCCGTGGCCGGCGGCGATTTCTTCGATGGCCAGCACCATCGACAGATAATCCAGGCCGGCGCCGCCCCAGCGTTCCGGGACCACCATGCCCATCACCCCCAGTTCAGCCAGTTCGGCCAGGGCTTCGCGAGGGAAGGTCCGGGTACGCTCCCATTCGGCGGCGTTGGGCGCAAGCCGCTCCCGCGCGAAGTGCCGTAAGGTATCGCGGATCATTTCCTGTTCTGGGGTGAGAATCATCGGTCCGTCCTGCTCGGAATGCGCAAGCTATTTCGCGCCCATGCGAATGGCGCCATCGAGGCGGATGACCTCGCCGTTGAGATAGGTATTTTCAAGGATATGGCGCACCAGGCTGGCGAACTCGGTGGGCTGACCGAGGCGGGAGGGGAAGGGTACCATCTTGCCGAGGGAGTCCCGCACTTCTTGAGGCATGCCCAGCAGCATGGGGGTTTCCATGATGCCGGGCGCAATGGTCATCACCCGGATGCCTTGACGGCTGAGTTCTCGGGCAATAGGCAGGGTCATCGCGATCATGCCGCCCTTGGACGCCGCATAGGCGGCTTGCCCGATCTGACCCTCGAAGGCGGCCACCGATGCGGTATTGACGATGACGCCGCGTTCGCCGGCTGCGTTGGGTTCGTTGCGTGCCATGGCGGTGGCTGCTTGGCGAATCATGTTGAACGCGCCAATCAGATTGATTTGCATCACTCTGGCGAACGTGGCCAGTCCGGGCGGTTCCGCTTTGCCCAGGACTTTTTTCCGCCGGCGCGATACCGGCGCAGTTGACGAGACCGTGCAGGGCGCCGAATGCACTCGTGGTCGTATCGACCGCTGCCCGGCCGCTCGCCTCGTCGGCCACGTCGGTGAGAATGAAGCGGGCGGCTGGGCCGAGTTCGGCGGCGAGCGCTTTACCGGCTTCCCGATTCATATCGGTAATGGCGACTCGGCCGCCGCCGGCGACGAGCATTCGCGCGGTGGCCGCGCCGAGACCGGAAGCGCCACCCGTCACGAGAAAAACCTGGTCATCGATATTCATGGTCATACTCCGCGCGATGCCGTCATTTATTCTGCTAGAGTCGAGGTCATTCTAAGAGAGCGCTTGGGTGATCCTCCATGCGAAAATCCGCCAAATCGTTTGAAAGTTTTTGCAACTGGCGTTGATGAGACGGCGGAAAAAGCCGTGGACAAAGATACGGTATCGATCTGTTTTGTGAAGGAAGCCATTTATGGCGCTTCCCAGCGTGGGCTGGATGTGGATGCCATGCTGCGTAGCGCCGGAATCTCGCCGGATTTGCTCGAACTGCCCGATGCCCGAGTATCGGCGGCGCATTACGGCATTTTGTGGCACGTCGTGGCGCGCGCTCTGAATGATGAATTGTTCGGGCTCGACAGCCATCCCATGCGTCATGGCAGTTTCAAGTTGTTGTGCTTCGCGGTGCTCGGAGCCGGGACATTGGAAAAAGCGATACGGCGCGCGCTCGATTTCCTAGCCCTGGTATTGGACGATACCCGAGGTCGGTTGGGCATCGACGGTTCGGAAGGCTCCATTATCCTGATCTGCCCGAGGACGGTCCCCCGGTTGTTCGCGCACGGCACCCTGTTGATGATCCTGCACGGTCTGATGTGCTGGCTGGCCAACCGGCGCCTGCCCATCTTGCGAACCGCTTTCATGCAATCAAGCCCCGATCACGCCGATGAATATCGGTTGCTGTTCGGTCCCGAAACCCGCTTCGGCGTGCCTGACACTACCCTGGTTTTCGAAGCCGAGCATCTGGCTTTGCCGATTCGACGCAACGAGGCCGCTCTACGCGAATTTCTCCGCAATGCGCCGGCTAACTTCTTGGTCAAGTACCGTAACTCCCACAGTCTTTACGCCCGCATTCGCAAACATTTGCAGCGTATCTCTACGCCGGAATGGCCGGAATTCGAGACGATTGCCCGAGAATTTCATATGTCGCCATCGACGCTGCGGCGTAAGCTGGAGAGTGAGGGGCAGACGTTCATGGCGATCAAGGATTCCCTGCGCCGGGACATGGCCATCGAACAGTTGTGCCATTCTCAACGCAATATTTTGGATATCGCCCTGGAACTGGGTTTTTCCGAAACCAGCGCTTTCTATCGGGCCTTCAAGTCGTGGACGGGTACTTTGCCCGGAAAGTATCGGCGAGACAGCAAGCAGGCGGGTAAGCGCTCTATAATGGATTCCGAATTGCGAATCGGTAAATCACGCTGATCGAGTTCCTGCTCCATACCATTTTCCGAACTGATTGTTCTCAAAAAACCAATATGATCGAGAAGGCCGCAAGGCCATGATCGACGCTGAGGAGACGAATGTGAGTTACGCCGTTATCGTATCGTTCGACCGCGACAGAGAATACGAGATCATGCTGCACGATGGCGATATACAGGGCATGGATAGGGATCAAGCACGCGCCTGGCTGGCCGGGGAATTCGAGGAGATGGGGTGCATACCCTCCAACCCGACGGGTAAGATCCTATTGCTCGACATGATTCTGAATGTCGCCATGGATGGTGGTGAGGAGCGCTTCGAGGCAGGTGGCGAGTGGGCCAGGAACTATGCGATAGCGGTTGCGGTGTCCCTGGAGCGCCCGGTCATCAGGGTGGATGTCGCGAACTTCGTCGTTGGTTGAGTTCGCTTGGCCCGAGGTGCTGGGCTGAATTGAGCGAGCGTAGCGTACCCCCGGCTTGGATCGAATAGGGGAGGTTTGCATCCAGCATCCGCAAGCCGCCGATTTCGCGTTTTGAACCGCCCCTGGAATCTCGGAGGCTTATTGGTGTGAGTCACACTGCCATTGCGGGCTTGATGACTCGACAGTAACAAACTGCTTCGGCCTCGGCGGGCGGCAGGTGGCCAGACGGTTCCAGTAACCTGCGATGGTTGAACCAGTCGACCCGGGCCAAGATCGCCCATTCCCGCCTCCAGGCTTTTCCAGGATTGCCGATGGATCACCTCGGCCTTGTACAGGCGATCTGCTCCAGCGCGTCCAGCACGAAGTCGGTACGGAGTACCCAACTCGCAATTTGATCTGTCTCGTTCTTACCGTGGAACGCCGTACAGTCGATAGATCTCATTCTCCAACTGGCCAAGAAAACCTTGGATGCGTTGTTTGAGGGTGTCCTGGGTCGCGACCGCCGGGCAATTGCTATACGAACTCCACGTTCCTCCACCGGCCTTGATCACTTCTTCGACGAAAGCAACACAATTGTTTGGCAACACTAGCCATGTCCACTGTTTTGCCATTAACTCCTCAAGATACAGCAAGGCACCTTGCGGATCGGGCAGGGATAAATAGCGACGCCGCAATTCAGTTTTACCCGATTCCCGCAGGTATCGCTGATAACCGGATTCGCTCATATAGCGGGGATAACCACGCAGCTCCGCAACGTGGAAATAATAGCCTCCTCGGCTGGGACCGGTGTGAAGCAGTAAATGTCCGCAGACGTTCGGGCCGTCTCCACTGACGGCCACGACGGCGATCAGGGAACAATCGATTTCGATTAACCCGCATTGATCGAGTATCTCGCCGTGATAAGCCATATTTTCTTTACTCCTCAAGGGTTTTTGGATCGAGTTGGTGCATCCGCTCTTGGGTGTGCGGAGAGCGATGCGCGTGCTCGACGATCCAGAAAAGAACGAAGGTCAGGACAGTAGGTGTTGACCGAGATCGCAGGATTCGAACTGAAGATTCCCCGCCTTCAGGCGACCCATGCGCAGATGAAGTTGGATTGCATCGACCGTTCCGGTAGTTCCGCGCTCGGTATCGATCACGATCACCGTCCATTGGCCATGGGGATTTTCTCCCCAGAACGCATGCGACCAGAAAGTCCAGGGTTGGATCTGACCGTCATCGTCAACGGCGCCGATACCAGTAGTGAAAGGGTCGTGGTCACTGTCGTAGCGATGCATCATGCGGCGCTTGCTGCCACTGGGCGAAACCAACCAAATTTCCACTTCGCCGCGCCGCGCGTGATCGACGCGCAGGCTGACCCCGACCTCTTCCAAGGCATCCGCCGGATTTTTGTGGCTGTCGAAGTCGATGGGGAAATGAACCCCGGTTTTATCGGCGTCCGGGATGGCGGTCGGTTTCATTCGCAAGGCTTGATCCCAGGTGAGCAGGGGCGTCAATTCCAGATCCTTCAAACCCGCCAAGGCCACCAGCCGATCGGCATTGACCAAGCCAAAACCGTAATTCTGATTGAAACGGCAACCAGCGGCATTCTCTTGCCAACCACCATCGCTTTCCGGCGAATGATCTTCGGGATCGACGACTTGGCTGCTGTTGGCCAGCAGGTGCTTGGCCCAGCGGCTGTTCAATTCGGGCCGAAGCTGTTTAGCCAAGGCCAGCGCGCCGGACACCACGGGCGTCGCGCCGGAGGTACCCCCGAAGGTGTCGGTGTAGTCGGGATCGGGGAAGAGGTTGCCACTGAGATTGTTGTAGCCATGGCCGCCGGTAACGTCGGTGGTCAGCAATCCAGGGTCGCAATCAGCGCAGGCTCTGGAAGGTGCGGATACGACGATGCTCGCGCCGTAGTTGCTGTAATCGGCATGATGGCCCTCGGGACCGACCGCGGCCACGGTAATGACTTCGGGAATGGAATAGGTTCGGGCGCTGGCGTCACGCCGTGTGAAACCGCCATCATCGAAACGCTGGCCGTTGCCCGCCGCCACGACGTGGATCATGCCGTTGGCGGAAGTCTCTTGCAGGGCAACAACGCGCGCATCGCGTATCGCATACGGATAAGGCGAACCGTAGCTGTGATTCTTGATGTGGATCGCCTGATCGCCGAAATAAATTGCATCCAAAATGCGATCGGCTGTCGAGACCACGCCGCCCAGCTCCGAAGGATCGCCCAGCTCCGAAGGGGCAAAGGTATTAGCGAGCGGGACACGCAAGGCGGCGATGGAGGCATACGGCGCAACACCGGTCACGCCCAGACCATTGCCGCCTCGGGCCGCCGCGACGCCGGCGACCGCCGTACCATGCGAATAGTAAAGAGGGCTGACAAACAGATTCGGTGACGGATCGTCATCTTCATGGACGAAATCGTAACTGAGCGTCGGTCGCACCACGAGATCGGGATGGCTCATCTCCACCCCGGAATCCACCACGCCGATGACCACGCCGGTGCCCGCCGCTCCCTGTTGCCAGGCGTCGGGCGCATCGATGTGTATCCAACCGAAGTCGTTGTACAGATGCCATTGGCCGGCGTGAACGCCCGTTTGCGGATAAAAATAGTTTTCAAAGGGGGTGAATGGTGGGATCGGCGGCAGATCCGGCTCATTCCAACAATGCGATTCCTCCCAGGGATCGCCACAGGGTTCGGCTTCCTGGGTCAGGGCCACCACGTAGCGATTGTTGAATGCGCGGATCACGGCCCCATCCTGGCGAATGATCGACAGCAGCTTGCGGGCGTCCTCGACCGAGGGAGTGGCGAAGACATAGGCATCGGCCTTGCCGACCAGCTTGCGCCGGATCTTCAGACCATAGTGAGCGGCCCATTGCCCAGCATCGGTCTTTTCCGCCAAATAAACCAGCAGCTCGGGAGATTCCTGACCGTTCATGCTTAACATCGGATCTTTGTCCTCGGCATGAGCGGGTTTATTGATCAAGCCGACATTGAGTGCCACCGCGCAAACCAGCGCCGGTATCGAACGAGTGGGACGGGGGAAGAATGGACATGGCATGGTTCCTCGTGGTGGTTGTCCAAGAATCATGGCAGAGAAAAAATCTCTGCTTTATTCATGAGCAGGCAGGCACCATGCCAGTTAATAACAGTATGATTATTATAATAAATATTGAATGATTGGCCAATATGCAAGGTCATGATGACCAGGACGGACCAACATGGTCCGATTCCTGATGGCTGAATCGAAGGGTCGAGCGGAGTCTGTGGTTGGAGAAACACCCACCGCCGGTTCATTCGCTGGCGTGATAAGGGGGCTTGGGAAAAGCTGCTGGAGATTCTGAGCGACGAACCGGACTACGAATGGCTGATGATCGATGCCAGGCACTGCAAGGTGCATCCGCATGCCGCCGGAGCCAAGGGTGGCAATCAGGACATGAGTCGCACCCAAGGGGGTTCATCACCCAGATTATGATGGAGACCTCTACTACATTTTCGAACTCAAGGACTTGGTGCCGTGCGACGACGAAACCCCGATTGGTACCGCGTGTGTCAAGTGAGCCGACAGGTATGGGGAGAGGGCTACAGAATGAAAAGATTTTGGCTGCCGGTTTTCCTTGCGGTGTTGCTACCCGCCGAGGTCTTCGCGACGGCAGTCGATGTGGCGGACGGAATCAAGAAGGTCGAGCCCGAAATAAAAGCCTATGTGAAGAAGCGGGCGGCGCGGGAAGGTGGGGCTCCTTACATCAGCGCCTTGGTCCGGGGCGACATCAATGGTGATGCGAAGGAGGATGTCTTCGTTGCTTATGCGGTCGAAGGCATTGGAGGCGGTAACTTCTCCCTGCTGTTTCAAGCGCTGTTTCTCAACGACGGAAAGCGGTTGGTTTTTCGAGCTGAAAGACCGAATGGGAGTTTTGGGACCGCCCAGGGGAAATCGTACATCCCAAGGAAGATCGAGAAGGGCAGGGTGATCTGCGAAACCGATGAATATGGGCCTGACGACGGGGTTTGTTGTCCGAGCATCAAGGGCGAGGGGGAAATCCTGTTTCGAGACGGCAAGTTGATCGAGGTCGAGTCAGTCGGTCGGGGGAAGCGCGCGCGATCCGACCCGACCGATCCGCCGGCGGCTCGGTGAGGTCGGGTACAAGCGGCGATCGGCTTTCAGACAGTGACCCGGACTCGCTAGCCGGGAAGAGCGATTCCAGCCCATTGAGGGTTCGAATCAGGGGATGGAATCGGCGCCGTCGCCGGCCTAAGATAATCGGCGATTGTGAACCGATGCGTGATTCCACTGGGGGGAGGGTTGAGCAATGAAGGCGAAGTGGTCGGGATGGTTCAGTCTCTTGGTGATCGGGCTCTGGGCGATCCCGCTGGTGACCTCAGCCCAAGGATACGACGATCGCGACGAGGACGGGCGTGGCCCGATCGAGGTCACCAACGACTGGCGGGACGAAGTTCAGATTACGATGTGGACGCATCGCCGGGAGCGGATTGGCGGGTCTGGACCATCGACCCGGGAGACGCTGCCTTCCTGGCGGTCGATGGAGGCCGGATCAAGGTCCGGCCACGTTACAAGATCAAGGTTGGGAACGATTGGGGCTGGGTCAACGTCGGGCAGGTGGGGCATTTTCAGGATGGCGTCTGGTACGTCAACGTGCGCGATGTGTGGCGTGCCACCCATCGGGATCGCGCCGATCATGGGCGGGATGACCGCGATGGTCAAGATGATGTTCCCGATTATTTACGGTGACGCGGAGTGTATCGGTCTCCGTGAATGATCGCCGCGTCCCACCAGTTCCATCCCGTAACTTGAACAGAGGAGCGAAGGATGGCCGAGATCCAAGGTGCCTATGACCCGCAATTCGGCGCGATGGCCGATCTGCTTAGTGCCAACGTCGACTCAGGAGCCGATGTAGGGGCATCGGTTGCAGTCACGCTCGACGGTAACATGGTGGTCGACATCTGGTCCGGTTGGTTCGATGAGTCCAAGACCATCCCCTGGCAATCCGACACCATCACCAATGTTTGGTCGAGCACGAAGACCGTCACCTCGCTCGCTGCTCTAGTACTGGTGGATCGAGGCGATCTCGACGTGTTCAAGCCAGTCGCGCACTACTGGCCGAAGTTCGCGGCCAAGGGCAAGGGTGCGATCGAGGTGCGCCACCTCCTGTCCCACACATCCGGCGTGTCTGGATGGGAACGACCCGTCGAGGTAGCTGACCTCTATGACTGGGAGAAGTCAACCTCAATGCTGGCAGCCCAAGCACCGTGGTGGGAGCCAGGCTCAGCATCCGGGTATCATGACCGGAGCTTCGGTCACCTTGTAGGCGAGGTCATCCGTCGTATCACCGGCCAGAAGTTGGGCGAGTTCGTAGCTAACGAGATCACAGGACCGTTGGGTGCCGATTTCCATATCGGTCTTGAGCCTTCTCAGTTCCACCGGGTGTCGAACGTCATTCCATTCCAGGGACCCCTGCCTATCGATCTTGTGACTGATCACGACAGCGTGAGTTACAAGACCCTAAGCGGGCCGGCATGGGAGCCGCCGGTGTCGTGGACAGCCGAGTGGCGGCAGGCTGACATCGGCGCCGCCAACGGTCACGGCAACGCCCGTTCGCTCGCTCGGCTGCTGTCGGTGGTGGCTTGCGGTGGTGAGATCGACGGTTCCCACCTGCTGTCGCCGAGCACATGTGATCTGATCTTCCAGGAGCAATCCAATGGTGTGGATCTGGTGCTCGGCGTTCCGCTGCGGTTTGGTATCGGTTACGCCCTTAAAAACGAGATCATCCCCTATTTACCCAATGGGAGAGTATGCACCTGGGGTGGATGGGGGGGGCTCCGTCATCGTGGTTGACCGAGATCGCCGCCTGACTGTCAGTTACGTGATGAACCGCATGGAGGGCGGCTTGGGCGGCAAACGCGGCCCGGATCTCGTACGCGCGGCATACGCGGCCCTCAATATCTAGCGAGTTCGCAGCAGGGTGTGATCGGGAATGCACCACGCCCACTCCACCAACCACATGATCGAACCCGTCAAGCCTTTCATCATTCGATCCGGCAAGTCGAACGCCGCCTTCAGGGTCAACGGCACTTGAAGGGTGGGATCGACCGCACGGCGTTCGCTTCAATCCCGACAGCTCTCCCCGTCCGTTCCGGACGGGCCAAGACGAACGATCCGGTCCATCGTGAACTTTCCCCGGCTCGGGAATTTCCCGGTCCGCTGAGAAAGCCGAACTATCCGAAAGGGTTCGGACGGACGACCTTTACACGGATCGTCAATGAACTATCAAGTAATAACAATCTCTTGGTTAAAAACCGATAACTTTACTTGGTTTTTGGTAAAGAACTTGCTAACTCTGAAAAAGCCGGATTCACCCCGTGCCGAGGCTATCCATTACACAGATCTTGATAGCGAGGGTAGCGGCCTCCATTTTGAGGGAGCGAACAAGCGGCACAAGGTGAAGAATCATGGAGACGGTGGAGGTGGGTTGGGCGGCGGCGGAACTGGGGGGGAGCGGATTTGGGTGATGCCCGGTTGAATCGACGACTGGTGCGGATGGCGGAACGGTTAGGGGCGCAACCGAATGCCAGCATTCCGGTCGCCTGCAATGGCTGGGCGGAAACCCAGGCCGCCTATCGTTTGTTAGCCCATGAGGCGGTCACTTGGGAGCGCGTAC
>NZ_SPMZ01000002.1 GCF_012939995.1 Candidatus Competibacter phosphatis | reverse complement strand
TTACCACCGAAAATTCGCCACCAGTGGCTAATGCCCGGCCCCGACCAGAGGCGGTCGGTGGGCACGACCANTACCCTGGACGGCGACGGCTGCGCAGACGATGTGGACGGCGATGCGCTGACCTATGAATGGGCATTGCTGAACGCTCCCACCGACAGTACCGCCACCTTGTCCGATCCCACAGCGGTTCGTCCGAACTTCGTGGCCGACCTGCCCGGCACCTATCTGCTGCAACTGATCGTCCACGATGGCATCGAGGCGAGCGTGCCGGATTCGGTGATCGTCACCACCGAGAATTCCCGGCCGGTGGCCGACGCCGGCCCTGACCAGCAAAAGCAGGTGGGCGACACCGTCACGGTGGACGGCACGGCGTCGCGCGATGCCGACGGCGACCCGTTGACTTATCGGTGGTCGCTCATCGACCGGCCGCTGAACAGCACCGTTACCCTGAGTGATCCAACCCCGGCGCAAGCCCGCTTTGTCCCCGATCTGGCGGGCGACTACGTGGCACAACTGATCGTCAACGACGGCACGGTGGACAGCGCGCCAGACACCGCGCTGGTGACGGTGACCGACCTCACCCCGTCTAACAACCCACCCACGATCACCTCCACGGCGATCGAACAGGCCAGCGTCGATCAGCTTTATCAATATCAAGTCACGGCCACCGACCCGGATGCCGGCGATGTGCTGCGCTACGCGCTCCCGGTCAAACCCGAGGGGATGACCATCGGCACCACCACCGGTTTGATCGGGTGGACGCCCACCCTCGCTCAAGCCGGTGAACACGAGGTCCGGGTCGAGGTCAGCGATCAAGGCGGGCTGTCCGCCGCGCAGGCGTTCAAGATCACCGTTGCGGTGGCAACCGCCAATCAGGCCCCGCAGGTCAGCGCAGGGGGCGATCAAACCATCACCCTGCCGGCCAGCGCCAGTCTGAGCGGCACGGTCACGGATGATGGCTTGCCCGATCCGCCCGCCAAGGTCACCGTGAGCTGGAGCAAAGACGACAGCAGCACCGGTACCGGCACGGTCACGTTCGACCCGCCTGACGCCCCGCAAACCACCGCCACCTTCTCGGCGGCGGGGCACCTACGTGCTGAAGTTGACCGCCAGCGACGGCGACCAGAGCGCCTCGGACACGGTGACCGTCATCGTCAATCCCGAGG
Source organism: Candidatus Competibacter phosphatis (assembly GCF_012939995.1). Classification (GTDB taxonomy): domain Bacteria; phylum Pseudomonadota; class Gammaproteobacteria; order Competibacterales; family Competibacteraceae; genus Competibacter; species Competibacter phosphatis. The sequence goes on along the minus strand of NZ_SPMZ01000002.1, from coordinate 107,411 downwards.
TGTCGCTGCCGCCACTGCCGCCTGCCCCGAGCACGGTGGCGCCCAAGATCGATGCCACCGTGGCGACCACCACCTATGCCGCGACCCAATTCCTCTACAGCGGTGCCAACCCGATCCAAACCGGGGTCGCGCCGGGCACCATCGAGGCCAAGCGCGCCGCCGTGATTCGCGGCCGGGTGCTGGACAAGCAGAACAATCCCTTGCCGGCGGTGGTCGTCACCGTCCTGAACCATCCCGAATTCGGCCAGACCTTGAGTCGGGCGGATGGCGGGTTCGACCTGGCCGTCAACGGCGGCGGCTATCTCACCCTGAACTACCGGCGCGATGGCTATCTGCTAGCCCAGCGCCCGGTCAACGTGCCGTGGCAGGACTATGTCGTCGCGCCGGACGTGGTGCTGGTCGCCGCCGATCCGCAGGTCACGACGGTGGATTTGACGGCCAGCGCGGTTCAGGTCGCCCGAGGGAGCGTGGTGAGCGATGCTAGCGGGCAACGGCAGGCGACGTTGCTGATCCCACCGGGAACTACAGCACAAGTCTACAACCCCGACGGCAGCACCCGATCAGTCACCAGTCTGACCCTGCGCGCCACCGAATACACGGTGGGCGATAACGGCTTGGCGACGATGCCGGGACCGTTGCCGCCGACCAGCGCCTACACCTACGCCGTGGAGCTGAGCGCGGCGGAAGCGACGATCAAGAAAGACGGCAAGGACGTGCTGTTCGACCGGCCCGTGCCGTTCTATCTGGACAATTTCCTGAACATGCCGGTTGGCACTCAAGTGCCGGTAGGTTATTACGACAAAGATAAAGCTGCCTGGATACCAGCCGACGATGGGCGGGTCATCAAAATCGTCAATATCACCGGCGGGTTAGCAGAACTGGATACCGACGGCGACAACGCGGCCGACAACGGCGCCGCCTTGGGCGTGACGGACGCGGAACGCCAACAGTTGGCCAGCCTATACACTGTTGGCAAGACTTTGTGGCGCGTGCCGCTAGCACATTTGTCCACCTATGACACCAACTACGGTGTGGCGGCAGCGAGCGGGAGCGCGCCTCCACAGCCGGATGAGCCCAAGAACGAGGATCAAGATCAGCCCCGTGATCCGAACGGTGCGTGTGGTTCAATAATCCAGTGCGAAAGCCAGACCCTGATTGAGTCCGTCGGCATTACCGGCACGCCGTACAACCTGAATTACGCCAGCGACCGGGTGTTGGGACGCCTGACCACCAACACGCTCGACATCCCGTTGAGCGGTGCCAGCATACCGTCCGTGCTCAAACGGATCGAGCTGGAAATCGACGTGGCGGGGCGAACTTTCAAGCAAAGCTTCCCGGCCGCACCCAACCAAACTTTCGCTTTCGCTTGGGATGGCAAGGACGCCTACGGGCGCAGCCTGCTGGGACAGCAACCGGTCGCGATCCGAATCGGTTATGTGTACGACGGTTTTTATGCGTTACCGCGAGCGCTCGGCAGAAGTTTTGGTCTCTCCAGCGGCGTACCGGTGCCCGGCAACATCCCGGCCCGTCAGGAAGTGATCCTCTGGCAGGAGCAGAAAAACCAGATTGGTCCGTGGAACGCTCAACAGCAGGGTCTAGGCGGCTGGGCGCTGGGCGTTCATCACGCCTATGACCCAGTGGGCAAAATACTCTATCTCGGCAACGGCGGGCGGCGGAACGCGGACAAACTGTTGGATGCGATCATCGCGAACGCTGCCGGCACCGGCGTCAACGGTTTCGGCGGTGACGGCGGGCCGGCCACGGAGGCTCGGTTGGCGAGCGTTAAGGATGTCGCGGTGGGCGGCGACGGCAGCGTGTATGCTTCGGAAGGTAGCCGGGTGCGTCGCATCAAGCCGGATGGAACCATCGAAACGATTTCTCCGGTCGTGGTGCCGGACGGCCTTGATGTCGGCCCGGACAACCGCGTCTATTTCGCATCGGTGAGCAATGACGAAGTATATCGGATTGAGGCGGATCGCTCGCTCACGAAAATTGCGGGGGAATCAGAGGATCGATCTCGGCGGAGAGGGAATTCCGGCGATTCAATCCCCACTTTATGATCCTAGGGATGTGGCCGTCGCTTTCGATGGGACGGTGTATATCGCGGAAACGGGATACCATCGCATTCGCCGCGTGGGTCCGGATGGGTTGATCACCACCGTGGCCGGTAACGGCACGGGCGGTTTCAGCGGCGACGGCGGACCCGCCACGGCCGCGCAATTGCAATATCCCGAGGGCATCGCGCTAGGACCGGACGGCAGTCTCTATATTTCGGACACGGTCAATTACCGAATTCGGCGGGTAGGACCAGAGGGAGTTATCACGACTGTCGCCGGCAACGGCAGTTCTTGTTTCCCCACCACGGATTCTTGCGGGGACGGCGGTCCGGCGATTGCAGCCAGGATCAGAACCCCGTTTGGTCTCGCCGTCGGCGGCGCGGGGGATATCCTCATTGCAGATGGCAATAGCAATCGCATCCGCCGCATCCGGTCCGATGGCGTCATCGCGACCTTGGCGGGAACGGGCGCGTACTGCACGGATTCGACCACGGCGTGCGGCGACAAAGGCCCCGCCACCGCCGGCCTGCTCCAAAATCCGTATGGCGTGGCCGTGGGAGCGGACGGCACGGTTTACGTCGCTGATCGGAACAACTACCGAGTCCGCTCGGTGGGCTTGCCGTTGCCGGGCGCGGGCGTGGACGACATCGTGATCGCCTCGGAAAGCGGCGGGCAACTGTACCGCTTCGACTTCACCGGCCGGCATCTGAGCACCCTCAACACCGTGACCGGCGCGACCGTCTACCAATTCGGCTATGACGGTGCGGGTCGCCTCACCACCGTCACGGACGGCGATGGCAACGTCACCACCGTCGAGCACGATGCCGCTGGCCAACCCACCGCCATCGTTTCTCCGTTCGGCCAGCGCACCGTTTTGACGGTGAACGGCGGCGGTTACCTCGCCAGCATCACTAATCCTGCGGGGGAAACCCACAGTCTGGACTACACCGGCGACGGTTTGTTGAGCCGGTTCGTCGATCCCAAGGGTAACGCCTCGACGATGACCTACGACGCGCTCGGGCGGTTGCAGCAAGACAACAACGCTGGCGGCGGCAGTCAAGCCTTGGCGCGCACGGAGTTCGTCGACGGCTATCAGGTCAGCCGCACCACGGCGCTGAATCGGGTCACGACCCACCGGGTCGAGTCTCTGGCGACGGGCGGCCAGCATCAGATCAATACCTGGCCCGACGGCACGCGGTCGGAAGTGCTCAGCGGCACCGACGGCAGCCAAAAGACCACCTCGGCCGACGGCACGGTCAGCAACCTCCTGCAAGGCCCCGACCCGCGTTTCGGGATGCAGGCGCCTTTCGGCAAGAACCTGACGACCACTACGGGCGGGTTGACGTCTACTTTGACCACCGAGCGAATCGCCACGCTGGCCGATCCGAAAAACCTCCTCAGCCTGACGACGTTGACCGACACCGTCACCCTCAACGGCCGCACCACCACCCGCGTCTACACGGCGGCTACTCGCACCACGACGGCCACCTCAGCGGCGGGCCGGCAAAGCACCGCAATGATCGATGCCCAAGGCCGGCTCACCCAAGCGCAGGTGCCCGGACTGGCGACGGTCAACGCCAGTTACGATGGGCACGGTCGCCCGAGTAGTCTCAGCCAGAGCAGCGGTGGCGAAACCCGCACGCTGTCCTTCGCCTACAACCCGCAAGGCTACCTCCAGACCGTCACCGACCCGCTGGGCCGCACCGTGAACTACGCCTACGACGCAGCGGGCCGGGTCACCACTCAAACCCTGCCCGACAGCCGCCAGATTCAGTACGGCTACGATATCAATGGCAATTTGGTCTCGCTGACCCCGCCGGGCCGGCCCGGCCATGTGTTCGCCTACACGCCGGTGGACCTGACCCAACAGTACACCCCGCCGACGGTGGATAGCGGCGACCCCAGCACGGTGTACAGCTACAACGCCGACAAGCAACTGACCCAGATCAGCCGGCCCGACGGCCAGACGGTGAGCTTTGCCTACGACAACGCGGGCCGGTTGGGCACGTTGACCACGCCCACCGGTGCTTACGCTTACGGCTACAATGCGGCCGGTAAACTGGCCAGCATCGCCGCCTCGGATGGCAGTTTGGCCTACAGCTACAGCGGCGCGTTGCTGACGCAAACGGCTTGGACCGGCGCGATCGCCGGCACGGTCGGCTTCGGCTACGACAACGACTTCCGCCTCACCTCGGTCAGCGTCAACGGCGCCGATCCCGTCGCCTACCAGTACGACCCCGACAGCCTGTTGACGCAGGCGGGCAACCTGACCCTGAGCCGCGACCCGCAAAACGGCCTGCTGACCGGCACGAGCTTGGGCGGCGTCGGCGACAGCCTGAGCTACAACGGCTTCGGCGAAGTCGCCAGCTACAGCGCCACCGCCAACGGCGGGGCGCTCTTCAGCACCCAATACACCCGCGACGCGCTCGGGCGCATCACCCAAAAGCAGGAAACCGTCCAAGGGAGCACGGATACCTATGCTTACGGCTACGATACGGCGGGCCGACTGGTGCAGGTCACCAAGAACGGCGCGGTGCTGTCCAGCTACGCCTACGACGCCAACGGCAACCGCCTGAGCAAGACGGCGGGCGGCAGCACGGTGAACGGGACCTACGACGCCCAGGATCGTTTGACCCAATACGGCGGCACGACCTACGCCTACACCGCCAACGGCGAACTGGCCAGCAAGACGACGGGCGGGCAGACCACCGCCTACCAATACGACGTGCTGGGCAACCTGCGGCGCATCACCCTGCCCAGCGGCACCGAGATCGAGTACCTCATCGACGGCGCCAACCGGCGCATTGGCAAGAAAGTGAACGGTACGCTGGTGCAGGGCTTCCTGTATCAGGACGGCCTGAAGCCGGTCGCCGAACTGGACGGCAACGGACAAATCGTCGGTCGCTTCGTCTACGCCACCGGCGTCAACGTGCCCGACTATCTGATCAAGGGCGGCGCGACTTATCGGATCGTCACCGACCATCTCGGCAGTCCCCGGCTGGTGGTGGACACTGGCACGGGTAACGTGGTCCAGCGGATGGATTACGACGAGTTCGGCAGTGTCACTCAAGATACCAATCCGGGTTTTCAGCCGTTCGGGTTCGCCGGCGGGTTGTATGACCGGGATACCCGGCTGGTGCGGTTTGGTGCGCGGGATTACGACGCGGAAATGGGGCGGTGGACGGCGAAAGATCCGATTTTGTTTGGGGGTGGGGATGCGAATTTGTATGGGTATGTCTTAAGTGATCCAGTGAATTTATTCGATATCTATGGTAAGTGCCCCCCAGAAAATTCCCCTCCAGGAAGTAATTTTGACACCGGACCGGATAAACCCGACTGGAAAGGTTTTCCAAAAGGGGATAAATCCGGGGGTAATAACCCACCTCCCGAAGCAGGATCTCTAAGCCCAAAACCGCAGAAAAATCCTGATAGTGAACCAGTAGGAGGAACTGATGTTAATGCTATTGTTGTTGGTACTGAATTGGTAGTAATTGGCGCGCTCGGAGGAGCGATTTTGACGAAAAGCCCATGGGGCGCGGCCCTTGGGGGAGCTGCTAGTATCTTAATTATTCCTCTAATTATAAACCCACATGATCAGCACCAATAGCCGGGTAGGGTGGGCACCGCCCACCTTTTCCATCATCCGACGCCACCGACATGGCGGGCTATGCCCGCCCTACTCATCGGCGACACGATTGAAATGGCGGGCCATGCCCGCCCTACCCCGATTCGCCGAAATCGGTTTCCGTGGCGGTCGCGGCGTCTTCACCGCCCCAATCCGCCGGGTACGTCCCCGCCGCCACAGACCGATGGAACGTGGAATACGGCCCATCGCCCACTCGCGTGATATAACGGTGCTTCGCTGTCCCCAGAGTGTACATGAGGAGTGACTGCCATGACCCTAGCCGACTACGAAACCGACTTCTACCTGTGGACGCAGCAGCAGGCGGCGCTGTTGCGCCAGGGATCACTCTCTGCTGTAGACGCGGCGAACCTGGCTGAGGAAATCGAGAGCATGGGCAAAAGTGACCGGCGGGCCGTGTGGAGCCATCTTGCCAACATCCTGTTGCATCTGCTGAAGTGGCGTTATCAACCCGAACGGCGCGGAAGTAGCTGGACGGATAGCATTGAGAATGGACGGGAACAGATCGATTGGCTCATCAAAGACAGTCCCAGCTTGCGCCCGAAACTGCCTGCTTTTGTTGAGGAGGTTTACCCACGGGCGCGTCAGAAGGCCAGCCGGGAAACCGGCTTGCCGCTGGTGACCTTCCCAGAACAGTGCCCGTTCACAGTGGAGCAGGTGACGAGTGACTGGTGGCCGAGTTGACTTTGGTAGTCTATAAAACTCGTAACTCGTAACTCGTAAGGCGGATTCGGAGCGTCAGCGACAATCCGCCCTACAATGAGCAATTTTCATGCGCATTCCCCATGCGCATTCCCCATGCGGAAAACGCAATAGTTGATATTCGCAAGCTGCGCGACTACTGCCTGAATCCGGAGCATCCCGAAGGCAAGCACAAAGCGCGGTTATTTGTGGCCGCGCTGGGCATGACCGAAGCTAATGCTGAGCCTCTCCACGACGTTCTGCTGTAAGTGGTCAAATCCCACGACGCGACACTTGAACGGCGCGATGCCTACGGGCAACGCTATCAAATCGATTTTGCATTCGACTGGTGTGGTCGGCAGACGATCTTGCGTAGCGGATGGATCATCGAACATGGATCGGATGTTCCCCGCCTCACTACCTGTTATCCGCGCTGAGAGAGGAACGACGATGAACGACGCTATTCACCTGCTGGACGTGGTCGCGCTGACCGCCGACATCCCGGAATACGACCTGCATCGCGGCCAAGTAGGCACCGTGGTGGACATCTTGGCCGACGGGCAAGCCTTCGAGGTCGAATTCTCCGACCGCCAAGGACATACCTACGAATCCGTTGGCTTGCACCCCGATCAATTGATGGTTTTGCACTTTGAGCCCGCATCACCACCCGCCAAGCCGGAGGTGGAACCGGCATAGCGCGGTACGGCGGGTTATCAGCGTCGGCTCTATGAAAATGACTGATCTCAAACAACGGCTGCGCCAAGACCGGCCGATGACGACCGTTACCCTGCGCATGCCGGAAGACGTGATCGACGACCTCAAGCGCGTTGCGCCCCTGCTGGGCTACGCGGGCTATCAACCCCTGATGCGCGCCTATATCGGCCAAGGGCTGCGCGCCGATCTCGCTCGCCTGGAGGACGCTCCCATCGCCCGCCTGTTGGAACACTTGAAGGTGCAAGGGGTGTCCGAAGAAACGCTCACCAAAGCGCTGGCCGACTTGTCAGCCGGGTAGGTCAGGCAGTGGACGGGTGCGCGCAGCAAGCGCGTAGCGCGGGTTAGCGTAACGTAACCCGCTGGTTCGTTGATCTCCCTCAAGGCGGGTTACGGACTGATGCCCTAACCCGCCCTACGGTTTGGATAAAGAGATAAACTCTCCAAGTCATAAGCTATTTTAGGGAAGCGCGGTTCCTCAAAATCAGAGGAATTTTCATGATCAATAAACACTTGGCGATTCCATCCAACTTGATTCCGGCGTATTGCCGACGCAACGGCATCCAGCGGCTGACCCTGTTCGGATCGGCGTTGCGGGATGATTTCGGCCCTGGTAGCGATGTGGATCTTCTCGTCGAGTTTCGTTCGGACGCGCGGATCGGTTGCTTGGCGCTGTCTCGAATGCAACGCGAACTCTCCGATTTGTTCCACCGCAAAGTAGATTTGGTGCCACAGAAAGGACTTAAGCCTCTGCTCCGTGAGCCAATACTCCGGAACAGCGAGGTTCTGTATGCGGAGTGACCGGCTGTACCTGGTGGATATTATCGAAGCAACGGATGCGATTACCGCCTTTATCTCCGATGTCGATACCGAGGGTTTCCTGAACAACGATCTCGTGCGCAGCGCCGTGCTTCACAAGTTGACGATCATCGGTGAGGCGGCGGCCCGCGTTTCGATGCCCTTGCGCGCTCGTTTTCCCGAGACGCCATGGAGCGACATCGTCGGCTTTCGCAATATCGCGGTCCATGCGTACTTCTCGGTTGATTGGCAGATCGTATGGCAGACGGCCTCGTCGGACACCCCACAACTGCGGGAACAGGTCGTCAGGATACTGCAAACCACTTTTCCCGATCCCTGACATCTGGACCACGGTACGGTGGGTTACCACGGTACGGCAGCGCGTAGGGCGGGTTAGGGCAGCGCGACCCTCGATAAAAAACATTTGTGATATCTTAAAAAATTAAGAACAAAAACATTTACAAGAAAGCTCATTGGTGTATGCTTTTAAAGCACAAATGTATTTTATTTATTTTTTTATGACACATAAGTAATTTTGCATGGTCTCGCGATGAATACACTAAACTTTGAATCCCTGATTTATGCTGTAAAACAGCAAGTTGCTGAAATTCACTTCAACCGCCCACACCGCCTCAACGCGGTCGTCGAGCAGTTCTACACCGAGTTGCTAATGGCACTATCGTTGGCCGAACGCGATTCAGCGATCCGGGCCGTCATCCTCACCGGTGCGGGCCGAGCATTCTGCGTCGGCGCCGATTTGAAGGAGCACGGGGCAGGGCAACGCACCGCCCATCAGCGGCGTCAGTATCTACAACTCGGCAACGACGTATGCGAGAAGATCTTCCGGCTAAGCAAGCCAGTGGTGGCGGCCGTCAACGGCTATGCGCTGGGTGCGGGGGCGGAAATGGCCGTATCCTGCGATTTCGTGCTGATGGCCGAGAGCGCGCAAATCGGCTTTCCCGAAGTCAGCATCGGCACCAGCGTGGGAGGGGGTGTCACCCAGATCCTGCCGCGCCTGGTCGGTCTCAACAAGGCCCGCGAGTTGCTCTTTTTGGGTACCCGCATCGATGGAGCTGAAGCGCAACGCATCGGTTTAGCCACTCAGGTTCATCCCGATGCGGAACTGCTGGAGCGCGCCCGGCAATTCGCTCTGGAACTCGCGGGCAAGGCGCCCGTGTCGATGACCGTGGCGAAAAATCTGCTCAATCAAGCCACCGGTCATGATTTCGCCACCCAATTGCAATTGGAACTCGATGGCGTGTTCAGTTGCACGGTGACCGAAGATTGGCGGGAAGGGGTGAATGCCTTCGCCGAAAAACGCGCGCCACGGTTCAAGGGGTATTGAGCATGAACAGTCCGCTGCATCAATTCCTGGCGCCCGACTCGATTGCCATCATCGGCGCTTCCCTGGACCCGACCAAACGTGGCTACAAGGCACTGGTCGGTCTTCTCGGTGACGGTTATGCCGGCAAGGTCTATCCGATCCATCCCAAGCTGGAGGAGATTATGGGTCTCAAAGCCTATCCCTCCATCGAACAGGTGCCGGAGCCGGTGGACCTGGCGCTGATCTGCACGCCGGCGAAGACATTACCCGGCATTCTCAAACTGAGTGGCCGAAATGGCGTCAAGGGCGCGGTGATCTTGGCCAGCGGTTTCGGCGAAGCCGGTGAGACCGGCGCCCGACTGGAACGGGAAACCCTGGAAGCGGCGCGGCGCGGCGGGGTACGCATCATCGGCCCCAATACCTCCGGCTTGTTCAATCTGCACAAGAAGGTCAACCTGTTGGCGCTGGACGCGGTCAAGCCCGGCAACGTAGGCATCGTTTCGCAGTCGGGCAACATGTTGCTGGCTTTGGCGTTGGAGGCCCAGCACAACGGCCACATCGGTTTCAGCACCTATGTCGGACCGGGCAACCAGACCGACATCGGCTTCGCCGACTACCTGCGCTATCTGGGCGAAGAGGCGAACACCCAGGTTGCGACCTTGTATGTCGAAGGTTTCAAGAATGGCCGCGAGTTTTTGCGGGTCGCTCGGGAAACCGCCCGGAAAAAGCCGGTCGTGGTCTACAAGTCGGGCAGCACGGCGGCTGGCCAGAAAGCGGCCAGTTCGCACACCGGGGCGCTGGCGGGCAGCTACGCCATGACCGTCGATGTGCTGCGGCAAGCCGGCGTCAATGTGGTCGGTAAGTCCGACGAGATCTTGCCGGTCGCCGAAGGCTTGGGGCTGTTGCAACAGGCCGCTGGCCGGCGCGTGGCGGTCTTGGCCGACGGCGGCGGACAGGCCACCATCGCCTCCGATCGTCTTTCGGAAGCGGGCTTGCGGTTGGCCGAATTGGAAGACGTCACTCGGGAGCGATTGCGCGCCGTGCTGTTTCCTCAGGCGTCCCTGGCCAATCCGATCGATGTGGCTGGTAGCACCGACGCCAATCCCCGGTTGCTGGCGACTTGCGCCGAAATACTCTGTCAGGACCGCAACGTCGATCAGGTTTTTCTGGTTGGCATGTTCGGCGGCTACGGCATTCGTTTCGCCCAGGAGTTGGCCGGCGATGAACGGGTCGCGGCCCAAGAAATCGCCGCGATCAAGCAGCAAAGCGACAAGCCGCTGGTCGTTTACAGCTTGTACGCGCCACTGAAACCCGAACCGCTGGAGGTATTGCGCGGGTCTGGCGTACCGGTGTACGACTCGATCGAGCACGCGGTGGAAGTACTGGCCGCATTGAGCGAGCGAGGCGAGTTTGCCCAGCGTGACGCCAGCGCCGTTCATGTGGAACCCGTGCCGCCGAACGCGGCGATGCAACGGATGATCGCGGCCGCGCGCCAAGCAGACCGGGATCTGCTCGAACCCGAAGCCAAGAACCTGTTGGCTGCTTATGGCATCGACGTGCCAGCGCAATGCTGGATTGCCAGTGCCGCCGATCTGGACACGCTGGACGCCTCGTGGCTCGACCGGCCGGTAGCCATGAAGGTGGTGTCCGAGGACATCCTGCACAAGTCGGATGCGGGCGGCGTCAAGCTGAACCTGCAAGGACGCGACGCGCTGCGTGCCGCTTATGCGGGCATCATGGCCTCGTGCCGCGCCTACCAGGCCGACGCGGACATCGCTGGCGTTCTGCTGACGCCGATGGTTGCCAAGGGCGTGGAGGTCATCATCGGCGTCAGCCGCGACCCGATCTTCGGCCCGGTCATGATGTTCGGTCTGGGCGGGATCTTCGTGGAAATCCTGGAGGATATCGCCTTCCGTTCGATCCCGCTGAGCCGCCAGGACGCGGAATCCATGGTGAATCAGATCAAGGCCCGCAAGATTCTGGAAGGTGCGCGCGGCGCGGCGGGTGTTGACAAGGCAGCGCTGGTGGCATTGATCCTCAAGGTGGCAAGCATCGTCGAGGCGCATCCCGAAATCGCGGAGATCGATCTCAATCCGCTGGTGGCCTATCCCGATGGCTACGCCGTGGTCGATGCCCGTATGATTCTCGATCGGATCGGCTGAAGGAGACAACGAGCATGACTACTCTGCCTACCCTGCAAGATGCGGATCTGGCGCTCGACGACCGAGTCGCCACCTTGACGATGCGGCGTGACGATGTACGCAACGCCCTGACCGGAACCCATTTGATCGACGACATCGTGTGCACGGTGGAATGGGCCAATGCCGACCCGGCGGTTTCGGTGCTGGTGCTGACCGGGGCCGGATCGGCCTTTTCGGCGGGCGGCAACGTCAAGGACATGGCCAACCGAGGTGGCGATTTCGCCGGTGACGTGGCCGAAGTCGAGGAGCGTTACCGGCGCGGGATTCAGCGCATTCCGCTGGCGCTGCACAAGGCCGAGATTCCCTTCATCGCCGCAGTCAACGGTCCGGCCATCGGCGCCGGCTTCGATCTGGCCTGTATGTGCGATCTGCGCATCGGTTCGCCGCGCACGGTGTTCGGCGAGACTTTCCTTAATCTGGGCATCATTCCCGGTGATGGCGGGGCCTGGTTCCTGCAACGGTTGGTGGGTTATCAGCGCGCCGCCGAACTGACCTTGACCGGGCGCTTGGTGAAGGCCGATGAGGCGCTGGCGCTGGGGCTGTTGCTGGAGGTGGCGCCCGAGGCGGAGTTGCTGGAACGGACCCATGCCCTGGCGCGACGCATCGCCGGACAGCCGCCGAAAGCGCTGCGCTTGACCAAACGCTTGCTGAAAATCGCCCAGCGCGAGAATCTGCCGGACTTTCTCGACCGTTGCGCCTGTTTCCAGGGGATGTGCCATAACAGTGAGGAGCACCTGGTCGCGGTCAACGCTTTTCTGGCACGCCAGCACGGCGGCGGGAAGTCATCATGACCGACGCCGAGCGCCGGGACATCATCGCCCGGTTGCAACGGGAACTGCCCGAACTGCGACCGGCGTTGCGGCGGGCGGCGAAGTTCATCCTGGATCATCCGAACGAGATTGGATTGCTGCCAATCCGCGACGCGGCGGCGCAAGCGCGGGTTAGCCCCAACACCTTGGTGCGCCTTGGGCAATGGCTCGGTTACCCAACCTACGATCATCTGCGCCAGCCGTTTCGGGAAGCGCTGAAGCAGGGTCCGCACACCATCAGTAGTCAGGCGCGCTGGCTGCAACAATTGGGGCAGGGTGAAGGATTCGCGCCGCTGTACGCGCAGATGGCTTCCGCCAGCGTGTCCAACTTGCAACGGACGTTTTCGGAGAACGATCCACGCAAACTGGAGCAAGCGGCTCTTGAACTCGCGCAAGCCCGGCAAGCCTATGTGTTGGGTTCGCGCAGCTCGTATTCCTTGGCCCATTACTTTTTCTACGTGGGGCGGATGGCGATGCCGAACCTGAATTTGGTGCCCCGGCATGTCAGCGCGCCGTTCGATGACCTGACATTGGTGGGGGATCGGGATGCCGTGCTGGCGTTGAGCTATTCGCCCTATGCCAAGGACACGCTACAAGCCTGCGAATACGCCAAAGCGCGTGGGGCTAGGTTGATCGCGATCACCGACAGCGTGGCGGCTCCCTTGGTGTATCTCGCTGACCATGTGTTCGTCGTGCCGACGCAAAGCCCGCAGTATTTCGCGTCGGCGGTGGCCATCATGGCGCTGTTGGAAACGCTCCTGGCGTTCGTGGTGGCCCAGGGCGGGCAGGACACGCTGGATACCATCGCCACCTTCGAGAAAGTCCGCGAGGAAATGGCGGTGTATTGGAACGAAGCGGAACGTTCGCGAGGACGCGATTGAGGGGGTGTGCTCCGCCGGATTTTCGGATACTCATGGCCGGTTAGCACAGGGGTTCCGACTGGTGTTTGGTCCGCAATTTTTCTGAAAAGTGGGCGAGTTCTGTTTGTGCACCAGCACGAAGCTATACTTGTGACAGAAGTCCAAACACTTCGCGCCCGCACTACGGGGCGGCGGATAGCAATCCGCAGGCTGCTTGGCTCCTCGCGCCGCACAACCACGCGGATCAAGCCGGCATCGGTCGCCAAAGCCTTCGGTTTTTCCGTCCTTACGGCTTATCCGCCGCCTTATTATCCAGAAAACTCAGTTTCATCGGAAATACAAGAGATACTCCATGGCAATGGATCTCACAACATTACTTTCCGCATTGATTGGTGCCGTTGTTGGATCAATAGGAGCCGCATCAGTTTCCCATGCATTACAACAACGCTCGGGAAGCCAGCAGAAAAGAAGGTCGATTTCATATTCATATTTGTATCAATGTCAAGATTCTCTAGAGTCTCTTTGGTATAGATTTGATAATTTCGCCAATAGAGGCGGCCGTGCCGTTGTAGATGAAGAGTATTCCGACTTAACAATGCTTTATTCGTTAGGCAGATCACTCGCGTCAGAACGACTCTTGATCATGTCTGATGTGATGCCACAGCTTGATGAACATTTTAATGGACTCGGTACTTACCTCCGCCTAAATAGAGTAGATAGTTTATTTCAAGGAATTGGCTTTCATCGGTACGATAGAGTTACGTTGGCAGAACTGGTTATGACAGAAAAAAAATAATCATTTTCGCCTTGCTACATTTATAGAATTTCGATCCCGATATGGATTACAAGATTCACACACAAGGGTATGGTTGAAGCCGGCCTTATCAACTGTACAGTCAATATCAATGAAAAAGCTGGATGAGCTACTGGAAAAGATTGAGAAAATAGTCAAACGTCTTTCTGATGAAACCGGTGTCCCAACAACAATAAAGAATCAGCGATAAATCAATTAGAAGGCACTGCACACCGCAGGTTGCTTGGCACTCCGCGCCGCACAACAACGCGGATCAAGCTGACATCGGTCATTAAAGTCTTCGCTTTTTCGCCGGTTCACCCGCCGTCCCGTTAGGCACAAGCTTTTTCACCAGTTGACCGAAGGAAGTGACCATGACGCAACTCGACGTAATCAAAGTTGGACAACTGGAGATCAGGTATCTGATCGACGGAGCGGCCCACGCCGGAATGGGCGTATTCGAATTAACAGTTCCAGCGGGATCAAACGTTCCGCCACCGCACAGTCATACCCACAATGAGGAATGCGTCTATGTTCTGGAGGGAATATTGCGCTACTCGGTCGACAACGATATACGGGATTTGCGCCCGGGTGACTGGATGCGCACACCCAGAGGCTCGGTGCACGGATTCAGTAATCCGCATACTGAGCTTGCGCGTGCGCTTATCGTGCTAACTCCCGATATTGGCGCGCAATACTTCCATGACGTCGCCAAAGTCGTCAGTGCTGGCGACCCGCCAGACCGGACGCAGCTCCTCGCAGTCATGGCGCGCTATGGCCTTGTTCCTGCTGCACCCCAACGTGCCTAACCATTGCATTCACTCCGACCGACGCGCGTAAGAGCAGCGCGCGGTTGATATAGGAGTAGTGCAGATGCTTCACGCTCGCACTACGGAGCGGCGGATTTCAATCCGCCGCTCCGCTAGAAGGTGTTGAGTAATAGCGGAGAATGGCGATGAAATATAAAAATCGAATCAACCGAAAACGAAGTTAGTATCGAGGTTTCTGAGACCAAAGGGAAGCAAGAGAAATTACTGGAAGCTTTTCAAGAGTGCCAGGAAGGACGTTGCATGTGCCCTACCCAGGAATATTCGAAGCTGGATTCACTAGAAATCGAAACTAACGAAGACATAATCAAGCTGAAACTTAAATCAAAACCAGATGTAAAATTCGATAACTCCGAAATTAGTAAATGTCTTGAGTACACCAAGGGAAAGGTGCTGAATGAAAACTGATCAACCGCCTTCTAACGAGTGCATGCAGTCGGACCCAGCAAAACTGAGCCGCTGATGCGGAACGTGATCCACCCCCTAGGTTTGCTTGTAACCCGAGGAGAAATCATCAAATGAAGCCAAATCCTTTTAATAGGCTCCACCTTTGGTTCTTGCCCTGTTTGCTGCTATTAACTGCCCCCATGGGTTTTGCCGCCAATGACGTTCGCACCGAGCGGGTACACTTCAAGAAGGGTGCAAATAGTGCCGTGGTCGAGGCCAGCATCAAGGGCTACGAGACTGTGGATTACGTATTGGGCGCTCATGCTGGCCAGTACATGAACGTCAGCCTGGCAACGAAACATGGCGCCACCTACTTCAACATCATGGCTCCCGGCGAAAACGAGGTAGCCATGTTCAACGGCTCCGTCAGTCAAAACCAGTACGAGGGTACCCTGCCAGCGAGCGGTGACTACAAGATTCGCGTCTACATGATGCGTTCGGCGGCTCGCCGCAATGAGGTAGCCCATTATCGTCTGGAGATGATCGTCGATGGCGCTCGGCAGCCGACCGCTCACGCGCCCAGTCATGACGCCAAGGTGCCCGGAACCGACTTCCACGCCACCGGGAATATCCCCTGCTCGATGGGCAAGGGTCAGCCCACGGGCTCCTGCGCGTTCGGCGTCAAGCGTGAGGGGAATGGCAATGCCATGGTGACGGTCACCAAAGCCAATGGAAGCCAGCGGGTCATCTTCTTCGAGAAGGGTCGTGCAGTCGGCTACGACCAGAGCCAAGCTGACTCTGGCCGGTTCAAGGCCAAGAAAGAAGCGGACCTCAACATCATCCACATTGGCGAAGAACGCTACGAGATCCCGGATGCGGTGCCCGAGGGTGGCTGAAAACTAACTTTCCCGTGGCACAGCGTGGAATTCCTTGCCTCTCGGTTCGTCGGCAAGCCGGGCACATCCTCGTGGTAGCCTTGATATTTATCACGGGATGCCGGGCACTGCGGTTTGCAGTGCCCGGCATGACGCGTCGCACCCGCCCGCTGTTTATTGCCTCCATCATCTGGGGGAGGCTTATGCGACTTGGGAATAGCTGGTTCAGATCCAGACACCGGAAGCCAACATCCGCGCCGATCTGCTGTTGATATAGCCGGTGCTGGCAGTTACCTCGGGATGGGCGCTGTTCCGTGCGTTTCGGGCAATGGAGCTCATCCTCGTTTTTCCAGCGGCAGCCGCCTAACGGGGCGTCGGATCAACCGGACTCACTCGCCTAAAATTGCACCTTGTCCGGGTCGGTTGGCCGCCGCCTCGTTGGAAGCCGTAAATATGCGCCTCTGGTCATTACATCCTAACTATCTGGATCCCCAAGGTCTGGTGGCGCTGTGGCGGGAGGCTCTCTTAGCGCAGGCAGTCCTTCGTGGAGAAACCCGTGGCTATCGCAATCATCCCCAATTGGACCGCTTCAAGAATCATTCGGCGCCACTTGCGGCCATTTCTCTATATCTGAAGGGCATTCATGAGGAGGCGAAGACGCGGGATTATGCCTTTGATATAAGCAAAATCAAGCTGGCCCGGCAGGTGGTATCGCTCACTGTCACTACAGGTCAGATGGCGTATGAGTGGGCACATCTGCTGGCAAAGCTGGAGGTGCGAAACCCAGCGTTATATCGAACGTATCGGAATGTGGAAGTGCCAGAGGCCCACTCTATCTTTACCGTGTGTGCTGGTGATGTTGAGTCATGGGAGCGTTATTGAGTTTCTGTACTCCAGAAGATATTAATGATGGCGTGGGACTTTCAAGAGATACTGGGTATGCAAGGTTTTTACAATCACGAGTTCTCGGTTTTGCTGTAACATTTTACCCATCAGTTTTCACGCTAATCTGCATTATTGGCAGCACAAGACGGTGTGGATGCTGGAGTACGGTGTGGAGTATTGGCTGGAGCACCAGGTGGATCGGCGGATTGCGCTGGAGCAGTGCGAGGCAATTGCCTCGGAGCACAATCGCGGAGAGGACACGCTGACACTGGAAAGCCGCAACTCTCTCTTCTGTGACACGAATCCAATCACCACGTAGGTCTTCGCGAAAGACTACCATGGCTGTGCCGGTCCGATACTAACTGGAGTCCGCCTCTTGGCGGCACGGCATTGCGCGAGTCACTATGGGCCTTGCGGAGGCTGCTCCTTAAACTTCTTGCGAATCCACGGAGTTTCCCATGCATCTGAAAGATTCTCGCCTGTTTCATCAGCGGTGCTATATCGGTGGTTCCTGGGTGGATGCCGATCGTCAAGAAACTCTTCCGGTGACCAATCCAGCCACGGGCGAAACGCTCGGCAGCGTGCCCAAGTTGGGCGTTGTCGAGGTCAAGCGGGCGATCACGGCGGCTCAGGACGCTTTCGCCGGTTGGCGGGCGCGAACCGCGAAGGAGCGCTCAACCCTCCTGCGCCGATGGTTCAATCTGATGCTGGAGCATCAGGACGATCTGGCGGTGCTGATGACGCTGGAGCAGGGCAAGCCGCTGACGGAAGCGCGCGGCGAAATCGCGTATGCGGCCTCCTTCATCGAATGGTTCGCCGAGGAAGCCAAACGGGTTTACGGCGATGTCATTCCCCCGCATCAGGCCGACAAGCGCATCGTTGTCGTCAAGGAACCGATTGGCGTTTGCGCGGCCATTACGCCCTGGAATTTTCCCGCCGCCATGATCACCCGCAAGGCCGGCGCCGCGCTGGCCGCCGGCTGCACCATGGTGATCAAGCCCGCCTCGCAGACTCCGTTCTCGGCGCTGGCGCTGTGCGAACTGGCGGAGCGGGCCGGCATACCGGCGGGGGTGCTGAACGTGGTCACCGGTTCCGCGCAAGTCATCGGCGCCGAGCTCACCGCCAACCCAACGATCCGCAAGCTCAGCTTCACCGGCTCCACCGCTATCGGCAAGCAACTCATGCGGGAATGCGCCGGCACGATGAAGAAGCTGTCGCTGGAACTGGGGGGCAATGCGCCCTTCATCGTTTTCGATGATGCTGATCTGGATGCCGCCGTGGAAGGGGCGATCATCTCCAAATACCGGAATGCCGGCCAGACTTGCGTCTGCGCCAACCGCATCCTGGTGCAGGAGGGTGTCTACCAGGCGTTCGCCGACAAGCTGAGCCAAGCGGTGGCGGCCCAACTCAAGGTAGGTAATGGCTTGGAATCCGGCGTCACCCAGGGGCCGCTGATCGATGAGGCGGCGGTGGCGAAGGTGGAGGAGCATATCGCCGACGCGCTGAGCAAGGGTGCCCGTGTCGTGCTGGGCGGTCGGCGGCACGAACTCGGCGGGACTTTCTTCCAGCCGACGATCCTGACTCAAGTGACCCCGGAAATGGCGGTGGCGCGGGAGGAAACCTTCGGTCCGGTGGCGCCGTTGTTCCGTTTTTCGACCGAGCAGGATGCCATCCTCATGGCCAACGATACCGAGTTCGGCTTGGCTTCCTATTTCTACAGCCGCGACATCGGGCGGGTCTGGCGAGTCAGCGAGGCGTTGGAATATGGCATGGTCGGCGTCAACACCGGGCTTATATCCACCGAAATCGCACCCTTCGGCGGCATGAAGGAATCCGGCCTCGGCCGTGAGGGCTCCAAATACGGCATTGAGGAATATTTGGAAATCAAATACCTGTGCATGGGTGGCATCGACCGCTGAGCCACTTGCTCCC
Organism: Candidatus Competibacter phosphatis; assembly: GCF_012939995.1. Classification (GTDB taxonomy): domain Bacteria; phylum Pseudomonadota; class Gammaproteobacteria; order Competibacterales; family Competibacteraceae; genus Competibacter; species Competibacter phosphatis. Next base: position 88,628 of record NZ_SPMZ01000002.1, on the reverse strand, counting down.
CATTCTTTTGCCTTTATCGATGGAGTATCGAACGATGACCACCAATGCCGAGCTGCTGTCGCGCCGCGTGCAAGCCGTCGCCCGAGGCGTGTCCAGCATTCATCCCATCGCTGCCGCGCACGCCGAGAACGCCGAACTCTGGGATGTGGAAGGTAAGCGTTATATCGATTTTGCCGGCGGCATTGCCGTGCTCAACACCGGTCATCGTCATCCCCAGGTGATGGCGGCGGTCGAGGCGCAATTGCGGCACTATACCCATACCTGCTTTCAGGTGATGAGCTACGAACCTTACGTGGCGCTGGCCGAGCGGCTCAACGCGCTGGCACCGGGTCGGGGTCCCAACAAGACGCTGCTGTTGACCACAGGCGCCGAAGCGGTGGAAAACGCCGTCAAGATCGCCCGCTTTCATACCAAACGTTCGGCGGTCATCGCCTTCAGCGGCGGGTTCCACGGTCGGACCATGCTGGCGCTGGGCCTGACCGGCAAGGTACCGGCCTACAAAACCGGTTTTGGCCCCTTCCCCGGCGAGATTTACCACGCGCCGTTTCCCAACCCTCTGCATGGGGTCAGCGTCGAGCAATCGCTGGGGGCGTTGGAGACATTATTCAAAGTCGATGTGGAACCCGAGCGGGTGGCGGCGATCATCATCGAACCGGTGCAGGGGGAGGGTGGTTTTTACATCGCACCGCCGGAATTCCTGAAACGCCTGCGTCAGCTTTGCGACCAGCACGGTATTGTGCTGATCGCCGATGAAATCCAGACCGGCGCGGCGCGCACGGGCAAGTTCTTCGCCATCGAGCATAGCGGAGTGGTGCCCGATCTGATCACCGTGGCCAAAAGTCTGGCCGGCGGTTTTCCACTCTCGGCGGTGGTCGGTCGCGCCGAAGTCATGGACAGTGTCGGCCCCGGCGGTCTGGGCGGTACCTATGCCGGTAGTCCACCGGCCTGTGCGGCGGCTTTGGCGGTGTTGGATGTCATCGAACGTGACGGTTTGCTGGAACGCAGCCTACGGCTGGGCGAAACGATCCAGGCGCGACTCAAGAAATTGGCTGACCAGGTGACCCGCATCGGCGACGTGCGCGGCTTGGGCGCCATGGTGGCGATGGAATTTTTCCAGGACGAGGCGCACCGGGTGCCCGACCCCGAGCTGACCAAGGCGTTGGTGACCCGAGCGGCCGAACGCAGCCTGATCCTACTGCCTTGTGGCATGTACGGAAACGTCGTGCGTATCCTGGTGCCGTTGACCGCGTCCGATGCCTTGGTGGACGAAGGCTTGACGATCATCGAGCAATGCCTGGAATCGCTAAGGCAGGTGTCCCGCTAGCTATAGTCGCCGCATCTTGATGTCGAGGATTTGAATGCGGTAGGCGATCTGGCGAGGCGTCATGCCCAACAGCCGGGCCGCCTTGGCCTGCACCCAACCGGCCTGTTCCAGCGCGGCAATGACCCGCTCCCGCTCGTCCAGGTCGGGTGCGTCCAACTCGATCCTGGGCGGAGCGGAGATCGGAGCCGCGCCGGCGCCACGCAGACTCAGGCCGCTCAGTTCGATCACATCCTGGGCGATCACGCCGTTGGCGCTCATGATCGCGCTGCGTTCCAGGCAGTTTTCCATCTCGCGCACGTTGCCGGGCCAATGATGCCGCATCAGCAAGCGGATGGCGCCGTCCGTGATGGTCAGCATGCGTCCCTGCTGTTTGCCGATCTTTTCCACCAGAAATCGCGCCAGATCGGGAATGTCTTCCTGACGCTCGCGCAACGGCGGCATGAAGATCGGCATCACGTTGAGTCGGTAGTAGAGATCCTCCCGGAACAGACTTTCGTCCACCGCCGCTTCCAGATCGCGGTTGGTGGCGGCGATGACGCGAACGTCCACCCGTAGGGTCTGGCTGCTGCCGACCCGCTCCATCTCGCCTTCCTGGATCACCCGCAGCAACTTGGCCTGAAAAGCCGGGGAGATGTCGCCGATCTCGTCCAGGAACAGGGTGCCGCCGTGCGCCTGTTCGAAACGCCCCTTACGCTGGTTGACCGCGCCGGTGAACGCGCCTTTCTCGTGCCCGAACAGTTCCGATTCCAGCAGGTTGTCCGGCAGTGCCGCGCAGTTCAGCTTGACCAACGGCCCGCTGGCCCGCGGCGAGTTGTAGTGGATGGCGCAGGCGATCAACTCCTTGCCGGTGCCCGATTCGCCGCGTACCAGCACCGTGGTATTCCATTTCGCCACCTGCCGCACTTGCTCGAACACCTGCTGCATCGGCTGGCTGTGGCCCACCATGCTGTCGAAACCGTGCTGGCCGCGCACCGTCCGCCGCAGGCTATCGCGCTCGGCGGTCAGTGCCCCGCGCTCGCGTTCCATGGCCTGAGCGGCTCGCACGCTGCGGGCGATCAGGTTGGCGACCATTTCCAGAAAGCGGGCGCGTTCCGGCAGCCACTCGTCGCGGCGGGGTGGTTGCGCCGCCAGCACGCCGCTGTATTGGCCCGAGCCGGCCCGGATCGGTACCCCAATCAGCGGTAGTTCGCGGTCGTAGAGCCGCAGACGGTCGAGAAAGCGCGGTTCGTCGGCCAGACGCGGCAGTACCAGGCGCTCGCCGCGCTCCAGCACCATCCCCAGCACCCCTTCTCCCGGCAGGTAGCGCACCGGCTCGCCGGTTGGCGGCTTGGGCTGATCGTGGATGGCGCTGACCAGCAGGGCGCCGCTATCGGGGTCCACCAGCGAAACCACGCCGCGATGCAATTCGCCGTATTCGTGCAAAATCCGCAGGACCTGATCGAGCGTTTCCCACAATGGACAGGGACGACTAAGCACTTGGCTTACCCGGAACAGCGTGGCCAGTTCGATTTCCAGCAAGTCCGATCGATCCATGACGACGTTCTGCGTACCGATGGCGGTCAAGAATCATCCTCGTATTTGATGGGCAGCAAGACTTGCCAGCGGCAGCCCGCGTCATAGTCGGGATCAAGAGTAATCATGCCGCGCTGCTCATTGACCACTTCCTGGACCATGGCCAGACCCAGGCCGACATGGGTGGCGGCGCGCTTGGTGGTGAAGAACGGTTCGAAAATTCGCCATTGCAGGTCTGAGGCCACGCCGGGGCCGGTGTCCTCGATCACCACCGATACCGTCTGCTCTTGAGTGGCGGTGGTGATGCGCAGTTCGCGAGGTTGGTGACGATTGCTGTCCATGGCGTCCAGGGCATTGTCGATCAACTGCTTGAACATGCCGCGCAAGCGGCTGGCCCGCGCGGTGACGGCGGGTAGCATCGGCGCGGGTTTCCAGTCGACGACGGTGCCGCCGGCCAGCAGGCGCTGCTTGCACAGTTCCAGTACCTCGCGCAGCAACTGATTGATGTTGACCGGCGTCGCCGCTTCCGGGGGTACCGCCGGCACCAACGCCCGCAGCCTTTCCAAGGCCGTTTGACCGGTCGCGGCAGCCTGATTCAGGGCGTGGCGCAGGGCGGGGTCGGCCTGGGCGCCGCGTCGTTCCAGCAGGTCGCGAGCGGCGGAGATCAGATTCATCGGTCCCTGCATCTGGAAGATGGCGGCTTGCAGCGCCTCGCGCATGCTGCGTACCCGTTCCTGCTCGGCCAGCAGGGCGCGCATGGCGTTCATGCCCACCGCTTCCTGCTGGCGCTTGAGCGCGGTGATCTCGTTGGCCATGAGCAGCAGATAGGTCTGTCGCACCGGCTTGAAGAAGGTGGCGGCGCTGCTGTCCTGTTCGCGGAACCACACGCCCGAGCAGGAAAACCAGCGCGGTTGCCCCTTGCCGCCCGGATCGAAGCTGACCTCCCGATCCCGAAAACCGTGCTCGGCGTTCGCGCCCCACGGAAAGGTTTCGCCCAAGGTTTCCCGCAGGCACGCAGGAATTCGGCCGCCGGTTCCCGTACCCGCAGGTCGCCGACCAGTTTCTTGTATTCGTGGTTGTCGAGGATGACCCGGCCGTTCTCGTCCAGGAGGGCGATGACCGCCGGGGCGGCATCCACCATCGATTCGATCAACGCCTTTTGATAGTGCACCTGTTGTTCCAAATGGTGCATGGCGGTCACGTCGCGATGAATGCCGAGGAAGCAGGCGGTTTCCGCCCGGAGATCCTGGATCGGGATGACGGTCAGTTCCGCCAGATAGACGGTGGACCGCTTGCGGCGGTTGACCAGCAGCCCGGTCCAGGGTTTGCCGCGCTTGATCTGCCGCCATAACTGATCGTAGACCCGGGCCGGGGTGCAGCGATCGGAGAGCATGGCGGTGTTCTGACCAATGACCTCGCTGGCGGCATAGCCGGTGACTTCGGTGAAGGCCGGGTTGACGTAGAGGATGTTGGCGTCGGTGTCGGTGAGGCAGACCGCGATGGTCAGATGGTCCACCACCTTGGCGAACACCCAGGGCGGCAGGGCTTCGGCGGCGGATTGCACCGCCTTCGGGTCGGTCTGGGCGGAAAGGTAGCCGAATGTTCTCTGATCGTTCTGGGCCATGGGTGTACTCGGCATTGTGGGAGGCTGGAACCGGTGAGAAAACCATATGCAAGTTCATGGCCAGCGTGAGAGGCATGAAGTAGTGAGGATCGAGCATGAATCGAAGCGACAGAGGGATTCGGCTCGATCCACTATTCACCGCCTTTTCACCCGCAATGCAGCATTCATGACAAGCGAACCCCATTTCCCTTCGTCATTGTTGCGAACCTCACAATCGTTCCGCGATCGGCCGGGGAGAATCGAGATCGGCAAGGCATTGAACGTCTAGGGAATGGCATGCCTTCAATCTCGTTGGCACGATTGCTGCGGAGTAGCGAGCCAGGAACGCGGAGGATTGTTATGCGGGATTACCTGTTCATCCTGTTGGGCGCGGCGCTGGTCAACAACGTGGTGCTGGTGCGATTTCTCGGGCTGTGCCCGTTCATGGGCGTGTCGAACAAGATCGACTCCGCCCTGGGCATGGGAATGGCCACGACCTTTGTGCTGACCTTGGCGGTCGCGGCCAGTTGGCTGTTGGAGCATTACCTGCTGGTCCCGCTCGATATCGAGTTTTTGCGCATCCTGGCGTTCATCCTGGTGATTGCCGCCCTGGTGCAGTTCACCGAGATGTTCGTGCGCAAGGCCAGCCCGGTGCTCTATCAGATGCTGGGCATCTACCTGCCACTGATCACCACCAATTGCGCGGTGTTCGGCATGGCACTGCTCAACGTTCAGCAGAAGCACGATTTTTTCAGCGGTCTGCTGTACGGCTTCGGCTCCGCGCTGGGGTTCACCCTGGTGATGGTGCTGTTCGCGGGGATTCGGGAGCGGCTGGCCATGGCCAGCGTGCCGGCGACTTTTGCCGGTGCTCCCATCGCTTTCATCGCCGCCGGCCTGCTGGCGCTGGCGTTCATGGGTTTCGCTGGGTTGCCGGTACGCTAGCCGTCGGCCCCGATCGGGAGTTCACCAAAATGATTGCCGCCATGATGACGTTGACCATGTTGGGGTCGTTGCTGGGGCTGCTGTTGAGCCTGGCCGCCCGCTTTTTCCAGGTGCCGAGCGATGCCTTGCGCGAGGACATCATGGAATTGCTGCCTGGCGTGAACTGCGGGCAGTGCGGTTATCCCGGTTGCGGTGGCGCGGCGGACGCGCTGGTGGCCGGCACCGCCGCGCCGACGCTATGCCCGCCCGGCGGCGCGGCATTGGCGCGGACATTGGCGGCCAAGCTGGGTCGGGCGCTGGATGCGTCGGGAGGTCCGCCACTGCTGGCCGAGATCGACGAAAGTCTGTGCATCGGCTGCGCCCATTGCGGCAAGCTCTGCGCCACCGACGCCATCATCGGTGCACCCAAGCAGATTCATGTCGTTTTGCAGGAAGCGTGTACGGGCTGTGGCGTGTGTGTCGAGGTGTGCCCGACCGAGTGTTTACAATTGCGTCCCCAAAAACCGACTTTCGATAGCTGGTGCTGGCCCAAGCCGGCGCTGGTGGGAGTGTGAGCGATGCGTCTGCATGACTTCCGTGGCGGGGTTCATCCGCCTAGCCAGAAACATCTCAGCGCCGGGCGGCCGATCGAGTCCCTGCCGTTGCCGTCGCGGCTCTATATCCCGTTGCAGCAACATGCCGGTGCCCCGGCGCTGCCGGTGGTGGCGGTCGGCCAGCAGGTCGGCAAGGGCGAATTACTGGCCCGCGCGCAGGGGGCGACTTCCGCGCCGCTGCACGCGCCCAGTTCCGGGCGGATCGCCGCCATAGGCGAGTTTACCGCGCCGCATGCCTCGGGGTTGCCGCTGCCGACCATCATCCTCGACACCGACGGTGAAGAGCGTTGGGCCGAGCGCGAGTCGCTGCCCGATCCCTTCGAGTTGAGCCCGGAAGAAGTCGCCCGTCGGGTCGGCGCCGCCGGTATCGTCGGCATGGGTGGCGCCAATTTTCCGGCGGCGGTCAAGCTCAGCAAGGCGCGTCAGGCGGGCGTGCATACCCTGGTGATCAACGGCGCGGAATGCGAGCCGTATGTGACCTGCGATGACCAACTCATGCGCGAACGCGCGGGGGAAATCGCCGACGGCATCGCCATCATGCTACATGCCTTGCAGGCATCGCACGCCGTGGTCGCCATTGAGAACAACAAGCCGGAAGCCGTCGAGGCCATGAGCGACGCCTGCCGGCACGATGCCCGGATCGAGGTGCTGAGTCTGCCCAGTCGCTATCCCGCCGGATCGGCCAAGCAGTTGATTCAACTGCTGACCGGACTGGAGACGCCGGCCGGAGGGCGTGGTACCGATACGGGCCTGCTGGTGCACAACGTCGGTACCGCCTATGCGGCGCATCGGGCGCTGCGTCACGACCGACCGTTGATCACGCGCATCGTCACGGTCAGCGGCGGGGCCGTGCCGGAGCCGCGTAATCTGGAGGTTCCCATCGGCGCGCTGGCGGCCGATCTGTTGGCCTATTGCGGCGGCGTCAGCGACGAGCGTGCCCGTCTGCTGATGGGTGGACCGATGATGGGACAGCCGTTGCCCGGGCCTCAGGTGCCGGTGATCAAGGGCACCAACGGCATTCTGGCGCTGACTCCCGACGAAATCGGGGAGGCGAGCGAGCCATCGCCGTGCATCCGCTGCGGTCGCTGCGTGGAGGCGTGTCCGATGGGCCTGTTGCCACTGGAATTGTCCAAACGGGCGCGCGGTGAGGATTGGGAGGGTATCCAAGCGCTGGGATTGAACGACTGCATGTCCTGTGGTTCCTGCGCTTACGTCTGTCCATCGCACATTCCCCTGCCGCAATACTTCGCCTATGCGCGCGACATGCTGGCGGCGCAACGGCGCGAGGAACAGAAGGCGCGGCGTACCCGCGAATTGATGGAGCAGCGTCAGGCGCGGTTCGAACGACAGGAGCGGGCCAAGGCGGAAGCGGCGGCGCAACGGCGGGCGGCAAAGAAACCACGAACCGCGGTTCTGGAAGCGGATGAAGATTAAGACACTGCATTGTAAAGCAAGGGCCGAGGTATGAATTCAAATTCGCTCGCCGGTGCTCCTCATGCCCATGATCAGGACAGTGTGCCTCGATTGATGAGCGCGGTGTTGCTGGCGATCCTGCCGGCAACCTTGTACGGCTTGGTGCTATTCGGCTGGCCGGCGCTCAATCTGCTGGTGGTCACCGTCCTGGTGGGTTTGGCCTGCGAGGCCGGCTGCTTATGGTTGGCGGGACGACCGATCCGGTCGGGGATCATGGACGGTTCGGCGCTGTTGACCGGGGTGTTGCTGGCTCTGTCGCTTCCGCCCTGGGCGCCATGGTGGATCGGCGCCGTCGGTGCCGGGTTCGCCATCGTGGTCGGTAAGCAAGTGTTCGGGGGTACCGGTCAGAATATCTTCAATCCGGCGATGCTGGCGCGAGTGATGCTGCTGGTGTCGTTTCCGGTGGAGATGACCACTTGGCTGGAGCCGCACCTCTGGTGGTCTGGGACTTCGCCGGGGTTATTGGAAGGCTGGTTGATCACCTTTGGACACTCCACCGCGACCGATGGCGTAACGGGCGCCACCATCCTGGGCTACGCCCGTACCGAGTTGGGAATGAATCATTCCCTGAGCCAGATTTTACCGGGGCATTATCAAGCCGGTGCCGCCGCGCTGGGTTGGACCGGCGGCAGTTTGGGCGAAACCGCCGAATGGCTGGTGCTGCTGGGCGGGTTGTGGCTGTTGTGGCGGCGGGTGATCACCTGGTACATCCCGGTCGGGATGCTGGGCGCGATGCTGGTGCTGGCCGGCGGTTTCCATCTGCTCGATCCCCAGCGCTTCGCCGATCCCATGCTGCACTTGCTGTCGGGCGGGTTGATGCTGGGCGCGTTTTTCATCGCCACCGACCCGGTCACCTCGCCGATCTCGTCGCTGGGGCAGGTGGTGTTCGGCGTCGGCTGCGGTGCGTTGGTGTACATCATTCGCACCTGGGGCGGCTACCCCGAGGGAGTGGCGTTCGCGGTGGTGCTGATGAACGCCGCCACGCCGCTGATCGATCATTACATCCGCCCGCGCGCCTACGGTCGAACCTGGAGCGGCAAGCCGCGACCGGTGCCGGCCCATGCTAAACAATCGCCTCTGGCGCGGAAATCTGGAGTGGATTCGCGTGATTAGTCACTGGCTGAAACCGGAGATTCGGCAAAGCTCGGGGTATCCGATCCTGTTGTTGGGTGGTGTGGCGCTGCTGGTCAGCACGGCGATCGGCATCGCCAACTTGGGGACTAATGCCGATATCGCTCGGCGCCAGTTGGAGGATTTGCAGGTCACCTTGCAGCAGGTGGTGCCCGCCGAGTACTACGACAACGAACCGGTGCGCGACACGGTGACCATTCAAGAGGGCGATCGGTCGGTGCAAGTCTATCGGGCACGGCGCAAGGGTCAGGTGCAAGCGGTGAGTTTTCGGACCACGGCACCGGGTTACGGCAGCTCGGAGATGGTGCTGATCGTCGGGGTGGACCGCGACGGCAAGCTGCTGGGCGTGCGGGTAATCAGCCATGCCGAGACCCCAGGCTTGGGCGACAAGATCGAAACGAGTAAATCCAACTGGATTCTCGGGTTCACCGGTCGCTCGCTGAGCGATCCACCACCGGCTGGCTGGGGCGTCAAAAAAGACGGTGGAGTATTTGACCAGTTCACCGGTGCGACCATCACTCCGCGCGCGGTGGTCAAGTCGATCAAGGGGGGACTGGAGTTTTTTGCCGCTCATCGAGCGGTGTTGCTGGATGAAGCGAGTGGAGGTCATGACCAATGAACGATTATCGCGGCATCTTCGCCGACGGTCTGTGGAACAACAATGTGGTGTTCGCTCAGATGCTGGCCTTGTGTCCGCTGATGGCGGTGACCAGCACCGCCACCAACGGGCTCGGCATGGGGTTGGCGACCACGGCCGTGCTGTTGGCGTCCAACATTGTTGTTTCTAGCCTGCGGCACTGGATCGCCCAAGAGGTGCGCATTCCGGTGTATGTGCTGCTGATTGCCTCGCTGGTCACTTTGGCCGACATGGCGATCAATGCTTGGTTGCATGAGCTGTACAAGGTGCTGGGGCTGTTCATTCCCCTGATCGTGGTCAACTGTTGTGTGTTGGGTCGGGCCGAGTCTTTTGCCTCCAAGCAGCCGGTGTCCGCCGCCGCCGCCGATGGGTTGGCGATGGGGCTGGGTCTGACCCTGGCGTTGGTGCTGATCGGCGCTTGTCGCGAGATCTTGGGCAGCGCCACCTTGTTCTCCCACGCCTCCTTATTGCTGGGGCCAGCTTTCACCTTTCTGGAAACCACGCTGATCAAGGATTATCACGGCTTTCTGCTGATGTTGTTGCCGCCGGGCGGTTTTCTGGTGCTGGGGTTTTTGCTGGCCGGCAAACGAGTGATCGAGCGGGTGGCTGAAAAGCGTGAAGTCAAAGAAGAATTTCATTGTAGTGTCCAGTGATTCGCGGCTTGTAATTGCAGCAAAGACCGTGTGAAGGAGGGGTTATGCAAGTCAGCGTCGCTTACGCCGAATCGGGCCATCAAGTCTGGCTGTCCCTGGAGGTGCCCGAAGGGAGTACGGTACAACAGGCCATCGAGTTATCCGGGGTCCTGGGTCGTTACCCGCATCTGAATCTCAAGAAAAATAAGATTGGGATTTTTGGCAAGCTCACCAAGCCGACCGCACCGCTAGAAGCAGGGGATCGGGTCGAAATCTACCGACCGATCACCGTCGATCCCAAGACCGTGCCGCAACGGAAAATCGCGCTGGATGACGATGAGGATGACGATGACGACGATTGATTGTGGTCCGATTTTCCTCGTTCCCTGAGTGTGGGGAAGTCGCGCGGGTCAGCGGGGAAGCGGTGCTTCATTCGCTTCGTACCCGCGATTCGGGTCGGAGCGATTCGGGCGTCAGCGTCAGCCGATGCCGCTCCGGTCCGGGCAGGAACGGTAGCGGGCGGCCATCGGCCCAAGCGTCGAACCCGGCTCGGTAGAAAGGCGACAGGGGATGACCGCTCTGGCCGCCGGGCATGTGTAGGATGCCTTCCGCCTCCCGTCCCGGTGCGACCACGAGTCGTTCGGACGAGCCGTTGTCCGGCGTTTGCACCCGAGGCATGTACAGGTCGCCCGGTAGGGCGCGTGTTGGCATGTCCAGCCAGCCGCCCAGCCAGGGTAGAATCCGGCTGAAGGGATGCTGGATATGGATCGAATTTTGCTCTCCCCAGCTTTTCTTACCCAACGGCTGACCGTCGGCGGTCAGTTCCGCCAGCGTCGCGTCCGCCGCATCCAGCAGCAGCGCCGGCCAGTCGGGATAGCGAGGATCGAGCAGATGCGGTGGCTGTTGGGTGACCAGTTGCCACAACGGCCCCTCGTGCTGCCTGATCAAGGTGTAGTCGAAACGCAGATCCGCTTGCAGGCAAGCAACGGTCAATGGCGCGAATGCCCGTTCCCTGACCTTCAGACGGAAAGCGCGAACCAACCGGTAGCCGACCGAATCCACCTCGGCCCGTTCGCCCCAGTCGGCGACCCATCGACGCATTTCCTCCCGACGCGGATCAGCGTGGGTGGCATCCGGGGTCAACACCGCCAGCAGCAGATCGCGCCAACGCTGGAGAAATAGCGCGCGATCATCGAGTTGCAGCGCCAGAAAACGCGCTTCATCGAACTGTTGCGTCGATTGCAAACCGTCGCGAATCTGTCCGGCTCGGGCACCAAGCGCGTAGCCGCCGTCGCCCAGCAGATTGAGCCACGCCCCGTCCACCACCCGACCGTTGGCGGTCCACAGCCGGCCGCTAGGCGGATCGGCGATGCGCGGGTATTCGGTGGGTTCCAGCCAACCGTCCCAGCCGCGCCGGCCGTCGGCCCAGGAAGACGGTACCCGACCCGTATGGCCGAAGCGGCGCGGAATCGGACCGGTGATGGTCCAGGCGATATGCCCATCCGCGCTGGCCAGCAGAATGTTTTGCGCCGGCATGCCGGCCCGGTTGGCAACCGCTAGCGCCGCCTCCAGCGTTTCGACCCGCTCCAAGCCTTGTGGCCCCAGGTCGAATGCTCGCGGCTCGTGCGCTACCCAGCGCAGCGCTCGTCGCCGGCCCTGATGATCGCGATCCACCACCGGTCCCCAGACGGTTTCCAGCACCTCCAGCGTTTCGGGTGGCCCATCCTTGACGGTCAGCGTTTCCCGGACATGGGTAAAGGCGCGCGGCCCGTCGGGGGTCAGATAGCTATCATCATCCGCACCGGCTTCCAGGATCACTAGATCCGCCCAGTCGCCTTCGCTGTTGGTGAAGCCCCAGGCAATGTGGCCATTGCTGCCGGCCGCGATGGCTGGCGTACCCGGCAGGGTGACTCCGGTGATCCGTCGCTCGTTACCCCGCTCATCGGAGTAGAGCAAGGCAGCCCGATACCAGATATTGGGGACGCGTAGCGCCAAATGCATGTCGTTGGCCAGCAGCGCGCCGCCGTGAGCGGTCAATTGCCCGGCGACCGCCCAGTTGTTGCTGCCGCTGACCGTTTCGGAGAGGTCGGTGGTCACAGTTGGGAAGAGCGCGAAGGCGGGCGCTTCTTGATGCGCCCGCGTGGTCGCCGGAACGATATCGGCGATCGACTGACGGCGCAGGTCGAACGCTTCGGGGTCGGGCAGGGATGGCGAGGAAAGCGCGTTTCCCAGCAACGGCGCGTCCCATTCGGTACCGAGCGGGTCGAGGAAGTCGGCCAAGGCGGGTGGCAGCCGGTCGTGCAGCAGACCCCGGGTCGATTCGCGCCGCCATTGCTGGCCTTGCAGGTTCAGATACATCGCATACACCGCCAGCGGCGTATCCTCGGTTCGCCAGGGTTCGGGAGCGGTTCGCAGTAACAGGTATTCGAACGGAGGGGCGGCGAGGGCGGCCAGTCCGGCGTTGACGCCGGCGGTGTAGGCGTCGATCAGGGCGCGATCTTCGGCGGGTACCGCTGTCAGCGCCTGACGGGCACGGTGGCGGAAGCGATGCAGGCGGTGGGCGCGATCCAAATCCAGCGCCGCCGGGCCGAACAAGGCCGCCAGCTCGCCGGCCGCCGTGCGCCGCAGCAGATCCATCTGGAAAAATCGTTCCTGAGCGTGGATGAAGCCGGTGGCGCGGGCGACATCAAGCCGGTTGGCGCCACGGATGACCGGTATGCCCAGCGCGTCGCGTTCGACAATGGCCGGCGCGCTCAGTCCGGCCAATACCGCCGTGCTATCCAGTTGAGGCAGGCTGCCGTGCAATCGGCTATACAACCAGATGGCGCAGCTGGCCAGCAGCGCCAACAGGCCGATACCGACCTGCGGCGCCCAGTGGCGCCACCGAAGGCGAAACCGCGCCCTGTCAGCAGTTGCGTGCATGCAATGTCGCTCCAAAAAGGAGGAAATCGGTCGTTGTCATTGCAGGATGTCAAATTGCCCGATGGCGGTCCATGCTATCATTCAAGCGCTCGCGCAGGTGCTGTTCGCGTGAGTTTGACCAGGTCATATAACAACTCCCGAGGAGACCCCCATGACCAATCCTGTTTCCGATAACAGTCGCCGCCGCTTCATCAAGCTGACCGCCATCGGCTTGGCGGCCGCGCCGTTCGCCAACGCCCTGCTGAGTGGAGCCGCCAAGGCGGCCGACATGGTCAGCGAGACCGATCCCACGGCGGCGTCGCTGGGTTACGCGGCCGACGCCACCAAATCCGACAAGCGCAAGGATGCCGAGGCGTTTTGCCATAATTGTGGCCTGTACACCGGCAAGGCTGGCGAAGAGAGCGGCCCTTGCGCAATTTTCCAGGGTAAACTGGTTCATGCCAACGGCTGGTGCACCGCCTGGACCAAGAAGGCGGCCTGAACCGCTTGAGAATTCAGGGAGCAGGTCTTGCGTAATCCCTGCTCCCTGCCGGCTCCCTTATTTTCCCCGCTTGCGATCCAAGCGCCAGACGATGTCTTCGACGATGGTGCGATAAAGATTTTCCTTGAGCACCGCGTCCTCGATGCCGTGATCGATGTTGGGGTTGTCGTTGACTTCGATTACCACCACGCCCTTGTCGGTCTGTTTCAAATCCACGCCATATAAGCCGTTGCCGATCAGGTTGGCCGCCTTGAGCGCCGTCTTGACCACCACCTCCGGCGCATCTTCGACCCGGAAGGTTTTGAAATCGCCGGCGCGGTTACCGGTTTTTTGGCCGGGTTCGTGGTTGTAGATCTGCCAGTGCTCCTTGGACATGAAATACTGACAGACGAACAATGGCGTCTTGTTGAGAATTCCTACCCGCCAGTCGAATTCGGTATAGAGAAATTCCTGTGCCAGCAGCAGGTCGGAGGACTTGAACAGTTTAGCGGCCATGTCCAGCAGTTCAGTCCGATCATTGACCTTGAACACGCCGCGTGAAAACGAGCCGTCGGGAATCTTCAGTACGATGGGGTAGTCGATTTCGCCATCCACCCGTTCCAGATTGTCGCGGCGGACGATGACGGTTTTTGGCGTGCGGACCCGGTGGGTGCGCAGTAACTCATCTAGATAGACTTTGTTGGTGCACTTGAGGATGGAGTCGGGATCGTCGATGACCACCATGCCTTCGCTTTCCGCCTTTTTGGCGAAGGTATAGGTGTAGTGGTCGATGCCGGTGGTTTCGCGGATGAACAGCGCGTCGAATTCGGCCAGCCGGCCAAAATCCTTTTTCTCGACCAATTCGACATTGACCCCGCATTCGCGGCCGATCTTGATGAACTGTTGCAGTCCCTTGGGGTTGGACGGCGGCATGGCTTCCTTGGGATTGTGCAGCATCGCCAGATCGTAGCGGTAGTTACTGCTGCGGACCCGCGGCTGCCGCCAGCGCCGGCTGAGATAAGCCGCCAGTGCTCCGAGAAACATCTCCTCCTGTTCGGCCGACAGCGAATGCAGGTGCAGTGCCTTGAGGGTGGCGATTCGCCACTTGCCTTGCAATCGGAATTCCACGCGTAGCAACGGTGAGCGGAAGGCATCGAACAGTTGTCGGGCCAGCTCCTGTAGTTCCTTGGCGGCACACTGGCCGAAGAAGATATCCAGTTCGAAGGCCGTGGCAGTGAAGCCGGGTCGGGGCTTGCCCAGCACCTGCTGGACATGGTCGTCCAGATCCTCGACGTCCAGGCTGTAGATCGACTTGCGGCTGAGATCGTTGAGGGTGCGTACGCTGGGGATCACCCGGTGGCGTCGGGCCTCGGCCAGCAGCGAGCAGTAGTAACCGACACTTAGGTAACGGTAGCTGCGGCACAGGTTGAGTACCCGCAGGCTGCGGCCGGTGGAGTATTCGGGTTTGGCCAGGTAGTCCTTGGCGGCGACGACGGGTAGTTTGGGAAAATGGGGTTTCCATTCGGTGGGATTTTCCACCAGGATGATGTGATCGGCCATCGGTGCAAAGCGTCCTGATAAAGCGAGTGTGCGGTTAGGGTGGTTAAGTGGCCGGCGGTTCGGGGCGACGGTTGGAGCGATAGAGGATCAGCACGGCTTTTTGCGCGACCTTGCCATAGCGGGCCATGCGCTGGAACTCCCGGTGCGAAATCGGCATGTTGACGGAATCGGTGACGGTTTCGCCGTTTTCGTCATCGACGAACGGGTCGTGGACATAGATGCAGTGATCGTCGAAACCGGTGACGACCACCCAGTGCGGGAAGCGCTCGCCATAGATCCGGTAGGAACTGATCAGCACCAGCGGAATACCGCCGGTTTCGAATTTCTGCCGTAGTTCGTCCACGCCCAGACTGCCGCGATACAAGGCGACTGGCAACCGGCTCAATTCTTCGATCCAGTCTTCCTGCACCAGTCGCATCACTTCCTTTTTTTCCGGGTTGCGGACCGAATCGACCAGGAACACGCCGTCTTCGTTGACGTGAATCTCCAGATCGAAACCGCGTCGATAGGACGACAGCGCCAATCCGTAGGGGCCGCAGCCGCCATGGCCGGCGGTCATGAAGATGGTGGTAGCCTCGCGCCACAACCGCAGTTCCAGCTTGCGGTCCAGTTCGAGCGTGGGGTCCAGCGCCTTCATGGCCATCATCAGCGCCGCTGGACCGCAGGTGAAATCGAGGGTCTGCTGGTAGTAGGGGACCTTGACCAGATCGAGTTGGAGTTGCGGGACCAGGCGCTTTTCGAAGCGCAGCGCGGTCATGTGGTCTTCGTAATAATCCAGCACTTCCTTGAACTGGCGGTAGCCGTGGCGACGGAACAGGTTCAGCGAAGGGGGGTTGTCGCGGCGGACCTCCAACCGCATCGACACACAATCGCGCTCCAGGGCGACGGTCTCGGCGGCTTCCAGCAGGCGGTCGCCGATCTTACAGCGAGCAAAATCCGGGTGGACAGCGATGGAGTACAAGCGGGCCATTGAGGTGCCGCGCGAGAACAGCAGCAGCACGTAGCCGCGAATGCGATCGGCGTCTTCTTCGACCAAGGTGATCGCGTTGCCGCGGGTTAGCAGGTGACGGAAACTACGGCGGGACAGCCGGTCGCTGCTGAAACAGCGGTTCTCGATGGCCAACAGGGCTGGAATGTCGTCCGGAGTAGCGGCGCGCGGCATGGCGGATTTCAAGGCAAAGCGGTTCCAGACTCGAAAGTCGGGCGGGCGAACGGGGATGGGCAAGACGGCTTGGCGACAACGGCCAGGACAAGCGCGGGATACCAACCGGCGAATGTTGCTATTATCTCGCAGCATTCACCTCCATCGCTAGTGAAAACTCATGCCGATTTCGTCAACCCCGTTACTGGATCGTATCCGCCAACTGATCGCCATTCCCTCGGTCAGTAGCGTGTCGCCGCAGTTCGATCAAAGCAACCGACCGGTGGTCGATCTGCTGGCCAATTGGCTGGAGGATGCCGGTTTCGTGGTGCGGATCGAACCGCTACCGGAACGGCCGGATAAGGCCAATCTGATCGCCACGCTGGGGGTGGGGCCGGGTGGGTTGGTGCTGGCTGGGCACACCGATACGGTGCCGTTCGATGCCGGGCGCTGGCGATACGATCCGTTTGGCGGAGAGGTGGCGGACGGGCGGATTTATGGTCTGGGCACTGCTGATATGAAGTCCTTTCTGGCGCTGGCGCTGGAAGCGGCGCGGGAGTTCTCAGCGGGTTCGTTGCGCCAGCCGCTGGTGATTTTGGCCACGGCGGACGAGGAAAGCAGCATGCATGGCGCGCGGGCGCTGGCGGCGGCCGGTCGGCCGCTGGGTCGGCACGCGCTGATCGGCGAACCGACCGGGCTGAAACCGGTACGGATGCACAAGGGCATCCTGATGGAAGCGATCCGGCTGGAAGGCCGCTCGGGTCATTCCAGTAATCCGGCGTTGGGTGTGAGCGCCCTGGAGGGCATGCACCGGGTGATCGGCGAGTTGCTGCGCTGGCGGGCGGAATTGCAAGCGGGCCACCGCAACCCGTTGTTCGAGGTCGAGGTGCCGACCCTCAATCTGGGGCATATCCACGGCGGCGACAATCCCAACCGGATCTGCGCCGACTGCGAGCTGCACATCGATATTCGGCCGTTGCCGGGAATGTCGTTGGCGGACCTGCGCGGCGAGTTGCATGGTCGGTTGGCTCGATTGCTGACCGAGAGCGAGTTGCGACTGGATTTCCTGCCGCTGTTCGAAGGGATCGAGGCGATGGAAACGCCAGCGGCGGCCGCCATCGTGCGGGCAACCGAGGAACTGACCGGTGCGCCGGCTGGGGTGGTGAGTTTCGGCACCGAGGGGCCGTATCTGAATGCCTTGGGCATGGAGACGGTGATTCTCGGTCCCGGCGATGTGGAATGCGCCCATCAGCCGAACGAATTTCTGTCGCTGGCGACGATTCAGCCGACGCTGGATCTGCTGCGAGGGCTGATCGGGCGGTTTTGTTTGCCATCCGCATGAACAACCTCCCCCTGATTCTCGGCGCGCTGGGGCCGATCTTCGCGCTGATCCTGCTGGGTTTGGGGCTGCGGCGGCTGGGGTTTCCGGGTGACGGATTCTGGCCGGCCGCCGAGCGACTGACCTATTTTCTGCTATTTCCGGCCTTGCTGGTGAACCGCTTGGCGCAGGCGCGGCTGGAGGAATACGCGGTCGGGCCGGTGGCGGTGGTGGTGGTGGTTTTGCTGTTGGGGATGACGGCGCTGGCGTATACGCTACGGCCGTGGCTGGGAGTGGACGGACCAGCCTTTAGCTCGGTATACCAGGGTGCGATCCGCTTTAATACGTATGTGGGACTGGCAGTGGCGCTGGCGGTGTTTCACGTCGAGGGCGGCACGGTGGCGGCGCTGGTGATGGCGCTCATGATCCCGATGATCAATGTGCTGTGCGTGCTGGTGTTGAGCGCGCACGCCGGTGGTTCGATCAGTGTGACTGGGGTGTTGCGGGGCTTGATCACCAATCCGCTGATCCTGGCCTGTCTGGTCGGGATTGGCTTGAATCTCAGCGGGATCGGCTTGCCGTGGGGCTCGGCGGCGATGCTGGATATTCTGGCGCGGGCGGCGTTGCCGTTGGGTCTGCTGGCGGTGGGCGCGGGCTTGCGACTAGCGGCGCTGAACCGGCTGGGCTTGCTGGTCGCGGTCAGCGCGCTGAAACTATTGGTATTGCCGGCGCTGGCGGCAACGCTATGCTGGTTGGTGCAACCGGGCCAGTTGGAAACGGCGGTTTTGATGACTTTTGCCGCGCTGCCGGGATCGTCCACCGCTTATATTCTGGCACGGCAACTGGGTGGCGACGCGCCGTTGATGGCAGCGATCGTGACGGTGGAAACCGGGCTGGCGTTGGTGACGCTGCCGGCGGTGCTGGTCTGGGTGGTCTAGTTGAAATACGTGGTGGAGCGGAGGGGTTATGGCCGCGACGGTGCAATTCCCGCGACATAAGCTGGCGGTGGTCGATTTTCAGCGGCTTGGCGCGGCGGGGATTCTGACCGAATCCGACCGCGTGGAACTGATCGATGGGGAGTTGATGGATATGGCGCCGATTAACAGCCTGCACGCGGATTATGTGGATCGATTGGCGCAGATTCTGACGATTCAGAATTATGGCGATTATCGAGTGCGGGTTCAGAACCCAGTGCAACTGGATGAAAATAGCGAAGTGGTGCCGGACTTGGCGCTGGTAGTGAATCGTGGTTATCGCGATGCGCATCCGACTGCGGGAGATGTGCTGCTGTTGATCGAGATAGCGAATAGCACGCTGGCTTATGACCGGGAGTTGAAAATTCCTTTATACGCCCGGCACGGTATCCCGGAGGTTTGGCTGCTGGACGCGACGGAGGGGCGGATGGACTGCTATCGAGAACCGGTGCTGGGGAATTATCGGGAGAGCCGGACAGCGGAACCTGATGAAACATTGACCTTGGAGCGGTTACCGGAGATCCGAGTCCATTTGGCGGCACTATGGCGCTGATCGAAATTAAAAAGGCTTGCGGCAAGGTGGAATTTGAATTTTGCGCCGACAGTTGATGCCGTGCTTTCTGGAAATCTGGGGCGAGCAAGCGTCGGCGGCAGTGACGCTGGAGGCGGTAGTGGCGGCTGCTGGAACAGCCTTGCCCGCAAGTAATGGGATGATGGGTGCGATGATTTATCCGGTTGGCTTGAGATTTAGGTGGCGTTATGGAAACCCTTTATGAACGGGATTTGTACGCATGGGCAACGCGAAATGCGGCCCTGCTGCGCGCGGGGCGATGGGCGGAAGTTGATCGCATGAACATCGCCGAGGAATTGGAAAGCATGGGACGGAGTGAGCGGCGGGCGTTGGGGAGCCGGTTGGCGGTGTTGTTGATGCATTGGTTGAAATGGCGTTATCAACCGGAACGGCGTGGTCGAAGTTGGCGAGCGACGATTCGGGAGCAACAGCGACAGGTGGCTCGGTTGCTGGCCGATAATCCAAGTCTGCGCCCCGAATTACCGACACTTATGGCGGATGCCTACATTGATGCGGTACTGATGGCGATCGCTGAAACGGGTTTGGAGGAGACGCTGTTTCCAGAGATTTGTCCGTTTGAGCTGGAACAGATCATGAGCGAGCGCGATGGCTGGGACCTAATGCCTTAGTTTATAAGGTGTATTTTGGCTAATGAAGATATCCGACGAGATGATCGTTGATCGAATCCTGAAGGCGTTACCCGAGGTCTGGGCGATTTATCGGTTTGGGAGCGCCGGTACTCCATTTGAACACACTGGTAGTGACATTGACCTCGCCATCCTATCGCCCAGGCCGATGGCCAGTGTGGCTTGCTGGGAGTTGGCGCAGGATCTGGCCCGGCAATTTAAGCGGGATGTGGACTTGGTGGATTTGCAGAATGCATCTGTGGTGTTACGCCAGCAAGTGTTTGGCCATGACCGCCGCATTTACTGCGCCGACCGATTCCGGTCCGAGGAGTTCGAAAGTCGGGCCTTGGCCGACTATGTGCGGCTGAACGAGGCTCGTCGAGATATTCTCGGAGATATTCACGAGCGAGGAAGGATTCATGCCCGATGACGTGGTTCTGAACAAGGTGGCGGTGATCGAGCGCTATTTGGGACGGATTCGGGAGGAGTACGAGGGCCATGAGTCCGAGCTGGCGATTCACTTTACCAAGCAGGATTCGATCATCCTCAACCTGCTGCGGGCGTGTGAGGCCAGCATCGATGTGGCTATGCATCGGGTGCGGGTCAACCGTCTGGGCATTCCCCAAGATAGCCGGGACGCGTTTTCCTTGCTGGAGCGGGCACATCTGATCCCGGCTGATTTATCCCGGCGCTTGCAGGCCATGGTTGGATTCCGCAACGTCGCTATTCATGATTACCAAAAGCTGAATTTGGATATCGTCCGATCCGTGCTGTCTGGGCATCTCGTTGATTTCGAGACGTATTGTCAACTGTTGTTGCGTCAGGAGTAAGCTGGTTGAAATCGGGCGGAGCAGGTGCTGGCGGTCAGGCGAATCAATAGAGCATGGCGTGTCGAGTGGGCAGCGCCATATAGATCGATTATGCTCTTACAAAACGTAGAATAAGGTCGATCATGAAAGAGAGCTTGAGCATCATTTTGCCGGCCAAGAACGAAGCGGCCAATCTGCCGCCGTTGCTGACCGAACTGAAAGCGTTGTATCCGGCGGCGGAGATTATTGTGGTCGACGACGGTTCCACCGACCAGACCGGTGAGGTGGGCCGGGCGCACGGTGCGCGAGTGGTCCGCCACCCGTACTCGCTGGGAAACGGCGCGGCGGTCAAGACCGGCACGCGGAATGCCAAGGGTGACCTGCTGGTTTTCATGGATGCCGACGGTCAACATTCGCCCACCGACATTCCCCGCCTGCTGGCGAAGCTAGCGGAAGGCCATGAAATGGCGGTGGGCGCGCGGCAAGCCGATACTCACGCCTCGTCGGGCCGGTGGTTGGCTAACCAGTTCTATAACCGGTTGGCTTCGGTGATGACCGGTTATCGCATCAAGGACCTCACTTCCGGGTTTCGTGCTGTCCGCGCTCGTCATTTTCGCAAGTTCCTTTACTTGTTGCCCAACGGCTTTTCTTACCCCACCACCAGCACCATGGCTTTTTTCCGCGCGGGGTTTCCGGTCGCCTACATCCCGATCCGAGCTGGCCAGCGTGGTGGGAAAAGCCACATTCGCCTCCTGCGGGACGGTGCACGGTTTTTTCTGATTATCCTTAAGGTCGGCGCCTTATTCTCGCCGATGCATTTTTTTTCTTCCGATAAGCCTGACATTTTTTTTTAGTGGCTATTTTGCATTACGGTTATACGTATGCGACCGCACATCGATTTACCAACATGAGTGCTGTGCTCTTAATTTATTCCTTGTTAATATTTTTTAATTGGCATGATCTCGGAACAAATCTCCAGCTTGCACTATAAAGGAGTCGAGGAAGATCAACGTAGAACTAAACGAGATTGAGGGTCATGATCAGTTATAAGATAGACAGTGATTCGATAAGGATGGAGACTTTGTTAGAGAGATTGATTTATGGATAAGATTTTTAGTTATCCCTATAGATAGTAACTATTCTTTTCCTTGTGTTTTTTGATGGATCTGCTGAGACAATGACAATAATAATTTTTGGATCCTGAGATAATTATGATGTTTTGATGCTATGTGGTCGACAGTGTGTTTGCGATGAAACATGGAGATAGAAACTTTCCGATGGGCCGACCTTGTTACGGTAACTGTGACATTTCATCCCGACTTTCTTCTCTTGCAATCGCAATTGCAGGCTTTGCCTCGAGATTGTCTCAAACTATTGGTCGATAATGCCTCTTCCGCTGATGCTCAGCGAGCGTTGTATGCCTTATGTGCAACCGTGCCTAATGTGCATGTCGTCGTGAATGAGGCCAATATTGGTTTGGCGGCAGCACTCAATCAAGGGGTTGCCTTTGCGCGGCATATGCGATCTTCGGCGTATTTTTTGTTTACTGCTCGATCAGGATAGTGAACCAGAACCTAACAGTCTGGCTGCGCTAGTGGCGGGCTTTAAGGATTTACAAGCACAAGGGGGAATCTGTTGCGTGTGTTGGCCCCTTGCTGATCGATGCGACGACCAATTTGTCGCATGGCTTCCATCAGGCAACACACTGGCGATGGCGGCGACTCTATCCATCCGCTAGAGCTAAGCCTGTGCGCTGTACGAATCTGAATGGCAGCGGCACGTTGGTGTCTATCGACTTGTTTTTGCGGTTAGGCGGTTTAGATGAATCCTTATTCATCGACCATGTGGATACCGAGTGGTCGTTTCGAGTGTTAGCTCGGGGATATACGCTATGGGGTATTCCGAATGCGATCTTTAAGCACCGCATGGGGCAAGGCAGTTTGCGGTACTGGTGGTTCGGCTGGCGTGTTTGGCCAAGCCGTTCGCCATTTCGTCATCGCTACTTGTTCCGTAATGCGCTTAAGCTTATATGTCGTCCTTATGTACCCAAGGTCTGGAAATTTTGGGCAGTAATCAAACTTGCCTTGACGTTTGCCATACATGCACTTTTCGATTCTCACCGTATTATCCAAATACAAGCCATGTTTCAAGGGATGCGGGATGGATTGCGGTCACGAACGCGATGAGTAAGAGCTTATGAATTTACCACCTATCATTGGCTTGATTCTTAACTACCGCGATGCCGTACGGACAGATCGGTGCATACGCAGTTTGCTCAATGATGGTATGGCGCATGTTCTGATATGGGACAATTCGGAAGATGAGGGTATTTCTGCAAATACCTTGCGGAAACTGCTAGACAGCGAGGATCGTGTCACCATCGAAATTAGCCCTGTAAATTTGGGCTTCGCTGCTGGTGTCAACCACGGCTTGACATGGATCACTACGCGCTTTTCCGGCTCATGGGCGTTACTCATCAACAACGATGCCGTTTTGTTGCCGGGGGGCTCGTTTACACTATGCCAGGTACTTTCTAAAACGCCGGTGGCTGTCATTGCCTATCCCACCATCGATCATGGTGGACGCCTCATCGGCACAGCCTACTATCAACGTCATCTCGGCTTGATTACGACGACACCGCTACCAGCCAGTGTTCCTCACGCTAGTGGTTGCTGTCTGCTGATCGCTCCTGAGCGTATGTCCTCGCCTTTATTCGACGAGGACTTTTTTCATGTACGGCGAGGATGCCGAACTCGGTTATCGTTTGGGTAGGCAACGCATGGTACATGTATCAGAGGGCGTTTGGGTGCGCCACGAAGGCAGTGCCAGCAGTAGGATGGGGTCACCCTTCTATGAGTCCCGCATGGTGGTAGCGCATTGGTTGCTAGCGCGCAAGCTGGCTAAGAACCGGTTTGATAAAGGAGTTTTGTATTTTGGACGTGCGATTATCTTGGCACTGAGGGCGTGCA
The DNA here is from genome assembly GCF_012939995.1 of Candidatus Competibacter phosphatis. Classification (GTDB taxonomy): domain Bacteria; phylum Pseudomonadota; class Gammaproteobacteria; order Competibacterales; family Competibacteraceae; genus Competibacter; species Competibacter phosphatis. The sequence continues at coordinate 65,431 of NZ_SPMZ01000002.1, read as the reverse complement.
TACGTGCTTGGCGTTATCGGAGTGGGGTGCCGCTGAAAGCTTATTTTGAAGGTTGGCGTATAGCCCATCTACATGCGCGCCAGATACGTTAGACATCTATCTTTAGGGTTATCAGACGACAACAGCGACTCTGTTGCGCTCCACACACGCTCCGTTGGGATGGCTGCAATACAGGGGAAAGGATAGTGTCTACCTATGTGGTAGCGACAGTTCCAATCGCATCCAAAGCAATTCATGGATTCGCTGACTGTAAGGGGTAGACGCCTAATATATGCTTCGCTGGTATCGTAAGGAAAACAGCGGCCATAATGCCCGCCACCCACTATAACTACACTAGCGATACCGCAGGCGGCGGCAAGGTGGACAGCAGCGGAGTCGTTTCCCACCAACATCTGCGCATGAGCGATCCAACGTATCAAGTTTAACAGATTAGTCTTTCCAGCGAGATTATCGACCCGCTCGCCGAGTGATTGAGCCATCGCTTCGCCCAGTGCTCGTTCCTCATGAATGCCTACCACCACGCAATGCCAATGTGGGTGTTTGGTCAGAAGCTGCCGTGCTATTGTGATGAAATGCTCCACTGGCCAACGTCGCTTATTTTGGCTCGATCCGGGTGCGATGACGAAATATGGTTTAGTGGTGGGTGCTTCAAAACCCTCGGCAAAATGGGAAGGTGTTTTGAGGTAATTGTCTGGGACGCCGACGGCTTGAATAAAAGCGTGGTGGCGTCGATGCTGATGTGTCCCTTCCATGATTGGCAACAGGTGGATATACAACCGGCGACTAATTGTTCGATCAAGCCAAGAGCGATCAGCAAATGTCGCGTCGAACCCCCCAAGCTGGTGCAGCCAAAGCTCGTACGGCGGCGTCGCCGATGAGGGCATCGCGCGGATGGCTGTCGTGATAAATAGCGCCAGCATTTACTCTGCGCAATCGTTGAAGAAATGCCGAGCGAGTTTCGAGAGCGCGCATGAGTCCTCGCATTCTGGAAATGCCGAGCACCGTGCAGTCGGGAAAATGTTTGGTGGCTATCGGTAAGACATCTGCGTTGAGGACTAAAACTACCTGTTTCTCTTGATCACGCAGATATCTAACCAAGGCTTGGGCATAGGGCCACCACAGAACATAATCGCCTAATAATTCGACGTGTACGAGGGCAACTACTGCCTCATTGGGTTTGGGGGGGGTGGCGAAAGAGAACAACGGTATCGAATAATCCAAAAATCACCCACTCGATTGAGCGCTTGAATTTGCGCCAGCTAAGATTCAGCGACTGCCGCCAGGTTGAGATCATTTTCGTGCAAGAACCTCAAGCTCCCATTCGAAGCATTTTGGAATTGGATACAGTTCAATCAATGCACAAACCGTTTTGTGAAGCACACTGTGGAGGTGCCAACGCATACGGTTTAAGAAACGCAACAACGCACGCCCCATGTGCTGCCATGACCAAAACAAGAGAGGTGGATGATGGATGAACTCAAGGTGTCTTGTATCAAAGCCAGCAGCCTCCAGAACCTGCGGCATCGAGCGTTCGTTGAAATGCACAACGTGTGTGAAATCGCCAAAAAGATGGTGGCCCGCAAGTAAATAGGATGCATTAGGAACCCTAATATTGAGATATCCTCCTGGCTTCAGACATCGGTGAAACTCACGTAATAAGGTGATCGTGTGCTCACGTGGAATGTGCTCCAGCACATGATGAAATAGAATGACATCAAAAAGTTTCTGCGGAAGTTTGGGCGAGAAAGTCACGGATATCCGAGACAGTAATGGCCACCTTAGGCGGGAGTGATGTCTCGGCGACTTGAACAAGCTGCTCAGACAATTCGACGCCAGACAGGTTATGATAACCGGTTTCCCAGAGAAGGCTGAGTAAATACCCGGTTGCGCACCCCGCATCGAGGATGTGTGCATTGAGTGGAATGCGATCTAGCCAACGCGGTAAACGGTCGAGACGAAAGCGCGTGACCTGTTCAAATGGCACATGGGCACGATCGGCACCATGAGCTTGATAATGTCGGAGGTAGTTTTGGAAGAGTTCATGGGAGGGATCGGCAGTCATGATAAGGTTTCCTGCTGCGATGAAGCGAATAGGAAGCAAAGCACCGCGAGGGCTACTGCCTCACTAAGATAAGTGGACCAGAGCGCACCGGATAAACCAAAACGCGGTACTAACAGGCCGTTGAAGACAACGCTGACGATACCGCTGGCGATATAGATTCGGGTTAAAAAAGGCGCGCTGGCCACGGGCAATGACAGCAGCACTCGCTAAGTTGCGCACCACTTGCACCGCTGGTAGCCAAGCCAACGCGAGTAAGATTTCTACAGTTCCCTCGAATCCTGCTCCAAATATGCGAGGTATCCAAGGTGACAGCCAGGTTAGTACTCCGCCGCTGAACAAGGCGAGGGTGACGAGAGCGCCGCCGGTCAACCACAGACGCCGCCGTGGGGTGGAACTCGCAAACAGTCTGGACCATAAAGCTTCTTGCATTGCTTGCAGTGGTAAGCTGGCTAAATCGACCACACGTTGGGCAACACTGAAATGACCGACTTGCGCGTAACCCAATTGAGCTAACACCGGTTTGTTGAATTCGGCTTGCAAACGAAGCGACAGCGCTCCTACGGTAAAGGGCCAACCTTCGCGCACCAAGTGTATGGCGAGCGCTTTGGAGCGTGTCGGCCGCCATCGCATCTGCACCCATACCCAAAGTGCCAAAACGTAGAGTCCGCTTGATCCCGCATAAATCCAAAGCCAGCCGTTCACATCATGGGGCATGAGTAAAGTGTACCCTGCTAAAGCCATAAGGCGCACAAGGATCAGGCCGCTCAAGATAGCTCCGAAATGCTGTGTTTGATGTTGTGATTGTTCGATGCGTGCGACCAACTCGCTCAACGAGCTACTGGTGACTTCACTAACGGTGAAGACCAGGACGGCTGTGACGTGAATGCCTGTGGGTAATAACCATAGCGAGATGCCTATTGCAGCTAAGGCAAATATCGCCGTGCTACGCCACCATAATGCCAGTGTATCGCCCAGTAATTCCGGTAATCGTTCGGAGTGCCGTGCTCCATCGCATAGCAGCACACTTCCTAAACCTAATCCTGCTAAAGGGGCGAAGAAGCTGGCTACAGCTAGGATAGCGACGAATTGACCATAACCATCAGCACCCAATGTGCGAGTGAGCAGCAGCACTATCGTTGCCTGCGCTGCTGCACGTACTAACAGCCAGCCCAACAACCTCGCACTAGCACGCAGATAAGCTCCGGGACGCCAGGCGAACAAGCGATGGGCAAGGAATAGCATTTTGGAAGTGAGTGGTGCGTGTGATCCGATCAAGAGCATGAATATCATGCAGATTTGGTGTCGGTGGCGGTATTATGGCAATGCGCCTCATCATAAAGCTGCGTGACTCGCTGATGATCGTGTTGATTCACCGTTATGTTCTCCCATTCTCTGAAGACGCCATCAAGCCTTGGCAGAATTGACGTAATACAATCCCAAATCTCGACCAAGAAAAGCCGGAGGCAAAAGTGCGGCAGGCTGTTACGGTAGCGTCTGATTTTCCTTGCAGATATTCAATTACTTTTTTTCGCCATGCCTGGATAGTCACCGGGTGGTATTAAACACCCGGAACAGCCGTTGCCAATGGCATCCGGCACGCCGCCAACTGCAAAAGCCACAGTTGGCAGCCCATGCGCCGCCGCTTCAATAGCCACCATCCCAAATCCCTCTACATCGTTGGGAATGTCGAGAACCGGAAAAACCAACACCGAGGCAGCCCGATAGGCTAGCCCTAGTTCTTCATCAGATAGGTTGCCAAGTATTTTTAGGCTTTCTTGCGTGCCTGTTTGGTAGGCTGCTTTGCGTAGAGCATTTATACCGATTGTGGCTGAAGTCAGCGCCGCATGAGGCTCCTCTCCAACCACGACGAGCAATGCCTTAGGGTGAGTCACTAAAATCGTGGGTAGGGCGTGAAGTACAAATTCTCGCAGACCCTTGCGTTTTGTCAGGCGGCCTACCGATAGCAAGAGGGGACGGTTGCCGAAACTGTGTTGTTTTCGCCAAGCTCGAACATCGTCATTAGATGGCAAAGTCTCGGGAATTGCTACGCCAGGATGGAGAATGCTTAGACGATTGGCGGTTAGACCAGCGGCAATTGCCAGTCGTGCAGTAGCATGGCTATTGACCAACCAGGCGTCAGCACGACGGATAATAGGTAGAAAAATCTGTTGGTAAAGGATGTTGTCTACCACCAGATCAAGGCCATGCAGATAAACTACCCAAGGGGTTCCACTAGCTTTCGCTGCCAACCAAGCTGGCAAAGCATTCACGCCGCTCCCTGCGATGATCAAGCACGGTCGATAGCGTCTGGCCGACCGTACTGCCTTGACAGCAGCGTGAATAAGAAACACGGAAACTGGTGTCGAGGGACAGGCGATGACTCGTTCTGGGTGCGCTACATGTGTGTTGGCGCCCTTTGGGCCAACGAGATAAGCGTCATATTCTCGCTCCAGTTCTTGCAGAAGATATTGGTTCAAGCGTTCCATGCCACCTAACAAGGGTGGAAAGTTACGGGTGACCAGCAGAATATTCATAGAAGATGGAAACTTTAGTTTATGGATCAGTAGCAGTTATCGAGTGCCACAGATCGCGGTTTGAGGCTCGGCGAATTGCGCCTCATCTTCCGCGAGGTTGCGTTCAAGACGTTTGAGCTCAGCGCGATACCAATCGGGTGGGAAGCGCAGGCCAGCCGCAGTGCCGAGTGCAATTTTGTTCTGAGCCATTGTTAGGAAATAATGGGCGTCGGCGTAATACCCCTTGCTTGCCAGCAGCCTGAAGATCTCAAGATCGGTGCCGATGCGGCCAGACTGCCGTTGTATGGCAAGGAGATGCTCACAGGCCGCAGGTAGATTCCCATCGGTGAGTTCCAGACGTGCAAGGGCGTAGGCATAGTTCTGACGATCGCCGCTGGAGCGGTTGTACTCAGGGCGATTCTCGAATGCGGCGATGATGTCCAGCAACGCTGTGCGCGGCAGGGCCGAGGCAAGTTTTCCCCAATAGTCGTCGAGCAAAGGCTCCAGGAACATGTTGACATGAGCATCATAGGGACCAGTCCGGATCGCTTCCACAGCACCCCGAACCTCGGTTTCTACAGCCGATGTCTCGCCATCCGACTGCAGAAAGCTGGCATAGGTCAGACGTAGTGCGGGTGAGTTAGGATGGTGGGTCGTGGCGCGCTGCAACAGCTCCAGGGATATCTGTTTGTGCCCACTCCTGGCAAGACGACTGGCCGCCACGATCTGGGCGCGGCAGGAATCTGGATTCCGCTCGGCCCAATAGACGGCCAGATCCATCGGACGTCCCCACAGTGCCGCATAATTGAAGGTGAAGGCAGCGAGTAGCACGACTAGCAGTGTGCCAACCACCCAGCGCAGGCGCTGGAGTCCAAGCACAATTGCTGCGGCGACAGGCAGGAACAACAGTGCCGCTGGCAGGTAACTACGGTGTTCGAACTTGAGTTCGAGCATCAGGACGGTGGACTCGATCAGATGACCGGCCAGAAAAAAAAAGGAGTGCGAGCGCGACGAGAGGGAGACGCTTGCGCAACCAGACAGCGAGACCAGCGAGACTGGCGACCAAGATCAGGCTAATCAAGGTTGTCGGCGGTGAAATTAGGCTACGGGCGAACGGATAGTTTTCTTGATACAAGCCCGCGTAACCCGCTTTGGGGATCAACAGGTCGTAAAGGTAACTCAACAGAATGCCTGGTTGAGTGATAACACGCTCATAGGGGGTGAATAATCGGTTATCCCGCAACTCGAAAAAGGAGCCAAATTGTGCCTTATGCCCGAGATAGGCAAGCAGCGTGATGGTCGGAATCAGGAGAAAGACGAGAAACCAGGCCCGCTCAATTCGGGTCGAGCGCCGTAATTGCCACAGCGGGCGTACCCCCATCCACTCGACCACCAGGATCAAAACCGGTAGAACCGCCGCATTCTCCTTGGCAAGGACGCAAACCCAGTGCCACAAATCACTCCCACGCTTGCCAGCCACCAGCCACACCAGCACGTTGCCTTAACTTGAGTGAGTGTTCGACCCTTGAGATATAGAGCTAATCCCAGCAGACAGAAGAATGCCGACAGTATCGCCATGCGCTGCACGGCGTAGAGCACGGTGGAGACCCAATAGGGATGCAGCAACCACAGCATGGCAGCCAGTCCAGCGATCACGATCGCATGGCGGGCGAGGCGAGTATCGGTACTTCGCTCCAGGAGCAGCTCGCCGATAAGGAAGATCAGAAAGCCATTGACCGCATGGATCAGTGCGTTGGTTCGAAGAAAGGGTAGCGGATCGGTCGGCCAAATTTGCCCATCAAGAAGAAAAGACAGTAGCGATAGCGGACGGCCAGTCGGGCCGGCGATACCGGACCGAAGATAAACCACGAGATTTTGGAAGGAATCGATGCTACCAAAATCACCGAGGACCGAGAGGTTGGGATGGTCGTCGAATTGGAAGGCCGCACCTTGGATTCCGAGCCAGTAGCAAGCCAATATGGTGCTTAGATAAACAATTAATGTAACGAAAATCAAAACAGGTTTTCTAAATAAATAATGCATTCTATCAAACCTATTGCAAACTTGAATATATTGGATACCTTGCACCAAACACGCAATATGCATTAATTTAGACTACGGTTTTGCAGTAATAAACATGGGTAAAACCCTAGTCCTGCTGAGGGATGCTTGGTTTGCAAATGGCTCTTTGGCTTTAATTTGATTGCTACCGATGTGTCGACTGTAATGGCTTGAAGGGTTTTATGTAACGATTCGTGTAGGAAATGCCTGAGTCAGGCGGATATTGAAGCTCTATAGTTAAATCGGGTCTCCTAATTTTAGGAGACCCGATTGCAGGGAGTGGGTTAACTTCCAAGGGTTAATTGCGGCAATTGGCCGGCAGATACTTCAGTGTGGAAGTTAAGTCTGAGCCAGCTTTACATTTCCAATCCACTGTAGCGGCACCAGCCGTCCAGATTGGGCTCAGGATAACCGCTTCATCGTTGTTGGCTAGACCACCACCCACTGCAACTCCTTTGATAGTAACATTAATTGTGCCGCCGGCCGTGCCGCCGCTATATTTGACAGATTGAACATACTTGGAATCAATGTTGGTCGTGAAACCGGCTGCACTAGCATCGGCAGGGTACGCGTTTTGGCTGATCAGATATTCGGCGAGCGAAGTTTTGGCAGGGGCGGCTGCATTTACGGCTTCAGTTATCTTGGCGCGAACTGTATAGTCTTGATAAGCTGGAATCGCGATGGCCGCCAGAATACCGATGATCGCCACGACGATCATGAGTTCGATCAGGGTAAAGCCTTGTTGGAACTTCTTCATGGGATACTCCTTAACTTGCGCTTTTACATGAAAACCCGTTGGGGGACTTGGGAGTTTTCGGGGATCATCGTTCAATCCCGTCGCGTACCCTGTTGCAGAGGATGTGCCAATCGGCCTAATGATGAGGATATTTTATTTAATATGTTGTTAAACAAAGAATAATAATAACACTCCTGTGTGGAACCGGGTTGGATGGCCTCATAAACGCGTCATCCGTATCGTTTAAGAGTGACCCTGACCGGCGTAGGCTGACAAAAATGGTCAGAATCAAAAGACGCCCTGACCCTTCAGCGTCGCTAGTTCCGCCGCGCTCAGACCCAGCAAGCCACCGAACACTTCCATATTATGGCTGCCAATCTCCGGCCCCGGCCAATTGGTCGCGCCAGGCGTTTCCGCCAGCTTCGGAAGAATAGCTGGAATTTTCAGTGGCTTGCCGTCGATTTCCACCGTCTCGAACAAGCCCCTCGCCAGAAAATGCGGATCGGTGACCATGTCCGCCACATTATAAATTGGCCCCGCCGGTACCTCCGCCGCTTCCAGCCGCGCCAGCGCTTCCCGGATGTCCAGCGTCGCTGTCCAGGCGGCGATCGCTGTGTCGATTTCTTGCTGATGCTCGACCCGGCCGGCGTTGTGGGCCAGTCTTGGGTCTTCGGCCAGATCCGCTCGCCCAGTGGCATGCATCAGCCGCTTGTAAATCGAATCACCATTACCGCCGATGATAACGTGCTTACCGTCGCGGCAGCGGTAGGTGCCGGTCGGCACGATGCCGGTCACGGTCGAGCCGGACGGCTCGCGGATTGCGCCGGCGCCGTCATATTCTGGCACCACCGCTTCCAGCAGATTGAACACCGACTCGTACAGTGCCACATCCACGGTCTGGCCGGCGTGCGGGGGGCGGCGTTGGCGGTCGAGCAGCGCCAGCAGCACGCCGAAGGCCGCATGCAGGCCGGCAAAGGTATCGCCCAGGCTGAGATTGGGTCGTACCGGGGGGTCGCCGGGCACGCCGTTAACGTAGCGCAGTCCGCCGATTCCCTCGCAGACCGAGGCGTAACCGGGCCGAGCGGCATAAGGGCCATCCTGCCCGTAACCGGAAATCCGCGCGAAGATCAGCCCCGGATTGACCGGCTTCAGATCGTCCGGTCCCAAGCCCCAACCTTCCAGGATGCCGGGACGAAAGTTCTCGATCAGCACGTCGCAGCGTTCCGCCAGCCGCCGGGCTAGCGCACGGCCGGCGGGATCGCGCAGGTTCAGAGTCACGCACTTCTTATTGCGGCCCAGACTGCGCCACCACAGCGACGCGCCGTCGCGGACGATGCGCCATTGCCGGATCGGGTCGCCGCCGGGTGGCTCGACCTTGATCACCTCGGCGCCGAAATAGGCCAGCAAGGTACCGGCGAACGGTCCGGCCAGCAACTGACCGAGTTCGAGCACGCGGATACCGTCCAGCGGACGGGGGGGTGGCAGTGGGAGCGACGGACATGCTGCAAGCACTCTATGAATGAATTAAAGGTTATAAATTTATGGTTAAAAAATGCTTTATGGGCATATGGTGGCGATGGTAGTGTCTTAGCATAGTCGCCCAAGGTCGATTTTGCCGGGGCGCGATCAGCGAATTCTCAGTGGAGAGTGACGACGATGTACCAGTACGACCAGTACGACCAGACGCTTGTGGACGAGCGGGTCTCCCAATACCGGGGCCAGGTCCGGCGCTATCTGGCCGGCGAGCTGAGCGACGACGAATTTCGGCCGCTGCGGTTGATGAACGGCCTCTATCTCCAGCGTCATGCGCCGATGCTGCGGGTCGCCATTCCCTACGGTTTGCTGTCTTCCGATCAATTACGGGTGCTGGCCCATATCGCCCGCCGCTACGACCGGGGCTTTGGCCATTTCACCACCCGCCAGAACATTCAATACAACTGGCCCAAACTGGAAGAGACCCCGGACATCCTCGCCGAACTGGCCCAGGCGCAGATGCACGCCATCCAGACCAGCGGTAACTGCATTCGCAACGTTACCGCTGACCACTTGGCTGGGGTTGCCCCGGATGAAATCGAGGATCCGCGAATCTACTGCGAAATCATCCGCCAATGGTCCACCTTTCACCCGGAATTTTCCTACCTGCCGCGCAAGTTCAAGATCGCCGTCACCGGCGCCAGTCACGACCGCGCCGCCGCTCAGGTCCACGATATCGGCCTGAATTTGACCCGCGACGAGCGAGGCGAGATCGGCTTTCGGGTGCTGGTCGGCGGTGGGTTGGGGCGTACCCCGCTGCTTGGCCACGTCATCCGCGAGTTTCTGCCCCAGCGCGATCTGCTGTCCTATCTGGAGGCGATCCTGCGGGTCTACAACCAGCACGGGCGGCGCGACAACATCTACAAGGCCCGCATCAAGATTCTGGTCAAGGCGCTGGGACCGGCGGTTTTTCGCCAGCAGGTCGAGGCGGAATGGGAGCAGATCAAGGATTCCGGTCTGGTGCTGGATCAAGCCGAGGTCGAGCGGGTGCGCCGCTTTTTCGCGCCGCCACCCTACGAGCCGGAGGCCGCCCAAGATCCCGGTTTCGAACAGTGGCTGAGGGCTGACAAATCCTTTGCTACTTGGGTGCGGCACAACGTCGCCGAGCACAAAGTGGCAGGCTATCGCAACGTCTTCGTCGCCTTGAAGGAGCCGGGTGCGCCGCCGGGCGACATCGATGCCGATCAGATGGAGGCGGTGGCCGATCTCGCCGATCGTCATAGCTTCGGCCAGATTCGCGCCACGCATCACCAGAACCTGTTACTGGCCGACGTGCGCCAGGCTGATCTCTACCAGTTGTGGCACGCGCTTGAGGCGCAAAAGTTGGCCGCGCCGGTGATCGGTACCCTGGCCGACATGATCTGCTGTCCCGGTCTGGACTATTGCAGTCTGGCCAATGCCAGTTCGATTTCGATCGCTCAGCAGATCAACGAGAAATTCGACCGGCTCGATGATCTCTACGATCTGGGCGAGATCCGCCTCAACATGTCCGGCTGCATGAACGCCTGCGGCCATCATCATGTCGGCCATATCGGCATTCTCGGCGTCGATAAGAAGGGTGAGGAGTGGTACCAGATTTCCCTGGGCGGTTCCTCGGAAAACGATGCCGCGCTCGGTGACATCCTCGGTCCGTCCGTGCGCAAGACCGAAGTCGCCAACACCCTGGAGCGCATTCTACGGGTCTATGTGGAGCAGCGCGCGGAAGGCGAGCGCTTCCTCGATACGTTCCGGCGGATCGGGCTGGAGCCATTTCGAGTCCGGGCCTACGCGCCGGGCAGCAACGAGGCCAAGCAGGAGGAAAAGCGCTATGCGGTCGGTTATTAAAAACCGCCAGATCGTCGAAGACCACTGGCAAGCCGTTGGCGAGGAAGACGAATTACCGGTCGGGGCGGTGATCGTGCCGTTGACGCGCTGGCGGCGGGAGCGGGTCGAGTTGTTGGGGCGGGACGAGCCGTTGGGGGTGCGTCTGCCGAACACCGCCGACGTGGCCGAACTTGTCGCCGATCTGCCGCTGTTGGATCTGGTGGCGCTGGAGTTTCCCAAGTTCAGCGATGGCCGCGCCTATTCGCAGGCCCGGTTGTTGCGGGAGCGTCACGGCTATCGCGGCGAAATTCGCGCGGTGGGCGATGTGCTGCGCGATCAGTTGTTCTTCATGGTGCGCAGCGGCTTCGACGCCTTCGAACTGCGGGCCGATCGCAGCCTGGAGGACGCGCTGGCGGCATTCGACGAATTCAGCACCAGCTACCAGCCGGCCGCCGATCAACCGCTACCCCTGTATCGACGCGGGCGCTGAACACAAGTGGCGAGGCGGCACTCGCGCCGCCTCGCGCCCCACGCCCCACGCCCCACGCCTCACTCCAGATACCAATCCGGCGGAATCGGATTGTCGACCGTCGTTGCGCCCGGCTCCTCGGCGGCTTCCAGGGGATCGGCGTCGATGTTGACCACCACGGTGGTCACGTTGTCGCTGGCGTCCCGCATCAGCGCAAGGTGGATGAATGCCTTGACCGCCTCATGACAGTCGTGGTCGCTGTGAATCAGCAGGCGACTGATTTCCTCGTCGCTCACGGTCTTGTTGAGGCCATCGCTGCACAGCAGGAACATATCGCCGGGATGCAGTGGGTGGATGACTTCGTCGATGAGCATTTCCTCGGCCGATCCGACTGCCCGGGTGATCACGTTGGCCAGTGGATGGCGGTGCGCGTCCTCGGGTGCGATCAAGCCCTGGTCGACCAATTCCTGTACGTGGCTGTGATCGCGGGTGAGTTGCTGGAGTTGGCCGTCCCGTAGCCGGTAGATACGGCTGTCCCCCACCCACAGGCAGGCGCACTGCGTCTCGTAGATCAGCAACGCCACCACCGTGCTGCCGATGGTACGGTTCTGGTAACGTTGGGCCGACTCCAGCCGCAAGCGCTGATTCACCTCTTGCATCTGCTGGCGCACCGAGTCCAGGAAATCCTGCCAGTCGCACGGGGGCGGTATCTGCTGCAAGCCTTCGATCAACATCTGGCTGGCGATATCGCCGGCTTCATGTCCGCCCATACCGTCGGCAACCGCCCAAAGGCCCAGTTCGGGCATCACCAGGCAGGCATCTTCATTGATCGCCCGCACCATGCCGACATGGCTGCGGCCGGCGGACGACCATTTAAAAACGGGTTTCTGGTTCATGGTTCTTCCTCTTCGGCGGCGGGTGGCTCGCCCGGGCGGTGGGCGACGCCGGCGGGTGCTTTCTCGTTCCAGCCCCATTGTTGCCAGTTTCCGGCCAACAGCGCCGCAAAACCATTGGCTGGCGGCAGGTCCTTACAGACCAGCAAGCAGCGGGCGATCCAGTCGGAGCCATCGGCCCACCACAGGCTATGCAGGGGAAAACCCCGTCGTAGCAAATCGCTGGCCAGGAACGGCGAGACTCCGGTCGATTCCAGCGCTTGCGGCAGCGGACAATACCAGGCGTCGCCGCCGCTCGCCGGACCCGTCGTCGCCGGCAAATCGTCCGCGAGCGGTGCGCCCAGCGCCGCGACCTGTTGGCTGAATTGATCCAGATCCAGTTCGTCGCGTTCGAGCGCCGCCAGCGCCAGCCGTTCGGCCTGGCGAAACCATGCTTCGCCGCTGGCCGGCAGCGTGAACAGCGGCCAGCCCGGAGCCAGCGCCGCAGCGATCGCCAGCGGGTAGTAGCGCCCCACCCGGTCCATGCTGGGCATCATGATACCGGCATAGGCGGCGGGTCCGCACAGACCGGGACCAAGCGCGAAGCGCCAGACCGGGCTGGTGCAGTAGTATTCCTGCCAGTTTTCGCCCAACTGGTCGCGGCTGTGGGCGACAGCGGTCTGCAACCAGCTATCCCAGGGGCCGACGAAGCTTTTGGGCAAATGGCGGCCGATGAAATCGCCTCGACTGGGCAGCTTGCCGAAGAAGCCAGCCGCCGGCCGTACCAAGGTGGGGGTTACAGTTGTTCCGGGCACTGGAAACCCACCATTTCTTGCAGGCTGAAGGGGTTGGAGGTGCTGCCAGGGGTTTGCATCTGGTAGATGGCCTGCAAACCGCCTAGTTGAAACGTGACCTGGAATTGGCCGGCGCCCAGCGGCCGGATCTGGGCCTGGTCGAGCAGCTTGAACCAAGCCCAGGGACCGGTTTCGCTCAGTCGTGCCGGACTACCGCCAGACTGCGACAGCAATTCGATGTGCGCCTGCCCGGCGGTTCCGGTCCATTGCAGGTTGCCTGGCCGCCCGGCCTGGTTGGCGCTATACACGAAGGTTTGGCCATCCAGGCTGATCGTGGCCTGACTCACGCCGGGGCCAAGCTGAAGAGGGGTCATCTGAAAGCGGATCGTGGGATTCTGGCCATCGCCGAACAAAGCGGCGCGCACGGCGGCGGCGCGCTGGAAGGCTTGCAGCGCTTCCGGGGAGATGCTCTGCTCCGGTCCGGTGGGGCCACGCCAGCGCCAGCTACCCTGCGAAGTATCGATATGCGGTTGCAGATATTGCTTGAAGAAGCGGTCCATCAGGCCGTTTGGGCCGAAGAAACGGCCGAAGGCGGCCAAGGGGGCATCGGGCGGTCCCGCCAGCGAACGGCTCGGGCCGGAACCCAGACCCTGATCGACCCATTGAATCGAATTGAGCGGGGCGGCGGAACCTTGCGCGCCACCCGGCCCGGCGCCACTCCACTGAATCGAGCTGCGGACCAGCGGGTAACGGCCGCGCAGGTTGTCCTGAAAAAAAAGGGGCGACTTGCGCCGCCTTCCATTGAGCGTTCAAACGATCTCGTAAGCTGCGCACGATATCGGCGCTGTCCCGGGCCAGCTTATCCAGCAACAGGTTGAAGGGCGGCGGTTTGCGGGCGGCATCCACTTGCAATTGATTGACCACGGCGCCGAACTGGTCTTTGAGGTTTTGCGGCACGGCGCCGTCCGGGCTGGATTCCCGGGCACGGGCGATGGCGTTCATGTGGCCGTACAGATCGTTGAGCGCGGACAGGGTTTTATCGAAGGGTGGAATGGTGCCGCCGACGCATCGATTTCCCGGCGGTACTGTGCATCGAAACCGGTCAGCCGGGGGTCGATGGCGCACGGTTGCAGCAGTGGGTCAGCGGCGGTGGCGTCGCTCTTGCCCAGGATGCCGGCGATCTTGTCGGTCAGCGACCGGTCGGCGGTGGGTTTGCCGGTTTCCGGCGGCGCGGGCGGCGGCTGGTCCAGCGCGGTTTCGCGGGCCACGGTTTCGATCAGGGTTCGCAGCGGCGAGGCCGGCCCCGACAGTACTTGCAGGATGTCGAGCGCTTCTTGCGGGTCGTTGAACGTCTTGATCTTGACATCGCCGAGTAGATCCTGCCACTGCTTCAGGTAATCACCGAGATACAAGCGGCAGACCCCCTCGGCAATGCGCTGACGGTCGGCCGGATCGCTGGAAATTTGCAGGGCTTGGCCCAGAATCCAGCTTTCGTCGGCCAAATGAGCCACCAGCTTGGGGTTTTCGTCCAGAAAAAACTGGTAGTAACCCTTATAGGTATACAAACCGGGAACCCCGCTGTTCAGTGCCTGGCCGCTCCCGCGATCGAACACTCGGGGCGTGTCGGGACCGGCGGCGAGAGTCAGGCCGATGTCCGGCGGCGTGCCGGCACTACGCTGGCGTTGCTTGAGCCGTTCGTAGATACGCTGGGACAGAGGTACCTGGTTCAGTTGATTCCGGCTGCGCTGGATCAACGCGCTGTCCAGCGCGATGGGCGATTGCAGCGGCGCCTGTTCCAGCAGGGCGTCCAGATGGGCCGACAGTTGCTCGCGCTGCTCGCGGGTGAATCCGCGCGGCGGATTGGCCTGCCACTCCTGCTCCATCCAGTCCTTGACGGTCTTGGCGTCGAAATGCTCGGCGTCGTCCAGCATCAGGTACGCTTTGAGGGTGTCGTATAGCGTGCCGGTATTGTCGGTGTTCTGGCGCAGCCGCTCCTCCAGGCGCAGTACGATGCGGGGTAGAAAAGCCTGCAGCAGCAGCCGCTGGTAGATCGCCAGCGCCTCGCCACCAAGCTTGTCGCCCTGATAGAGCCCAAAGCCCATCAACCAGGGGGTGCCGGCATTGCGGTCGTCGTAGCCGCCGGGGATGGTGCGGGCGGCGGTCAGCAGGGGCAGGGCGGCGGCAGGATCGGTCTGATCGGGGGAGAGCGCCTGAATCTGTCGTTCCACTTCCAGCCGCTGTTTTTCCACCGCTCGCACGTAGATTTCATTGCGGGCGTAGCTGGTCAGCCACAGTAGGGCGGCAATCACGGTGACCAGCAGGGCGGTGGCGTAGGCACCGCGCTGGATCCAGCCACGCCAGCGCTCCACCTTGAGGTTGGCGCCGGCGATCTCCGCTTCCGGGAAGATGACCTCGCGCAGCAGTCGGGTGATGAAGTAGCTGCGGCCCTTGCCGGAGAAGGTGCTCAAGGTCTGGCGGTGCAGGCCGAACGTGGTGGCCAGCGAACTCATCAGCCGATCGATCGGCGTGCCTTCCTGGGTACCGCTGGTGAAGTAAACCCCGCGCAGCAGCACCCGTTCCTCGTAGCGGCTAGGCCGGAACGCTTCCTTGAGGAAACGGTCGGCGACCTGCTTCAGGGACGCGAACTGCTGGGGTAGGGTGTAGATCAGGTCGCGCCGTTGGGGATCGCGCTCTTCCTGCAGACGCTGCACCAGCCGGTCGTTCAGTCGCTGTTCCAGCAGTTCGAACTCGGCGGTGAACTGTTCGACCACGCCTTCCGGGTTGCCGGAGTTGTCCAGCGGGAAGGTCAGACCCCAGACTTGTGCCCGCTCTTCCAGGCCCATGTCGCCGAAGAATTCGATGAAGCCGGCGATCAGGTCGGCCTTGGTGAACTGGACGTAGATGGGGAAGCGGATACCGAAATGCTCGTGCAGTTCCTGTACCCGCTGCTTGATGGCCAGGGCCTGGGCGGAGCGTTCTTCTTCGCTCTGCTGCATCAGGTCGGCCAGGCTGATGGCGATGAAGGCGCCGTTGATAGGTCGGCGGCGGCGGTGTTTTTTCAGCAGGTCCAGAAAACCGCGCCAAGCGGCCCGGTCCACTTCCTCGTGGCTGTCCTGGGTGGTATAGCGACCGGCGGTGTCCAGCAGCACCGCTTCGTCGGTAAACCACCAATCGCAGTTGCGGGTGCCGCCCACCCCGCGCACCTTGCCGGCGCCCAGCGGGAAACGCAGGCCGGAATTGATCAGCGCCGTAGTCTTGCCGGAGCCGGGTGGGCCGATGATGATGTACCAGGGCAACTGGTAGAGGTATTGGGTGCGACCGGTCTTGCCGCCCAGCTTGGCCCGTTTGAGGACGGATAGCGCCTCGTCCAAACCCTGCTTGAGCGTGGAGATTTCCTCGGCCGAGGCGGCTTCTTCTTCCTTCTTTTTCTGACGCTCGCGGGCAGCCTGTTCGCTGTCGCTGGCCGCGCCCTGATCAGCCGTTCCACCCGTTCCGCCCGTTCCGCCCGTTCCGATTCCGGCTTGACCGGCCAGATCGGCCAGCATGTTGCGGTTTCGCTTCAGGGTGTCGATGTAGTAGAGGAGCTGATACAGACCATACATGCCGCCGACGGTCATGATGGTGCCGATGCGGCCCAGATCCGAGGCGAGCGGGGTTTGGCCGGCGACGGCGATCAGGGGACCGAGGTACCAGATCAGACCAGCGACGGCCAGGAAGCCGGTGATGCCGATGAACCAGCGGCTCTTGAAGAAGTTCAGGATCTTGTTCATGGTCCCCGCCTAGTTGACTCGCGCCAGCAGGATGATGTCGACGCGCCGGTTCAGCGCGCGGTTCTGCGGGGTGTTGTTGGGGGCTACCGCTTCGGTATCGGCGCGGCCCTCGCTGATGAAACGGCCGGGCTTGTCGCTGACGGCGGCCAACAGGCGGACCACGCTGTCGGCACGGGCTTTGGAAAGATGCCAGTTGGAAGGAAATTGCAGGGTGTGGATCGGAACGCTGTCCGAATGGCCGGTGACCAGCACCCGGCCCTGGACGGTGTTGAGTTCTTTGCCGATCTGCGCTAGCAGTGGCAGAAAGGCCGGTTTGACGTTGGCGCTGCCCGAGTCGAACAGGCCGTCGCCGCGGATACGGACCGTGGTCTTGTCGGCATCTTCGAGGACATCGACCAAGCCCTGCCGAATCTGGGGATCGAGAAAAGTGCGCAAGTCGCGCGATACCCGGTTGAGATCGTTGAGAACCTGCGGTTTTGGCGTCGCGGGCGCCGCCGTCGCGCCGCCACGGCGGACCATGGCCACGGTATCCCCACGAATGCCGCCGAGCGCGGTCAGCACCGGGTCGGAGGCGCTGTTCAGCAGCCAGTTGAACAGCGCATAGGCGATCAGCAGCAGAGCGGCCGCCACCGCCGCCACCACCCATAACGGCACGTAGCGGATCAGTGGGTTGTGTTGGTTGAGGACGCCGCGCCAGTGTGGGGACAATTCCCGCTCGTATTCGCCGTGGGCGGTGCGGATGGCGTTGTAGGTGCGCTCCCGCTGTTCGTCCAGTCGGCTGCGGCCGTTATCCAGCAGCCGGTAGCGGCCTTGAAAACCGAAGGCCAGGCACAGATACATCAGTTCCAGTAGGTGGAGGTGCTTGCGCGGGTCGGGAAGGATGGCGTCGAGCAGCTCGAAGAATTTTTCGCCACCCCAGGTTTCGTTGTGAAAGGTGATCAGCAGGCTGTTCTCGCTCCATTCGCTGGCTCGGCCCCAGGGCGTGTTCAGCACCACCTCGTCCAGCGTGGTGCAGAGCACATAGCGAGCCCGGAACACGGTCTTTTCGTGGACGCCGGCGTTGCGGGCGTTGACGGTAAACGCTTTCATTTCCTCGATCATGCGTCGCCGCAAACGCTCGGGATCGGGATGCGAGTGGGTGTTCTTCAGGCGCATGATCAGGCTGAGCAGCGGCGCGGCGGCGGCTTCCAGCGGATTGAGTCCGACGCCGGCCGACACCGGAGCGGATTCGAGCCGCCGCCGGGCTGGGCGGAGCGGGGCGGCGGGGGTGGTGGGGATGGCGAAGGCGGGCCGGCACGCCGGCCGCCCGGCGCCGGCCGAATGATGGTGCGGTCGCCTTCGTCGCCGTCGGCGGCAAACGGATCGTCGATGGTCACGGTTCGTTACTCGTTTACTCTTTGATGGCCCAGAATGCCATGTCCAAGCCCGGGAACTCGCCGCCGACGTGGAAAGCGAAACCGCCCGAGGTGAGCACTTGTTTCCAGAATTCACTGCTGCGGTCGAGCCGGAAATAGATGAAATCGGCCTGATAGGGGATCTCGCGCGGCGCCACCGGCAGCGCGCTGACCCCGATGCCGGGCAAGTGGTGGTTGACGAACTGCGCGATGCGCTCGACTGGGCCGATTTTGACCTGGGTCGGGAAGCGGGTGCGCAGCAGGTCGGTCGCCATGTCGGCGCGGACCGCTAGAATGAAGGTGGCCTTGGTCAGCAGCGGGCGTTCGCGATCGGTGATGATGGCCACCCGGATGCCGTACTGGCGTTCTTCGATCGGAATGCGGATGGCCGCCTGCTCTTCGACCAGACTGAGCGAGCGGCGCAACTCGCCGATCAGGGCGCCGAAGGTTTTTTGCAGGTCGTCGTGGTCGTAGGCGGGGAACGGTGGTGGCCGGCGCTTGGTCTTACCGGTGAAGGTGGACATTTCGCCGGCCAGTTGCAGGGCGATCTGGTAGAACGTTTCCGGGTGCAGCCCCTGCATGGATGCCAGATGGGCGAACAGCGGTTCGAAGCGGTTGACGGTCTGCAAGCGCAGGAACTGGGCAATGTCCACGCCCGCGCCCCGCGCCGTGCCCGCCCCCGTCACTCGCTCAGCCAGGGCATCGCCGCGTTGGTGCAGCAGTCCAAGCACTTCGGTGGCGAAGCCGAGCAGCACCGGTACGCCGCGGCAGTCCAGGCAGGGCGGCAGGTAGTCGGGGTCCAGCACCACCGTCTGATCGGGGCGCTTTTCCTGCACCCGGGCGATGCCGATGCAGGTGTGCTCGCTGGAGTCGCGGGTGTCGAGGAACAGCCGTAGCCGGCGCTCGCCGGTTTCGACGAAGGCGCTGTTGTTGGCGGTGTCGACGTTGTTGTCCCGCACCTCGTGGGCCACGGCCCGGTAGCGGGCGGCGGTGTCTTGTTGCTGCTCGCCGCGTTCCACGTCGGCCATGCCGGTCCGCCGCAGCGGCAGGGCCAGCATGATCCGGGTATCGCGCACGTCGGCGTCGATCGCCAGCGGCGCGGGTGGCGGATCGTGGTCGGGAATGCTGAACGGTGTGCCGTCGGGTAACAGACCGGAAGCGGTGGTGATGGCGATTTTGCCCAGGGCCAGCGCCTCCCGATCCAGGGCTAGTTCGGCGATACCCCAGTCGTAGGGGCGCAGAGGGTGGCAGGATTGCCGGACCAAGGCTTCGAAATAGCGGTCTTGTTGTTGGAAGTGCTGGGGGCGTAGGAACATCCCCTCGGACCACACAACTTTACTGTACCAACTCATGGCGGAATCGCTCGTTGTATCGTTTCGTTAAGAGTGGGGGTCGCCGTTTTTTCTAAAGCCTAGCATTCAAACCGCGCAACGACAGCGGCGCTCGGATCGGGAACGCGAAGATCAGCGTTCACCCAACCGTTCTTCGTAGGCACGGGCGAATTCGTCGCCAAACAGTTCGTTGAAGTCGTCCTCGGCCTCCCGGGCGATGATCTGGTATTCGGTGGTGAACAGGTCCCAGTATTTGGCCTTGCGGTTGCCTGGCCAGATGTTGTCGAGCACGCTCTGTTCGAGCCGGGTTTCCAGGTTGCCCGGGTCGAACCTTTCGAGCAGACGGGTCAGGGCTGCCTGAATCCCGGCCATGACTGCCAGTTGGTGCGCCTTGATGTCGTTGAAGCCCTCGCGCACCGCCTGCACGGGCGACATATAGGCGTCTTTCTGCCGGACCAGCAACAGGGTCATCACCTGTTCGGGACTGAGCGGCGGTTGGCCTGGCGAGGTCTTGAGAGGGTTGTTTTCGACGGGACCGATGGTGGTGCGATGCAAGCGGAACTCGCCTTTGACATCGCCACGGGCCAGCAGAACTTCCACCAGACCCTGTACGGTTTCGCGGAAGATCTCGCCCAGGGTGCGCATGCACTCGGGCAGTTGTTCGGCCGTCAGTTTCAAGTGCGGCAGGCCAGCGCCCTCCAGAAAGGCCCGTATCAGGACATCGGTGTCCGGCCCGGCCGGTTGAGCCGGTTGAGCAGGAGGGCGGGGTTCGGGCCGCGCGTGGCTGTACGGGGGGTCGCGCTGGAGGTGGCGCGGGTATTTCCGGGGCAATCCGGCGGGGTTCGGGTGGCGGTGCGCTCGGTGGTTGTGGCGCGGGTTGGGCGGCGGGGGAAGGTGTCGACCACCAGTCTTCTGGGATCAGCGGTTCGGCGCTTTCCCCCGGACGTTCGCTGGCCACCGGCGGTATTTCCGGCGGCGCTTCCGGTGACGGTTCGAGGATATCGGGAAACGGTTGGGCTGGGGGTTCCAGCTCAGCCCGTGCCGCGGGCGGTTCGTCGATGGGCACCGGTCCGGGTTCGAACGGTGGGGGCAGTATTTCTGGAATCGGCGTGGCGACGGGCGGTGCTGGCGGCGTTTCGGGGATCAGCCTCGGCGGTTCGAAGGACGCCCGTTCCGGTTCCATCAAATCGGAAGGCGGTTCGGTGACCACCGCCTCCTTGCCCGGTTTCCCCGGCGCCTGGCGTAGGCCCAGACTGTCCCTGCCCTCGGCCATGATGTCGCCGAAGGAGGGTTTGATCATGCTGTCGGGACCGCCGCCCAATTCCGCGGTGCCGGCGGCGGGCATCAGGTCTGAAATCGGTACGGCCTCGGTGATCGGCCCTTCCGGTTGGATCGCTATTGGTTCGGCGGTTTCGGATGATAAGGCGACCGCGATCTCGTATTCGCCCAGCACGAAATGATCGCCATCCTTCAGCCTGACCATCTGGTTGCGGCCGACGCGCTGTTCGGAATCGTTGAGATAGACGCCGTTGGTGCTGGTGTCGGTCAGGAAATAACCGCCATCCTGATAATGGAGGGTGCAATGCCGTCCAGACAGGATGCGCTCCGGGTCTTGCAGGACCCAGTCGCTTTGCGCCGCCCGGCCGATGCTGATCGACCCACGGTCGAGCGTTTTGGTGGTTTCCTGACCGGGAGAGAGCCGCTGAAAGCTGGTGATGGTCAATCGCAAGGGCATAGCGCAATTTCCGTTGGCAGGGAGGTCCGCTTGTGGGGCATTTGGGCGGAGTTCATCAAACCAATCGCATAAGCTCATTAGATTTCAGTCTATACCGCCCAGGGTAATCGAGCCAAGCATGGCTATACTTGAAAATCGACAATCGATGAAAAGGCGCACGACCGATGAGTGTGATCGAAATCGAAGCATTGCTGAGCGATATTGCCGCCGATACGCCGTGCGGCGAGGATCTCGAATACGATCCCTTATTCGCCGAGATGGAAAAACTGGCTCAGGAAACGCCCGAGCGTCAGTACGGCGATACCATTATTCCGGCCGAGCCGCCTGATTGGCGCGGCGTCAAGAAAGCCGCCCTGAGCCTGCTGGAGCGTACCCGGGATCTACGGGTGGCGGTTTACCTGGCCCGAGCGTTGTTGCAGAGCGATGGCTTTCCGGGTTTCGCCGAGGGTTTGGCCCTGGTGGAAGGTCTGATCGAGCGCTACTGGGATGGGGTTTATCCGCTGCTCGACCCGGACGACAACAACGATCCGACCCTGCGGATCAACACCATCGTGGCGCTGTGCGATTCGGAAACCACCCTGCGCGACCTGCGGGAGACGCCGCTGGTCAGTTCCCGTGCCATAGGACGGTTCAGTCTGCGCGATGTTCAGGTCGCCACGGGTGTGCTGACGCCGGTGGTGGATGATGACGAAGAGCTGCCGACCCAGAGCCGACTCGACGCCGCGTTCCAGGATGCCGATCTGGAGGTGTTGCAGGCCACCACCGAAGCGGCCGCCGATGCCCGCGACCGGGTCGAGCGGATCGAAGCCGCCTTGACCGATCTGGTCGGGGTGACTCAGGCGCCGGACATGAGCGATCTGACCGGGGTTCTGAAGGAGATCCGGCAGGTATTGACGGAGCAACTGCAACGGCGCGGCGTGAGTTCAGCCGGCGAGACCGAGGGGCAAGGCGAGTCGGAGGACGGAGCGGCGTCTGGCGCAGTGGCGGGGCAGCGCTTGGTGGTGGGCGATATCGCCAGCCGCGAAGACGTAATTCGCATGTTGGATAAAATTTGCGACTACTTCTCTCGCTACGAACCCTCCAGCCCCGTACCGTTTTTGCTAAAACGTGCTAAGAATTTAGTCACGAAGGACTTCATGGAGATCATGCTCGATCTTGCACCGGGAGGGACCGAGCAGGCTAACCTGATTTTCGGCCTGCAGAGCGAAAGTTCCAGCGAATACGGCTGACGAGCCGAATCGCCGGATAAGGTAACAGATCACCCGCTTCCGAATTCCAGAGAGGTAATTTTCCGATGGCGATGAGCAGCCAGAAATTTATCGCCCGTAACCGGGCTCCGCGCGTACAGATCGAGTACGACGTTGAGGTGTACGGCTCGCAAAAGAAGGTGCAACTACCGTTCGTAATGGGCGTGATGGCCGATCTGTCCGGTAAGCCGGTCGATCCGCTGGCGCCAGTGGCCGATCGCAAGTTTCTCGATATCGACGTGGACAATTTCGATAGCCGCATGAAGGCCATGAAGCCGAGGGTGGCGTTCCGGGTTCCCAATTCGCTCACGGGCGAAGGGGAGCTGAGCTTGGATCTGACCTTCGAAAGCATGGACGATTTCTCCCCGGCCGCCGTGGCGCGCAAGGTCGATGCCCTCAATCAGTTGCTGCAGGCACGCCAGCAGCTCACCAACCTGATGACCTACATGGACGGCAAGACCGGCGCCGAGGATTTGATTGCCAAGGTGTTGAACGATCCGACCCTGCTGCAAGCCCTGGCGTCCGCGCCAAAACCCGAGGGCGAAGCGCCCGCCGCCGAGGAGTGATGAACCATGGCCGAAACCGACGCGAACGCCCAGGCCCAGCCCGAAGCCCAAACTGAAACAGTGGAAGCCAGCGAGTTTGGCTCGCTGCTGCAACGGGAATTCAAACCCAAGTCCGATCAGGCCAAGGAAGCGGTCGAGAGTGCCGTCCGCACGCTGGCCGAGCAGGCCCTGCAGCATACGACGCTGATTTCCAAGGATGTGCTCAAATCCATCGAGTCGATGATCGCCGCCATCGACCGCAAGTTGAGTGAACAGATCAACTTGATCATGCACCATCCGGATTTCCAGGAACTGGAAGGTGCCTGGCGCGGATTGAACTATCTGATTTTCAATACCGAAACCGACGAGATGTTGAAAATCCGGGTGATGAACATCTCCAAGAAGGAGTTGAGCAAGACCCTGAAGAAATACAAGGGAGTGGTCTGGGATCAGAGCCCGCTGTTCAAGAAGATCTACGAAGAAGAGTACGGCCAGTTCGGTGGTGAGCCGTTCGGTTGCCTGGTGGGCGACTATCACTTCGACCATAGCCCGCCCGATGTGGAATTGTTGCGGAGTATGGCCCAAGTCGCCGCTGCCTCGCACACGCCGTTCATCGCCGGCGCGTCCCCCACCGTGATGCAGATGGACTCCTGGCAGGAGTTGAGCAACCCACGAGACTTGACCAAGATTTTCCAAACGCCGGAATACGGGGGCTGGCGCGGGTTACGCGATTCCGAGGATTCGCGCTACATCGGTTTGGCGATGCCGCGGTTTTTGGCGCGGACACCCTACGGACCGAAGACCGATCCGGTCGAGGAGTTCGATTTCGAGGAGGAAGTGGAAGGCGGCGATCACAGCAAATACTGCTGGGCCAATTCGGCCTATGCGATGGCCACCAACATCACCCGAGCATTCAAGATGTATGGCTGGTGTACCCGGATTCGCGGCATCGAATCCGGCGGCGCGGTGGAGAACCTGCCGACCCATGTTTTCCCGACCGACGATGGCGGCGTGGACGCGAAGTGTCCGACCGAAATCGCCATCAGCGACCGGCGCGAAGCCGAGTTGGCCAAGAACGGTTTCATGCCGCTGATCCACAAGAAGAACAGCGACTTCGCGGCCTTCATCGGTGCCCAGTCGCTGCAAAAGCCCGCCGAGTACGACGATCCGGACGCCACCGCCAACGCCAATCTGTCGGCCCGTTTGCCCTACCTGTTCGCGACCTGCCGCTTCGCTCACTACCTGAAATGCATGGTGCGCGACAAGATCGGTTCGTTCAAGGAGCGCGATCAGTTGCAACTCTGGTTGCAGGAATGGATTTACAACTACGTGGACGGCAATCCCGCCATCTCCAGCGACGAGACCAAGGCCATGAAACCCTTGGCGGCCGCCGAGGTGGTGGTGGAGGAAGTGGAAGGCAATCCAGGCTACTACACCTCGAAGTTCTTCCTGCGCCCCCCACTATCAGTTGGAAGGGTTGACCGTGTCGTTGCGCCTGGTGTCCAAGTTGCCTTCGATCAAGGGAGGTTGAGGTCGAGAAAGCTGGTGAGCTGGACGGGTCAGAATGGGCTCCAGGGGTTCGATCTGATCCGTTCATCGGAGAAAAATGGAGGTAAGTTGTTCGAAAACAAGGAGTTGTGCTTTGGCACGTAAGGTGCAATACCTAGATCGACGACGGAACTTCCAGTCTTTTGAGCCCGAAGTCGGGCAGGAAAGGCACCGTTGCTCGCAGGGGCGGGGTAAACCGCCGGCAGTTTCCATACCCACATTGAGAGGATACGACCATGGCTGATGCATTTTTGAAAATTGGCGAAGTGAAGGGCGAGTGCAAGGACCACGAGTTCAAGGAATGGATTGAAGTGCTGAGCTGGAGCTGGGGTGCCAGCCAGATGGGCACCGCCGGGCACGGTACCGGCTTGGGCGCCAGCAAGGTGCAGATGCAGGACTTCAGCTACACCATGCATTTTTGCGCTGCTTCACCCGAACTGCTGCTGTCGTGCTGCTCGGGTCACCACTACCCCGAGGCCACCCTGGTGATGCGCAAGCCGACCGGCAAGGACGGTGGGCAGAAGAAATTCCTGGAGTTCAAGTTCAAGGACGTGCTGGTCAGCAGTTACCAGACCGGTGGCAGCGAAGGTTCTGGCCTGCCGATCGAGAGCCTGTCGCTGAACTTCACCAACATGACCCAGGAATACTTCACCCAGGATGAGAAAGGTGCGACCAAATCGGCTGGCAAGGCCGGTTGGGATGTCAAGACCAACAAGAAGGTCTAACGGCTGGCGCATTCTTCCGGGGCCAAGACGCGGATTCCGCGCATTCGGATGTTCCTTCGATCCGGGTGCGCGGTATTTTTTCATTCCCAAGCAGCGGGACAAGCCGTTTATGCAAGCCGAGCAAAGTTTACGCGAAGGCCGTTTGCAGGAAGCTTTGGCTGAATTGCAGGCGCAGGTGCGCAAGGAACCCGCCAACGCCAAATACCGCATCTTTCTGTTTCAGTTGCTGGCGGTGCTGGGTCAATGGGAGCGGGCATCGAACCAGTTGAACGTGCTGGAGGAGATGGATCCCGAGTCCCTGCCGATGGTGCAGACCTACCGCGAAGCCCTCCGCTGCGAGTTGCTACGTGCCGAGGTGTTCGCCGGTCGCCGGTCGCCGCTGATCTTCGGTGACCCCGAGCCTTGGATGGCATTGTTGCTGGAGGCGTTGCAGTTGACCGCCGGTGGTCATCATGCCCAAGCCCAGACGGCCCGCGACCAGGCGTTCGAGGGCGCGGCGACGACGTCGGGAACGCTGGACGGCCAGCCGTTCGAGTGGCTCGCCGATGCCGACCCGCGGTTGGGGCCGATGCTGGAGGCCGTCATCAACGGTCGCTACTACTGGGTTCCATGGCAGCGGATCCGCACGCTCGCGCTCGAACAGCCCAGCGATCTACGCGACTATGTCTGGATGCCCGCCGGCTTTACCTGGGCCAACGGCGGCGAAGTCGTAGGCCTGATTCCGTCGCGCTATCCCGGCTCGCAGGCCAGCGCCGATCCACAGGTACAACTGGGTCGCAGAACCGAATGGTTGGAGCAGGAGAGTGGGATCTATTTGGGTATTGGCCAGCGTATGTTGGCCACCGAGCAAAACGAATATCCGTTGCTCGATATTCGACGGATCGATCTGGTCGTTCCGGAAACCGCGCCACCGGTGATCACTGGCTCCGACGATGGCTGAACTCACGCCCAGGGAGCGACTGCAACCTTCGCTGTTGGATCGTCTGACCGACGACGAACCGGACCAGTCGCAGGAGTCGCGCGAGAAGCGGGTGTTGTCCACGAACCGTCTGCGCGAGTGCGTGCTGCGCGATCTGGCCTGGTTGTTCAACGCCAGCCGGATGCCGGATGACAGCGACATCGAGCGTTATCCCTTCGCCGCCCGGTCGACCATCAATTTTGGCTTGCCGCCGCTGGCCGGGGTGACGGCCCGTAGCCTGGACGTCGATGGACTGGAGCTGATCCTGCGTCAGGTGATTCTGGATTTTGAACCGCGCATCCTGCGCAATTCGTTGCGGGTGCGCGCGTCGTTCACCGAGGAGCGCATGAGCCATAACGCCTTGACCTTCGAGATCGAAGGGGGAGTTGTGGGGGCAGCCCATGCCCATACAATTGTACTGGAAGACCGAGATCGACCTGGAAAGTGGTCAGGTCAAGGTCGAGGAAGCCAGTCGGACGAGGGAGCACTGATGGATCCTCGCCTGCTCGAATACTACAACCGGGAACTCCAGCACCTACGTGAGCTGGGTGGGGAATTCGCCCGCGAGTTCCCGAAGATCGCCGGGCGGTTGGGGTTGGAGGGGTTCGAGTGCGCCGATCCCTACGTCGAGCGGTTGCTGGAGGGTTTCAGCTTCCTGGCGGGGCGGGTGCAGCTCAAGATGGACGACGAGTTCCCGCGATTCACCCAGCATTTGCTGGAGATCGTCTACCCGCACTATCTAGCGCCGACGCCGTCGATGCTGGTGGCCCGTTTCCAGCCGGACCCGACCGAAGGCGCGCTCGAACAAGGGTTCGTGATTCCTCGCGACAGCCAATTGCACAGCCAGCTCGGCAAGGGCGATCAGACGCCCTGCGAGTACCGGACCGCCCATGACGTGACGCTGTGGCCGTTGGAACTGACCGAAGCGCAGTATTTTGCCGGCAAGGAACCGGTGGCGCAGCTCGATCTACCGGATCTGGCCAAGGTCCGCGCCGGTATCCGGCTGCGGCTGCGCACGACACTGCCGGGCCTGCTTTTCAGCAAGCTGGTGCTGACCCAGTTGCCGCTGTACCTGCACGGTAGCGAAACCGTGCCGGCTCGGCTGTACGAACAATTGCTATCCAACGTGGTAATGATGGTGGCGCGGCCCGGCCGGAGGCCGGCACCCTGGCACGAGGTCGTGGCCCGAAACCAAATTCGGCGGCTCGGCTTCGAAGACGAGCAGGCGCTGCTACCCCGCACGCCGCCCTCGTTTCAGGGTTACCGACTGTTGCACGAGTATTTTTCCTTCCCACAACGCTATTTGTTCGTGGAATTGGGCGGCTTGGGGCCGGCGGTGCGCCGCTGTACGGATCAAGAATTGGAAGTGCTGATCCTGCTCAACCGTGCCGATCCGGTGCTGGAAAACGTGGTGGCGGCGGAAAATTTCGCCCTGTTCTGCGCGCCCGCGATCAATCTGTTTCCCAAGCGGGCCGATCGCATTCACTTGAGCGATCAGGTGGCCGAGCATCACCTGGTGCCGGATCGGACCCGGCCGATGGATTTCGAGGTCTACCAGGTCACTGGGGTTACCGGTATCGGCCCCGAAGGCGAAGAGCAGGATTTCCTGCCGTTCTATGCCAGCTACGATCGGATTGACCAGCGCCAACAGCGCTCCTATTACACCATGCACCGGTTGCCGCGGTTGCTGTCCAGGCAGCAGCGGCGCGATGGGCCGCGCTCAAGTTATGTGGGCAGCGAAGTCTTCCTGTCGCTGGTCGATGCCGACGAGGCACCGTATCGCGGCAACATGCGGCAATTGGCGGTCACCACCTGGTGCACCAACCGTGACCTGCCCCTGCTCATGCCGATCGGGCGGGGTGACACCGACTTCACATTGGCCTCCGGGGCACCGGTCGGCGCCGTGCGCTGTGTGGCCGGACCCACTCGGCCGTGGCCTTCCCACGCTCACGGCGACACCGCTTGGCGGCTGATCAGCCATCTGTCCCTGAACTATCTGTCGTTGGCCGATACCGACGCCCGGCAGGGCGCCGTGGCGTTGCGGGAGTTGCTGGCGCTGTATGGCAACCTGGCGGAAATGACTGTTCGCCGACAGGTCGATGGTGTTTGTTCGGTGCGGGCCACACCGGTGACCCGGCGCGCGCCGATTCCAGGCCCGATCGCCTTCGCTCGCGGCCTGGAGGTGACCGTGACCTTAGACGAAGCCGCCTTCGAAGGGGTGGGTATCTTGTTGTTGGGCGCGGTGCTGGAGCAGTTTTTCGCCAAGTACGCTTCCATCAATTCCTTCACCGAAACGGTCGTTAGATCGACCGAGCGGGGCGAGATCATCCGATGGCCAGCCCGGATCGGACGCAGGCACACACTGTAGCCCTGTTCGAGGCGCTACAGCGCAAGCCGTATGCCTTCCATTTTTTCCAGGCGCTGCGGCGACTGGAATGTCTGTACCGTGAGAAACCTCGGCTGGGCAAGGCGACCCGGCTGAGCGACGATCCCGTGCGTCTGGCGCAGGAGCCGTCGCTGGCCTTCGCGCCGGCCACGTTGGCGGCCTTCGATCCAG
This sequence comes from Candidatus Competibacter phosphatis, assembly GCF_012939995.1. GTDB lineage: Bacteria > Pseudomonadota > Gammaproteobacteria > Competibacterales > Competibacteraceae > Competibacter > Competibacter phosphatis. Next base: position 36,778 of record NZ_SPMZ01000002.1, on the reverse strand, counting down.
GTGGCGACGACCGGCCACCGCGTCTGTTCGAATATTTTCTGGGGCTGTTTGGCCCGCACGGACCGTTGCCGCTGCATCTGACCGAATACGCGCGTGATCGGTCACGTAATCTCCACGACCGGACCTTCGCCTGGTTTGCCGATATCTTTCACCACCGGATGCTGTGCCTGTTTTACCGGGCCTGGGCGGATACCCAGCCGACCGTCAGCTTCGACCGGCCGGAAACCGACCGCTTCAATGTCTATGTCGGTGCCTTGTGCGGTTTGGGTATGCCGTCGCTGTGGAATCGGGACGCGGTGCCGGATCTGGCCAAGTTNCATTACGCCGGCCGCTTGGTCAGCCAGACTCGTAACCCCGAGGGCTTGCAAGCGATCCTGGCGGATTTCTTCAAGCTGCCGGTGACGGTCGAGAGCTTTGTCGGGCACTGGTTGCCGCTTTCCGAGGCCAGCCGCTGCCGCTTGGGGGAAACCCCGGATACCGGCTTGCTGGGGATGACGGCGGTGATCGGCGAGCGGGTGTGGGACTGCCAGCACAAGTTTCGGGTCGTCATGGGGCCGATGGGCTTGGCGGAATTTCAGCGCTTTTTGCCCGGTAGCGCCAGTTTGCGGCGGTTGGTCGACTGGGTGCGCAACTACGTCGGTGACGAACTGCTGTGGGATGTCAATCTGATCCTCCGCAAGGAAGAAGTACCGCCACTGCGATTGGGCGAGGGGTCGCAGTTGGGCTGGACCACTTGGCTGACCAGCCAGCCGCCGGATCGCGACGTCGATGATCTCAAGCTGGATGCCATTATCTACTGTACCTGATCTTGAGGTGAGGGGTTAAAGGCGACGGGTTAGGGGTGAGCGGTAAAAGGGCCGCCCGGTTGGCGACCCCCCTCATTCTTGACCCTGATCTTTCTCCCTTGGCCTTGCCTGTTGACCTGTCAATGCCGCTGGGAGTTTGAACCTATGGCCGAAATCAGTCGCGTCACCGCATTCGGTAAGCTAAACAGTCTGGGCTATAAAGCCATCGAAAGTGCCACCGTTTTCTGCAAGCTGCGCGGTAATCCTTATGTGGAACTGGTGCACTGGCTGCATCAGATCCTGCAATTGCAGGATTCGGACCTGCACCGGATCATCCAACACTTCAGTTTGAATCCATCGCGGCTGGCCAAGGATTTTACCGAAGCACTGGACCGGTTGCCGCGCGGCTCGACTTCAATTTCCGACCTGTCCTCCCATGTCGATGCGGCGGTGGAAAACGGCTGGGTGTGCGCGACCTTGATGTTCAAGGACAGCCAAGTGCGCACCGGGTACCTGCTGGTCGGGATGCTGCGGACACCGGACTTGCGCAACGTGCTGCTGGCCATCTCGCGCGAATTCGACAAGATCAAGCTGGACGAACTGGGCGACCGGTTTAACGATATCGTCGCCGCTTCGCCGGAGACCGGGTTGCGCGCCTCGGATGGTTCTCAGGTCGGTGGTGGCGCGGCGCCCGGCGAGGCCAGCGAAGCTGTGGCGCCAGCACAGATGGGCAAACAGGAAGCCTTGCAACGCTTTTCGGTGGATCTGACCGAACGGGCGCGCAAGGGCGAACTGGACCCCATCGTCGGCCGTGACGAGGAAATCCGCCAGATCGTCGATATTCTGATGCGCCGCCGCCAGAACAACCCGATCCTGACCGGCGAGGCCGGCGTGGGCAAGACGGCGGTGGTGGAGGGGTTCGCTCAGCGCATCGCGTCCGGGGACGTGCCGCCGCCGCTCAAGGACGTGACGTTGCGGGTGCTGGATGTGGGTCTGCTGCAAGCCGGTGCCAGCATGAAAGGCGAGTTCGAGAATCGGCTTCGGCAAGTGATCGACGAAGTGCAATCCTCGCCCAAGCCGATCATTTTGTTCATCGACGAGGCGCACACCCTGATTGGCGCCGGTGGCGCGGCCGGCACCGGCGACGCCGCCAACCTGCTCAAACCAGCTTTGGCGCGCGGTAAATTACGCACCATCGCCGCCACCACCTGGGCCGAGTACAAGAAGCATATCGAGAAAGACCCTGCGCTGACCCGCCGCTTCCAAGTGGTGCAGGTCGGCGAGCCCAGCGAAGAGAAGACCATCCTGATGATGCGTGGCATGGCCTCGACCATGGAGCAGCATCACCGGGTGCTGATTCTCGACGAAGCGCTGGAGGCGGCGGTCAAGCTGTCGCATCGTTACATCCCGGCCCGGCAGTTACCGGACAAGGCGGTCAGCCTGCTGGATACCGCCAGCGCCCGGGTGGCGATCAGTCTGCACGCAGTGCCGGCCGAGGTCGAGGATTGCCGCCGCCGCATCGAAGGGCTGAACACCGAACTGGAGATCATCGGTCGCGAAACGGCGGTCGGCATCGATACCGCTCAGCGTCAGGCCGACGCCACCGAGAAGTTACAGGCCGAGCAGGTACGATTGGGAGAACTGGAGGCCCGTTGGCAGGAAGAAAAAGGCGTGGTCGATCAGATCCTGGAGCTGCGCGCCAAGTTGCGCGGTGACGGTGGCGCGGTCGATACCGCCGCCGTGGCCGAACCCGATCCAGAACGGCAGACTTGGTTGGCGGAGCTGAAGGATCTCCAAGGCCGATTGCACGAATTGCAGGGCGAAACACCGCTGATCCTACCCAGCGTGGACGCTCAGGCGGTGGCGTCGGTGGTCGCCGACTGGACCGGCATTCCGGTCGGGCGCATGGTCAAGAACGAAATCGAAACCGTGCTCAAGCTGGCCGACATCATCAACCGCCGCATCATCGGCCAGCGTCACGCCCTGGACATGATTGCCCGGCGGATTCAGACCTCGCGCGCCGCATTGGACAACCCCAGCAAGCCGATTGGCGTGTTCATGTTGGCCGGCCCGTCCGGGGTGGGCAAGACCGAGACGGCGTTGGCGCTGGCCGAGGCGCTGTACGGCGGTGAGCAGAACGTCATCACCATCAACATGAGCGAGTTCCAGGAAGCGCACACCGTTTCCACTCTCAAGGGTGCGCCGCCGGGCTATGTCGGTTACGGCGAGGGCGGGGTGCTGACCGAGGCGGTGCGTCGCCGACCCTACAGCGTGGTGCTGCTGGACGAGGTGGAAAAGGCCCATCACGACGTGCATGAAATCTTCTTCCAGGTGTTCGACAAGGGGTGGATGGAAGACGGCGAGGGGCGGCACATCGATTTCAAGAACACCCTGATCCTGCTCACCACCAACGTCGGTACCGATTTGATCATGGGCATGTGCAAGGACCCGGATTTGCTGCCCGACCCCGAGGGCTTGGCCAAGGCATTGCGGGAACCGTTGCTCAAGGTATTTCCGCCGGCGCTGCTGGGGCGGTTGGTGACGATTCCCTATTACCCGCTCAGCGACGAGATGATCGGCGATATCGTCCGCCTGCAACTGGGTCGGATTCAGAAGCGGGTTTTGGCAAACCACAAGGTTCCGTTCGACTACGACGACGAGGTGGTGAAGCTGATCGTCAGCCGCTGCACGGAGCTTGATAGTGGTGGCCGGATGGTGGACGCCATTTTAACCAACACCGTGTTGCCCGCGATCAGCCAGGAATTTTTGAATCGGATGGTGGAAGGCCAGCCGGTTTCACGGGTGCGGATTAAGGTGATAGATGGCGAGTTTGGTTTCGAGTTCGAGTAAGAAAAGCAGGCTGAAGTGAACCGGTCCAGAATAAGCGGCAGGGATTCATTCTGGACCGGTTATCGATTCTTATATGGTTGGTTGGCATGAAAATATCATATTGAATAGGGATTGAATTGGATTGGCATTGATCGTGCGTATTCCGAATACGAGATTGGTGATTCATGTATTAAAGTAGCGATCAATCAAGGGGAACTTATTATGGTAACTCTGGGATTTTATGTTGGGGGCGTATCGGCGTCCTTGCTTGGGGCTACGGAGGATTCAGCGTTCGCACATGTGGTGGTGGGGCACTTCAAGTCCAGCACATTCTATTTCAATACATGTGGCGAAGTCATGAAGAGTGGTGACACTGGATTTGGTAAATTACAGAATAAAATCCTCCACTACGGCTGGATGAGCTGCAACACCCAGGTGAATGGAGTCAACCTTGCCCTTGATAAGGAAGGAAGGGCGCTACCGCTAAACCTGGTCGGTAAGTTCATCGAAATCAAGGTCGATTGCGGTACAACGTTCGCTAGTTGGGAGCGTGTAAATACGGTGTTTAAAGTGACCGAGATGGGGAAAGATGGCAACAAAGGAAAGGTGCTTTTCGAGTTTGATGGAATGATGAAAATCTGGGCGGGAAAAATGAGCTCTGATGTTGAAATCTCGGGTGTGCTCAAGCCACTTACGGGCAAGGTGGCAGAGAACGTAGCCCTACAAGTCATCAATGCCGATGCGTCTAGGCTCTAGCATAGAGCGGCGGTTTTTTTTTGTTTGAGCCTTGAATAAAACCGACGCCGAGGAATAAAAAAATCATGATGCAAGCCCATGATTTTGAGCTTTTTGACAGCAATCAGCAGTCCTGTACCGTCATATTCAAATGGACCGGTGTCTACGCGGGATTTTTCAAGAATGACCGGTTGTTCGACAGGTTTGGACGTTATCTGGGCTGGTGCGATGCCCAAGGTTCCGTGTGGAAGTATGACGGAGAATGGCTCGGTCATGTCGTTGAACAGAATTACTTAGCGCGCGACCTGCGGGCGTTGTCCCAGCGGCGACCGCCCCAGGTGCCCCCGGTACCGGCTCAGCCGCCGATGCCACCCACGCCGCGAGTAGCGCGGGCAGTACGGCCGAACTGTTGCGACCCACTGGAAGCTTTGCTGCGGATGCCGGCGTCGGAGGAATTGATTGGCGAGTGGTGTTCCGACGATGAAATCCTGCGGTTGAGCGAGGACGGATCTTTTCAGTGGACGGCGATGGAATCGACAACGAATGCCGTCGGCCACTGGGAATTGCGTGGACCGGAGTTACTGCTGTGCTGGGAAGACATCGAAGAACCGGAACGGATGTACTGGGTGATCGAATTCAGCGGGGATTCGCTGTTGCTGCGCTGGATGAGAAAAACCGGTCGCAGCCTGCCCTTTTGGTTGCATCGCCGGGCTGTTCAACCGGACATTCGGGACGACGCCGATGAATCGCAAGCAACGTAGGGCGCTCAGCGGCGCGGCGCGGTCGGATGCTCCCGCCAACGAAGCACAACGGGTCGAGCAGGCGATTGCCCTGCACCGGCAGGGGCAACTCGATGCGGCGGAAGCGCTTTATCGCCAGATACTGCGCCGGAATCCGCGGCAGGTCGACGCCCTGCATTTTTTGGGGGTGCTCGCCGCGCAGCGGCATGAAAACGATGGCGCCGTCAAGCTGATCCGCCAAGCGCTCGAACTGAACCCGCGCTATGCGGACGCCCATAACAACCTGGGCAACGTGCTGGCCGCCATGGAGCGCTTCGACGAGGCGGCGACGGCCTATCGCCAGGCCATCGAACTGGCGCCTGGTAATTTCGGTGCTCACTGCAATCTCGGCATCATGCTACGGCGGTCTGGCCGGTTCGAGGAAGCGGTGGCTGCTTGCCAGCAGGTGCTCGCCCTGAATCCGCGACTGGCGGAGGTTCATCTCAATTTGGGCAAGGCGCTGGTCGAGCTGGAACGCCATGAAGAAGCGATGGCCGCGTTCCGCGAGGCGATTCGCCTGCGACCCGGCCATGCGTCCGCCTACAAGAGTCTGGGTATGCTGTTGTACCGGCTCAATCGTAGCGAGCAAGCCGCCGAGCTGTTTCGGGGTTGGCTGGAGCAGGACCCGACCAACCCGGTTGCTCGACATCTGCTGGCGGCCCATTCCGGGCACGCCGCGCCAGCGCGGGCGGCGGACGATTATGTCCAGGAACTGTTCGACGGCATGGCCGACAGCTTCGACGACCATTTGCATCGGCTGGACTATCGGGCGCCGGACTTGATTGCTGGGGAAATCGGTACGACGCTGGGCGTGCCGACCCGGTCGCTGGAGGTGTTGGATGCCGGTTGCGGCACGGGGCTTTGTGGGCCGCTGTTGCGTCCTTACGCCAGCCGCTTGATCGGAGTCGATTTGTCGCCGCGCATGGTGGAGCGCGCGCGGACACGGAGGGATTACGACGAATTGGCGGTCGCGGAGTTGACCGCATTCCTCGCCGCCCGGCCAGCGTCCCATGACCTGATCGTGTCGGCGGATACGCTGGTTTATTTTGGCGATCTACGGCCGGTGTTGGCCGCCGCCGCCGCCGCCCTGCGACCCGAGGGTTGGCTGGCGTTTACCGTGGAGCGTGGCGAGGAGGGAGGAACGGAGGAATTCCGGCTCGATCGCAGCGGTCGCTACCAGCATGCCGAAGCCTATTTGCGCCGAGAACTGGTCCAGGCCGGCATGGTGGTCGAGACGCTGGAAACCGTGGAGTTGCGTCTGGAAGGCGGCCATCCGGTCGTCGGGTTCCTGGTGCTGGCGCGCAAGCCATGACCGGCGGCGCGGGCGGAAGCATGATCGAAGCAAGCTTGAGGAGATACCTGTGAACGGCAATGACGACAAGTCCAAGGCCTTTGACGATGCCCTGCGGTCCTCGGTGGTGGCCGGATGGTTTGATCAGGCGATGACGCAGCATCGTCAGGGCAATCTGACCCAGGCGCAGGTCTTTTACCAGCGGGTGCTCGATGCCCAGCCGGATCACCCGGAGGCATTGAATTTCCTTGGAATTCTCATGCAGCAACGGGGTCAGTCGACTCAAGCGGAACAATTCATTCGTCGGGCCATCCGCAGCACGCCCGATTATGCGGCGGCGTATACCAATCTGGGCAACGTACTGATCGTCCAGAAGCGCTACGAAGATGCCATCGCCGCCTACCGGCAAGCGACCATTTACAGAGCGGACGAAGTGGAAGCTTGCGTGAATATGGGCGCGGTGCTCAGGGGGTTGGGGCGGCTGCCGGAAGCACTGGAGGCGTACCGTCAGGCCAGCGAGCGACGCCCCGCAAGCGCTGAAATTCACCACCGCCTCGGTCTGGTGCTGGCCGAGTTGGGACAGCTTGAAGAAGCGATTGTCGCTCAGGAGGCCGCGCTGCGCTGCGACGCCGGCCACGAGGCGGCGATCGAACAGTTGGGTGGTTTGCTGCATCGCATGGGACGCTCCGAGGACGCGCGGATGGTGCTGGGCAATGCGGTGTTTCAGTTGGGAGATAGCAAGGCCGCGCTGAATTTGCTGCAATTCTGGTTGCGGTTGATGCCGGACGATCCGATCGCCCAGCATCGCTTGGCGGCCTGGTTCGGACAAGATCAAGCACCGGCGCGCGCTTCCGACGCTTACGTGACTTATCTGTTCGATCGGTATGCGGAAGGGTTCGACCAACATTTGGTGCAGGAGTTGAACTATCAGGCGCCGGCGGTCATCGCGGAGCGGATCGCCGAACTGCTGGGGGCGCCCGCCGCCTGTCTGGATGTTCTGGACGCCGGTTGCGGCACCGGTTTGTGCGCGCCGCTGTTGCATCCTTATGCCCGCCATCTGGTCGGTGTGGATCTATCGCCGCGCATGTTGGACAAGGCACGCGAGCGGGGTGGTTACGATGAGCTGATCGTCGCCGAGCTGACCGCGTTTCTGGCGACGCGGCCTCAAGCCTACGACCTGATCGTTTCGGCCGATACGCTGGTGTACTTCGGGGCGTTGGAAGCGGTTTTCACCGCCGCCGCCGCTGCCTTGCGCCCTGGTGGCTGGCTGGCGTTTACGGCGGAAGCCGCGACGGGAGATGCACCGCCGGGCGGATTTCGCATCAATCACAGTGGTCGTTATAGCCATGCGGCCGAGTATTTGCGGCAGGCCTTGGCGGAAGCGGGCTTGGAAATCCGTTCGATGACGACGGCTACGTTGCGGTGGGAATGCGACCAACCCATGATGGGTTATGTGGTGCTAGCCAGCCAGCCCGTCATCTCGATCAGCTAAGCGCTGGATTCTTGTCGTCGGCAAGGCTATCTTGACAAGCTCTCGGCGCGCGTGGCGGCCGGCGAGTCGCCGGCCGCCACGCGCTGCCCTTTTCCATCCCGAGGAGGCGGTCTTGATGGTCGAGTTCGATGACGTGCGACAGTTGGTCGGCGAAATATTGCAGTTGGGAGATCGGGTCACGCGGCTCGGCCCGGATACGCCGCTGCTGGGGAGCATCCCGGAGTTCGACTCGATGACGGTGGTCACCTTGATCCATGCTCTGGAGCAGCAGTTCGATATTCAGGTTGCCGACGACGAGATTAGCGCCGAGAGCTTCGAAACCTTGGGCAAGGTTCACGAATTCGTCCGCGACAAGGCTACGGCGAGGAGTTGAGGATCGTCGTTGCCGCCGGGCGGGCGGCGGACCCATTCCACTGTGTCGCTAGAAACTCGGGAAGCCTTTGTTCCAGCCAATATTCCGCTCGCCACGGCCAGCGCCCGGCAACGAAGCCGACATGGCCGCCTCGCGAGCTGAGTTCCATCTGTACGCAAGGCGATAGTTCGCTGGCATCCGGCACCGCTTCCGGCCGCATGAAAGGGTCGTCCAGGGCATGCAGGATGAGTGTTGGCACACGGATACGTCGCAGGTAAGGGCGGCAACTGGCTTGGGCGTAGTAATCGTGAACGCCGGTATAACCATGCAAGGGCGCGGTGATCCGGTCATCGAAGGAATGGAAATCTCGCAGCGTCGTCAGTTCGTCCAAGGGTACGGGTGCATCCGAGCGATGCTGGAATTTGTTGCGGTAGCTTGTTTTCAGCGCGCGCAACAGATGTGCTTGGTAAAGCCGCGAAAAACCCTGGTTTAGTCGCCGCGCGGTGATATCGAGTACGAATGGAACCGATACCGCCGCCGCTGTGTGTAAGGGGTTGTCGGCTCCGGTTTCCCCCAACCACTTGAGCAGGGCATTGCCGCCCAGCGAGTAGCCGATGGCGGCCAAGGGCACGGTTGTTTCCTTTTGGCGCAGCCGGGTTGCCACATGGTCGATGTCGGCGGTATCGGCGGCGCAGTAGCCGCGCGCCAGCCGGTTGGGCTGGCCGCCGCGACCGCGAAAGTGCATCACCACCGCCCGCCAGCCGCGCCGGGCGATGGCCGCCAGTAGGCCAAGCGCGTAATGAGAAGCGCTGGAGCCTTCCAGACCGTGCAGGATCAGCACGATCGGTCCCTGTCCGCTGGGGAGCCAGTCCAGATCCAGAAAGTCGCCATCGGGCAATTCCAGGCGTTCACGCCGTAGGGGCACCCGAGGTCGGCGTCGACACAGCACCGGCCACAGCGTTTGAGCGTGCGGGCCGGGCAACCACCATGCCGGGTCATAGTCAGTGGGTTGCATGGCGGCGATGATCGGATCGTGAGAGGAGAGGGAAGAGCGATCGGCTTGGCGCCAGTAGCCGAGGTGGGGGTTAAAGGCACGGCTGACGACCCAACGCGATTTGATGAAGCCGATGCGGTACCCGAGACAATCCAGCGCTGCCAGGCTCGTCTCGGGTTCGCTCAAGCGGTCGCTCAGAAAGAGTAACCTGAAGTGATCTGGGGCGCGGCCTGTCCGTCGCCGCGCCCTAACGCGCTAGCAGCGGTTCATTCAGGTTGCGCCAACTCCTCTTCCTCGACTGCGTCCGGGGTGGCGGATGCCAGCGGTTTCGCGGCCGGTTCCGCCAGCGGTTCTTCCCCGATCGTTGTATCGGCCAGCAGCTCACCCAGGGCGGTTGTGGTCAGCACCGGTTCCGGCGGTGGTTCCGGACGCAGCACCAAGCCACCCAGCGGCGGCACGGTGATGGTGATCGAGTACGGGTGCTCCATCCACGGCCGTTCCTCGGCGATCAGGTCGATCCCACCGTTACCGACGCCGCTTCCGGCGTAATAGTGGGAGTCGGAGTTGAAAATTTCCGTGTAACGGCCCGCTCGCGGTACGCCGATGCGGTAGCTTTGGCGCGGGACCGGGGTAAAATTGACCACGACCACCAAGAAATCGTCATCCTTTTTGCGCTGATAACTCAGGATGGATTGCTCGGCGTCGTGACAGTCGATCCATTCGAAACCTTGCCATTCGAACTCGTAGTGATGCAGCACCGGATCGCTGTGATAAAGCCGATTCAAGTCGGTGACCAACTGCTTTAAACCCCGGTGGAAATCGTACTCCAACACCCACCAGTCGATGGGGTTGGCGCTGTTCCACTCGTTGCCCTGGCCGAACTCGGTACCCATGAACAGCAGTTTCTTACCGGGGTGGGTGAACATGTAGAGATAGAGCAGCCGCAGGTTGGCGAAGCGCTGCCATTCGTCGCCCGGCATCTTGTTCAGCATCGAGCCCTTGCCATGCACCACTTCGTCGTGCGAGAACGGTAGCATGAAATTCTCGGTGAAGCAGTACAGCATGCTGAAGGTCAGCAGGTCATGGTGATATTTGCGATGGATCGGATTTTGCGCCATGTAGCGCAGGGTATCGTTCATCCAACCCATGTTCCATTTCATGCTGAAGCCTAGCCCGCCTAGGTAGGTCGGTCGGGTGACCTGCGGCCAGGAGGTGGATTCCTCGGCGATGACCATCGCGCCGGGGTGTTCGCTGTGAACCACCGTATTCAGCTCGCGCATGAAATCGATGGCTTCCAAGTTCTCGCGCCCGCCGTATTTGTTGGGAATCCACTCGCCTTCCTTGCGTGAATAATCGAGATACAGCATCGAGGCGACCGCATCCACCCGCAGACCGTCGAGATGGAACTCCTCGATCCAGTACAGGGCGCTGGACAGTAGGAAGTTCTTCACCTCGTAGCGACCGAAGTTGAAGATCAGGGTACCCCAGTCGAGATGTTCGCCCTTGCGGGGATCGGTGTGCTCGTACAGCGCCTCGCCATCGAAGCGGGCCAAACCGGAAGCGTCCTTGGGGAAGTGCGCCGGCACCCAATCGAGGATCACGCCGACATCGTGTTGGTGGCAGTAATCCATGAAATAGCGGAAATCGTCCGGGGTGCCGAAGCGGCTGGTCGGGGCGTAGTAGCCGGTGGTTTGATAACCCCAGGAGGCATCGTAGGGATGCTCGGTGATCGGCAGCAGCTCGATGTGACTGAAACCGGTTTCCTTGACGTATTCCACCAACTGGTGCGCCAGTTCCCGATAATTCAGGAACTCGCCTTCCGGCCCGCGCCGCCACGAGCCGATATGGACCTCGTAGATGGACATCGGTTGATGCAGCCAGTCGGATTTCTTGCGCCGTTCCAGCCAGTCGGCATCGCGCCAAGCATAGGTGGTGGGCTTGGTGACGATGGTGGCGGTGCTGGGACGCAGCTCGAACTGTTGGCCGTAGGGATCGGATTTCAGCATGATCGCGCCGCTATTGCGGTTGCGGATCTCGAACTTGTACAGATCGCCCGGGCTTACGTTGGGGATGAACAGCTCCCATACGCCGCTGCCGCCGCGTACCCGCATGGGGTGGATTCGACCGTCCCAGCGGTTGAAATTGCCGACCACGCTGACCCGTTCGGCGCTGGGTGCCCACACCGCGAACAGTACGCCGGCCACACCGTCCGCCTCGTGCCGGTGCGCGCCCAGGAAGCGGTAGGAATGCCAGTGCTTGCCCTCGCCGAACAGGTAGAGGTCGAAATCGGGCAACTGGGGCGGAAAGCAGTAGGGATCGTGGGAGATATGCTCGTGGTGGTCACCATCGCGCCAGATCAACCGGTAGCGCTCCGGAACTTGATCGACCTTGCCCTGCCACTCGAACAGATCGGTGTTGGGAATCCGCTCCAGCGGCAGGTTGCCTTCGGCGATGTGCACTTCCTGGGCGTAGGGCAAATGGGCGCGCACCACGACTTTCTTGTCTTGCGGGTGGCGGCCCAGCACGGCGAACGGATCGTGATGGCGGGCTTCGATAATGCGTTGCAGTTCGGGTTGGAGTTTCGGGCTCGTCACGTGGTGCATCCTTATTAGTGTTGACGGTTTTTGGGCCATGCCCGGCGGTGGCTGGACTCCAGCCGCAAAACCGGACAACAACGCGTGAACGAAAATCGCGCGTTGCGCGGAATCGGGAAACGGCAAGCGTTTGGAGTCGGGCGTCCAACGCCATGTGCGCTAATGGGTTTAGTATAACCCCGAATCCGCTAAATAATGACTTTCCGTAAGGGTACCGGTGGATACCCCGCGCGTCGAGCAGCCCACGTCGCGGCGTTCCATGTCGCGATGCTCGTTTTATTCCAGTCGTTCGATACCCAGCGTCCGCAACACGTATTTCTCGTACACTGGCTCCGACGTGCCAGTCTTGATCTTGTGGATGAAGTATTTTTCGAAGGCGATTTTGGCGTAGTGAACCCACTTGCCTTTTTTGAACCAGTTGACGTTGCGCGGCGGGATCTGCGGCAGCGCCACGAAAGCCGCGCCGGTATCGCCCATATCCGCCAGACAGATGGCGTTCCAGGTACCCTTGGCGACGGTTGGCTGACCCGCCAGGTCGGCCTGAATGTTCTGAACGATGGCGGACACCATTGATTCGATCATGTAACCGGTCTTGGGCATCCCGGTGGGCACCGGCGTGGCCTCGACCGGCGGGATCGCCACGCACACCCCGGCCGAGAAGATGTTGCGGTACTTGGGGCTGCGCTGGTTGGCATCGATTAGTACGAAGCCGCGCGGATTACATAGGCCATCCACGGCGGCGACCGGGTCCACGCCGCGAAACGCCGGTAGGGTCATGGCGAACTTGAAGGGCACTTCATGTTCCTTGATCACTTCGCCGCGTTCATTGTATTCCTCGACAAGGGCGCGGTCGGCCTCGATCCGGGTGGTCTTGGCGTTGGTGATCCATTTGATGTGTCGGTTGCGCAAATCCGATTCCAGCATGCCCTTGGAGTCGCCGACGCCGCCCAGGCCCAAATGGCCGATGTACGGCTCGCTGGTGATCATGGTCATGGGTACGTGCTTGCGCAGCTTGCGCTTGCGCAGGTCGGCGTCGAGAATGAATGCGCTTTCGTAGACCGGTCCGAAACAACTGGCCATGGGCATCGCACCCACCACGATCGGGCCAGGGTCCTCGCAGAAGGCTTCATAGGCTTCGTAGGCGGTTTGGGCATGATCCACCGCGCAGACCGAATGGGTGTGGCCGTTGTGAGGACCGGTGCCCGGTATTTCGTCGAAGGCCAGTTTGGGACCGGTGGTGATGACCAGATAATCGTAATCGACGGTTTGCCCGTCTTGTATCGTGAGGCGGTTGTGGGCGGCGTCGATATGGGTGACCGGCCGACCGATGAAACGAATACCCTTCTTTGCGAGGTAGGGGCCGATCGGGAAGGCGATATCGCCGCGCTGGCGCCAGCCGACCAGCAACCACGGGTTGGAAGGGAGGAATTGGAACTCCTCGCTCGCGTTGATCACCGTGATATCGTGGGTCTTGCCCAGTTTTTCCCGGGCTTCGTAGGCGAAGGGGATGCCGCCGATACCCGCGCCCATCACAACGATATGAGCCATGACAGTTGCTCCTGAACCCTCTGCGGGGTGCTTGAGATGGTCGTTTGTGAAGCTGGTTGAGGTGAATAACATCTTCAAATTGAAGCATAGAGCATTTCCGCGGGCTTGGCCGGATGCCGCGCGCGACGATTCGTGGCGCGTCGGCATCCTCGCGCCGCCGCAGTCTGGTAAGATTATGGCGGTACCATCCAGACGTATCCGATAACCCGAGCAGGTCTAAAACATATCCAAAAGGACGATCCATGAACTCTCGTAAACTGCTTGCATTCGCACTGGTTTTGGGGTTGGGCATGCTGGCGGGTTGTTCCGGCGAACAACCGAACAAGCCGGTGAGCTTCCAGAAGAACGTGTATCCGATTCTGAAAGCGAACTGTGCGGAGTGCCATACCGCGCCCGATGGCGAGGGCTACACCAAGAGCGGTTTGGCGCTGAGCACCTATGAGGAATTGATGAAGGGCACCAAGATGGGTCCCATCATTATTCCCGGACAGAGTCTCAACAGCAGTTTCAACCGGTTGATCGAAGGCCGCCCCGGTGTGGATCCTTCCATTCAGATGCCGCACGGCAAGGTCAAACTGCCGGCGGAGCAACTGGCCATCATCCGTCAGTGGGTCGATCAGGGCGCCAAGAACAACTAAGCGACTCATGTCGTTTCCCGCCCACATGTCGGTTTTTCCCCCGATGCCAGGGGAAGGTCGACATGTGGGCCGATTGCACCCGCTGAAATAACCCGGTTCGTCCGCCCGACCCCCATTCTCCGTTCCTCACCCATCCGGCGTTGGAGCGGGCCTGTTCCGTTGGATCGTTTTGGGGAGGCATCATGGTAAGTTCCCGGCAGACCGCGCTGGCCGGCGCGGATTTCGATACCTGGTTGAGCACCCTGCAAGTTCGCTGGTCGCCGGCTCAGATCGAGGTCGTCCGGCATGCCTACGCGCTCGGCGGCGAACCGGAACTAGCGGTGGCCGACCTGTTGGCCGACCTGCGCGTGGATTACGAAGTGGTCGTTGCCGCGCTGCTGCACGAACCGGTTGCGGCCGGGCAGGTCGAGTCGGCCTTGGTCGAGGAGGAATTCGGACCGGCTGTCGCGCGTTTGGTCGACGGCATCGCCAAACTCGATGCCATCGGCGAATTGCACCAGAGTGGCCAGCATGTCGGCCATCAACTGGAAAGCCTGCGCAAGATGTTGTTGGCGATGGCGCAGGACGTGCGGGTCGTGTTGATCAAGCTGGCAATGCGTCTGCACGAACTGCGCCAGTTTGGGCAGCATCCCGCCGCCGAACAGTGTCGCATTGCCCAGGAAACCTTGGATATCTTTACCCCACTGGCCAACCGACTGGGCATCGGCCGCATCAAGTGGGAGATGGAAGACCTGGCGTTGCGCTACCTGGAGCCGCCAGCTTACAAGCAAATCGCCACCGCCCTCGACCAGCGCCGCGCCGACCGGGAAAGCTATATCCACCGGGTTGTGGAGGAGTTGCGCGGCCGTCTGCGCCAGGTCGGCATCCGCGCCGAGGTCAGCGGCCGAGTCAAGCACATCTACGGCATCTGGCGAAAGATGCAGCTCAAGAAGCTGTCCTTCGAGCAGATTTTCGATGTGCGCGCGGTGCGAGTCATGGTCGATACGGTGAACGACTGCTATGCCGCGCTCGGCGTGGTGCATGCCTGCTGGAACCATATCCATCAGGAGTTCGACGACTATATCGCCCATCCCAAGCCCAACGGCTATCAATCGCTGCACACGGCGGTGGTGGGACCGGAGGGTCGGGCCCTGGAAGTGCAGATTCGAACCTTCGCCATGCATCAGAACGCCGAATTGGGCGTCGCCGCCCACTGGCGCTACAAGGAGGGCGGCGAGAGTCCTGGCGAAACGGCCGAACAGCAAATCGCCTGGTTACGGCAGATTCTGGAATATCGGGAGGAAGAAAGCGGCGACAGCGATCTACTGGAGCATTTCAAGGCCGAGGCGTTCCAGGATCGGGTGTACGCCATCACGCCCAAGGGTGCCATCGTCGAACTGGCGCAGGGAGCGACACCGCTGGATTTCGCCTACCACATCCATACCGAAGTCGGTCATCGCTGTCGGGGCGCCAAGGTCAACGGCCGCATCGTGCCGCTCACTTACGAACTCAAGAATGGCGAGCAAGTGGACGTGCTGACCGCCAAGACCGGCGGTCCCAGCCGCGACTGGCTCAGCCCGCATCTGGGTTATGTCAAGACCAATCGGGCGCGGGCCAAAATCCGCCAATGGTTTATCCAGCAGGATCAGGATAAAAGCATCGTCGCCGGCCGCGCGCTGCTGGAGCGGGAGTTCCAGCGGCTGGGAATTCGGCAGCTCAAGCTGGAGAAAGCGGCGGAAAAATTCAACTTTGCCAAACCGGAAGAGTTGTTTGCCGCCGTGGGTCACGGCGCGCTGACCACCGCGCAGGTGGTGGCCAAAATTCAGGATTTGCTGCCGGTGCCGCCCACGGCCGCGGATCATCCGCCCATCGCGCGCAAGCCCAGAAGTGTCGAATCCGGCAAGGACGACGTGCGAATCCGCGGGGTGGGCCGGTTGCTGACGCAAATGGCGCAGTGCTGCCAACCGGCACCGTTCGAACCGATCGCCGGTTATATCACCCAAGGGCGCGGCGTAACCATCCACCGCCAGGATTGCGCCAACTGGCTAAGCCTGGCCAGTCAGCACCACGAACGTGTCATCGAGGTCGGCTGGGGCGAAACGCCGGCCACCTATCCAGTGGACGTCATGGTGGTTGCCCACGACCGCTCCGGCCTGCTGCGCGATATCACCTCGATTCTGGCCAACGAACAGGTCAATGTGCTGGGCGCGAACACGCTGACCGATCGGGAGACCTCGATCGCCCGGATGGGATTGACGCTGGAAATCACCGATGTGGTGCAACTCAGCCGGGTGCTGGACCAGATCGGGCAGTTGCACAACGTGGTGGAGGCGTATCGCAAGAGTTGAAGTCGACGGTTTAGGCTAGGCTGGCCAACAGCCGTCGGGTTTCCCGCAGCAAGGGATTGCGCCGCAGCAGCAGCGTCAGCCGGCCGCCGCCGCTTTGCCGCCACAAGGCCGCCGAGCGGATGCCGGCCAACAGCAGCGCCCGAATCCGATTGCTGTTCTCCGGGTTGTTCAGGTGAACCGGTGCGCCGCTGACCATGATGCGCGGCGACAACGTGCTCAGACTGTGCAGATAGATCTCGGCGAAACGAGCGATGGAGTTGCTGTGTTCGATCGGAAAGTGTGCCAGATTCGGGATGATGTTCTCGATGCCGGTACGGATGGCCCGCAACAGATCGGCGCGTTGGGAGAGCTTGCGTTCCAGGCTCAGCAGCGTCACCACGTAGCGGGTCAGTTCCATGTCTCGCGGGTTGCCGAGCTGCTGCTCCAGTAGTTGCAGTCCGGTGCGCAGCCGGAGAATGCCGTCGTACACGTCGTCGCTGCTGGCGGCATCGATCTTGATCAGGCTGTTCAGGCAGGTTTCGACATCCGCCGGGTTGGCTTGGCCGCGGCGGGCGATGCCGCGCACCAGTTCGGCGGCTTGCAGCACGCCGGCGAGAGCGATGGCGCGATCACGGTCGGTTTGGGGCATGAGCGGGAAATCGGGGTTGCGGAGTTGGATTCAATCCCAGGCGGCATCGATCGTTCCGCCGCCCAGGCAATTGTCGGCGAGATAGAAGACGATGGACTGTCCGGGGGTGATGGCGCGCTGTGGTTCCAAAAACCGGACCGTGGCGCCCCGTGGGTCCAGCGCGTCCAGCACGCAAGCCTGATCGTGCTGGCGATAGCGAATCTTGGCCTGGCAGTGCAACGGGATGGTGGGCGCTTGTCCGGCAATCCAGTGCAGTTGCGAGGCGCGTAAGCGCCGGTGGAACAGGGCGGGGTGGTCGTGACCCTGCACCACGATCAGGGTGTTGTTTTCCGGCTCCTTGTTGGCGACGTACCAAGGTGCGCCGTCACCATCGCGCCGGCCACCGATACCGAGTCCCTGTCGCTGGCCGATGGTGTGAAACATCAAACCGGCATGTTCGCCCAGCAGTTCTCCCTCCGGGGTTCGGATCGGCCCCGGTTGGGCTGGCAGAAAACGGTTCAGAAACTCCCGGAACGGGCGTTCGCCGATAAAGCAGATGCCGGTGCTGTCCTTTTTGGCATGGGTGACCAGACCGGCACGGGCGGCCCTATCCCGCACCTCCTGCTTGTGGAGGTCACCGACGGGAAACAGCGCGCTGGCCAATTGGGATTGGTCGAGTCCGTACAGAAAATAACTCTGATCCTTATTCGGGTCGCTGCCCTTGAGCAGGTGCTGCTGATCGTCGCGCGCCTCGCGCCGGACATAGTGGCCGGTGGCGATCCGCTTGGCACCCAGTCGGCGGGCGTGGTCGAGGAAAGCCCTGAATTTGATTTCGGTATTGCACAGAATGTCCGGGTTGGGGGTTCGGCCGCGACGGTATTCGTCCAGAAAATAGCGGAACACCCGTTCCCGATATTCGGCGGTGAAGCTGACCTGATGCAAGGGAATGCCCAGCGTGTCGCAAACCGAGCGCGCGTCCTCCAGATCCTCGGCGGCGGAACAGTAACCGGCTTCGTGGGAATCCTCCCAATTTTTCATGAACACGCCATGCACATCGTGGCCCTGTTCGACCAGCAACAGGGCGGCCACCGAGGAATCCACGCCGCCGGACAGGCCCACCACGATCCGGCTTTTTACCATTGGGAGATCATCGGGAAACTGGGATGAAGGATGCGAATGGAAAAATATAGGATACCAAACGGATCCCGCCGGGACAGCGCCTGCTTACCGCCGGCCAAAGAAAAAGGCCGAACCGGGGGTTCGGCCTTGTGGGGAAGGATGCGGCTTATTTGCCGATACCGGCCAAGCTGTCCTGCACCAGCTTGTCGAATTCGGCCTTGAAGCGCGTGGTCAGATCGGCCAGTGCCTTGGCGTCGTCCATGAACTTCTGATGCAGGCTGGAGATCGACTCGGACTGCGAGGTCAGGAACGCCTGCAAACTGGCGGGGTCACTGATGTCGGCGGCGCTTTTCATCCGGGTCATCGCCATATCGACATAGGATTGCAGGGCATTCATCTGAAAATTGACCAAGGCTTCCAGGTTGGTGGCAGACAGCTTGTTGGCCTTGATCACCGGAGCCAGGAAGTTCTGATACTGCTCGGACATTTTGGCTAGGGCATCGTTGGTCATGGCGGTGGTTTCTCCACAAGTGGTCGGTTGATGGAAAATAGCATAAAGGAGCTTTTGTTGCAGTGCAATATAAGCGCGGATTTTTGTAGCGCAGCAAGGCGCCGTGTCTAGCCGGCTTGGCGTCCAATCGGCATTGACGGATAATGCTGACCTTTGCGGCGACGGATAATTCCCATGTGGTTCAAGAATATGACGTTATTTCGCTTGGTTGAGCCATTGCCGCTCTCGGCCGAGACGCTGGCGGCGCGACTGGAGCAGCGCGCCTTCCAGCCCTGTCCCAGCCATCAACCGAGCAGTACTGGTTGGGCGCCGCCGCTGGGCCGTAAGGGACGCGATCTGGTGCATGCCGCGGCGGGCCGGCTGCTGCTGTGCCTGCGGACCGAGGAGAAAGTCCTGCCGGCGGCCGTGCTGAACCAGATGGTGGATGAGCGCATCGCCGAGATGGAAGATCGAGGGGGGCCGGTGCGGCGACGCGAAAAGCAGGAGCTGCGCGAACGGATCGTGGGCGAACTGCTGCCTCGCGCCCTGTGCCGGAGCCGGCATGGCTATGCTTATCTCGATCCAGCGGCAGGCTGGCTGGTGGTGGGCAGTGCCAGTCCGCGCGGGGTGGAAGAGTTGACCGGAATGCTGCGCAAGACGCTGGACACCTTGCCGATCGCTCCACCACGGGTGCGGCAGTCGGTGGCGGCGGTCATGACGGCGTGGCTGGCCGAGGGCCAGGCCCCCGCGGAATTTACCTTGGGCGATATCTGCGAGCTGCGGGAGGCGGGAGAAACCGGCGGAGTCGTGCGTTGTCGCGGCCAGGATTTGGCGGGTACCGAAATCCGCGCCCATCTGGCCGCGGGGAAGGAAGTGACCCGGTTGGGCCTGTGCTGGAACGAGCGGATCGCCTTTGTGCTCGATGAAGCGTTGGCCATTCGCCGGCTCCAATTTCTCGATGTGGTCCGGGAGTCGTTGCGGGATATCGCGGATTCCCCGGAGGCGATATTCGATGCCGAGTTCGCGCTGATGACCGGCGAGCTGGCGTTGTTGGCGCCACGGTTACTGGATGTGTTCGGAGGTGAGGCGTAGATATTTGGCATTGAGCCGGAACAGGCACTAGATTTGGATAATACGACGGGCCAATCACTTCGATGGCCCGAAAAGGCGGCATATGAGCGGTTGGCAACTAACGGGCGTGATCGGATTGCTGGGGGCGCTGGCGAGCATTGTATTGGCCGGCTGGCTGATGCTGCATTTTATCCAACAGCATAAGCAGCGGATGGAAAAGCGGCTGGAGGCGCTGAAGAAAGCGGCGGCGGAGAAAGCGGCGGCGGAGAAGGCGGCCGTGGAACAGGCCATCGCCGAGTGGGCGGCAGCCGAACAGGCCGAGGCCGAGCGTGTCCAGATTAAGCGCACCACAGTGGAGCGGCGGGAATCCGAGGAAGTCGAGGCGCGGATGCGCGCCGTCGAGGACGCCATCACCGAATGGTTGGATGCGGAACGCGAAGGCAACCGGATGGCCGCCACCGTTGCCGCCAAACCGGGCAAGGCATCGCAAAAAACCTACACTCGGACGGAAGCGATCCGTCAGCAGGTGCGTACCACCGCCGAGAAGGTCGAGAAGGAGGCGCAGGAACTGGAGTTCATCAAGAATCGCATTGAAGCCGGGGTGGATTTTCTGCCGATCGAATTCAAGCAAACCATCGATGACTGGAAAGCAGGACGGGTTTTTCGCACCAGCACTTTCGATGATCTCAAGCTTAAATTCCGCTACAAAGCCTACTCGGTCGAGGACGGCTACGAGTTGCTGTATCAGTACAACGAGTGGATGGCCCAGCAACGCGAGAAACTTCGGGTGTTTATCCGTCTGCTGGGTACCGAGGTGAATAAGGGAGAAAGCATTCAGGCGGCCATCGAGCAGGCGGAGCGTAGCGAGCGGCAAAAATACCTGGAGATGGATGTCGATGTGATCTTCACCCTGCGCGAGGTCCGTACCATTCTAGATCGGCTGATCGGCATGGAGACCATTCTCAAGGAACTCGAAATGGTCTGTCGCAAGCGTTCCGAACAGATTATCACGCCATCCTGGGAGGCGAAGGGGTCGTTGTAGGTACAGGCGTTTTTCAGCCCCGTCCGCCCAAATACGCCCGCCGCACCTCAGGGTCGGCCAGCAATTCCTCGCCAGTTCCCGACAGGCGGATTTCGCCGTTGACCAGCACATGGCCGCGCTGGGCGAGCTTCAGCGCGTGGTGGGCGTTCTGCTCCACCAGAAAAATGGTGGCACCGCTGTCACGAATTTCCCGGATCGTGGCGAAGATACGTTGCACCATCAGCGGCGCGAGTCCTAGACTCGGTTCATCCAGCAGCAGCAGGCGGGGCCGGCTCATCAATGCCCGACCAATCGCCAACATCTGCTGCTCGCCGCCGGAGAGCGTGCCGGCCCGTTGATTGCGCCGTTCCTTGAGACGGGGGAACAGCTCGAACACCTTGATCAGGTCGGCATCCATGTGATCCATCCCGACCGGTATCGCCCCCATCAACAGATTTTCCTCCACGCTCATTGCCGCAAAGATCCGCCGTCCTTCCGGGGCTTGCGCGATGCCGCGCTTGGCGATCTCGTGAGTCGGCAGGCCGGTGATGTCGTGGCCCTGATAGCGAATCCAGCCCCCGGCCGGCTGTGGATCGCCGAACAGGCTCATCAGCAAGGTCGATTTGCCTGCCCCATTGGCGCCGATCAGAGTCACGATTTCGCCGGCATCGATGTGCAGAGAGACTTGGCGCAAGGCCTGGATCGGGCCGTAGCGGGCATCCAGTTCGTGAATTTGCAACAAGGGCTCGCTAGGACTCATCGTCGTTTACCGCATCGGTTCCAAGATAGGCCGCCAACACGGCCGGATGGTGTGCCACGGTGTGCGGATCGCCATCGGCGATGACCTCGCCATAGTCCAGGACCACGATATGCTCCGACAACCTCATCACCAAGCCCATATCGTGCTCGATCAGCAGGATCGTGACCCCATGCTCGTCGCGCAACTGGCGAATCAACTCGCTCAATTGTTCGGTCTCGCGGGGATTCAATCCGGCTGCGGGCTCATCCAGGCACAGCAAGCGGGGACCGGTGCACATGGCGCGGGCGATTTCCAGACGCCGCTGGTGACCATAGGGTAGCTCTCCAGCCAGACGGTTGGCGTCCTCGGCCAGCCCGAACACCTTGAGCCAGGCATAAGCGCGTTCCAGGGCATCGCGTTCGGATTGGCGATAGGCTGCGGTTTGCAGCAGGCCCGCCACCAGGTTACGGTTGAGTTGCAGGTGCTGGGCGACCAACAGGTTTTCGATCGCGGTCATTTCCTTGAACAGCCGCACGTTCTGGAAGGTACGCGCCACTCCCGCCCGGGTCACCCGATGGGTGCCACCGAACATCTTGTAATACAGCCGGTTGGCAAAGGTCGCCGGATTGACCAGATCACTGGCCTGAAATGGCTGACCGAGGATCTGAATCAGGTCGATGGCGGCGCGCGGAGTATGCAGCGCGATCCGGCCTTCCGTCGCTTTGTAGAAACCGGTCAGGCAATTGAATACGGTGGTCTTGCCAGCGCCATTGGGTCCGATCAGGGCCGAGATCGAACCGTGCCTGACTTCGAAACCGACATCGTTGAGTGCCAGGATGCCACCGAAACGCATGGTCAATCCGGCCACTTCCAGAAGCGGCGGGTGAATCGGGTCGCCGATCATCGACACAACCCCTTGACCTCGAAGGCACGCCGCCGGGGGCGAATCAGGCCGCGCGGTCGCCAGATCATCATCAGCACCATCAGCACCCCGAAGGCAAACACCCGGTAGTCGGCGAAGG
This sequence comes from Candidatus Competibacter phosphatis, assembly GCF_012939995.1. Taxonomy (GTDB): domain Bacteria; phylum Pseudomonadota; class Gammaproteobacteria; order Competibacterales; family Competibacteraceae; genus Competibacter; species Competibacter phosphatis. The sequence goes on along the minus strand of NZ_SPMZ01000002.1, from coordinate 14,345 downwards.
CGCGCAGCAACTCGGGCAGAATGGTCAGCACCAACGCCGCCACGATTACCCCGGTCGTCGAACCCAGCCCGCCAAGCACCACGATGGCAACGATCAGCGCCGATTCGAAGAAGTTGAACGATGTGGGGTTGATGAAGCCCTGATAGGTGGCGAAGAACACCCCGGCGATGCCGCCCACCATCGCTCCCATCATGAAAGCCGATAGTTTGACCAGAACATGGTTGATGCCCAGGGCGCGGCAGGCGATCTCGTCCTCGCGCAACGCTTCCCAGGCACGGCCCACCGGCATATTGCGCAGGCGGGTGACCACCACCACCATCAGGCAGACAATCAGGAACAGTGCCAGGTAGATGAAGATGAAACGGTGCAGTGGGTCGTAGCTGATCTGGAAATATTCGTGAAAGGGCACTCCACCGTCTTTGGCGGTGCGGGTGAATTCCAGGCCGAACAGTTGGGGAGCCGGAGCGGAGACACCGTTGGGACCGCCGGTGAATTCCAGCCAGTTGTTCAGCACCAGGCGGATGATTTCGCCAAAGCCCAAGGTGACGATGGCCAGATAGTCGCCGTGCATCCGCAGCACCGGGAAACCGAGTACGCCGCCGAACAGCGCCGCCAGCATCGCCGCCAGCGGCAGCGCGCTCCAGAAGCCCAGGTCGAGATACTGCGCGCCCAGGGCCAGGCCGTACGCGCCGACGGCGTAGAAGGCGACATAGCCGAGATCGAGCAGACCGGCCAGTCCGACCACGATGTTCAAACCCAGGCCGAGCAGCACGTAGATCATGGCCTGGATCAATACCGTCAGCCAATACTTGCTGGCCAGGAATGGCAGGGTCAGGCTGACGGCAACGATGGCCAGTAGCCACCAACGCTGTCGGTCGCTTTCCGAGGCGTTGACCACCAGCACCCCCGGTTGGCGACGGCGGGCATTGAACCGTTCGAGCGCCGCTTGTCCGGTCGGGGCGTGCATCGCCAAGGTCACCAGAAACCGGCCTGCGGCGATGATCGCGGCGATCAACAGCGGGCGTTGCAATTCATTCCTGACCTGATAGCCATCCAGCACCAGGCCGACGATGGGACCAAACAGCAAGAGCGCCAAGGCGAAAGCTGCGGTCGCCTCCAGAACAGCTTGGCGGAAAACGAGACTCCAGTGAACCCTGGTCGTGGAAGAGGCAGCGGCAACGGGCGGCATGGTTTACACCTTCTCCACTTCCGGTTTACCGAGCAGGCCTGTGGGGCGGAAGATCAGTACCAGCACCAACAGCGAGAAGGCGAACACGTCTTTGTAATCGGTGTTGACCATGCCGGAGAACAGCGCTTCCGCCAAACCGAGAATCAGGCCACCCAGCATCGCTCCCGGCAACGAGCCGATACCGCCCAGCACCGCGGCGGTGAAGGCTTTGATGCCGGTGACGAAGCCGATGTTGAAATCGAAGGAGCCATAGTTCAGGGTGACCAGCACCCCGGCGATGGCGGCCATGGCCGCGCCGATGATGAACACACTAGAGATGATGCGGTCGGTGTTGATGCCGAGAATGGCCGCCATCCGTCGATCCTGCTGCGTCGCGCGGCATTGTCGGCCCAGCGAGGTGCGCTGGATCAGCCAGGTCAATGCAGCCATGCTGCTCAGCGAGATCACGATGATCATCAACTGCACCAGGGTGATCTGCACGAAGTCATCGCCTTCGCCGAAGCGTAGCGTGGTCGGAATTAGGCTCGGTACGCCCTGCGTGCGGGCGCCTTGACTTAATTGCACCCCGTTTTGCAGTACCAGCGATACTCCGATCGCCGAGATCAGCGGCGCCAGCCGGGTCGATCCGCGCAGTGGACGGTAAGCGATGCGCTCGATGGTCCAGCCATAGGCGGCGGTGATGACCATCGTCATGACCAAGGTTACCAACAGGGCGAAGGGCAGCGAGTCCAGGCCAAACGAAAACAGCGTCGCCAGGCTGATGGCGGTCACATAGGCAGAGAGCATGTATACGTCGCCGTGGGCGAAATTGATCATGCCGATAATGCCGTACACCATGGTATAGCCGATGGCGATCAGACCATAGATGGAGCCCAGCGTCAGACCATTGACCAATTGTTGGGCAAGAATATGCCAATCCATAGGAGTGAGGATGCTTAGGCGCGAGGAGATGGAAACCCTCCTCCTGGAGGAGGAGGGATCGAGGCAAGGCTACTTCTGAGCCATTTCCTTATAGTTACCGTCAGCACCCCAGACGTAGATCGAAAAGCCGCTTTCTTTCAGATCGCCCTTGGCGTCCCATTTTTTCGGTCCCAGCACCGTCGTAACGGTATGGCTCTTCAGCCAATCCGCCAGCTTCTTGCCATCGGTGGATTTGGTGGCTTTCATGGCCTCGGCGATGCTTTGCAATGAAGCGTAGGAGTAGAGCGTATAGCCGGCCGGGTCAATGCCCGCCGCTTTGAATTTAGCGACAACCTTTTGCGCCGCTGGGATATTGCGGGCCTCGCGGACCGAGGTCATGTAGGAACCTTCGATGAACTTCGGACCGCCAGCCGCCGCCACGATGGCCGGGTCCAGACTGCCATCACCGGAGACGAAGGTGGCCTTGACGCCCTGATCGCGCAGTTGCCGCAGCAGGGGACCCGCCTCATTGTAGAGTCCGCCGAAGTACACTACGTCGGCGCCCGAACCCTTGATCTTGGTGACCAAGGGGTTGAAGTCCTTCTCGCCTCGGGTCAGTCCCTCATACAGCACTTCTTTCTTGTCCGCCTTGAGTTCCTTGAGGCGGGCGCGCATGGCGTCAGCAATACCCTGGCCGTAGGTGTCCTTATCATGCACTACAGCGATTTTCTTCGCTTTCAGCTTGTTCACGATGAAATCGGCCGCCATGGGACCTTGCTGGTCATCGCGCCCGCACATGCGAAACACGGTGGGTAGATCACGCTCGGTGACCTTGGGGTTAGTGGAGCCCGGAGTAATCACCAGGACGCTGGCATCAGCGTAAACCTCGGAAGCTGGGATGGTGGAGGATGAGCAGAAATGGCCGATGACCGCCGTCGCCTTATCCTGATCTAGCAACCGGTTGGCGACCGCGACCGCCTGCTTGGGTTCGCAGGCGTCATCACCCTTGACCAGCTCGATCTGTTTGCCATTGATGCCGCCGGCGGCATTGATTGCTTCGGCGGCCTGGGTGGCGCCGTTCCAAAATTGCTCGCCAAACGCCGCGTTGCCGCCGGTCATCGGACCGGCAACGCCGATCTTGATGGTCTCGGCGGCGCCAGCCAAGCCGCTCAGGCTCAGTCCGCCAGCCAGGACCATGGCCAACAGGCCACGCGGAAAAGAAGGAAGATCCATGAAAGCACTCCTTGGGGATGGGTTGAAAACGGATCGGTGTGATTGACGCGGCCAATTCGAAGTGAGCGGCGCCAAAGGGGTCGACATTAGCTGGCCCCGCTTAATTCTTATTGACATTGCTCGATTTTGCCAGTTTTTGCAAAGCTTGCCGTGCCCACGCGGATCGTCCCCTAACGCCTACGTGTCGGAAACCGGGACGGTCGTTTTAAGTCATTCTAACCAGCGCCGTCAGGAACCGCTTGGCGACCCTCGGATCAAGGAAACCTGTCTGGAGATCTGACGCCGATCTGAAAAACAGGCATGGGTGCTCTTAGCTCTTGCTTTTCAGGCGGATGTCGCTCGGCTTCATGCCAAATCCTTTTCGAGATCGCGCTCCAGCAACGCCTCGTAAATCGGTACGTCCGGCCACCATTCGGCGATGACGTAGGCCGAAAAGCAGGCGGTGAACAACGGCAGGATCAAGGAATAGTTGCCGGTCATTTCGACGATCAGCACGATACCGGTGAGCGGCGCGCGGACAATGGCGGTGAAATAGGCGGCCATGCCGGCGACCGCGACCGTCAGCGGTTCCGGCGCGACCAGCGGGAACCATTCGCGGCCCAGTTCGCCGATCCCCAATCCCAGCAGGGCGCCGAGCACCAGCAGCGGTGCGAAAATACCACCGGCCGCGCCGGTGCCGTAGCTGCCCATCGTCAGCAGGAAGCGCAAGCCGAACAGCAGGGCCAGCGTCCAAAGATCGATGTATTCCCGCCCGCTCAGAATCCGTTCCACCAGTGGTTGACCACCGCCGCAAATCTCCGGCATCCACCAGCCGGTCAGACCGATGATCACCCCCCAGGAGATCCATTTGCTGGCCAGCAGTCGCGGGTTTTGGGTATCGCCCAAACGCTGGGTGGCCAACAACGCCCGGTTGAACAGGACGCCGAGAACGCCGGCCAGGATACCCAGAGCCAGAAACAGCGGCAGGCTGGTCAGATCGGGAATGGCGGTGACCGTTACGTGGAACACCGGATGCTGGCCCATGAGTCCACGCGAAAGCACGTCGGCGGTCATGGAGGCGATGAGCGCGGCGAAGAACACCAGCGAGGTGAAGTTTCCTTGGAGTTCCTCCAGGACGAAGACCACGCCCGCCAGCGGCGCGTTGAAGATGGCGGACAGCCCGGCGCCGGCGCCGGCGGCGATCAGCGAGCGTTGTTCCAGGGTATCGCTGTGGGAGCGGCTGCCCAGCATCTGGCCCAGTGCTCCACCCATTTGCACGGTGGGGCCTTCCCGTCCCAGGGTGAGGCCGCCGGTGACGCCGATCACGCCCCCGACGAATTTCACCCAGAGCACTCGATACCAGACCATCGAGCGGTAGCCGAGTAAAACCCCCTTGAGATGGGGAATGCCGCTGCCGGCGGCGGCCGGGGCGAAGAATCGGACCAGCCAAACCGCCAGACTGATGGTGGCGACCGAAAACGCGACGGATAGGGCGACTCCCCATCGATCGAAGCGGCTGGCGGAGTCGAGGAGCGCCAGCCGCAGGGTGTCGCCGGCTTCCATGGCTTTCGCGAAGGCCACCGCCATCAAGCCCGACAGCACACCGAGCAAGAGGGCGCGCGGCAACAGGCGCAGCCGTTGGTGATTCAGTTTCTCCATGCGCCGCTTGGCGCGAAGCAGGTTGCCGCCGGGCTGGGAAAAATTCTGGTCCGTTCGGGAAGTCATCGCTTGAGGAGATGTGGGGCGCCGGCGCGTTGGCGCCAGTTTGTCCGTCGCAAAGCCAGTACGTCGGAACAGTGACTGAGGGCGTTTCAGAGGTAGCCGAACAAATCCAGCGGATAGCGCTTGCCAGCCAGATAATCGTCGATACAGCGCATTACCATCGGACTGCGCAATTTCGGTCCCAGCGCCACGATTTCATCGCGGTTCAACCAGAGCGCCCGTTGGATGCCGTGATCCAGCGGTTGTTCGGGATGATGCTGGAGAGCGGTGCCGACAAAACAGGTACGGACGAAGGTATGGCCCTTGGGGTGGGTCCAGTAATACAACCCGACGATGGCATCGACCCGGACTTCCCAGGCGGTTTCCTCCAGAGTTTCCCGGATGGCCGCCGCCGCCAGCGTTTCGTGTTCGTCCAGGTGGCCGGCGGGCTGGTTGTAGACCAGTTCCTCGCCATCGGCGTATTCCTCCACCAGCAGGAAGCGTCCGTCGCGCTCGATGATGGTGGCAACGGTCAGGCGCGGGCTCCATTCCTGGTTCATGCGGTCCTCTCTACGGCAATGGCTTGGCGATGGTGAAGGCTCCGCGCAGATCCCCTTCCTTGAAGCCTCGGGCGGTGTCGTTTGGGTATAGCGCTTTCAGCTTGGCGTCCACTTCGGGATCGAGTTTGTCGCCATGACAGGCCAGGCACAGCGCGCCGGTGGGTATCGCCTTCATGTAGCGAAAGGTTTTCTGTCCCTGGTCGTCCTCGATGACCGCGAAGAATTCCAGTTTGTCGGCCGGTTCGCCCTGGGCCTTGCGGGCCTCGAACTGCTTGAGCACGGCTAGTTCCCAGTTGTCGGGTGCGTTGCCGGGGTTGCGGGTCTTGAGGCTGGTTCGGCCGATGATCATATCCAGTTTCGAGCCAAGATCGGCGGCGATCTGGCCGGCCTGGTCGTGGCAGACCGCGATGCCGTTGGTCGGACCGCCAGTCTTGATCGCCTGTTGCAGCGCTTCCTTCAATGCGCCGCCGAACTGTCGCGCGGCGTCGCGGCTGGCTTTCACCTCGGCGCTGACATCCGGTTGCTCGTCGGCGGGCTGCGGTCGGGCGAAGGCGATGCCGGCCGTCAGTATCGCGCCAAGGACCAGAGTTGAAGCGTAGCGCATGCGGATTTCTCCATTTCGGTCAATACTTGGCGGTCAGTATAAGTGAAATGCCCCGTTCTGGCGGATTTTTCCAGGTTTCGCCGCTCTAAAACGCCAGATGCGGATTATCGACGAACCAGCAAGCGAGGTGCATGATGGACCTGTCCCGGAAGACCTGCACGCCCTGTCAAGGTGGAGTTTCCCCCCTCACGTTCGGTGAAGCCGAAATTCTGTTGTCGCAAGCGCCTGGCTGGCGGTTATGGGAAAATGGCACCCGGTTGGAACGGCGCTTCGAATTCCAGACCTTCGCCACCGCCCTGGCCTTCGTCAACCGGGTCGGCGACTTGGCCGAGAGCGAAGGGCATCATCCGGACATCCGCTTCGGTTGGGGGTATGCCAACATATTATTTTACACTCACAAGATCGGCGGCCTGCACGAAAACGACTTCATCATGGCCGCCAAGGTCAATGAGTTGTACACGGACGAGTACTCGGCGGTTTGAAGGTTTCTCAAGTCAGGGCCGCCGCCACGCCGCGCAGCGCCGGATTGGCGGCGGTGATCACCCAAGTTGGGATCGCCGCCAGGTAAGTGCTGAACCGACCCTTGGCCTCGAAGCGGCTTCGAAACGTCGATCGGTCGAAAAAATCGCCCAGGCGCGGCACGATGCCACCACCGATATACACCCCACCCCGCGCGCCGAGCGTGATCGCCAGATTGCCGGCCGCCGTGCCCAAGGCGCCGCAGAACAGCTCCAGCACCTCTTGACTGTGTGGGCAAGTCCCGGCCAAGGCGCGCTCGGTCAGGTCGGCGGGCGTCAGATCTTCCACCGGCCAGCCCTCCAGTTCCGCCAGCGCGGCATGGAGATTCACCAACCCCGGCCCGGACAGCAGCCGTTCCGGCGAGACATGGCCGAACCGTCGGTGCAGAATTTGGCCGATGGCCCATTCCCGCCCGTCGGTTGGCGAGAAGGTGACGTGGCCGCCTTCGGTCTGTAAGGGCAGCCAGCGATCGCCGGACCACACCAGACCCGATACGCCCAGGCCGGTGCCGGCGCCGATCAGGCCGATGGGCTCGCCGGCGACCGCCGCGCCGCCACCGACCGCCCGACGTTCGTTCGCGCCCAGCAGCGGCAGCGACAGCGCAAAGGCGGTGAAGTCGTTCAGGATCAACAATTGTTCCAACCCCAGTTCCCGCCGCGTGGTTTCCGTCGAAAACGACCAATGGCTGTTGGTGAATTGGATCCAGTCGCCGGTGATCGGCGTGGCGACCGCGATGGCCGCCCGGGTCGGGGCGCGGCCCCCCCGGTCGCTTGCAGATACGCCGTGGCGGCGGCGGTCAGGCCGGTAAAGTCGGCGCAAGCAAGATTTGCTCGGCGTAAATCCGCCGATGGGCGTCGACCCGAGCAAAACGGGCGTTGGTCCCGCCGATATCGGCGATCAGGTCATGAGGTCCAGTCGGGAATTCTTGCATCGCGGTCGTTCCGGGCGGTCGGGGAGAGTTGAGAGTTGAATGTCGATGATCGCTAGATTCTAGCAAGCCGAGGGAACCCGCGCCGCCGCGATGCTTTTCGTGAGGGACGGACTGCCGGGTCGTTGTAATCCGCTTGTAAAATGCTGCATAGCCACATTAGAATAATTGAAATTACTTGTTGTGCGATTGATTTTGCAATACGAAATTCACATGAAATTATCATGGTTTCGCCGCATCTTGCGGCAAGTCCGAGGCGTTTTTTTTGCGGCCGCTTCGCCCGACATCAAACCAAGCCCGTAACCCTCAAAGAGGATCAGCACATGGCGTACCTCAGCGTTGAGCAACTAAAGAATGATTGGGCCGAAAATCCCCGCTGGAAGGGCATCACGCGCGGCTACACCGCCGAAGATGTCGTGCGGCTGCGCGGCAACGTACCGGTCGAGTACAGCTTGGCGCAGCGGGGAGCCGAGCAACTGTGGAACCTCATTAACAACGAACCCTACGTCAACTGTCTGGGCGCGCTGACCGGCGGGCAAGCCATGCAGCAGGCCAAGGCCGGCATCAAGGCCATCTATCTGTCCGGCTGGCAGGTCGCGGCCGACAACAACACCTACATGTCCATGTATCCCGATCAGTCGCTGTATCCGGTTAACTCGGTGCCGGCGGTGGTTGAGCGCATCAACAACTCTTTCAAACGCGCCGATGAAATCCAGTGCGCTCGGGGTATCGGTCCGGGCCACAAGGATTTCGTGGACTATTTCCTGCCCATCGTCGGCGATGCCGAAGCCGGGTTTGGCGGCGTGTTGAACGCCCATGAGCTGATGAAATCGATGATCCGCGCCGGCGCGGGCGGTGTCCATTTCGAGGATCAACTGGCCTCGGTCAAGAAGTGCGGCCACATGGGTGGCAAGGTGCTGGTACCGAGCCAGGAAGCGGTGCAGAAATTGATCGCCGCCCGGCTGGCGGCCGATGTGTACGGCGTGCCGACCATCATCCTGGCTCGTACCGACGCCGAAGCCGCGGATCTGTTGACCAGCGACTGCGACGAAAACGACAAGCCGTTCTGCACCGGCGAGCGCACTGTGGAAGGCTTCTACAAGACCCGCAAGGGCTTGGAGCAGGCGATATCCCGTGGTTTGGCCTATGCGCCTTACGCCGACATGGTGTGGTGCGAGACCGGCACGCCGGATCTGAATTTCGCCAAGAAATTCGCCGAGGCGATCCGTGACCGCTTCCCCGGCAAACTGCTGGCCTATAACTGCTCGCCCTCGTTCAACTGGAAGAAGAACCTGGACGACGCCACCATCGCCAAGTTCCAGCGCGAGCTGGGCGCGATGGGTTACAAGTATCAGTTCATCACCCTGGCCGGCATTCACAACATGTGGTACCACATGTTCGATCTGGCACAGGACTATGTAAAACGCGGCATGTCCGCCTATGTCGAGAAGGTGCAGGAACCCGAATTTGCCGCCCGCGACCGTGGTTACACGTTCGTATCCCACCAGCAGGAAGTGGGCACCGGCTACTTCGACGACATGACCACCGTGATTCAGGGCGGGGTCTCCTCGGTGACGGCACTGACCGGCTCCACCGAAGAAGAGCAGTTCCACTGATCGACGCCGCGCGTCGCCTCCACAGTTGCCGGCGGCGCTGACCGCATCCACCCGGACGGGGCCTCCCTCCGGGTTTTTTGCGCTGGCCTTGTAACCTGACCTTCCCATCATCATGATCGAATCGCGTCGTCCTCCGATCGCGGCGGACGTTCGCCAGTTTTCCACCGTACAACGATTGTTAAGGAGCAACCCGTGAGCCTGAACCTGCCCGCTGGCGTGCAGATCAACGCCCCGATGCATCCCCGTTTCGACGAAATCCTGACCCACGACGCCCTGACCCTGGTCGCCAAACTGCACCGCGCCTTCGAGCCACGCCGCCAGCAGTTGCTTGCGGCCCGGGTCGAGCGCCAGGCTCGGATCGACGCTGGTGAGATGCCCAATTTCCTGCCGGAAACCAAGAATATCCGCGAAGGCGACTGGAAGGTCGCGCCGCTGCCGAAGGCGCTGGAGTGCCGCCGCACCGAAATCACCGGTCCGGTCGAGCGCAAGATGATCATCAACGCCTATAACTCCGGCGCCGATTCCTACATGACCGACTTCGAGGATTCCAACAGCCCCAACTGGTACAACCAAATTCAGGGTCAAGTGAATCTAGTCGATGCGATCCGCCGGAAACTCAGCTTTGTCAATGAAGTGGGCAAGGAGTACAAGCTCAACGACCGGATCGCCACGCTGCAAATCCGGCCGCGTGGTTGGCACTTGGACGAGAAACATGTGACGGTCGATGGCCAGCGCGTTTCCGGCGGCATTTTCGATTTCGGTCTGGTGTTCTTCCACAACGCCAAGGAACAGATCGCTCGCGGCGCCGGCCCGTTCTATTACCTGCCGAAGATGGAGAGCCACCTCGAAGCGCGGCTGTGGAACGACATCTTCGTGATGGCGCAAAACGAGTTGGGCATTCCGCAGGGAACCATCAAGGCCACCGTACTGGTCGAAACCATTCTTGCCACCTTCGAGATGGAGGAGATTCTCTACGAACTGCGCGAGCATTCCGCTGGCCTGAATGCCGGGCGTTGGGACTATATTTTCTCCTGCATCAAGAAATTCAAGAAAAATAAAAAACTTTTGCTTGGCCAATCGCGGCGCGATCACCATGGAAGTACCGTTCATGCGCTCCTACGCCCTGCAATTGGTCAAGATCTGCCACAAGCGCGGTGCGCCGGCGATGGGCGGCATGTCGGCGCTGATTCCGATCAAGGACGATCCGGTCGCCAACGAGAAAGCGCTGGCCGGTATCCGCCACGACAAGACCCGCGATGCCAACGACGGTTTCGACGGCGGCTGGGTGGCGCATCCCGGCCTGGTGCCGATTGCCCACGAGGAATTCGTCAAGGTGCTGGGTGACCAGCCGAATCAGTGGGAAAAGCAGCGGGACGAGGTGTTCACGGCCAAGAATTTCCTGGACTTCCAACCCGAGCAGCCCATCACCGAAGCCGGCTTGCGCAACAACATCAACGTTGGTATTCACTACCTGGGGTCTTGGTTGGCCGGCAACGGATGCGTGCCGATCCATAACTTGATGGAAGATGCCGCCACCGCCGAAATTTCCCGCTCGCAGGTGTGGCAGTGGGTGGTCAGCCCGAAGGGGATTCTGGACGATGGTCGCAAGGTTACCGCCGACATGGTGCGCGCGCTGATCCCCGAGGAATTGGCTAAAGTGAAAACCACCGTCACCGCCCAGGGCGAGGATACCGCGACCTACGATCAGGCCGCCGGTATCTTCGAGACGATGAGCCTGTCGCCGGATTACCCCGAGTTCCTGACCCTGCCGCTGTACGAGGCGATGGATTGATCTGATTCGGTCGGTGTTTGATATGAAGCGGTGTTCGGGAAACCGGGCACCGTTTTTTTGCTGTTCAGTACGCGGTCGATGATTGTGAGACCGCTTCGGTCGTCTGTTGAAATCCAGACTGTCAATCTATACTGAAAAAAAATCAAGTAACTCATTGCCTTAAAGGCTGCGCTTCATTTTATGCCGCTTTCCGCCTACCAACGTGCTTTAGCTGACTTGACTGACCATGCCCGGCAAGCGGTGGAAGAGGTGTTCACCGCTGGATTGACGGGTAGCACGCATTGCCAAATCAGTCGAAATATCGCCGATGAAACGGCCCTTTCGACCGCTGATTTTACGAGTCTGTTGGAGGTGTTCGCCGCGCAACTTGCCAGGGGTGATTTGCCGCTCAGTGCTTGGCAGACGGCTTGTCGGGCGCATAAACGGAAAGGGCGTGTAATTCCTGCCGCGGATTGTCCGGCGACGCTCGGTCGGGCCAAGGGGCTGGATCATCATGCCGCTGCCATCGCAAGGGCTTCCCATGGCGATCTCACGAAGGAACAAGCCAAGAAGTTGCTCCTCAAATACTCGGGTTCGATCGATCCTGATGGGTTCGAAACCTTTCTGCGGGAAGCTCTTTTGGGCGATTATTTGGTCTGGGCCACTTTTAACCCAGTCGATGCCAAGGCGAATCCGTTTGATCGGTTGCCCCGAACGCATCATGGCATTTGCACGGCGCTCGGTTTGGGGCCTTATACGTCGAGCAACACTTTGGTCATCCTCGCCTGGAATCATGCCGATTCCGGTTCGCCGCCGCTGCATCGTCCGACTGTGGCCGATGCCGAGGATTATCCATACTATCGACCGCGACCCGAGGCCGATGCTCCTTGGGGACTGACTGAACCGTTGTCCCCCAATCTCGATAAGCTTGAACCCCAGCCCGAAGTCGTCATGCCTGAAACGACCAGTCGGGGATTGCGGCTGCCTTTCCACGTTATCCAAGCGTAGGCTCTATTGCGATGAATGCACCGGTGTCTGTTGATGATCTGAATCATGAGGAGATTCGCAACTGGCTGGAACGGGCGCTACGTGGCCAGGAGCCGTTGCCGTTGCTCACGAGAGACGAGTTTCCTCACTTGGGTATTTTACGGCTGGAAAAGACCCTGAAACCCGCGACCCGCGATTCTTTGAGAGAAGGGGCTCTGCAACTGATTCGTCGATTCTGTGCGGATGGACAGGGAGAAACCGCCTACTTGGAGGAACTGCTTGCGCTGGTTTCGGCCTTCAGAGATCCCGAAGCGGTACAAATGCTGGTTCGACTGGCTGAGCATTTCCCTGATGCGAGCCAGATTTCCACTGAAATCCGGCTCGCGGTGTTGGCGGCGCTGGTCGATATGTCACCGCCTCAGCCAGCGGAGTTTTGGGTGCGTATTTTCAGGCAGGACCCTGAACAATATGCGGGTTTGGTTCTGTCCGGCATGCTCGCGATCAATCCCGCATGCGCCATTGAAGTATTGCCGAAAATGCCCGATACCGAGCGTGCCGGGCAGGCCGCCGCGCTCAAGCTCGATCTTGCTTGGGACGATCTCCCACCGAAGCAGCGCCACCGATTCGTCCAGGATATTCAGGCCGTCTTGGTACGGTGCGGTTCGCGTTTTGTGGGTCCCGTGCGGGCATGGGCGAACTCCAAGATAGCGCCTCGTGGTCCTGAGGCTAACCCAGGGCTTTGGGCTGCCTTGTGCAAATCCCTTGGCCCAGAAGTTGCCCCAAGAACCCATACTCCAAAGCTCTGCGAAGCTGCCTGAGACATGAGCGAAGCAAAACCCAAGGCTGCGTTCGTCACGTTTTACTCCTTCAAAGGAGGGGTCGGACGTAGCATGGCGCTCATCAACACCGCCGGTATCCTGGCCGGGCGGGGTTTTCGTGTGCTGGTCCTCGATCTCGATCTGGAAGCTCCTGGGCTTTCCTACCTCGACCCAAATGCGCCCGATATTGCGCCGGAGGAACGCGCGCCAAAGCGGCGTCCGTTACAATTTGGATTCGTGGATTTGCTGAGCGATGCCAAGGAGCGTGGAGAGGCGGCGGACTTGTTTATCCTGTCCGCCAGCGAGATCGCCGAGCGTTACACTCAGCCCTACCATCTCCCCGAAGAACTTCGTGAATTCAAGGATGGTTCGCTCCACATCATGCCGGCGGGCAAATTCGATGGCGATTACGCACAGCGTTTCGATGCATTGAATTTGCGTGAGCTATATCAGGAAGGCTTGGGCGAGCCACTGATCCGTGCCTTCAAGCAGAAGCTCGTGGAAGCGGATTTGTATGATTACGTTCTCGTGGATAGCCGAACCGGTTTTTCCGACGAAGCGGGTATCTGCACCCGTGATTTGGCCGACTACCTCATGATTCTGAGCGGCTTGAACCGCCAGAATATTGAAGGGACTTGCGAGTTTCTGAAGGCATTGCGGGTAGCGACGGCCGGCGAGAAACGGTTCCAAATCATTCTCAGCCCGGTTCCCAATGGAGAAGATGCGCTTCTGGATCAGCGAGAGGCGATGGCAAAGATTTCCTTTGAAGCGGCTTGGGGGGCTAAGATCGATCTGTCGTTACAGATTCCCTACCACCCGCAGCTCGCGCTTACCGAAGAACCGCATATCTTCAGGCGGCACCGAGGCTATTTGTTCGAGGCTTATCGCGCCATTGAGCGAAGTATGCTTTCGGCGCTGGATCATGATGCGCAGATTCTGTTGCAAAGGATTAAAGATGCGCTTCGGCAAAAGGACTATTCGGTAGCCTTACGTGATCTACGGCATATGATCCGGCTGGATGGTGGAAGATCAGCGCTGCTTAAGCTTATTATCGAATGGGAGGTAGGTAACCTGCAGTTTTTTACTTTTCAAAGACAAAGTAGCAGAAGAACTGACCCAAGAGCAGAATACGTTGAATAATATTCTCGATGATGCACTAGGGCGGCGGGTGATCGAGTTTATCGTGGATCATATTCCCTTAGGTGAAGAGAAATGGGGTACCAGCGTATTGCTTCAGAGACTGGAGAATAGTTCCTCTGAATTGGTTGACCGGCTCTATAAACGCATGGTGGGCGCCGCGCCGAGCGATGCCGATACTCTCGGCAACTACGCGATTTTCCTGGCACGGAAACGTGGTGACCTGGACGAGGCGGAGGCCTATTTCAAACGTGCGCTGGAGGCCAACCCGAAACACGTCAATAATCTCGGCAACTACGCGAATTTCCTGGCGGATCAGCGCGGCGACCTGGACAGAGCGGAAAGCTATTACCAGCGGGCGCTGGAGATCGACCCGAAACACGCCTACCACCTTGGTAACTAC
>NZ_SPMZ01000019.1 GCF_012939995.1 Candidatus Competibacter phosphatis | reverse complement strand
GGTATAGTGGGGAAAAATCTTTAGGCAAATACCGCCATTGACAACCCGTCTTGTTCAGGTAAAAAAATGGCATTTATCACTTCGCGGAGATCGACTTTACGGGGCCGACCTGTCGTATAAGGATCGGCTTTTTTTAAAATCGGCTCCAAGATTTCCCATTCTTCATCTGTCAAATCACTGGGATACCTCTTACCAGGAATTTCTTTTGGCCAAGCCATGCAGCACCTCGAATAGAATCTCTGAAATTAAAATAATCGCCGGATTTTGGCTTATTTTATCAAAAAATACTATAATAATATCAATGTGTTAGTTTTTTGTACAGCTTCTGAGAAGCTGCCAGCAATCTTGAAAACCGAGCATCATACGCAAGATGTCATACTGCCAATATTCGCATAACAAGGCCGTAACCGGCGTATTTTTTTGTGAGCGCAGCGAACGAGAAATACGCCGGTTACGGCTGGCGTTAGAAGGTAAACAGCAATCAATCCTCCGCCTCGCGTCGAACATGGGCAAACAGCGGTTCGAAAACCGCCATGGCCAGTTCCACGAACTCCCCATCCAGCGGATCGGTATCACGGAACGCCAAGCGATAATAGCCATCCTCCCGCTCTGGACGGCTCTGCCGATATTCGCTGCCCGCCCACTCGGTTTGCGCTGCTCGCAACGCGCGCTCCCCGTCGCCGTCCTTGCCCAGCTTCTCGACGTAAGCCAGCGCGCTTCTCGGAAAGAAATGCAGCAAGCGCCGCGCCCCTCGCCAGTACAGCTCCAGTAACGCCCGCAATGTTTCGTGGGGATTGGCGACCGGCTCCAACACCACTTCCTGATCTTCCGCCACCCAATGGCTGCGCGAGCCACCCCCCCACCGGCGCCACGGCGTTCGATACCAGATGATGCAGCCACAAATTCAAATAATCGTTGGCCTTCATCGACGCCAGTCGGTAGCCCACCCACCCGTCCGGCGTCAGCCCGGTCAGCCGCCCGGTCAGGCGGAATTCCCCCAGCGTCAGATCCAGGCTCAGCGGTTCGGCCGCCCGTCGCGGCACCACCCGCCCCAATCGCCCGGCGAAACGGATGACTCGATCTCGCGCCCCGGCAAACACGCATTCACCCACCTGTCCGTGCGGCAGCGCTCCGCCCGCCCGCAGCACCGTCTCAATGTCCGCCGCCGGCCGATCCTCGCGATACAGCTCCAGTGCCCGACCCAACACCTGATAATTTTCCAACCCGTCCAGCACGAACGGCTCGCGAGTCTCCAGCGCTTCCTCGCCCTCCTCCACCCGAATGCCCAGCCGCTCGCGCAACAACCAACGCGCCGGATTCTTGAAGAATCGAACCAGTCCCTCCAGACTCACCGTGCGCAAGGCCGGCTCCGGTTCCGGCAACGCTTCCGTCAGCAGCGCCGTCGCCACTCGTTCGCCGCGCCCGGCTCGCCGACTGGCTTCCACCCATTCCCGCGCGTAGCTGAACAAGCGCGCATCGCCACTGAAATAGCGCCGGCTAAACGGCTGCAAGGGATGACGGGTCACCAGTCGCGCGCTGGCCCGGCCACCGTCAGGGTCATAAAAACCCCGATCCACCACATCCAGCAATTCGCCGATCAGTACCGAGGGCGGCAACACCGAGTTATCGCGAATGTTCTGGCCGACGTAGCTGAGGTAAAAACACACTCGGGCCGACAGCAGGGTCTCCAAAAACAGATAACGGTCGTCCTGACGACGGGAGCGGTCGCCGCGCCGGAATCGGGTCGCCATCAAATCGAAACCCACCGGCCGGTGCGGGCGCGGATAGGCGTCGTCGTTCATGCCGAGCAGGCACACCACCGGAAACGGGATGCTGCGCATCGGCACCATCGCGCAACACGTCATCCCACCGCCCAGAAACCGTCCCGCGCCGCTCTCGGCCGTGTTCAACTGCCCGCGCAGCGCCGATTTCACCACCGACAGCAACACCGGCTCGTCGAACTCCGCCAGTTCGGCGTTGCCGCGCAGCGTTTCCAACGCGGCCCGAATCAGTTGCAGTTCGTTTTCCTCGCGGTCGCGGGGCTCGAAAAATTGCTCCAGCATGCCGCGCAGCACCTCCACCCAAGCCGCCAACGACCGGCGCTCGCGCAAACGGGCATCCAGGCCGAACAGCGCTTCGGTGAAACTCTGCAAGCATCCCACGCCCGCGCCTCACCGCCTTCCACCTCGTCGTAGGGCAGAATGCCGTCGTACAGCTCTCGGCCGTTTCCCGGCAGCGCGTAGCCCAGCAGCAACCGGTCCAGCCCGGCCCGCCAGGTGTGCTCGGCGGTGGCGGGCAAATCCCAGGTGCTCTTGATGCCGGCGTCGATGCCCCAGCGAATGCCGGCGCCTCGCACCCAGTGGCGAATGTGATCCAGATCGTCTTCCGCCAGACCGAAGCGCCGCCGCACCGCCGGCGGCTCCAGCAGGCCCAACACCTGCGCGGCGTCATGACGCCCACCGCCCAGATCCAGCAACTCGAAAAATATCTCGACCAGCGGATTCTCAACCGGCGCACCCTGATCGGCGACGCTGAACGGTATCCGCCGTTCGCGCGGGACACTGTCGAACACCGCCTCGATCAGCGGCCCGTACACGGCGATATCCGGCGCCATCACGATCACGTCCGATGGCTTCAGATCCCGCCGCGCCGCGAACAGCGCCAGCAATCGATCGTGTAAAACCTCGACCTCGCGCATCGGTCCGTGGCAGGCGTGGATTTGTAACGAGTGGTCGTCCGGCAGCAGTGGCAAGGACGGGCAGTCCTCGCCGCCCCGCTCGCGCAAGTGCAGGATGTCGGCTTGCAAGCGATGCAACAGCGTCTCGCCGTCGGGTTCGGCGAAGCCGTCCCACTCGGCTCGCGGATACGCTTGCAGCAAATCGATGAAATCCCGCCCCTGCTTGCCGAGGGACGCCAACAGCGGATTGCCAACCGTCAGATAAGCGTCCTCCGGGTCGGTTTCCTCGCCCAGCCGGGCCAGATCGCGTTCGGCCCGGATGTCGCCCCAGTATTCCTGGCAGGGATTCAACACGAACAGATGCAGATCCACATGACGCGCCAGTTCGGCCAGCAGGTCCAGGTACAACGGCGGCAACGCCGCCACACCGATGACGGCGACCCGCTCGGGCAGGCGGCGGCAATCGAAATCGCCGTCGCGCAACACCTTGCGAAACTGCGCCTGTACCCGCACCCGGTGTGCCGCGCCTGTCCGCACCAGCCGTCGCCACAACTCGGCCTGCCAGTGGTCTGCTTCGCCCGCTTCCCATTTTTCGATCCAGTCCGGGCGATAAACCAAGTACTGATCGAAACCGTCGGCGATGCGGCAGGCCAGTTCGTGGCGGCGAAAATCGTCGCCGCCATCGCCGAGGTAGACGTTCAAGGATTCAAAGCGCGGCGTGTCTTCCAACTCCCGCAACAGCGCCATGACCCGCCAGACCAGCACCGACTTGTCGAACGCCGAGGTCGGCGGCACCTGGCGCAGCACCGCCCGGCTCATTTCCCAAAGAAAAGTTGCGGGAAACTGGAATGCCAGATTGGCGCAGACGCCCAGGCGCTCAGCCAGCCGCAGCGCCAGCCAGCGGGCCATGCCGTTGCTTTGGGTGATCACGATTTCCCGCGCCAGTGGCGCGCGCAAAGGCTGCCGCAACACGCCGGCCAGTTGCTCGATCAGGATTTCAAGCTGGTTGCTTTGATAGCTGTAAAACACGAGGAAGTGCCTTGGCTTGGGGAAAAGCACGAGCACGGGCTAGCCGTCGCCCGTTCGGGTCCGGCGATCTCAAGCCGCTCCGGAGGAAGCGCCCGCATGCTGCGCCAATCGCCGCAAAGCCGCGCTCAGGCGAGGGTCCGGCACGTTGCGGGCGGTGACTTCCAACAGTTTCGCATTGCGTTGGGTCAGCGTCAGCCTCGGCCGCCGAGGGCGAGGCGGGAAGTCGGGCGGCACGACCCGCACGCGCGGCTTGGGCAAGGGAATGCCGAGTTGCTGGCCCAGCGTCTCGCGGATATTGTGCAGAGCGTAGCGCAGCCGGGTGGCCCAACTGGACGAGTCGGCATGCACCGTCCAATCGTCCTGATCCAGCCGGACCAATACCACATGATCGTGCAGGTGCGGCGGCAGGTAGGCGCGGAAGATACGATTAAGCCGATTCAGCCGGTCGGCGCGGGCCATCAACCGCCCCAAGGTCCCTTGCGGGCGGCGCAGAGTTTCTCCCACCGTCGGGATGGAACCGGTTCGCTGACGCGGCGGCGTTGCCTGGATGGGGGGGGACGGATGGAGCGCGCGGCGTCGGTCGATCCGGCGGCGGCGCCGGCAGTGGCGGGAGCGGCCGGTAGGGAGCGGGGATCTCGGCTATTTTGGCAGGCAGGTCAACGCTGGGCGCGACCGGCGTGACACGAACGGCGCCATCGGGCTCGGAACCAGCGACCGTGGCGAACCGCGCCGGGTTCGCCGGCGACGAACCGGGCTCCGATTCGTGGCCACGCAGCATTTTCAGCAGTTGCGCGGTGTGCCGGCGGGCGGACGCGCGGCTATCGGATTCAGACATGGCGCCACCCGCCGCCTTCGCGGCACCCCTCGCGCCGCGGGCGCGGGTCATTTCGCTCGAACCGTTGCCGGAAAATCACCATAGTCCGCACAGCCACGCCGCTGGGTTAGCCCAGTGCCGAACTTTGGCGCAGATCCCGCCAAACCGCAAGTCAAGACGATGCGGGAATCGCCTTGATCGAACGCACACTCAGGACCGGGCGAACTCCGCCACGAATCCGGCGATGCCGTCCAGGTCGGCCAGCGGGAATACCGGCAAGCCGGGAAGGCCGTACACCACCGGTTCCAACAACGGCTCGCAGGCGACGGCGACAATGCTCGGGTCGCCTGGAAAGCGTGGTGGCTTGTCCTCGGCGAGTGGCCGCCAAACTTCCAGTTTGGGATATACGCCGGTCTTCCAACCTTCGACCAGCACCAGATCCACCGGTTGCAGATGGGCAAGCAACTCGGTCAGCGTGGGCTCCGACTCCTCACGCAGTTCGTGCAACAAGGCCCAACGGCGACCGGTCGCCAAAATCACTTCATGGGCACCGGCCTGGCGGTGACGCCAGGTATCCTTACCGGGCGTCTCCAGATCGACATCGTGATGAGCGTGTTTGAGCGTGGATACGGTCAGCCCGCATGCCCGCAGCCGGGGCAGCAGGGCAACGATGAGCGTGGTTTTGCCGCAACCGCTCCAACCGCTGATACCAAGCACTTTCATCGTCATCCGACCAGATCAGCGCTGCCGGACCACCTGATAAGGGCGTGCCGGATAAGTCACCGGCGCGCTCCAGATATGCACCAGCCGGCTGAACGGGAAGACCAGGAACACAGTCAAGCCGAGGAAAATGTGCAGCTTGAACAGCAAGCCAATGGGCGTTATGGCCGCCACCGCTTCCGCCGGATCGAATGTCACGACATTTCGCGCCCACTGCATGAGCAACAGCATATTGCCGCCATCCAGATGCATCAGCGACAACGGGATGGTCAACAGGCCGAGAATGAGCTGCGCATACAAAAGCAGCAGAATGAAAATATCCATCCGGGTGCTGGTGGCGCGCACCCGAGGATCGTTCAACCGCCGCTGCACCAGCATCGTCAAACCGGCGAAGCACATCAACCCGGCGACACTACCGGCGACGATGGCCAGTATCTGCTTGGCGCCAGCGGAAACGCCCAAGGCGTGAAAGATTTCCGGCGGGGTTAGCAGGCCGACGAAGTGGCCGAGGAACAGCAACAGAATGCCGACGTGAAACAGGTTGCTGGCCAGCCGCATGTTCTTGTTGCTGAGCATCTGACTGGAATGGGCTTTCCAGGTAAACGAGTCGCGATCGAAGCGCGCCAGACTGCCGAGCAGGAATACCGCGCCAGCCAGATACGGATAAACGCCGAATAACAGGGTATTTAAGTAACTCATGATCATCGCCTCGAATGGGTAAAAACCACCCTCATTTTTTATAGGGAACGAGCGGCCTGTGGCGTTGAACCGGGTGGAGACACCCAGCGCACGGGTTGGGCCGTGGCGCGACCACCTTGGCTTTTTCCACAACTGTCCTGATTCGCCAGGAAGTTCACGGCCTCTTCTTCCCAAATCTTGTCCATATTGACGATTGTTTCATCGGGACCCTCGGTCGCGGCCTGCTGGCGAATCGCCTCGATGTCCGCCGGCTCGCCGACCAGGGTGGCCAGCGCATCGAACACGACGTGGTAGTCGCTGCTCTGTTCAGCCAGCCGGGCGCCGAGTAAGACCATGACGTGCATGGCATCGGCCAGCATTTCCAGCGCCTCTTCAGCCGGGCGCTGCGCCAGATACTCCAGAAACAGCGGGATGTAATCGGGCAATTCGTGGGCGTCCAGCTCGAAACCGTGCTGGCGATACACGTCCAGCAGGTTGACCATCGCCTGACCGCGATCCCGCGATTCGCCGTGGATGTGTTCGAACAGGTGCAGCGACAGCGCCCGACCCCGGTCGAACAGCCGGACATACCGCTCCTGTAACTCGATCAGATCGGTCCGCTGTGTCTGGTCGATCAGTGCTAGCAGCGCCCGATGTTCGCGTTCCGGCAACACATTTTCCTGGTCGAGAACCTCAATCATTTCACTCAGCGCGGCTTGCAGTTCCGACTGGGGGTAGCAGAGCAGCGCGGACAGCACTTTCAGGGTTTTCATGGTGCAATTTCTCCTTGTGGAGATGAGGTAGGCATTGCCCACCCCATAGGCTGAAAGTCCACCCTACTTCGTGGGCTCCACCCGGATCGGAATCGCCCGGCGCGTGGTCACTTTCTTGCCGCCGAACAGGTTGGTCTTGTCCGTGCCCGGCGAGCAGCCGTTGCCGAAGCTGAAGCCGCAGCCGCCGCGTTCGCCGAAAGCGTCGTAGGTGGCGCTGGCGTATTCACGGTGGCTGGTTGGAATGACGAAGCGATCCTCGTAATTAGCGATGGCCAGGTAGCGATACATCGACTCGACCTGATCGATGCGGAGATTGACCGCCTTCAACACGTCGTCCTTCACCTCGCCGTCCACCACTTTCGCCCGCATGTAGGCGCGCATTGCCAGCATCCGTTCCAGTGCCAGCTTGACCGGCTTTTCGTCGCCGGCGGTCAGCAGGTTGGCCAGATATTTCAGCGGAATCCGCAATGAACCGACATCGGGAATGATGCCGTTCATGCCGATCTGGCCGGACTCGGCGCGAGCCTGAATCGGCGACAACGCCGGCACGTACCAGACCATCGGCAGGGTGCGGTACTCGGGATGCAGCGGGAAGGCGATCTTCCACTCGATCGCCATCTTGTAGATCGGCGAATCTTGGGCGGCTTTCAGCCACGCATCGGGAATACCGACCTTACGCGCCTCAGCTTGTACGACCGGGTCGAAGGGATCGAGGAACATGTCGAGTTGCGCTTGATACAAACTCTTTTCGTCGAGGACACTGGCCGCTTTTTCGATTTGGTCGGCATCGTAGAGCAACACACCCAGATAGCGGATGCGGCCCACGCAGGTTTCCGAACACACCGTCGGTTGCCCGGACTCGATGCGCGGGTAGCAGAGGATGCACTTCTCGGACTTGCCAGTATTCCAGTTGTAGTAAATCTTCTTGTACGGACAACCGGACACGCACATCCGCCAACCCCGACATTTGTCCTGATCGATCAGGACGATGCCGTCTTCCTCGCGCTTGTAGATCGCACCCGACGGGCACGAAGCGACGCAAGCCGGGTTCAAGCAGTGCTCGCACAGGCGCGGCAGATACATCATGAAGGTGTTTTCGAACTCGCCGTAAATCTCCTTCTGCACGCTCTCGAAGTTGGTGTCCTTGGAGCGCTTGGCGAATTCGGTGCCGAGAATTTCCTCCCAGTTCGGCCCCCAGTGGATTTTCTGCATCCGTTCGCCGCTGATCGCCGAACGCGGCCGGGCGGTGGGCATGGCTTTCGACTCCGGTGCATTCTGCAAATGCGCGTAGTCGTAATCCCACGGCTCGTAGTAATCGTCGATGGCCGGCAGGTCGGGATTGGCGAAGATGTTGGCCAGAATCCGCCATTTGCCGCCCTGCTTCGGCTCGATCTTGCCGTCCCGGTGGCGTTTCCAGCCGCCGTTCCACTTTTGCTGGTTCTCCCACTCCTTGGGATAACCAATGCCGGGTTTGGTCTCGACGTTGTTGAACCAGGCGTATTCCATGCCGTCGCGGCTGGTCCAGACGTTCTTGCAGGTCACCGAACAGGTGTGGCAGCCAATGCACTTGTCCAGGTTCAGGACCATGGCGATTTGTGCGCGTACTTTCATGATCAATGCGCCTCCACGGTGGCGTTGTCCGGGGTTTCGTCGTCGAGCCAATCAACCTTGGCCATCTTGCGGACGATGATGAATTCGTCGCGGTTGGCGCCGACGGTGCCGTAATAGTTGAAACCGTAGCTCTGCTGGGCATAGCCGCCGATCATGTGGGTCGGCTTCAGCACGGTGCGCGTCACCGAGTTGTGAATGCCGCCCCGGGTGCCGGTGATTTCGGAACCGGGCGTGTTCACGATCTTTTCCTGGGCGTGGTACATCATCGACATGCCTTCGGGAACGCGCTGGCTGACCACGGCGCGAGCGGCAATGGCGCCGTTGAGGTTGTAGGCTTCGATCCAGTCGTTGTCCTCGATGCCGGCCTTCTTGGCGTCGATCTCGGACATCCAGATGATCGGACCACCCCGCGACAGGGTGAGCATTAGCAGGTTGTCGGTGTAGGTGCTGTGGATGCCCCACTTCTGGTGCGGGGTGATGAAGTTCAGCACGATCTCCGGGTTACCGTTCGGTTTCTGGCCGATGATCGGCTCGACCGTCTTCATGTCCACCGGCGGCCGGTAGGCGCACATCGCCTCGCCGAAGCCCAGCATCCAGGGATGATCCTGATAGAACTGCTGGCGACCGGTCAGGGTTCGCCACGGAATCAGTTCGTGAACGTTGGTGTAGCCGGCGTTGTAGCTGACCTTCTCGTCCTCCAATCCCGACCAGGTCGGCGAGGAAATGATCTTGCGCGGCTGGGCCTGAATGTCGCGGAAGCGGATCTTTTCATGCTCCTTGGGAATCGCCAGATGGGTATGATCGCGGCCGGTAATCTTGCTCAATGCCGCCCAGGCTTTCACCGCCACATGGCCGTTGGTCTCCGGGGCCAGCATCATGATCATTTCGGCGGCGTCGATGTCGCTGTCGATACGCGGTCGGCCCTTGGACACACCCTCCTCCAGCACGGTGTAATTGAGCGTCGCCAGCGCTTCGACCTCGTGCTCGGTGTTCCAAGTGATGCCTTTACCGCCGTTACCGACTTTATCCAGTAGCGGCCCGACCGAGGTGAACTTCTTGTAGGTATTCGGATAGTCGCGCTCGACCACGACCAGGCTCGGCGCGGTCTTGCCGGGGATCAGCTCGCATTCGCCCTTCTTCCAGTCCTTCACCGTCAATGGTTGAGCGAGTTCGGTCGGCGTGTCATGCAGAGTGGGCAAGGCAACGATGTCTTTCTCCACGCCGAGATGACCGGGGCAGGTCTCCGAAAATGCCTTGGCGATGCCCTTGAAAATGTCCCAATCGGTGCGTGATTCCCAAGCGGGATCGACGGCGGCGCTCAACGGGTGAATAAACGGGTGCATATCGCTGGTGTTGAGATCGTTCTTCTCGTACCAGGTGGCGGTCGGTAGCACGATGTCGGAGTACATGCAGGTGGTGGACATGCGGAAGTCCAGCGTCACCAGCAAGTCGAGCTTGCCTTCCGCGCCCTTCCGCCATTTCACCTCCAGCGGCTTCTCGCCGCCCTCCTCGCCCAAATCCTTGCCCTGCACGCCGTGGGTGGTGCCCAACAGGTACTTGAGGAAGTACTCATGACCCTTGCCGGAGGAACCGAGCAGGTTGGAGCGCCAGACGAACAGGTTGCGCGGGAAGTTGGCCGGATTGTCCGGGTCCTCGAAGGCGAAGTTGACCTTGCCGGCCTTGAGATTCTCCGCCAGATACGCGTTCGGCGCTTTACCGGCGGCAGCAGCATCTTTTGCGATTTGCAGCGGATTGGCGTCGAAATGCGGCGCGGTCGGCAGCCAACCCATGCGCGCCGAACGCACGTTGTAGTCGATCTGCGTCCCCCGCCACTGTTGCGGATCGGCCAGCGGCGACAGAATTTCGGTCATCGCCAGCTTTTCATGACGCCACTGGCTGCTGTGGATGTAGAAGAACGAGGTCGAATTCATGTGGCGGGGCGGACGGTGCCAATCCAGCGCGAACGCCAGCGCGGTCCAGCCGGTTTGCGGGCGCAGCTTCTCCTGGCCGACGTAATGCGACCAACCGCCGCCGCTCTGGCCGACGCAACCACACATCATCAACATGTTGATGACGCCTCGGTAATTCATGTCCATGTGATACCAATGGTTCATCGCCGCGCCGATGATGATCATCGACTTGCCATGGGTCTTGTCGGCGTTCTCGGCGAACTGGCGGGCGACGGTGATGATTTGCTCACGCGGCGTTCCGGTGATTTTCTCCTGCCAGGCCGGGGTGTAAGGCACATCGTCGTCATAGGTTTTGGCGACGTTACCGCCACCCAAACCGCGATCCAACCCGTATTGCGCCAAGGTTAGATCGTAAACAGTGGCGACCAACGCTTCGGAGCCATCGGCCAACTTCACCTTCTTCGCCGGCACGTTGCGCACCTGAATGGGGTCGTGACGGGTGCAGGAGAAATGCGGGTGTTGGGTGGAACCGAAATAGGGGAAGGCGACCGGAACCACCTCGTCCCGGATTTCGTTCACCGACAAGCGTAATTGGGTTTCGGCGCCGGTCAGCGACTCTTTCGCTTCCAGATTCCATTTACCAACCATGCCGTCCTTCTCGCCCCAGCGGAAACCGATGGAGCCGTTCGGCACGATCAGTTGATCGCTGTTTTCGTCGAAAGCCAGCGTCTTCCACTCTGGATTGTTGGCCTGCTCGGCGCTGCCGGCCAAATCGGAGGCGCGCAGGAAGCGACCATTGAAGTAGGTCCCATCCGCTCGCCGCTCCAGCAGCACCAGATAGGGAAAATCGGTCTTGGTGCGCACGTAGTCGGTGAAATAGTCCGATTTGCCATCGAGATAGAACTCGCGCAGGATGACGTGGCCCATGGCCATCGCCACGGCGGCGTCGGTGCCTTGCTTGGGGTGCAGCCAGATGTCGGCGAATTTGGAGGCTTCCGAATAATCCGGGCAGACCACCGCGATCTTGGCGCCCTTGTAGCGCACTTCGGTCATGAAATGGGCATCCGGGGTACGGGTCTGCGGGACGTTGGAGCCCCACATCATCAAGAAAGTGGAGTTGTACCAGTCCGCCGATTCCGGCACGTCGGTTTGCTCGCCCCAGACCATCGGACTGGCGGGCGGCAGGTCGCAGTACCAATCGTAGAAACTACCGCACGCGCCACCGATCAGCGATAGATAGCGGGAACCCGCCGCATAGGACACCATCGACATGGCTGGAATCGGCGAAAAGCCGTAGATGCGATCCGGCCCGTATTGCTTGGCGGTGTAGACGTTGGCGGCGGCGATGATCGGGTTGACCTCGTCCCAGGTGGAGCGAACGAAACCGCCCAGACCACGTTGGCGCTTGTACTCGGTGGCCTTGGCCGGGTCTTCGACGATGGACGCCCACGCCGCCACCGGGTCTTTATGCACCGCCAGCGCCGCGCGCCAGAGCTTGATCAGCCGTCCGCGAATCATCGGGTATTTCACCCGATTAGCGCTGTACAGATACCAACTGTAGGACGCGCCCCGCGCGCAGCCGCGCGGCTCATGATTCGGTAGATCGTCGCGAGTGCGTGGATAGTCGGTCTGCTGGGTTTCCCAAGTCACCAAACCGTTCTTGACGTAAATCTTCCAGCTACAGGAACCGGTGCAATTCACGCCGTGGGTCGAACGCACAATCTTGTCGTGCTGCCAGCGGGCGCGGTAGGCGTCCTCCCAACCTCGATCTTCGTTGGTGACGATGCCGTGGTCGCCAGAGAAAGTGTCGGTAATCTTTTTGAAGAAATTCAGTCGGTCGAGAAAGTGGCTCATCTCTGCTTACCTCGCAATCTTTAGCCTGCTAAGGATTCTTGAATTCCGCCTTGGGGCCGAGGTAGTACCACCCATTCAGCACCAAGCAGATGAAGTAGAAAACCGCGAAGCCGTAGAGCGCGTATTCCGGCGTGGTGGCATTAATCTGCTCGCCGAAAACTTGCGGGATGATGAACGCACCGTAAGCAGCGACCGCCGAGGTCCAGCCCAGCACCGGACCGGCCTGTTCCTTGGGAAACACCATGGCGATGGTGCGGAAGGTGGAACCGTTGCCGATGCCGCTGGCCGCGAACAGCGTCAGAAATAGCAGGAAAAACGGCATGAAATACTGTTCCGGTGTCGCCGATTGATAGGCCGCGCTCATGTAATAAGCCACCCCCAGCGCGGCGGCGATCATCACCACGGTAATGATCTGCGTGACCAGCGCGCCGCCCACCTTGTCGGAAATCCAGCCGCCGATGGGCCGGATCAGAGCCCCGATAAAGGGTCCCATCCAGGCATACATCAGCGCGCTAGGGGCGTTCGGATTGACGGTGGCGTGGGTCAGCGCGCCATCCGCGCCGGCGATGTGGCTGAATCCGAAGATCACCTTGATCGCCAAGGCAAAAGCGGCGGAATAACCGATGAAGCTACCGAAGGTCATGGTGTAGATCACGCTCATGACCCAAGTGTGCTTGTTGCCGAAGATCAGGAATTGCCGCTGCAAATTAGGCTTGATTTCACCGGGAATCAGCTTGAGCAGGAACACGGTCAGCGCGATGACACCGGGCAGCACCAGCCACTTGCTCCACGAAGGCAGCCCGAGTCCCATCGGCGCGGGCAGGATCAGATACAAGCCCACGCCGGCGGTGATGAAGCCGATCAACAACATCCCCACGATCTTGGAGATCGCGCCCAGGGGCGAACCGATGTGCGGCGAGACTTCTTCGGTGCGGAGGTTGTTCATGCCGAACCAGCCGATGAACGCGAGCGGGATCAGCAGAAACAGCCAGACGAAACCGGCATTCTGAATGTAGGTCGGCGCACCGGCGGGAATCTTGCCGATCAGCGAGCCGGACGCTTGCACCAGCGTCACCGGTTCGCCGCCAAAAGAACCCAGCAAGGGAAACGTCATCACCAGCGGCACCAGAATCTGCATGGTGGTTACGCCGGCGTTGCCCAAGCCTGCGTTCAGCCCCAGCGCCAAACCCTGCATCCGCTTAGGGAAGAAGAAGCTGATGTTGGACATGCTGGAGGCGAAATTGCCACCGCCGAAACCCGACAGGAACGCCAGCAATTGAAACACCCACAACGGGGTTTCCTTGCTCTGCAAGGCGATGCCGGTACCCAGCGCCGGGATCATCAGCAACGCCGTGGTGAACACGATGGTATTGCGACCGCCGGCGATGCGGATGAAGAAGCTCGACGGGATGCGCAGGGTCGCGCCGGTCAGACCGGCGATGGCCGCCAGCGTGAACAACTCCGCCGGCTTGAACGGAAATCCGGCATTGAGCATCTGTACGGTGATGATGCTCCAGTAAATCCACACCGCGAAGCCGCACAACAGGCTGGGAATGGAAATCCACAGATTACGGTTGGCGATGCCTTTGCCCGTGGTCTCCCAAAATTGGGGATCTTCCACGCGCCATTCACGAATGTCTGCCATGATCTTGAAACCTCTATAATTTTATAATCATCGATCAAACGGGGTTTGCATTCGGTACCTTCGTAACCGCTCTTTTCAGCACGAGACTTCGGCCTCCTTGCGGGAATACCACCGCCAAGTCACCAGCACGCAACTCAGATAAAACAGGCTGAAGAAAATCAACGCGCTTTGCGGACTGCCGGTCCATTCGATGGAGGTGCCATAGGCCATGGGGATGAAGAACCCACCGAAGGCCGCGATTGCCGCGCTCAAACCCATGGCCGCCGCTGCTTCGGTCGCGCCGTCGCGCCGCGCCTGTTCGAGCGCCGCTTCATCATTCCGGTCGGCGACCTGCCGCTCGCGCAGGGTGCGGAAGATGATCGGGATCATGCGGAAGGTGGAGCCGTTGCCGATGCCGGCGGCGAGGAACAGCACCAGGAACATCGCCACGAAGCCCACGACATTGCCCCCACCGTTCACCCCCGGCAGGAACGCCGTGGCGGCCAGAGGCGCCGCCGCCATGATCAGGAAGATTCCGAAAGTGATGACCGCCCCGCCCACACGATCCGCCAACCAACCGCCGATAGGCGGACGAACGCAGCGAGCAGCGGGCCGACAAACGCGAACTGGAAAGCGTCCACACCAGGGAAAATGGTGTTGACCAGCATCGGGAATCCGGCCGCCAAACCGATGAAAGAACCGAAAGTGCCGATGTAGAGCCAGCTCATCAGCCATTGATGCTTGTGCTTGAAGATCGCGGCCTGCTCGGCGAAACCCGCCTTGACGCTGGCGATGTTGTTCATGCCCAAGTAGACGGCGACAGCGGCGACGGAAATGAACGGAACCCAGATGAATCCGGCGTTTTGCACCCAGATTTGGGTCGTCGCGCCCCCATCCGTATGGCTTTGCGGATTACCGCCCAGCACCAGCAGCGCCCCGCCGTAAACCACGATCGGCGTGATCAACTGCGCCAAGCCCACGCCCAGATTGCCGATGCCGGCGTTCAATCCCAACGCCGTGCCCTGCAAACGCCGTGGATAGAAGAAGCTGATATTGGCCATGCTGGACGAGAAGTTACCGCCACCCAGCCCACACAACAGCGCGATGACGACGAACACCGGATACTGGGTATTGGGGTCTTGCACCGCGACGCCGATCCACAAGGTCGGCAGCAACAATAGCGCGGTGCTGAACACCGTCCAGTTGCGCCCGCCGAAAATCGGCACCACGAAGGAGAACAGTAGGCGGAACAAGGCCCCGGATAGTCCGGGCAGCGCCGCCAGCCAGAACAACTGATTGGCGGTGAACTGGAAGCCGATATGCGGCAACTCGACCACGATCACGCTCCACACCACCCAGACGGCGAAGGCCAACAGCAGCGCAGGCATCGACAGCCACAGATTGCGGTTGGCGACACGCCGACCGGTTTTTTCCCAGAAGGTGTCGTCGTCGGGCCGCCAATCGACCAGCCGACGCCAATGTGGCCGCACATGCTCGATCAGTTGCGCCTGTTCCATCTCGGCGCGGACATCGGCGTGCCGTTCCAAGATCGCCTCGCGTTCATTCCGCTCGGCCAACCAGGTCCACAGCATGGTTCCAGCCAGCACCGCGAACATGATCATGTAGGCGCTACTGCGCACACCGATGGCGTCCACGGCGACGCCGAACATGATCGGCATGGTGAAACCGCCCAGGCCACCGATCACCCCGACCAAACCACCGACCGAACCCATGCTGTTGGGATAGTAATCGGCCAAACTGCGATAGACGCTGGCTTTGCCGATACCCTGCGCGATGCCGACCACGAATACCAGCACGGTGAAAGACACCACGCCCAGACCGACATTGAGCGACACGTCGCCGCGCAGGGTATGGACGGTCATGGTGGTCTGCGGATAGCAGAGGAAGAACAAGCTGATCAGCGAAATCCAGAACACCCACCAAGTGGTCTGGCCGCCGCCGTAACGGTCGGAAATCCAGCCGCCCAAGGCACGGATGACCCCGGAAGGCAGGGTAAACAGCATGGTGACGAAAGAAGCGGTCTTGAGATCGAGACCGTATTCACCGACGTAATATTTGGGCAGCCACAACGCCAGTGCCACGAAGCCGCCGAACACGAAGTAATAGGCCACGCCGAATCGCCATACCCGCAGGTCCATGAGTGGCGTCAATTGCTGGCCCAGGGTGAGCTTGACTCCGGCCTTCTTGCGTTCCTCGGTCTTGGGGTCGGGATAAGTCAACAACCAGAAGACCACGGCCATGACCAGCATGGCGACGGAATAGACCTGCGGCACCATCCGCCAGCCATAGGCCACCACCAGCAGCGGCGCGACCAGATTGGTGATGGCGGAACCCGCATTGCCCGCACCGAAGATGCCCATCGCCGTGCCCTGCCGTTCCTTGCTGAACCAAGCCGAGGTATAGGCGATGCCTGTGGCGAACGAGCCACCGGCCAAGCCCACGAACAGGCCGAGCACCAGGTATTGCCAGTATTGCGTCGCGAACGCCAATCCGTAGACGGGGATGGCGACGATGAGCATCTGCACGAAAAAAGACGATGCGACCACCGAAGCGGTCGGTGAGAATGCCGAGCGGCAGTCGGACCAGCGAACCGGTCAGAATCGGCGTGGCGACCAGCAGGCCGAATTCCGTTTCACTCAGATTGAGTTGCTGTTTAATGCGGATGCCGATGATCGAAAACATGGTCCACACGGCGAAATTCACCGCGAAGGCCAAGGTGTTCATCGTCAGCACCGAGATCTGTTTTTGTTGAAGCGTCGTAGCCATTGCGAACCTCGCTTTTATGCTGCAAGTGCGATACTACGACGCCCGCGACGCCTAATTCTTGAGTTAAGCCATTGGTTTTTATCTCCAAAACGACCATCCTGACCGATCGCATACCTCTTTGGAGGTACATCGATCACGCAAGATAACTAGCTGTTATTATTTCACTTATCGAATGCCACTCGATGACGGCGCGAATGGACTGCCCACCCTGCGTCACTCCGTGGGGGTATCCACAATACCCTAGTAATATTCAGGTGTTTCGGCATGGTCGAGCCATGACGGACAGGGCGACGATGAGAGAATCTTCCAATGAAAAGCAACGACTCGATCATTTTCCGCAACGGCCTGACCATGGGCGGCATCGTGCTGCTGGCGCTGCTGAGCATGACCAGTTCGGTGTTCATCGCCGAATCCAGCAAGGGCGACGCCGCCGCGCTCAACCTGGCCGGCTCGTTGCGCATGCAGTCCTACCGCATCGCCACCCGTTTGCAGGACTCCCATGGCACCGATACCCACCCTGTCGAGAATGTGGCTCGGGAAATCGACCAGTTCGAACGCCGCTTGGATCATCTCTGGCAAACCGGCGCGATCTCCCCGGCCAAAAGCGACTCCAAGAACCGGACGCTGAGGGCCATCATGTCGTCCTGGCGCGACGCCCTGCGGCCGATCCTGGAAACTTCCGTGGCGGACACCTCGCCCTCCACGGCCTATTTGCGGCAGGTGGACGATTTCGTCGCCAAGCTGGATGCCTTCGTCAAGCTGCTGGAACAGGACACCGAGGCGAAAATCCTGTGGTTGCGGTTGGTGCAGGGCATGGCCCTGTTTTTAACCCTGGTGCTGATTTTCACCGCCATGTACCAATTGCACAGCGGCGTCATCGCGCCGTTGCGCGATCTGGTGGAACTGGCGCGCAAGGCCCGCAGCGGCGACTTGACGGTGCGGGCCAGCCATGTCGGCAACGACGAATTGGGCGTGCTGGGCCACGCCTTCAACCTGATGGCGACCGACCTGTCGGCGATGTACGCCGATCTGGAGGCTCGGGTCGAACGGCAAACCCAGGCGCTGCGGATCAGCAACCGCTCGCTGGAGTTGCTCTACCACACCGCCAGACGGCTCGGCGAGTCGGCCCTCGACGATGCCAACTACCAGGCCTTGTTGGCGGAGATCGAAAAATTGACCGGTATGGATTCGATCACGCTCTGCCTGATCGACCCCACCAGCCGCCAGGCCAGTCGGGTCTTTACCGCCCAGCCGCAACCGCCCGATCGTGCGGCGTTCTGTCGTCGGCCGAACTGCGAATCTTGTCTGGGCGATGGCGCCACCCACCCGCTAGACACCGGCCACGAACTGTTTTCCATCCCGATCACGGTCCAGGAGCGGCAGTTCGGGGTATTGATCGTCCGTAGCCCCAGTCTGGAAACGGTCGCCACCTGGCAACTACCGCTGTTGGAAGCGGTGGCGCGCAACATCGCCGCCGCGTTGCGGGCCAACGAACAAACCGAGCATCGTCGCCGGCTGGCGCTGTTGGAAGAGCGCGCGGTCATCGCCCGTGAATTGCACGACTCGCTGGCGCAATCGTTGTCCTATCTGAAAATCCAGGTCGGTCGCCTGCAACTGCTACCGGGCGGCGCCGAAGCCGCCGCGCAAGCACGCGACATCGTCACCGAGCTGCGCGAGGGTCTCAACGGTGCTTACCGGCAATTGCGGGAACTGATCGCCACGTTTCGCCTGAAGATGGAACATCCCCGACTGGAGGACAGCCTGCGCGAAGTAGCGCGGGAATTCAGTCACCGCAGCCAACTGCCGATCGAACTGAATCATTCTGGCTGGAACTGCCCGCTTGATCCCAACGAACAGATTCATGTGATGCAAATCGTCCGGGAAGCACTGAACAACGCCGTCAAACACGCCCGCGCCCAGCGGATTTCGGTGCGACTGTACAACACGCACGAGGGCGAGGCGGCCATCGACATCGCCGACGACGGCATCGGATTACCGGCCGAAACCAATAGGGAAAACCACTTTGGCCTCAATATCATGCGCGAGCGAGCCGCTCAGATGGGCGGCGTGTTGAGCTTTCATTCCCAACCCGGCCGTGGCCTGCGGGTGCAATTAAGGTTCCTGCCCACCGCTCATCGGCGCTCCCTCGACAGTGCCGGCCAGCCACGCGACGAGGTGCGTTATGCTTGACGAAGTCCAAACCATTCTGGTCGTCGACGACCACCCGCTGATGCGCAAGGGCATTCTGCAACTGATCGCCATGGAGCCCTCCCTGCGGTTGGTCGGCGAGGCCGGCGACGGCCAACAGGGCGTGGAGTTGGCGCATCGCTTACGGCCGGATTTGATCCTGCTCGATCTGAACATGCGCGGCCTGAGCGGCATGGAAGCCCTGAAAGCCCTCAAAGCCGCCGACCTGGACACGCGGGTGATCATCCTGACCGTTTCCGATAGCGAGGAAGACGTGGTGGCGGCGCTGCGGCTGGGCGCCGACGGCTATCTGCTCAAGGACATGGAACCGGAAGAGGTTCTGCACAGCCTGAAAGCCGCCGCGCAGGGCCGTATCGCGCTGGGCGAGCGGGTGGCGGCGATTCTGGCCGACACACTGCGCCACGAGACCCAACCCAGACCCATCGACAGTGTCAAGCTAACCGAGCGGGAGCGGGAAATCTTGTCGCTGATCGCCGCTGGTTGCAGCAACAAACTGATTGCCCGCAAACTGAACATCACCGAAGGCACGGTGAAAGTTCATGTCAAACACCTGTTGCGCAAACTCGATCTGGCTTCGCGGGTCGAAGCGGCGGTTTGGGCGGTCAAACAGGGATTTCACGCTTAGCGGCGACTGATTCAGACCTACAAGCTGGGGCAAATTCCCCCATCGCTGACATCCGGCAGTCACCTCCATGCCGCTTCCAGCAGAGCCAATTCCTCCGGCGTATTCACATTACGAAATAGCATCGGTCGGTCGGCGAACTCGGCCCGCGCCGGCCGATGCCGACGCAGCCAGCGGCCCACGCCACCCTCGCCCACCGCCAACCAAGCGGCCAGATCGTCCCGCAACGTCACCGGCAACAACGCGAACACCGGCTGCCAACAACCTTCGCCATACGCCACGCTGATCGTGGTCTGTTCCCGTTCCAGCGCCGCCAGCATCCGTTGTGCGTAATCCGCCGGTAGCCATGGAGAATCGCAGGGCGCGGTCAACACATAGGGTGTTTCGGCCGCCCGTAGCGCCGCCAGCACCCCGGCCAATGGTCCCCGGAAACGCAGACTCGGATCGTCGCCGATCACCCGGCAACCATGAGTTCGATAAACGTCGTGATTGCGGTTGGCGCTGATCAGCAACTCGGCGACTTGCGGCCGCAAGCGGCGGACACCGTGCGCGATCAACGGTTCGCCGGCCAGTGGCAGCAGGCCCTTGTCCCGGCCACCCATGCGCTCGGCGCGTCCGCCGGCCAGAAGGACCCCGGTCACCCCGGTTCGTGGATTCAAGACCATGCGCCGGGATCGATCCGCATCAGCCCTGATCGCCAAACTCGCAAGGCGAGCGCAACTCGTCCGGTACGTTCGGCGGGCATTGACCGCAGAGTTGGTTGCCGGGCACCGCGAACGCCATTTTTCTCGGATTGGGCAGGTCGAGGCCATTCATGATCGCCACGAACTGCTCCAGACTCTTGCCGCCGCCCAGCCGTAAGTTGCGCGCCTTTTCCTGGGCGATGGACGACACGAACCGTCCGTCGTAATCGTGCCCCGGATACACCAATGTCTCGTCCGGCAACACGAACAGTTTGTCGTGGATGCTGCGATACAACGCCACCGGATCGCCGGACTGAAAATCGGTACGCCCGCAACCGTCGATCAGCAAGGTATCGCCGGAGAACAATAAGGTGTGAACGCCGGCATCCGTCATATAACAATGATGGGTGTCAGTATGACCCGGCGTGAATAACGGGTGCAATGCGAGCTGACCGATCCGCAGCGGCTCACCCTCGCGCAGGCCGATATCGGCACAAGGCAGCGCATCCATGGCCGGATAGGCGATCCGGCTACCCGCCAGATGCTTGAGTTTGAGCGCGCCGGTCAGATGGTCGGCATGGACATGGGTTTCGATGGTGCAGCTCAGGCGCAAGCCAAGATCCCGAATCACCGCCAGATCGCGTTCCGCAGTTTCGATCACCGGATCGATCAGGGCACACTCGCCGCTGGTCGGACAACCCAATAGGTAGGTGTAGGTACAGGACACTGGCTCGAACAGTTGCCGGAAAAGCATGATCGCCTCCTTATTAAGCTCATCGGTGAGTGCATCTGATTACTTGGAGTAGGCAAGACACAGCCGTTTTCCGTCCGTATGACCCGTATGAACGATGCACGCTCAACGCTCAGTTCAGCGGCAAGGACACATGCAATACCCCAGGATCGTCGAACGTGGCTTGGATCTTGAAATTGAGCGCCCGATTGAGCCGGAGCATCGCCTCGTTCTCCCGCAACACCTCCCCATACAACTCCTTGATACCGAGCTTCCTGGCGTACTCGATGATGTAGCGCATCAGCATCGGCCCCAGCCCGATTCCAGTCATGGCCCGATCCACCAGAATCGAATATTCGGCCTTCTCCATGTTCGGGTCGGCGTTGCAGCGCACCACGCCCCAGATCGTGGTTTTACCCGGCACGCCATCGGGCGATGTCATGGCGATCGCCATCTCCCGGTTGTAATCGAGCTGGGTCAGGCGGGCGGCCATGTCGTGCGACAGTTCGCGAATGGGCTGGAAGAAGCGCATCCGCACGTCCTCGGCCGGCATGCGCCGCACCAGATCGATAATCTGCGGTTCGTCTTCGGGCAAGATCGGCCGCATCAGGAATCGGCGGCCATCGGGCAGCACGAAAAGTTTTTCCAGCTCTTTCGGGTAGGGCAGGATCGCCAGCCGCTGGCTGACGGTCGTTGGATCGACCGTCTCGATCGATACATTGGCGTCCAGCGCCAACAAGCCGCTGTTATTGATCCAGAGCGGGTTGATGTCCATCTCCACCACCTCGGCCAGATCGACCACCATCTGGGAAACCTTGATCAGAGTCAGGGCGATTTCATCCAGATCGACCGGCCGGCCGCGGTTATCGCGAAGCTGGCGGTACAAGCGGGTCCGCGACATCAGATCGCGTGCCAGTTGCATGTTCAACGGCGGCAAGGCATAGGCCATATCGTCGATCACTTCGGCTTCGGTGCCGCCGTGACCGAAGATGATGACCGGCCCGAAGCGGCGACCGGTACGTACACCGACCATCAACTCATAGGCACCGTGCCGGGATTGCATCGCTTGCACCGCAAACCCGTCAATCACCGCTTCGGGCGCGAGTTCGCGTACCCGCGCTAACATGTCGCTGGCGGCGACCAATACCTGCAACGGATTGCTCAGGCCAAAGGCCACGCCACCCACCTCGGATTTACTGGCGATGTCGGGCGAGAGGATCTTGAGCGCGACGGGAACCTTCAGCTCCAGGGCCATTTCACTAGCCGCTTCCGGCGTGGAAGCAAAATGCAGCGGTGCCACCGGGATTTCATAAGCGCTCAGGATCTGGCTGGTTTCGTAAGCGTTCAAGCGGCGCCGACCGGCGATCAAGGCAATCTGGATGACGCGGCGGGCGGTCTCGGTATCGGGCGTAAACTCCTCCGGGATCGAGGGGGGGGTCTCCATCAACAGTTCCTGATTGCGCCGGTGCTGAGCCAGGCGCATGAAAGCTTCCACCGCTTCGCCGGGTGCCTGATAGGTGGGAATGTGCGCGGACTTGAACATCTCCCGCGCCGATTGCACCGACGACTCACCGATCCAGCAGGTCATGATCAATCGCCGGCCACCAGCCCGCTCGACCAAAGTTCTCGCGCTCTCCATCGAGCGATCCATCGAGGAGGGTGCATGCAGCACCAGTATCCCGTCGGTGCCCGGTTCCTTCAGCAATAAATCCAGCGCCTTGCCATATTCCTCGGCACCGGCCATATCGCCCAGATCGACCGGGTTTTCGATCGGATAGTCCGGGCGGCAGGCTCGCGCCACCTGCGCACGGGTCTCTTCGCTGATCCGAGTCAACTGGCCACCATAACGATGCAAGGCATCGCTGGTCAGCAAAGCCAGACTATAGCTGTTGCTAAGGATCATGAGCCGGTTGCTGAACACCGGTTTGGCGGTGGCGAGGGTTTCGGCGGCGGCAAACAACTGCTCGATATTGTCCACCCGCAAAATGCCGGCCCGCTGGAACACGGCGTCGTACACGGCATCCTCGACCGACCCGGCCCGAAAATCGCGCGGCTTGAGCACAATGACCGGCTTGACCCGAGCGGCGGCGCGCGCGGCCGAGACGAACTTGCGGCGGTTGCGGGTATTTTCCATGTACATCAGGATGGCGCGGGTGTGCGAGTCCCGCAGCAAGTAATCCAGCAAATCGCCGAAATCCACATCCCAGCGCATGCCCACCGAGATCACATGCGAGAAACCAATCTCGTGGCTGGTCGCCCAATCGAGGAGGCTGCGCATCACCGCGGCGGACTGGCAGAGCAAGGCGATGTGGCCCAACAATGGTCGGCTGGCGCTCAAGCTGGCATTGAGGTCCGCCGAGGGTACCGCATAACCCAGATGATCCGGACCCATGACGCGGAGCAGATACGGCTTGGCGGCGGCCAATATCCTTTGCTTCAGACTCTCGCCTTCATCCGTATACCTGCGGGAGATTTCCGGGCCGAGCAACGCCGCCTTGGCGCCGCGATGATCCTGCAACACTTCCCGGCTGAGCAGCAGCACCGCCTTGGTGCCGCGCGCGCCCAACTGGCCGATTAGCTCCGGGGCTTCTTCGACCGGCGTGGTCAAAATGGCCAGCTCGGGCACCAGCGGCAGGCTATCGATATTCTTGTAGGCCAGCACGCCGGAAACAGCCTGCTGGTCCGGATTGACCGGCATCACCGGCCCCTTGAACCCACCCTCGATCAGATTGAACTCCACGGTGGCATCGAAACCACCCGCCCGTTTGCCTCGCCCGACGATGGCGATGGAGCGGGGCTTGAACAGGTATTCAAGATTGCGAATGGTCATGAATGGGTCTCTTGCGATGGTCGTCACCGCTGACGGCGGGACCAGTGGGTCGAAGGGGAATGCGAATATGGTAACGCGATTCCCACCAGTCTGAACCTTATCGCGGACCCGATGGCCATGCCAGCACCGTGGATTTTTCCTACAATCGAAGCGACCCGAAGCCCATAACCCCTGGAGACACTCGGCATGAGTTGGACACCGATATGCAAAAAACCGGCGCCTGACGAACCGGCGCCGAACTTGATCGATGAGACAGTGATGCGAGCCGGCTTCTCCTGGGAGAACGCCCGCGCCGAATTGGCTGGATTGCCCAATGGCGGTTTGAATATCGCCTACGAGGCGGTGGACCGCCAGGTCGAAGCTGGCCTGGGTAAAACCGTGGCGCTGCGCTGGCTGGGCAAAAACGGCGAGCGCCGAGAATACACCTACGCCGATCTGGCCCACTTGAGCAATCGCTTCGCCAACCTGCTGGAACGGCTCGGCATCGGCAAGGGCGATCGGGTGTGCACACTGGCCGGCCGCATCCCCGAGCTGTATGTGACCGCGCTGGGAACCCTGAAGGTCGGCGCGGTGTTCTGCCCCTTGTTTTCCGCCTTTGGCCCGGAGCCGGTGCGGGTGCGGGTGGCCAAGAGCCGAGCACGGCTACTGGTAACCACCTCGCTGCTTTACCAGCGCAAGATCCTACCGCAGCGCGAACAACTGCCGGATCTGGAGCACGTATTGCTGGCCGATGGCGACGACGATTCCAACGTTCGTTCCTTTCACACTCTCATGGAGGCCGAATCGGATCGACGCGCACCGCCCACCACTCTACCGGAAGACTGGGCACTGCTGCATTTCACCAGCGGCACCACCGGTGCCCCCAAGGGCGCGGTGCACGTCCACGACGCCGTGGCGGCCCACCGCCTGACCGGCCGTTGGGTGCTGGACCTGCGGCCTGGTGACGTCTTTTGGTGCACCGCAGACCCTGGCTGGGTCACCGGAGTGTCCTACGGCATCATCGCCCCGCTGACCAACGGTGTAACTCTGGTGGTCGACGAGGCTGAATTCGATGCTCGCCGCTGGTACGCCATTCTCGCAAGGGAACGGGTCAACGTCTGGTATACCGCCCCGACCGCGATCCGCATGCTGATGAAGGTCGGCGCCGACGCCGCGCACGGACACGATCTGAGCGCGTTGCGGTTCATGGCCAGCGTCGGCGAGCCGCTGAACCCCGAAGGCGTGATCTGGGGCCTGGAAACCTTGGGTCAGCCGTTCCACGACACCTGGTGGCAAACCGAAACCGGGGCAATCATGATCGCCAACACCCGCGACCGAGATATCCGACCCGGCTCCATGGGCCAGCCGCTGCCGGGCGTCGAGGCCGCCATCGTCCGGCGGCGGTCGGATGGGGGCGTGGATCTACTCGAATCCGGCGAAGAGGGTGAGCTGGCCCTGCGGACAGGCTGGCCTTCCATGTTCCGCGGCTACCTGGAAGACGAGGCGCGTTACCGGCAATGCTTCGCCGCCGACTGGTACCTCAGTGGTGATTTGGCCACCCGGGACGCCGACGGCTACTTCTGGTTCCTGGGTCGTTCCGGCGACGTGATCAAGACTTCCGGGCACCTGATTGGGCCGTTCGAGGTGGAAAACGTGCTGCTGGAGCACCCGGCGGTGGCCGAGGCCGGCATGATCGGCAAGCCGGACGATTACGCCGGCCAAATCGTCAAGGTTTTCGTGGCGCTCAAGCCCGACCATGCGCCGGACGACGCACTGCGCCGAGAACTGCTCGGTTTTGCGCGTAACCGGCTGGGACCGGCGGTGGCGCCGCGCGAACTGGAATTCATGAGCGATCTGCCCAAAACCCGTAGCGGCAAGATCATGCGTCGGCTGCTGCGCGCCCAAGAACTGGGGTTACCACCCGGCGATCTTTCGACGCTGGAAAACAACGATGGGAACGAATCCTGAGATCAGTTTAGTAGGTTTATTCTAATCATTGCTGGTAAGATTATTGCAGCATTTAACCAAGAGCAGTTGATCGCTGGCCACCGAAACTGGCTTGCTTTTTCAAATGATCGATGAGACACTCGTGCTGCACTGCAGCATATCGTCATACAATGACCTACAGGGTTTGAGCGCGCCTTACCCCGCGCGAGAGGAAAAATCCATGAGCACCATGAACAAAGAACAAATTCGCGAAGCGATCCTTCGCATCCTTGCCGATGTCATCCCGAACGCCGATACCCAGGCAATCAACCCTGACATCAGCTTTCACGACCAGCTCGAATTGGACTCGATTGACTTCCTTCGGCTGATGATGAGCCTGGAAAAGGAAATGAATGTGACCATCTTCGACTTCGACTATCCAAAGCTGTCGACATTGAAGGGGTGTGAACGCTATTTGGCTGAACAACTGATGCTGACAGCCTGATCGGGAAGGCCACATCCCACCATAATTCAAGCGAAAGACACAGTTGTAGCCATTGGCCCAAGAAGTTTTTCACCTGGCGAAAGCGCCATCGTCCGCGAACCCTTACCCGCCCTACAGATCCACCTTCACCACATCATGGGCAGGGCACGGATGCGATGCCCAAAATGAAGAAAACCGATCCAACGGGGGATCGGTCATCGTGTCGCCATGAGGATCTTAGAGTGCTTGCTCTAAACTGGAATCCTAGAATCGGCGATGTCAGGTAGGCTCATCGAACGCCCCGAACCATCGCGCAATCCTCCTTTGATGATTTTTGGTCAAGCACTTTGCCCGGTCATTTTTTTAACGTTTTCTTTGGATTCCACCAATCACCGCAACCCTGACAACAAAAGGCCCCATAACGGGGAAATCGCCATTAATTCTAATATTGGCACGACCTTGGCGATGGTCGCATTATACCGATTGCGCCTGATCGCGCAACCCTTGGATGCGCGAAATATGGTCACGACAGATCCGGTCATACGGACCAAGCACAAGTTCCGACCCACTGGAAGCGCGGTTAAATGCCTGTTGACCGATACACAAGCGCACACGGTGGAAACGTGCCCTCAACCTTTCTTCACCACCGACACCACACCGGTCAACGCCAGCGCGGCGGCGATCACCAGCAACGAAGTCAATGCGTCGCTCAATCCCTCGGGATAAACCAGCAACAGCAATCCCAACCCCATCATCATGATGCCCGACAGCAGCTTCAAGACCCGCGCTTCCCCTTCCCGTAACTTGCGCGAACCCAGCGTCCAGGTGAATACCAGCACGATCGCCAGCAACGGTAGTACGTAAATCAGATTGTAGAGTGCCAGGTAGCCGTAATATGCCCCAGTGGACAACTGATTCAGGGTCAGTGCGCGGGTATAGACCATCGGAAAACCGGCGGTACACAGCAGTTCGTAACTGTTGGCGACGATGGCCAGCGCGATCGTGCCCATCAACAACGACGGCAATTTCTCCCCACCCACCAGCGCTCGCATGCGCTTGAACAGCTTCGGCTTGGCTTCATCGGCAATGCTCAGCGACGGCCCTTGCCGAAAAGCAAAAAAAATCCTTGACGTTCACTCCACCCATCGACACCGCCAACAACCCGGCCAGCACGGTGATAAACCGCAATTCGCCCAGCCACAAAAAAGACGTTGAGCCAAGCGGTCATGAACACGAAATAGATCGCGCCCGAAAAGAACACGAATACTCCGCCGATCAGCAGCATCCGCCTCCGGTCGCGGGCATGCACCAGCAGGCTGAGCAGAAACAGCAACACGAAGAACGCACAGGGATTGAACGCATCCAATCCGGCCAGCACCACGGTCAACGCCGGCAGGGAAAGCGCCGAGGGATCCAGCGCGCCGAGCAGCGGCAGGGTCAACACCGGTGGTTCGGCGGCGGGCGGGGTGATCGTCGTGGGCGCGGAAGCCGTCATGGATTGCGCGTAACGACGGTGACACTCTTCCAGTTGTTGGCGCAGGGCATGGCCGGTGCTATCGGGACTGTCGAAGCCGGTTATCATCCGGCCGCAGAACAGCAAAGCCGGCACGGCGCGAGCCGACTCGCCCAATGCCTCGGCCATTCGGGCGTACCGCAACCCCGCGGCCATGTCCCGCGACAGGTCGTGACTGTGCAGCTCCAGCCAGGGATATTGACCCGGCAACGACTCGATGAAGGGTCGTGCCCGCCGGCAGTGGGGGCAGGTCCGTGTCCAGAAAAAATATAGATGCACACGCGGCTCACCGCTCGCGGTACGGGTCAGCCACCCGTCGTCCGGCGCGGTCGGCGTTCCTTGTGCGAAGCTGCTTGGCGCAAACCATCCAACTAACAATAGGGCCAGCAACAACCCACCCAGCCTCAAGCACGACATGGTGGGATTCAGGGTTCCAATCGCTCCAGCAACCAGCCACCCTCGTTTCGCGGGCGATAACGCAGCCGGTCGTGCATCCGGCCATGGCGACCCTGCCAAAACTCCAGCAGGTCCGGTTTGACCCGATAACCGCCCCAGTGGTAGGCCATCGGAATATCATCGTCCGGATATTGGGCAGCCAATTGCTCGAAGCGCTGGTCCAGGATCTGGCGGCTGGCCACCACCTGACTCTGCCGCGAGGCCAGTGCGCCCAACCGGCTTTCGCGTGGCCGGCAGCGGAAATAGGCTTCCGACTCGGCTGCGGATATCTGGCTGACCGTACCCTCGACCCGCACCTGCCGTTCCACCTCCAACCAGAGAAACACGAGAGCGACATGGGGATTTTCGGCGATCTGCCGACCCTTGTCGCTGCGGTAGTTGCTAAAGAACACGAAACCGTCGGCATCGCACTCCTTGAGCAGCACCACGCGCGCGTAGGGGCGTCCAGTCCGATCGGCGGTGGCCAAAGTCATGGCGTTAGGCTCGGGCAATTGCGCGGCGATGGCTTCCCGCATCCAGCGCTGAAATTGCCGGATCGGATCAGGGTCCACATTGGCCTTGGTCAAGACACTTAAGGAATAATCCTGACGCAGTTCGGCAAGAGATTGGCTCATGGCGGTTCCAGTTTCCCGTGGCGGATTGGCAATCAGGCACGATTATACCCAAGTTTGGAGTCCAGCCCTGATGACAAAATCACTGATTAAATAACTTTTGAAGTTGCTGAGGGGTATGCAACTTGAAAGTACCCTCCTCGAACACATAAGGTTGTACAAAATTAGAGCCCTGATTATCGTCAGTAAAATCCAGTGTCAATCCACCGAGATCAAATGTTTTACCTCTTACCGCAGCGAGAAAATTAGCTCGGGTAATGTCACCTTTGATGTCATGCATGATGGCAAGAAACATTTTGCCAACAATATATCCTTCTAGCGAAGAATTATTTAGCTGAATGCCTAAAGCCTTGCGTGCATCATTAACAATGGGCAGAGGCGAATCCATGGAAGGTACGACCTGTGTCAAAATGATATTTTCGAAGACTTTATAATTTCTCATGTCTTCGACAAAGGTAGTAAGTTCAAGCTGAGACGTCACGCTAAACACCCATGGCTCTTTCTTGTAATTAGCATAGCCAATGAATGCACTAGTTGGCATATTGCCCCCACCTAATAGCATCACTAACCGACATTTGGTGTTGGCGGTTTTTTCCCATTTCTTCAAAGACTCATATCCGGGGCGTGCAAATTGTTGTGTATGCCGCGTAAAGAATCCGACCGGACCCACACCGTTGTGCTTGGGATCTTCATCTGGCAGAGCAATAATTTCGTCTAGCTTAGCGATAACTTCTGCTGCACCTGGTTGTTTTTTCAAATATTTTCTTAAGCATCTTCAAATTACCGATGCCCCCGGCGTCATTAGGAACGTAAGCACATATCTCCTTCGGTTTCACGCCGGCGGCAAGCGCGGCTTCCACCACCAATGCGGCTTCTTGGCCAAAGCTGGGACGAAAATTAATGATATCGCCAATGCCAGGACGTAGAAAATCGACACCGATGGGAAAGCCAACTGCAGGAACTTTGTTTTCAGCTAACAAAGGCAACGCAGCTTTGACCGTAGGGCCGCCCGTATTGGCAATCATGGCAAATATACCCTGTTCAATCAGTTTCTTTGTACTTTCAACCGCCTTATTTGGGCTATATGAATCGTTCAGAACAGTCAGTTCAATGGTACGACCTTCGACTTTTTTCGCCTTTAAGCGCACTTTCAAGACCTATTTTGATCGCTTGGCCACGCATTTGGGTTTCATCATCTAAATCCATGATCGAACCGACCCGGATAGAGGTAGGTGTGACACCATCACCTTGCATATCCGCGCTTTTGACAA
The DNA here is from genome assembly GCF_012939995.1 of Candidatus Competibacter phosphatis. Classification (GTDB taxonomy): domain Bacteria; phylum Pseudomonadota; class Gammaproteobacteria; order Competibacterales; family Competibacteraceae; genus Competibacter; species Competibacter phosphatis. Next base: position 112,202 of record NZ_SPMZ01000019.1, on the reverse strand, counting down.
ACACCGCCTGAAGTAATCAGGCTTAAAAAAACCAACCATTGCCAAAAAAAATGGACTTTGATAAATATTTATATTTTTCAATGAAATACATGATTGCATTATTTCCTTATGTACCAAATAGCACTAAAATAGCGCTTGAATTACCGATAACTTATTGAATTTAATGGAATATCGCTATTTTCAGCAGCTTATTCATTACAAGTATATGATTTTACTTGATAAATACAACAAGCACCGGAGATTATGTAAAATTTAATTTACAAGTATAATATTTTATATATATGAAAACAATTTTTCAACTATCGCCCAAAGTAGTGCAGGGCAATCACGTCATGCGGGAGGGTTGACAAGAGGCTGATTGCCTAGGTAATGGGAGGGGGTTGCTTTGGTGGAGAAAATCGATGCTGCCCAAACTGCCCGGCCCTTGGCCGTATTTTCCCGACCGGCCCGATCCGTGCCGTCAGACCCGGAACCAGCGGACCTGCCCGGCAAGCGCGCTCACCAAATGTGTCGCCTTCTCGCCATCTCAACCGCCATGCACGGCCTCACCATCCACCCCGACCTGCTCGCCGGCTAAACGCGGTAACGCCGCCGGCGCTCAGACGGAGATGATGTGCCGACTCGGCAAGATAACTGTCCGACCTTTTGCACCTGCTCTTCGGTCAGCCCAGTACGGCGGCCGCATTGCGCGATTGCCCTGGCTGCTGCTTCAACTCGACAGGTGCTGGGTTCGATCAAACGTTTTTTCCACCAAGTCCACAAAGAAACCACGCGGACCCGATCAAAGTACGACTACTCATTCCGCGTTGGCATTGTCGATGTAGCTAAAACGATATTTGCCATTATGCTGCTCAAAACCGAACGCCAACGCGTCTTCGCACACCACCAAATAACCGGGAAAACCGGTCTCTTGCCGCAGTTCGGCGTCGGCAAAACAGGCCACGATCTCCGGGCGAAAGATTTTCTTGAACCGCGCGCGCAATACCGCCGGTGACGGAATGACGCCACCGAAATCGTTGGACGCGATCGGAAACCGCGATAGCGCGGCCACTTGGTCGCTGTCACCCGCCGCCACCGCCTGCCGATAAGCCTGCCAAACCTTTAACAATTCGGGCGGTACTCCGCCACCCGCCCAGCAGCCCGATGTCGAAACGCACAGCAAAGTGGTCAAGATCAATCCCAGAAATCCGTTGAGGCCAATGCGAATTCGTTGCATGAAGGCAATCTCCGTAAGGAATCAAGTCAGGGTCGCCTGATCCAAATAAGGCGTGGGATCGAGTAAATCGCTACGCCGCTGATAGGGCGGATTGCCGCGCACGGTCAGGGAACCGCTGGCGGTACCTGCGTACATCTCGAAATGCAGCATCGAACTGCCGCTTTCCAATTTGCCGACGAAGGCGATCACTTGCCCACGAGCGACCGAGTTGCCCGCGCTGACGCCCTGGGCGGCCGTGGAGATTTCTCCGTAACGGACGACGAAACCGCCGGTATGGCGTACTTCCAGCGCATAGGTACCCGAGTAGAAATAGTACGGGTTCCGAATCACTTCGCCATCCGCCACCGCCACGATCGGGGTCCCCTTGGGAACGATCAAGTCACAACCGGCATGGGAACGATGGCCACCGGTACTGGTCGTGCGCGGTGCGCCAAAATAACGGCCACCGGTCTTGTAGCTTAATCGGGGCCGGGCATTCAACGGAAACCGCAAAACGACGCTGATGCCAGGCGCGGCGGGGGGCGCGGGCAACGGTGCCGGAATCGTGGGCGCGTTGACTCCTTGGTTGAGCGCCCGCAGGGTCCCACCGTTCGGGTCTACCCGACCATCCGGATTGGACAGCCCCACCACATGGCGTTGGAAATTGATAATGGCATTGATGGTTTCGGGGCCGACCAGACCATCGACCGTGATCTCCCGCGCGTCGGGAACCCGGGCACGGTTCTGATTCAACAGATTCTGTACCTTGATGACATCCTGGGGCCGGTTCGCCCCACCCGCTCCGACCGAAGCTGAAATCGTCTCCATAAGCCCTCCTCATGCTTGACGCATTGCCGTCAAGTCATCGATTTTGGAATGTCCAATTCAAAGATTAGATCGCGCGGGCGGAAAACTCAGCGGCTCGGGAAACCCACGGCGTCGTCGAATCAACGCATCGGGACAACGAGCGGGTCAATATAATGGATGGATGTTATCCACCAACCCGAACCGGGATGAAACCCACCACCGTCCAGCCGCTCATGCCCGCCATCCTGCTCTCGACCCTGAATGCTCGTTACTTTCACGCCTCGCTCGGGTTGCGCTACCTGCTGGCCAACCTAGGCGAGTTGCAAGCTGACGCCGCCATCCGCGAATTCATCATCACCCAGCGACCGCTGGACATCGCCGAGGCACTGCTGGCCGAACAGCCGCGCATCGTCGGTTTTGGCGTCTATATCTGGAACGTGGTGGAAACCGCTCAGGTCGTCGCCCTGCTCAAGCAAGTACGGCCGGATCTGGTCGTGGTGCTCGGCGGTCCCGAGGTGAGTCATGAATGGGACCGGCAAGCAATCGTCGAGCTGGCCGACTATCTGATTGCCGGCCCAGGCGACTGGGCGTTCGCGCAACTGTGCCAACGCATCCACGCGGGAAATCCACCGACCGAAAAGGTCATCGCCGCCGACCCCCCACCGTTGGATCGCTTGCTCTCGCCATATCGGTTCTATACCGATGAGGACATCGCCCACCGCCTGATTTACGTCGAAGCTTCGCGCGGCTGCCCGTTCAAATGCGAGTTCTGTCTGTCGGCGCTGGACAAGACCGCCTGGCCGTTCCCACTGGAGCCGTTCCTGGCCGAACTGCAAATGCTGCATCAACGCGGCGTGCGCCATTTCAAATTCGTGGACCGCACTTTCAACCTGAACGTCAAGACCTGTGCGCGGATTTTGGACTTCTTCCTGGAGCGGCTGGATGAGCGCTTGTTCCTGCACTTCGAATTGATTCCCGATCATCTACCGGAACCCCTCAAAACCCGGCTTCTGCGTTTCCCGCCCGGATCGCTGCAATTCGAAATTGGGGTTCAAACCTTCAACCCCACCGTGCAGACATTGATCAGCCGCAAGCAGGACAACCGCAAGACCGTGGACAATCTCGTCTGGCTGCGCCGGAACACCCACGCCTACCTGCACGCCGATCTGATCGCTGGATTACCGGGCGAGGATCTGGCCAGCTTCGCTGACAGCTTCGACCGGTTGGCGGCACTTGATCCGCACGAAATCCAGGTTGGCGTGCTCAAACGGCTGCGCGGCGCACCGCTCGACCGCCATACCGCGCCCTTCGATTGCCGTTATAACCCGCATCCCCCTTACAACCTGTTGTGCTCGGCCACCCTGGATTTTGCGACGATGCGACGGCTGGAGCGCTTTGCCCGTTACTGGGATTTGATTGGCAATTCCGGACGGTTCCCGAAAACCCGCCCACTACTGCTGGGCGAACAGCCGTTTGACCGCTTCATGCGCTTAAGTGACTGGCTGTTCGCCACCACCGGCCAAACCCATCGATTCGCGCTGGAACGGCTGTTCGATCTACTGTATCGGGGACTGGTCGAGATACTGAGTGTCGCCGAGCCGGCCGCGCGTGCGGCACTGGCGACGGATTATCAAGCGAGCGGCGCCAAAGGTTGCCCGGCGTTCCTGCGACCGGCGCAACTGTCAGCCAGTAACGAGGGTAGCGTGATGTTCGGAACCACCTCATCCACTCGACAGGCACGACACCAGCGCTCCGAGCGATAAATCGCGGCAGTGTGCTTGGCTGTGGAACACCTGACTGTTGCGACGCAACAATTTTTTGTTGCATTGCGGAATAAAATCGTCAAGACTGTTGTCGAAGGGACAAGAACACATCTTCACGAAGGAAACACAGATGCAAGTTTCACAACCAATCTATATGGTCTGCCCGCACTGCAAGCGGCCCGTCGCGGTCACCCGCGAGCAACCTTACGCCCATTGCGCGGAGCACGGCAACATCGTGCCGATGCGCAGCGCCGTCGCCAATTCACCGCTCCCACGCGTCCTTCTTGAAGAAGCGAACGCCTGAGCGCACGGTGTCTGGACGGCATCATTCCGGCCGCAGGTGCGGGAACAGGAGCACATCGCGGATCGAAGGCACATCCGCAAACAGCATGACGAGCCGGTCGATGCCGATGCCCTCTCCCGCCGTCGGCGGTAAGCCATACTCCAGCGCCCGAATGTAATCGGCGTCGTAGTGCATGGCTTCCTGATCGCCGGCCGCCTTGGCTTCGACCTGTCGGCGAAACCGGTCCGCCTGATCCTCGGGATCGTTCAACTCGGAAAAACCGTTGGCGATTTCCCGCCCGCCCACGAATAGCTCGAAACGATCGGTGATGCTGGGATCGGCGTCGTTGCGCCGGGCCAGCGGCGATACTTCGGTCGGATAGGCCGTGATGAAAGTCGGATCGCGCAACTGATGCTCGACGGTCTGCTCGAAGATATCCAACTGCACCCGGCCTAATCCGTGCTCGGGTTGCACCTTCAGCCCCAAACCTGCGGCAATGTGCCGGGCCGCGTCCAGATCGTCCAACTCGGCGGCGGTAATCGCCGGATTGAAACGCAGCACAGCCTCTCGAACCGTCAGCCGCTGGAACGGCTGATCAAAATCGTAACTCTCGCCCTGGTACTGAACGGTGGCGTGACCCAATAACGCGTGCGCCATGCCGCGCAAGAGTTCCTCGGTCAAATCCATCAGGTCATGGTAGTCGGTATACGCCTGATAGAACTCCAGCATGGTGAACTCGGGATTGTGGCGGGTAGACAAGCCTTCGTTGCGGAAATTGCGGTTGATTTCATAGACCCGCTCGAAACCGCCCACCACCAAGCGCTTCAGATACAGTTCCGGCGCGATGCGCAGGTACAGCTCCATATCCAAGGCATTGTGATGGGTAATGAACGGTCGCGCCGTCGCGCCACCGGGAATCGGCTGCATCATCGGCGTCTCGACTTCCAAGAAGTCGCGCCGGTTAAAAAAAGTCGCGGATATAGGCGACCATGGCCGAGCGCAAGCGGAAAGTGGCGCGAGTGGACTCGTTCATGATCAAGTCCACATAGCGCTGCCGGTAGCGGGTTTCCTGATCGGCCAGTCCGTGGAATTTCTCCGGCAATGGTCGCAGCGACTTGGTCAACAGGCGCAGCACATCCACCTTGACCGACAATTCGCCGGTTTTGGTCTTGAATACCGTGCCTTCGGCACCCAGGATGTCGCCCAAATCCCAATTCTTGAAGTCCTCATACAACCCATCCGGTAGCGCGCTTTTCTGGATAAACAGTTGAATGTCGCCGGATTGGTCGCGCAGGCGCGCGAAACTGGCCTTGCCCATGATCCGTTTGGCCAGCATCCGCCCGGCGATACGACATCGCCGCGCTTCGGCATCCAATTCGGAGGTTTCCTTATCGCCATAGGCGGCGTGTAGTTCCGCCGCCAAGGTATCGCGACGGAAATCGGTGGGATAAGCGCTGGTGGCCTGGCGCAACTCGTGTAATTTCTGGCGGCGCAGGGCGATCAGTTTATTCTCATCAAGGCGCTCTTCGGAAATGGCGGTGGGATTTTGTGGTTCCAGGGACATGGGACAAAACCGGTTTGGGTGAACGAGGGAATGGCTTACAGCCCACTCTTCAGGCTGGCCTCAATGAATGCATCCAGATCGCCATCCAGCACCGCTTGGGTATTACCGGTTTCGAAGCCGGTACGCAGATCCTTGATGCGCGATTGATCCAGTACATAGGAACGGATCTGGCTACCCCAGCCGATATCGGATTTGCTGTCCTCCACCACCTGGGCCTGGGCATTGCGCTTTTGCAGTTCCAGTTCGTAGAGCTTAGCCTTGAGTTGCTTCATCGCGGTGGAGCGGTTCTTGTGCTGGGAACGGTCGTTCTGGCATTGCACGACGGTATTGGTCGGCAGGTGGGTGATGCGCACCGCCGACTCGGTACGGTTGACATGCTGGCCGCCCGCCCCGGAGGCGCGGTAGACATCGACGCGCAAGTCAGCCGGATTGATCTCTACCTCGATGCTGTCGTCGATTTCCGGCGATACGAACACCGCCGCGAACGAGGTATGGCGACGGTTACCGGAATCGAATGGCGACTTGCGCACCAGCCGATGCACACCAATCTCGGTCCGCAGCCAGCCAAAAGCGTAGCTGCCCTCGAAACTGACGCTGGCGCTCTTGATCCCCGCCACTTCCCCCGGCGACACCTCCAGCAGTTCGGTCTTGAAACCGCGTCGCTCACCCCAACGCAAGTACATCCGCAGCAGCATCTCCGCCCAGTCCTGGGCCTCGGTACCACCGGAGCCGGCTTGAATATCGAGAAAAGCGTTGCTGGCATCCAACTCGCCGGAGAACATTCGCTGGAATTCCAGATCGGCGACGACTCGGCCGTAGCCGTCCAGATCGCGCACCATTTCGACAATCGCCGCTTCGTCGCCTTCCTCGCCGGCCAGCGTCAGTAATTCAGCGACTTCGTTCAAACCTCGGTCGAGGCTCTCCAGCCGGTTTACCACGGCTTCGAGTTGGGCGCGTTCCTTACCCAGCGTCTGCGCGCGCTCCGGGTCATTCCAGACATTGGATTCCTGCAGTTCGCGGTTGACCTCGTCCAGCCGCTCGCGCCGAGTCTCGAAGTCAAAGATACCCCCCTCAGAGACGCGCAGCGCCCCCTGGAGGTCTTGAATCTGATGAAAGTAAGGATTGAGTTCCTGCACGATGCGGCTCCAGGCCCGATGAAAAGGGATATCTTCGGAAAAAAAAAGCCCGCCGAAAACTCGGCAGGCTTTTTCCGTACTTAATTACCAGCTATCAGCAAGCAACGGTTCTCAGGCCGCCAGCGACTTGTCCTTGGAACCAAGATCGGCGAACGCCTCGTTCAAGCGCGCCACCATGTTCTGCTCCGCCAGGCGCAGATACTTGCGCGGGTCGTAGAACTTCTTATAGGGCTTGTCGGTTTCCGGGTCGATCTGATACATGAACGCCTTGGGGTTCTCGCTGACGAACTTGCCGATGGCTTCGGAATAGGCAAACTGCAGGTCGGTGTCGATGTTCATCTTGAACACCCCGTAACCGACCGCCTCGGTGATCTTCGCCTTCTCCGAGCCGGAACCACCGTGGAACACCAGATTCAGCGGCTTCGAACCAGTGCTGCGTTCCTTCTCAATCAGCGCCTGTGAGTTCTTGAGGATTTCCGGGCGCAGTTGGACATTGCCGGGCTTGTACACCCCATGCACGTTACCGAAGGACGCGGCGACCGAGAAATGTCCGATGGGCGACAGCCGCTCGTAAGCCTGCAACACATCTTCCGGCTGCGTGTAAAGATGGGAGTTGTCGGCACTCTCGTCGAGCTCGCCGCCAATGCCGTCTTCCTCGCCACCGGTAACGCCCAGTTCGATTTCCAGACTCATGTTCAGCGGGGCCATCCGCGTCAGGATGCGCGCACACTCACTGAGGTTGAACTCCATCGGATCTTCGGAAAGATCCAACATGTGCGAACTGAACAGCGGCTTGCCGTGCTGCTTGAAATACGCCTCGCCGTGATCCAACAACGCTTCAACCCAGGGAATCAGGCCCTTGTTGGCATGATCGGTGTGCAACACTACGCAAACCCCATAGTGCTCGGCCAGCAAATGCACATGGTAGGCCGCCGCCACCGCGCCCAGCACCTTGGCCTTGAAGCCGTCTTTCATGCCTTGGCCGGCGTAGAACTGCGCGCCGCCGTTGGAAAGCTGGACGATGATGTCAGCATTGTTCTTGGCCGCGGCTTCCAGTACCGCGTTGATCGTGCTGCTACTGGAGACATTGACCGCCGGCAAAGCGTAACCGCCTGCCTTCGCGGCAGCCACGAGCGTAAGGTAGTCTTTGCCAGAAACGACACCGGGTTTGAGCTGTGCCATAAAAAATCCTCTTATATAACAATAAGTTGTCTTAGAAACTACGCTTGATGCAGGGACAATCCGAGCCTTAGTATAGACCGGGTTTACCAGGGTCACGAACAAAAAAACGCAAGACTCGGCGAACATCTCGCCCGCAGCCTCACACGCAAGTTCTTGGACAGCGGGGCTGCAGGTCGTTGCGAGTCGCCACCGCCATCACTCCGCGCACAACGAGCGATGTGGAGACAAAGAAAGACAGTTGGGTTTGCACTTCACTCAAGTCCGCCAACCACGATCGCACTTGGGGTAATGATGAAATTCACCGGCCGCTTTGTCCAGAACCCTATACCCTCCAAACCAACCTTCATGAGATGTGGAAAAAACCCAGGTTGGGCATTCGCGTATCCAGAGCGGGCCGCGTGCCTTGAGGCATCGTTACCAAGGTAGGCTGCGTTTATACCACGCATGAAGCTTATCCGACCATGTTCGCGGCCTTGGCGTCCAGGGTAATGGTGTCATGTGGAATATTGACAAGGGCTGAGCATGCGGTCAATGCGAGCAGAGGTTTTCCTGTGGAGCCAGCTCACGCTACCACCGTGATCCGACCGCCGTCTCTCTTTTGCCAACCTGCCCGATCCTCGTCACTTCGACTTTGGAAAAGCCCAAAAAAAAACGGCTTGATGTTTTAACATCAAGCCGTTTTATTCATTGGTCGGGGCGAGAGGATTTGAACCTCCGACCACCTGCACCCCATGCAGGTGCGCTACCAGGCTGCGCTACGCCCCGGTTTGCAGCGATCGCCCGCCGCAAGGGTTGGCAATGTTAATGCAATCCATGCCGCTTGCCAAGCGCTTCGTCACCGAACGATCTACTGTGCTTCCCCCTTAAAAGCGTCCACCCGCGCCTTGAGCTTCTGCCCAGGCCGAAAGGTCACTACCCGTCGCGCGGTAATGGGGATTTCCTCTCCTGTTTTAGGGTTGCGACCCGGGCGCTGGTTCTTATCGCGCAGGTCGAAATTGCCAAACCCGGACAGCTTCACTTGTTGCCCCTGTTCCAGAGCGCTACGGATCTCCTCGAAAAAGATCTCCACCAAATCCTTGGCCTCGCGCTTGTTAATGCCCAGTTCTTCGAACAAACGTTCCGCCATATCGGCTTTTGTCAGTGCCATGCTCTAAACCCTAAGCGTTGCGCCAAACTGTTCCGCCAGTCCAGCGATGATGCCGGATACGGTCTCCTCGACCACATTGTCAGTAAGATTGCGCGAGAAATCCTGTAAAATCAATCCCAAAGCCAAACTTTTCCGGCCATCGGAAATTCCAGGACCCCAATAAACATCGAAAAGCCACACATCGCGCAATAATTCGCCGCCGTGCTGGCGTATGCAATCCCGAACCGCCTGGACCGAAGTCGCCTCATCCACCACAATCGCGATATCGCGGCGACTGGCTGGAAAGCGGGACAGCTCGTGAAATGTCGGCACGCGCGCTGTTTGCAGCCCAGCAAGCGCCAACTCGAATACGAAGGCGTCGCCCTCCACATCCAGCTCTCGCGCCACCCGCGGGTGCAAGGTGCCCAGCCAACCGACCCGTGCGCCGGCCCTCTCAATCCGCGCGCACTGGCCGGGATGCAACGCCGGGTGAACGGCCGCCACGAAGGTGAACGCCTCCGGCTCGCCGGTCAATGCCAACAGCACCTCGACATCGCTCTTGAGGTCGAAAAAATCCGCCGCCCGTTTCGGCAATCCCCACTGTTCCGGCAGCGCGGTACCCGCCAGCACCCCACCGAGATACGGTTCCTGTCGCAGACCGTCGTTGGCTGGAACAAACGTCAGGCCATGCTCGAACAACCTGACTCGCGGTTGCTGGCGCTTCTGGTTGTGAATCAACACCTTGAGCAAGCCCGGCCATAGGCTGGTGCGCATCGCCGCCAAGTCGGCGGAAATCGGATTGGTCAGCGCCAGCGGTTGCCGCGCCGGGTCAAGCACGGCCTGGAACGCCGGATCGACAAAGCTATAGGTGATCGCCTCCTGAAAGCCGCGCTGCACCAGCGCCTCCTTAAAGCGTGCCAGCGCAACCTGCCGTTCCGATTGCGGCGGCATCTCCAGGCGGGTCAGGGAGCGGTTGCCCGGCAGCCGGTCATAACCATGCACGCGGGCGATTTCTTCGATCAGATCCACCTCCAGGCGAATATCGAAGCGGCTACTGGGAGGCACGACCAACCAGTGATGCACCTCGACTGCCACCGCCATGCCCAACCGTCGAAGGATGTCCTCTATTTCGGCGGCGGGAATGTCCAGACCCAGCAGCAGGCGGACTCGCTCCGGTCGCAACCGGATCGCCGACTCCGCCGGCAGGAATTCGGGCGCCACCGCCTCGATGATCGGTCCTGGCTGGCCGCCGGCGATGTCCAACAACAATCGGGTGGCCCGCTCGGCGGCGCGGTGCTGCAGTTGTGGATCGACACCGCGCTCGAAGCGGTACGACGCATCGGTCTGCAAGCCATAACGGCGGGCACGACCAGCGATACTGGTCGGAGTGAAGAAGGCGCTTTCCAGAAACACGTCGCGGGTCACATCGGTGCAGGAACTGATTTCGCCGCCCATGATGCCGGCCAGCGCCAGCGGCCCGGCCTGGTCGGCAATCAGCAAGGTTTCCGCGTCCAGCTCCACCACGACCCCGTTCAGCAACTCCAGGCGATCGCCGGGCCGGGCGCGACGCACCTCGATACCGCCGGTCAACCGGTTCAGGTCGAAGGCATGCATCGGCTGGCCGAGTTCCAACATCACGTAGTTGGTCACGTCCACCAACGGTCCTAGACTACGCAGACCAGCGCGGCGCAAGCGTTCCTTCATCCACAGCGGCGTCTCGGCGGTCGGATCGACGTCGCGGATGACTCGACCCACATAACGCGGACAATCGGCCGGATCGAGCAAGGTCACCGGAAACGTCGCGTCCAGCACCGGCTCCACTGCGGCAGCCGGTAACGCCCGAAACTCGCAACGGTTGAGCACCGCCACCTCGCGGGCGATGCCTTCCATGCCCAGACAGTCGCCGCGATTCGGTGTCAACTCGATCTCGATAACGACATCATCCAACGCCAGCAACTCGCGCAGGTTCTGGCCAGGCCGGCTATCCGGCGGTAACGGCAACAACCCTTCCGAGGTTTCCGCCAAGCCCAATTCCTTGGCCGAACACAACATGCCGCGCGACTCGATCCCTCGCAACCTGGACTTTTTGATGGCCAGCCCGCCCGGCAACACCGCGCCGATCAATGCGGTCGGCGCACACAGGCCGATGGCCACATTCGGAGCGCCGCAAACGATTTGCAGCGGTTCCGTATCGCCCACGTCCACGGTCGCCACTCGCAAGCGATCGGCTTGGGGATGCGGGACCAAGTCCATCACTCGACCGACCACAATCCGATCGAAAGCCGGGGCAGCCGGCTCGATACGATCCACTTCCAGACCGGCCATGGTCAGTTGCGCCGCCAGTTCGGCGCCGGACGCCGCGGGATCGACCCATTCTCGCAGCCACTGCTCGCTGACTTTCATGCCGGGGACCTCACTGAAACTGCCGCAGAAAGCGCAGATCGTTGTCGAAGAACAGCCGCAGGTCGTTGACGCCGTAGCGCAGCATGGCCAACCGCTCGACGCCCATGCCGAAGGCATAGCCGGTGTAGCGTTCGGCGTCGATGCCGATCTGCTCGAACACCGCCGGATGCACCATGCCGCAACCCAGGATTTCCAGCCAGCCGCTGTGCTTGCAGACCCGGCAACCGTCACCGCCGCAGATCACGCACTGAATATCCACCTCGGCGGATGGCTCGGTGAACGGAAAATAAGAAGGTCGGAAACGCACCGCCAAATCGCGTTCGAAGAACTGGCGCAGGAAATCGTCCAACACACCCTTCAGATCCGCGAAGCTGACCGCTTCATCCACCAGTAATCCCTCGACCTGATGGAACATCGGGCTGTGCGTCACATCCGAATCGCAGCGGTAAACCCGGCCGGGCGCGATGATCCGCACTGGTGGTTCCCGTTGCTCCATCACCCGGATCTGCACTGGCGAGGTATGAGTACGTAGCAGGGTATGCGCGTCGAAATAGAAGGTGTCGTGCATGGCCCGCGCCGGATGATGGGCGGGGATGTTGAGCGCCTCGAAGTTGTGGAAATCGTCCTCGACCTCCGGCCCTTCGACGACCGTAAAACCGATCTGAGCAAACAACGCCTCGATGCGGGCCAGCGTGCGGCTGACCGGATGGTGACCGCCGGACCGCTGACCACGCCCCGGCAACGTCACATCAATGGCCTCGCTCGCCAACCGAGCATCCAGCGCCGCCGCTTCCAACTCGGTCTTGCGGGCGGCGAGCGCGGTTTCCAGCACCTGCTTGGCCTCGTTGATCACCTGGCCGGCTTGACGCCGCTCTTCGGGCGGCAGCCGCCCCAGCTCCTTCAGGCGCTCGGTAAGCGCGCCTTTCTTACCCAGATAAAGCACACGCGCCTGGTCCAGGGTGGCAAGATCGCCGGCCCCGGCAATCGCGGCTTGGGCAGTTTGCAGCAGTTCGGACAATGCATCCACGCCAGTGCTCTCTCCAACTCTCAAACAGCCACTCACTCCCCTTGCCCGCTGGCGGGAAAGGGGTTGGGGTGAGGATGGATCACAAACGAAAAAGGGAAAGGACCACGCCCTTCCCTCGTTGCGGAATCCCGCCAGCCGCCAGACCGGATCTCCGGCCCGGCGAACGACTCAGGCGATGCCGAGCGCGGCTTTGGCGCGGCCAGCCAGTGCGGCAAAGGCCGGCTTGTCCGACACCGCCAGATCGGCCAACACCTTGCGGTCGACCTCGATGGCGGCCAGCTTCAGACCGTTGATCAGCCGACTGTAGGACAGGCCGTTTTCATGGGCGCCGGCGTTGATGCGAACGATCCACAGCGCGCGGAATTCGCGCTTCTTCTGACGACGGTCGCGATACGCGTATTGACCAGCCTTGATTACGGCCTGTTTGGCGACGCGGTACACCTTGCTGCGGGCACCGTAATAGCCTTTGGCCTGCTTCAGGACTTTTTTATGGCGGGCGTGGGCGGTAACGCCACGTTTCACTCGGGGCATGGTTTAGTTCTCCGGTCCGGTGGCATCAAGTGTAAGGCAGCATCCGACGCACCGCCGGGGTATCCACCGCGGCAATGATCGTGGTACCGCGCAACTGGCGTTTCCGCTTGGCGCTCTTCTTGGTCAGAATGTGCCGGAGATGCGAGTGAGAGCATTTGTATTGGCCGGACCCGGTGCGGCTGAAACGCTTGGCCGCGCCGCGGTTGGTTTTCATCTTGGGCATTGCATGGCTCCGCAATTTGCAAAAAGTCGGTTCGGGGATCACCCCCGATCTGCGTCAAAGGACGGGAAGCTCAGTGCCTGGTGGGAAGGATTATTTCTTTTTCACCGGCGCAATGGTCATGACCATCTGCCGCCCTTCCATCCGAGGCCGCTGTTCCACCGTGCCATATTGAATCAAGTCGTCCTCGACGCGCTTGAGAAGGTTGACGCCAAGATCCTGATGCGCCATTTCGCGGCCCCGAAACCGCAGCGTCACCTTGGCCTTGTCGCCATCGCTCAGGAAACGGATCAGGTTGCGTAGTTTGACCTGATAGTCCCCTTCGTCCGTACCTGGACGGAATTTGATTTCCTTGACCTGGATTTGTTTTTGCTTTTTCCGGGCTTCATTCTGCTTCTTGGCCTGTTCGAACCGGAATTTTCCATAATCCATGATGCGACAAACCGGCGGCTTGGCGCTCGGGGAAATCTCCACCAAATCCAGTTCGGCTTCCTCGGCCATTCGCCTGGCCTGTATCAGGAGCACGACCCCTGCTTGCTCGCCATCCTGATCGATCAGACGCACTTCGCGCCCGGTAATCTCTTCATTGAGCCGGAGTTCGTTGTTCGCGGCGATGTTGCTGTCCTCCCAAGGATTATTCGATTCGTCCGCGCCGGGCGATGTCGGCTTGCAGGCGCTCGGCGAAAGCAGTCAGTGTCATGACGCCCAGGTCCTTGCCAGCGCGGGTGCGCACGGCGACGGTCTCCGTTTCCAGTTCCCGGTCGCCAGTAACCAGTAAGTATGGAACGCGTTGCAAGGTATGTTCGCGAATTTTAAAGCCGATCTTTTCGTTTCTCAAGTCGGCGGCGACACGGAAACCTTGTTGCATAAGGAGTTTTTCGATCCGAGAAACATAATCGGCCTGATGGTCGGTGATATTGAGCACCACCACCTGCACCGGCGCCAGCCAAGCCGGCAGCGCGCCGGCGTATTGCTCGATCAGAATGCCGATAAACCGCTCCAGCGAGCCGAGAATCGCCCGGTGCAACATGACCGGTACCCGCTTGCCGCCGTCCTCGGCGATATAGTGGGCATCCAGCCGGCCAGGCATGGAAAAATCCACCTGGATGGTGCCGCACTGCCAGAGTCGATCCAGGCAATCGCGCAACACGAATTCGATCTTGGGGCCGTAGAAGGCACCTTCGCCGGGCTTGAGTTGCCAGGGCAGTTCGGTGCGATTCAGCGCCATTTCCAGCGCCTTTTCCGCCTTATCCCACACCTCGTCGCTACCGACTCGTTTGTCGGGACGGGTGGCCAAGGCCAGTTGCACCTCGTTGAAACCAAAATCGGCGTAGACCCGGAACAGCAGATCCATGAACGCCGAAACCTCGACCTGAATCTGCTCTTCGGTGCAGAAGATGTGGGCGTCGTCCTGCACGAAATTGCGCACCCGCATCAACCCGTGCAGAGTACCGGATGGCTCGTTGCGATGGCAGGAACCAAATTCGGCCATGCGCAGCGGCAGGTCGCGATAACTTTTCAGCCCTTGATTGAAAATCTGAATATGACCGGGACAGTTCATTGGCTTGACCGCATAGTCGCGGTTTTCCGAAGCCGTGGTGAACATGTCGTCGCGGAATTTTTCCCAGTGCCCGGAACGCTCCCACAGGCTGCGGTCGATGATCTGCGGGGTGTGCACTTCCTGGTAGTCGTGTTCGCGCAACATCTGGCGGATGTAATTCTGCACTTCGACGTAGACCCGCCAGCCGTGATCGTGCCAGAACACCATGCCCGGCGCTTCTTCCTGGACATGGAACAGGTCGAGCGCCTTGCCGACCCGGCGATGATCGCGTTTTTCCGCCTCTTCCAAGCGGTGCAGGTAGGCTTTCAACGCCTTCTGATCGATCCAGGCCGTGCCGTAGATGCGCTGCAACATCTCGTTGCGGGAATCGCCGCGCCAGTAGGCGCCGGCCAACTTCATCAGCTTGAAGGCCTTGAGCTTGCCGGTGGAAGGCACATGCGGACCACGGCAGAGGTCGATGAAGTCGTCCTGCCGGTACAGCGAAATTTCCTGGTCGGCCGGAATGTCGGCGATGATCTGGGCCTTGTACTCCTCGCCCATGTCGCGGAAGAAGGCGACTGCTTCGTCACGCGGCATGACCGAGCGGGTTACGGGAATGTCGCGGGTGGCCAATTCCTCCATCCGCGTCTGGATGCGCTCCAGATCCTCGGGAGTAAAGGCACGTTCGAAGGCAAAGTCGTAGTAGAAGCCGTTTTCGATGACCGGGCCGATGGTGACCTGAGCACTTGGATACAACTGCTTGACGGCGTGCGCCAGCAGATGCGCGCTGGAATGACGCACGATCTCCAGCCCTTCCGGGTCGCGTTCGGTGACGATGGCCAGATTCGCATCCCCGGCGATGAGGTGCGAAGTATCCACCAAGCGGCCGTCCACCTTGCCCGCCAAAGCAGCCTTGGCCAAGCCCGCGCCGATCGCGGCGGCAACTTGGTGAACGCTGACCGGCTCGTCGAAAACGCGCTGGCTGCCATCTGGAAGCGTGATTACCGGCATCGTTGAAATTCTCTCGATCCGCTTGTTCGGCCTAGGCCTGTAAATAGTAAAGGGCACGCCATGAAACCCTTCTTTTGGAAGGAAGGCGCGCCCTTTTGCAAAACGGTCTGTTGCGCAACTCAACAAAAATCTGGTAGGCGCGATTGGACTCGAACCAACGACCCCCACCATGTCAAGGTGGTGCTCTAACCAACTGAGCTACGCGCCTAATGCGATAGGAGCGGAAGGATAATCAATGACGGCGGGCTTGGCAAGAGGACATCCATATTTTTTCCATCAAAACGTACGATACCAGCCGTGGCTCTCCTTCATGCGTGATGACTGGCTCGCGAACAGCCCCAACCCCTTTTTCATAAGTGACCATATTCTCGCTTGTGATACGCTTGCATCTAGTGCTCGAATCGTCACGATTGACTCAAGGATCGTCTTGTCATGATCGATAACACCTCCTTCAAACTGCGTCTCTTGCATCTCTCGGACTTGCACGAGCGCGGTTCGCGCGAAGGCGAGTCCTGGCGTCGGCGGCGGGTACTGGGCGATGCCTGGCTACGCAATCTGGATGAGCTGAAGGTGACGGGGCCGTTCGATCTGGTCTGCTTCACCGGGGATACCGCCGATTGGGGCTTGGTGGATGAGTACACGGCGGTTACCGGGTTTTTCCGGGAGACCTTGCAACGGCTGGGCGTGCCGCCGGAACGGTTCTTCCTTGTGCCCGGCAATCACGACGTTTGCCGCAAGGTCGCCACGGATGATTGGCAGGCACTGCGCGCGAACCTCCATCGCGTGAACGATCAAGACCTGTCGCGTTGGCTGGCGGGCGGCGCGACACCTTGGGGCTTTCAGGACGCGCAACGCGACACACTCTTAACCCGCCAAACCGCTTATCGCGATTGGTTGAGGAACGACCTGAACCGGCCCGAGCTACTGCCCGATCCATCCATCCATCCCCATCTCGGTTATCGCTGCACCTTGCGCTTACCGAAATTCCCTTTCGCGATCCATGTCATCGGCCTGGATTCCGCTTGGCTAGCGGGGGATGACCACGACGCCGGCAAGCTACGATTGACCGAAAATCAGGTGATGCAACTGGCCGGCGAAGGGCTCGACGGCTTTCGGCTGGCGTTGATCCATCATCCGTTGAGCGATTTAGCCGATGGGGCTCATTGCCGGCAGTTGCTGGCAGAACAAGATCGGGTAGACCTGCTGCTGCGCGGGCATCTGCACGAGCCGGAACCCACGGAATGGGCCGACCCGGACCGGCGCTTGCGCCAAGTCGCGGCGGGTTGTTTGTACGAGGGCCACGGAGCGGATCGGTATCCCAATGCCTGCGAGGTGGTGGAGATCACCCTGGATGCCCGAGGCTGTCCGCTGCGTTACGAGTTGTGGTTTCGAGGCTGGTCGGGTCGGGGATTCTGGTTCGACGACAACAGCCTGTATCGCGGGACCCAAAACGGCCGGCTGACTTGGTGGATGCAGTCGCCACCCGCGCCGAGCACCGTACATCCGCGTGTGGAAGATGTGTTCGCCGGCCGGCAAGCGGAATTGGCGCGATTGGAACAGGTCTTGTTGCGGGCGAACGGCGGCACGCGGACCGTGGCAGTCTGCTCGGTGCAGGGCATGGCCGGGGTCGGTAAATCCTATCTGGTGGATCGCTTCTACGCGCTGCACGAGGCCGATTTTCCCGGTGGCTATCTGCGGTTGGCGCTCGACCCTCGGCAACCGCTGGAGGCCGAGACGCTGTTGGGACGGTTGCGAGATCTGCTTCAGTTGCCGGCCGGCGCCGATCTATCCGCCCGACTGCAACAACCGCTGACGCTGGTGCACATCGAAAACGTCGATTCGCGGGAAACGGCGCGGGCCGTGGCGCAAGCGGTACAACGTCTGGCGGATTGTCCGATGGCGGTCAGCGGACGCTTTCAACACCTGGGTGAAAGCACGAACTGGGCACGGGTTCCACTGCGCCCTTTCGAAGAGGACGCGGCACTCGATCAGTTGAGCCAAGAATTGGAAAAAACCGCGACCACGCGAGATTACGGCGAACTGGTGCGCGCCTTGGGCTATCTGCCACTGGCGATTCACTTGGCCGCTGGGCATTTGCGCGCCGGGCGGAGCGTGGCGGGTTTTCTGGGTTTATTGCGAAAGGCAGGTTTGTGCTTGGACCACCCCGACCCGGCTGACCCCAACCGGCTGTTGTCCGCCACATTCGAGCTATCGCTGGATCTGTTGCGGGAGCAACTGGGTACTGACGCCGAACGCCTGCTGCCGGCTTTTTTATGCCTTGAGCCACGGACCGACCGGTGGCTTTGGGGCCTGCCTGGGCGCGGCACTGGCTGGGCTGAATGTGACAGATTTCGAGGAATTGGCCGTGCAGACCCACACCCTGTCGTTGCTGGATCGGACGCCGGATGGGAAAAGCTGGCGTTTGCATCCCCTGCTGACGGAGTTGTTGCGGCCACGCACCGAGGAAACCACCGTTCTGGCGCGAATGACCGCATGGTTCGTGGAACGCTTACCTGAAAGCGAGGCTGGC
This sequence comes from Candidatus Competibacter phosphatis, assembly GCF_012939995.1. Classification (GTDB taxonomy): domain Bacteria; phylum Pseudomonadota; class Gammaproteobacteria; order Competibacterales; family Competibacteraceae; genus Competibacter; species Competibacter phosphatis. The sequence continues at coordinate 93,884 of NZ_SPMZ01000019.1, read as the reverse complement.
CAGGAAGACGATCAAGGGCGACGCTGGGACGAAATCCACCAGGAGAACGCGGCGTTAGTGGAATGGCTGGCGCGAGTGCTGGAAACGGATTGGGTTCAAATAGAACGTGCTGGTTCCAGGTTCGCCATACGCAACGGCCCTTTCGGTGCCTGGCTGGCGTTCTGCGAACGAGCCTTGCGAAACAATCTAGCCGATGACGAAAAATCCAATATTTTGTGGACGGCGGGGAATGTTGCGCAAAGTGCCGGACTGATGGATCGGGCGCTGGCGCTGGCCAGCCAGAAAACAAAATTGGACCAATCCAGAGGTGCGGCACGGGAAGCAGCTTTGGCATGGGGTTTGATGGCCGACGTGTATCAGGCGCGCGGGCAATGGGACGAGGCGCTGCGGATTCGCCAGGAGGAACAACTGCCGGTCTACGAGCGGCTGGGCGACGTGCGCTCGCGGGCGGTGACGCTGGGTCAGATCGCCGACGTGTTGCAGGCGCGCGGGCAATTGGACGAGGCGCTGCGGATTCGCCAGGAGGAACAACTGCCGGTCTACGAGCGGCTCCAGTCGGTGCGGGATTTACTGATCTGCCGTGCCAACATCGGGATTTATTATCTGATGCGCGGCGAGGCGGGAGACCGCGAAAAGGCGTTGGAGCTTCTACGCTTGGCGCTGCAAGACGCTCAGCGGTTGCAACTGCCCGAAGCCCAGCAAATCGCCGGGATCATCCGGCAAGTGGAGCATCCGCCGGAATCTGGCTAACCCGCCTTCGCCTCCGACAATCCCAACCCAAGCTGCCGAATCCGTTGAATCTCGTCACGCAGCTTGGCCGCCTTCTCGAACTCCAGATCGCGGGCGTGGCGGTACATCGCCTGTTCCAGTTGCTTGATCTTCTTCATCAGCAGCGCCGGCGTTTCGTGGGCGTAGGCCGCTTCCTCTTCGGCAACCTTGGCGTATTGCGTCGCCGGCAGCGGCGCGCCGGGATGGGAATAGGCGCCTTCCATGATGTCGGCCACCGCCTTCTCGATGCCGCGCGGAGTAATGCCGTGGGTCTGGTTGTACATCTGCTGCTTGGTCCGACGCCGTTCGGTTTCGTCCAGCGCCCGCCGCATCGAACCGGTGATCTGGTCGGCGTACAGAATCGCCTTGCCGCGCAGATTGCGGGCGGCGCGACCGATGGTCTGAATCAAGGAACGGTCGGATCGCAGAAAACCCTCCTTGTCGGCGTCGAGAATCGCCACCAGCGACACTTCCGGCAGATCCAGCCCTTCTCGCAACAAATTGATGCCCACTAGCACGTCGAACTGGCCCAAGCGCAGATCGCGGATGATCTCGACCCGCTCCACCGTATCGATATCGGCGTGCAGATAACGCACCCGCACCCCGTTCTCGGCCAGATACTCGGTCAAATCCTCGGCCATGCGTTTGGTCAAGGTCGTAACCAGCACCCGCTCCTTGAGCTGGACCCGTTCGCGGATTTCGCCCAGCAAATCATCCACCTGATGCCGGGCGGGACGCACTTCGACCTCGGGGTCCACCAAGCCGGTGGGGCGCACCACCTGCTCCGCCACCGCCCCGCCGGAATGCTCTAGCTCGAAGGGGCCGGGCGTGGCGGAGATGAATACGGTCTGGCCGCTCAGCCGCTCGAACTCGTCGAAGCGCAAGGGCCGATTGTCCAGCGCCGACGGTAGTCGGAATCCATAATCGACCAGGGTTTCCTTGCGCGAACGGTCGCCTTTGTACATCGCGCCCAATTGCGGCACGGTGACATGGCTTTCGTCGATGAAAATCAGCGCCTCGGGCGGCAAATAATCGAGCAGAGTCGGCGGCGGTTCGCCCATCTCGCGCCCGGACAGATGACGGGAGTAGTTCTCGATGCCGCTGCAATAACCCAGCTCCAGCATCATCTCGATATCGAAGCGGGTACGCTGCTCCAAGCGCTGCGCTTCCAGTAATTTGTTGGCAGCGTGCATCTCGGCCAAGCGTTCGCGCAGTTCGTCCTTGACCTGATCCACCGCCTTGAGCAATTGCTCGCGCGGGGTGACGTAGTGGGTCTTGGGATAAACGGTATAGCGCGGCGTCTTGCGCAGCACATGACCGGTCAGCGGATCGAACAGACTGAGCGATTCGATCTCGTCGTCGAACAATTCCACCCGCACCGCCTCGGTATCGGATTCGGCCGGATGGATGTCGATCACCTCGCCGCGCACCCGAAACGTGCCGCGCGCCAGTTCCAGATCGTTGCGGGTGTACTGCAAATCCGCCAGCCGCCGCAAAATGGCGCGCTGATCGACCCGCTCGCCGCGCACCAGATGCAGCAGCATCTTCATGTACGACTCGGGATCGCCCAAGCCGTAAATCGCCGACACCGTGGCCACGATGACGGTATCGGGCCGCTCCAGAATCGCCTTGGTCGCCGACAACCGCATCTGCTCGATGTGCTCGTTGATCGAGGCATCCTTCTCGATGTAGGTGTCCGACGACGGCACGTAGGCTTCCGGCTGGTAGTAATCGTAATAGGAAACGAAATACTCCACCGCGTTGTCGGGAAAAAAACGCCTTCATCTCGCCGTATAGCTGCGCCGCCAGGGTCTTGTTGGGCGCCAACACCAACGCCGGACGCTGCACGGTGGCGATGACATTGGCGACGGTAAAGGTCTTGCCGCTGCCGGTGACGCCGAGCAAGGTCTGATGCGCCAAGCCATCGTTCAGGCCCGCGACCAGCGCGCGGATGGCGTCCGGCTGATCGCCGGTGGGCTGGAATCGGGCGCGAAGGGTAAAGGGCTTTTTCGTTTGCATGGGAAATTGGTTGGCGTGGGAATTTTCAGTATGATCCGACAATCTGAGTTATTCCCGTGTTCAACTTTTCCGTCCGTATCCAGGAGTCCTCGTGAGTACCCCTCTTTCCGAACGTGTGCAGCGCATCAAGCCTTCTCCTACTCTGGCGGTGACCGCCAAGGCCAACGAACTCAAGGCCGCCGGCAAGGATGTCGTCGGTCTGGGCGCCGGCGAGCCGGATTTCGATACGCCCGCGTTCATCAAGGACGCCGCCATCAAGGCCATCAACGCCGGCTTCACCAAATACACGCCGGTGGACGGCACGGCCAGCCTAAAGAAAGCCATCATTGCCAAGTTTCAGCGCGACAACGGCCTGAGCTACGAGCCCAAGCAGATTCTGGTGTCCTGCGGCGGCAAACAGAGCTTTTACAATCTGGCCCAAGCGCTGCTGAACAGCGGCGACGAAGTGATCATCCCCGCGCCGTATTGGGTGTCCTACCCCGACATGGTGCTGCTGGCCGACGGCGTGCCGGTGATTGTCGAAGCCGGCATCGATCAGCATTTCAAGATCACCGCCGCGCAACTGGAAGCCGCCATCACCCCGCGCACCAAGCTGCTGGTGATCAACAGCCCCTCCAATCCGACCGGCGTCGCCTACAACGCCGCCGAGTTGAGTGCGCTGGGCGAAGTGCTGCGCCGCCATCCGCAGATTTACATTGCCACCGACGATATGTACGAGCATATCCAGTGGACGGGGGAGAAGTTCTGCAACGTCCTCAATGTCTGCCCGGACCTGTACGACCGCACCATCGTCCTGAATGGCGTCTCCAAAGTGTATTCGATGACCGGCTGGCGAATTGGTTATTGTGGCGGTCCCAAGGATTTGATCAACGCCATGACCAACATCCAGTCGCAGAGCACCTCCAACCCGACCTCAATTTCCCAAGTGGCGGCGGAAGCGGGACTGAACGGCGATCAATCCTGCGTCGCAATGATGACCCAGGCGTTCAAGGAGCGTCATGACTACGTCTATAAGACGTTGAAGGCAATGGACGGCGTCGAGGTCGCGCCGGCCGACGGCACCTTCTATATCTTCCCCAGCTTCCAGAAGGTCATCGAGCGGCTGGGACTGGCCAACGACATCGCCTTTGCGGAACTATTGCTGAACGAAGGCGGCGTGGCGCTGGTGCCGGGCTCGGCCTTCGGCGCCGAAGGTTGCGCCCGCATCTCGTTCGCGACCAGCATGGACAATCTGGTCAAGGCGCTGGAACGCATCCAGCGCGTCATCGCGCGCTGAAAACCGCGCCATACCGTCGGTCGCCCGGATTTTCGGGGACCGGCGGTCGCCAAACCTGGCGCGATTCGGCTAAAGTGATCATTCCCGATGGACTGCCTCCGGCGCTGGCCGGGGATTTCGCCCGAGACGTCTTGCCCATCATGCGCGACTACCTGATCGCACCCTCGATTCTGTCCGCCGATTTCGCCCGACTCGGCGCGGAAGTGGACGCCGTGCTGGCGGCGGGCGCGGACTGGGTGCACTTCGACGTCATGGACAATCACTACGTCCCCAACCTGACCGTCGGCCCTCTGGTTTGCGAGGCGTTGCGCAAGCACGGAGTCACCGCGCCCATCGACGCCCACCTGATGATCCGGCCGGTGGACCGCATCATCCCAGATTTCGCTCAAGCTGGCGCCTCCTACATCACCTTTCACCCGGAAACCAGCGACCACGTCGACCGCAGCCTGCAATTGATCCGCGACTGCGGCTGCCGCTCCGGCTGGTGTTCAATCCCGCCACCCCGCTGGAATATCTGAAATACGTGATGGATAAGGTGGACATGGTGCTGCTGATGTCGGTCAACCCCGGCTTCGGCGGCCAAAGTTTCATCAACGGCACCCTGAAAAAAATTGCGCGAGGCCCGGCGGCTGATCGACGACAGCGGCTATCCGATCCGGCTGGAAGTGGACGGCGGCGTCAAGATCGACAACATCCGGCTCATCGCCGAAGCGGGCGCCGACACCTTCGTCGCCGGTTCGGCCATCTTCAACACTCCCGACTATCGGGCCACCATCGCCGCCCTGCGCGCCGAACTGGCTCAGGCGGACCCCTAATCATGTTTGAGAATATCTCGGCCCTTTTCTTCGATCTCGACGGCACCCTGGTGGACAGCGTCCCCGACCTGACCGCAGCGATCAACGTCATGCTGCGGCAACTGGAGCTGCCGGCGCGCGAGGAAGTACAGGTGCGCGCCTGGGTCGGCAACGGCATGGACAACCTGATCCGCCGCGCCTTGGTCGGCGAGATGGACGGCAGCCGGGCCGATCCCAAGCTGTTCGCCCGCGCCAAACCACTGTACCGGGCCGCCTACGCCGATCATATCAGCGTCTACAGCGCGCTCTATCCCGGTGTTCGCAAAGGGCTGGCGGACCTGCATGCCGTGAGTTTTCCGATGGCCTGTGTCACCAACAAGCCCGCCGAGTTCGCGCGACCGCTGCTGGAACGGCTCGGCATCGGCGAGTTCTTTGCCACTGTGGTCGGCGGCGAATGCATCCCCCAGCCCAAACCGGCCCCGGACGCGCTGCTGCTGTGCGCGGAACGCCTGGGCATACCGGTCGCGCAAGGGCTCATGGTCGGCGACTCGATCAACGACGTGGGCGCCGCCCGCAACGCCGGTTGTCCCATCGTGTGCGTGCCCTACGGCTACAACCACGGCCGCGATATCCGCGACGCCGCGCCGGACGCCGTGATCGACTCCATTGCCGAATTGCCCCCCCTGCTGCGAAAGGCGGCCTGATGCACCCTCATCCCCTCCCCTACCTCCCGCGCTCGAAACCAGCTCCGGATTTTCGATGGCGTCGCCCGGACTGACGCCCGCGAATCGATACCGTTTCCCGTTTCCGTTGCCCGAGGCTGTTTCACCCATGACCCCGAACGAATTTCAACGCCTGGTTGGCGAAGGTTTCAACCGCATTCCGGTCGCCCGCGAAGTGCTGGCCGACTTCGATACGCCGCTCAGCACTTATCTCAAACTGGCCGATGCGCCGTACAGCTATCTGCTGGAATCGGTGCAGGGCGGCGAAAAATGGGGCCGCTATTCGATCATCGGCCTACCCTGCCGCAAGATCATCCGGGTGCGCGGTCAGCGGATCACTGTCGAACACGCCGGCGAAATCGTCGAAGCGCTGGAGTGTCCCGACCCGCTGGACTGGATTCAGGATTTCCAGAGCCGCTACCGGGTACCGGCCACCGGCGAGGGTCTGCCGCGCTTCATCGGCGGATTGGTCGGCTATTTCGGCTACGACACCGTCCGCTACATCGAACCCCGGCTGGCCACCTGCCCGAATCCCGATCCGCTAGATAACCCGGATATTCTGCTGCTGGTATCCGAGGATTTGGTGGTGTTCGACAACCTGGCCGGGCGGCTGTATCTGATCACCCTGGTGGATCCGGCGGTGGAACGTGCCTTGGTCCGTGCCCAGCAGCGCTTGGACGAGTGGGTGGAAAAGCTGCGCGCGCCCCGCTCGCTCTACGCCCCGCGCCGTACTGGTCCCGAGATGGACGAGATCGAATTCGTCTCCGGCTTCACCCAGCAGGGTTATGAAAACGCGGTCGAGCGGATCAAAAAAATACATCCTGGCCGGCGACTGCATGCAGGTGGTGCCGTCGCAGCGCCTGTCGGCGCCGTTCCGGGCCGCGCCGCTGGATCTGTACCGGGCACTGCGCGGGCTGAATCCCTCGCCGTATATGTATTTCCTCAACCTGGGCGAGCTGCATATCGTCGGCTCCTCGCCGGAAATCCTGACCCGATTGGAAGACGGGCTGGTGACGGTGCGGCCGATCGCCGGCACCCGCCGCCGAGGCGCCACCGAGGAACAGGATCGGGCGCTGGAAGCCGAGATGCTGGCCGATCCCAAGGAGCTGGCGGAACATCTGATGTTGATCGATCTGGGCCGCAACGATGTCGGCCGGGTCAGCGAGATCGGCAGCGTATGCTTGACCGAGAAGATGGTGGTCGAGCGCTACTCGCACGTCATGCACATCGTCTCCAACGTGACCGGGCGGCTGCGTCCCGAACTGAGCACCATCGACGCGTTGCGCGCCACTTTTCCGGCCGGTACGGTCAGCGGTGCGCCCAAGATCCGGGCGATGGAGATCATCGACGAGCTGGAGCCGGTCAAGCGTGGGGTCTATGCCGGCGCGGTCGGCTATCTGTCCTGGTCCGGCAATATGGATACCGCCATCGCCATTCGCACCGCCGTGATCAAGGATGGGTTTTTGCACGTTCAGGCCGGCGCTGGCATCGTCGCCGATTCCGTGCCGGAAAATGAGTGGGAAGAAACCATGAACAAGGGCCGCGCCCTGTTCCGGGCGGCGGCGTTGGCGGAACGGGGGCTGGACGAACCGAGGGCGGTTGGAGCAAAAATCTGACGCCCAGCGGGAAAGGATACCCGCCTTCCATCCTGGTCGCCTTCCTTGTAGCAGCGGGACCAAACGAACCCGCTGGTACCCATCGGGATTTCCGTTTCGGCATGATAAAATACTGACCGCAAACCTGATCGTATACTGATTTTTGGCCTGCGTCTTGCGCAAGTCTTTGGAAAAGCAACATAAAAATTTCCTGCGAGGAACCGCCCCGATGCAGGTACCACGCCTCGTCATGTTCCACATTCAATCCACCAGCGCCCGCACTCGGTTCCTGATGCTGAACCACGGCAGTATCTGCGCCTTTGGCGGCCTACCCAGTCTCTCCAAATTGGTCGAAGTGAGCGAGAAGACCCACGAGACCGTCGCTCATCATCCCGCATCGGTGATCGGCCGCGCCGAGCGCGAGCTCGGCCTGGTAGCGGGTAGTCTTGTAAACGAGAGAGACTTTCGTGCCAAGGTGAATACCCCCGACGGACTGATCGAGGTCTTCCTGGCCCGTTTCAACAGTATCGATCCCCCGTTCGAGTGGGCGGCTGAACACGGCGCCAAATTCATCGATATCACCCAGGCACGCGGCCTACCCACCGTGGAGCTTCAGATCTTGCGCCGAGCCTACGAGCAGATCCTCGGATGAAGTGAATGGGATTTCCAGGACCTCACGGGTTCTCAGTCTGATGCTGGTTCTACTTCACCAAATTTCTTCAATTGATGGATTATCTAGACTTGCCGCATTGCTCTTGATGCTTGATGGGTTGGCCCACATATCCTTTCTAATAAACCAATTGGGCATCCCAGTTGACCATGGTGTTAGGGTGTTGATTATTCGCCAGGTCCATCTTTTAGCATCTGTAGGAGTTGTTTGTTTCTTTCTCGCGTGAGTTCTGCTTTGCGAGAGAGAAACAACATCGGGTACATGCTCCCCCCAACAAATTCTTACATCGCTTTCCGCACAAGCAAACCGTGCATCAAGTTCAGCATCGCGGAACGCTAGCCATGCTTTTTGAGCTAGTCGGAGCTTACTGATAAATAACTTGTCATCAGCTTCTTTTTTTGATCAGAGCTTGGTATGTCTTGTTTAGCTCGCTATCGGCCTTGGCAAAATCATCGCGAGCACAAGCATTAATCTCTAGTTGGTTTCCACCAGGATCGCATTTGATTTCATCACTGGCCGACGCCGCGGTTACTGCGAGTGCAATAAGAATTATCAGAATTTGCTGTGGCATAGCGTTTCACTCTAACGAGGCAGCGGATAAGCCGCGAGGACGGAAAAGCCGCAGTCTTTAACGGGCGATGTCGGCTTGATCCGCCGCCCCGTTGTCGCGGGCGCGTAGCGCTGGTTGTTACCCACAAATCAGATAATCTCAACAAAATCAATTACATGATAAATATTTCATATAGCTGATTTTGCAAGAGTTTTTTCGACTTATGGGTAAAGGCCAGCGCGTAGCGTCCGCGACAACGTCACAAATCACCCACCGATGAAGGAGGTCGGGTGAATTTGTTTGTTAGCACACTTGCTTCAAACAAGAAAGGATTTTTAAATTAATTCAACGGAACCTCATCCTAATTTCATGAAGAAACCGATCGGCTTCATGCTCTGGAAAGTTTCTCTTTACTCCTTCTTCAAACTCATCATATTTACCAAGTATTTCATAAATCTTCCCAACCTCGAACAAATCTGAAGACGGCCCTTTCCGGATGGCGTGGTTAAATAATTCTCCAATGTTTTTTTGAATGATCTCAGTCTTGTCTTGGGATTTTGCTATCCTAATAGCTGCACTGGAATTGGCAATGATCAATCGAGAAAGAACAGACTCTTTTGCCAATAAAGCAAGGTAATCAGTATCGTCAGCATCTAGCGCAAACTCTGCCCATGACGAAAGAAATCCACTCTCCTTTTCTAGAGATTCTTTGAATTGCTCAATCAATATTTTTTGCTTGCGACTTATCACCGGATTTTAGTAGGAGTTGAATGGTTCTAGAAACGGTTTTGTCGTCGTCAGCGCCCTGCAGATTAATCAATTCAAGATAAATTTTGACAGCTTTTCGTGCCTCATCTATTTCACTATAAGTATCTCCAATTTTTCGTCCGAATTCTAGGTCACCTTCTTCACTGGTTGCCCGCCAAACGCTTTCAATAAACTCAAGATTTGGCCTCCATTTTCTCCCATATCTCCAAGAATATTGCGCTAAAAAATACTTTTCGCACAATTGGCTTTAGCGAAGGCTCTTTTGCATCATTTGTTAATTCCCAATAACGTTGCGCAACTTTCAGAGCATTTTCATCCAACATATTTCGAATAATGTAAAATTGGAGAAGTTCACGAAAGCCCTCCGGTCTTCCATAAAACTCTGCAAGTTGCTCAACCTCTTTAGTTGCAGTTTCTGGATCTGTCCAAATTTTATCTCTTGCAGCCTGAAAAAGTCCGGCGATCTTTGGGCGAATCATTTCAGCAGGTACAAAATAGGAAAATAATCTTAGATAATCACGTAAAAGAATTGACTCATCAATGGTTACACCTCTCCCAACTCTAAGAGATTCTCTAAGTTGCAACGCCGGTTCAGAATGCAATACGAAGACATTTTCAATACTTAATGTATCATTTAAATCGTTAGCCTCAGATGAAAGAAACTCTTTTATCTCTTTGATGACGGTTTCTTCATCATCTTGTTTATCCTGTTCTGGTACGCGGCTCAAGGTTGCCAAAACAGGGATTGGCTTTTCCTCACGCTGGGCTTGCCAACGATTCAAAGATCGCAAAACCTCTCGTATTCCATCTAAATTCTCTCGATTGTTTAAAAAATATGCACACAATTGCATCAGGTAAAATTGTTGTCGCAACACCCCCCCATTTCAGTGACGCCCGTCCTGGAGTCTATGAGAAGAAAATCTGGGGCAAGAGACTCTTCAATTCTGCTTTTCAGGTCGAGAAACAGCTTTACACCTTTTGGATCTGGAGAGTAAAACAGGTCATGCCAATTAATGCGACAAAGTTTCTCCCAATAGTCTGCTGTTGGAGCCCTTCCAGCAGGGAATAATGTTACGAGTGGGTTATCTGTACTAGGGATAGGTATCTCTTTTGTATACTCCAATATAGAACCAGGCTTCTTTCCTTCAATCACGACATCAAAAAGGTAATCTACCAATCCCCGCTTAACATCAACCGGTGCACCATCTTTAGAAACGGTAAATTTATAGCAAAGTCCAGGGGCTTCTAAATCAAAGTCTAGTACTACAGACTTGAATCCCAACTGGGCCAGATAACACGCAGCGTTCGCAACGGCTAGGGAGCGGCCTGTGCCTCCCTTATATGAGAAAAAAGGTCATTGTGCGCATTTTTACTACGTCCTATCTGGCAAAAGACCAAATTGAGCGTTCAAAATATATCTTTTTCGTAATAGATCTTGCCTTTTCCATTTGCCCACTCCTTTGAAGGCTATCAAAACAGGAATCCTCAAGTTGCGATCGCCAGGATTTACTAGTCTTCATTCTGGCAGTTACTGTTTCTATTAGGCTTCCCACTCGATTTCTTAATTCTTTATGTTTCATTACGTTGTCAGATTTAAGCATCATAAATAGGGTCGACTGGGCTTGGTCTAATTGCTGCGCTGGCAGCAATTCCGCTTCTATCTTATCTAAATATCGTGAAACAACCTGCGGTGGGGCAGCATCGATCACCTGCAATCCTATATCTACGTTCTGAATATCCTCACCAAGTTTTTCCCTAGCTACTTTTACGAGTTCGTTGAGATGATTGATTAACGCTGACCAAGAAAAAAAACTGAAAATCTGCGGCAGAAAAGCCAAAATTTAGAATGGCTTTTTCGACGTCTGATTGATCGATCTTAACTCGGTGCTGAGACTTGTAGGGGGGGCGAATAAAAAAATTTACTGCCATCAACTTCCACGAAGGCGCTACCATCTAAGTCTAGCATAGCCATTACTTTAATTATCATGAAAAATCTCCAATCGAAAACTCCCTCGCCTCGATTCCGTGACAAGGTAAGTAAAATCTAACACTAGTGCTTTCTCCGCATTAGACAACTTGCGTCCAAAAATTGGCAAATGCAAGATCCCATAGTTCATCGTAATGTTTGCGTTTGATGCGAACCTCTGATACCAAGGAAAAATGCGGGGGATTCGCTAAGTATAGCCTCGATGTAACTATCATCAGAGAGAACTAAGTAACTCCATAAAGCTGGTGAAGATGACACTACTTGTTGGTGAAGTTTTAGTGCAGCCAAAGAATCCCGGTGACTATGAGGCGCAATCAATTCCGATAGGCGGTTGAATAGGAAATTATTTGTTGCGTCGAAACAACAGGAAAGACTGTCGTCCGCAATATATGCAACATCATCAGTTTCAGATGGAAAACCAGCTTGGAAAACGGAACAGAAAGTGCCAAACTTGGAGCTGAACCCAGTTCCGCCAGCGTTGACAGCAGCATATACGAATTTGTCTCCATTGATGAAAAAGTTGTCAAATATTATTCGGCGTTTATAAAATACTCCAAGTTTTTCTTGTAAACATAAATCAGATGAACGACCACTTAGCTCCTCTTGTTCACGCGCCCAACCATGTATGTTTATGTATCGCCCTGTTCTTGAAAAGGATGCGAGGACAGATGGAGGAAGGTTTAAAGATATCCTTGAGTTAATACCAAACCAAATTTTAAAGTCAGCCAATTGTTGTATCGCATCCGCCTCCATATTGTCGCAAATTTCTTTTTAATAGCTGCTCTAAACGAGCTGCATTGTGGTGGGCCAGAAGGAATAGGTCATTCTTGGTTGTTGACATTTTTTCGGAACCTAATTAACGTCCTGAATTATTGTGCTAACAAGTGATTATACGGTTTCCGCTTACCTACTAGAATCCGCCATTATTGAAAATAACCAGTTGATTCAACTTGTATTTAATAGCCGCATAACATTCATTGCAGCTTCATGCCGACGCAGGCGATTCATGACTCGATTAAGAGACGTCTCCTGTACAAGCCGCCAATAATAGTTACATAATTATCACTCGATTTGGAAAAAATTACCAGTCCGAACAGAAGGCAAACCCACCGGATGTAATCCCCAGTCAACTTGGGTAGTTCCGCTTCCCGCCCTCCCCTGCCCCATCCACATTCCAACGAACCCCGCCGAACCAGTACAATTCAACCAGCACACCAACGAACCAAACGGGTTCCCATGCGGGTATCCAGGATGTTCGTTGGACGCACTCCCTAGCCGCGCCAAGAGGTTCAGCCCGTCATGCTGCTCATGATCGACAACTACGACTCCTTCACCTACAACCTGGTGCAATACTTCGGCGAGCTGGGCGAAGAGGTGTGGGTTTACCGCAACGATCAGATCGACCCCGACCAGATCGCCGAATATGCCCCGGCGCGCATCGTGCTCTCACCTGGTCCCTGCACCCCCAATGAAGCGGGCGTCTCGCTGGCCGCCATCGAACGTTTCGCCAGCCAGATCCCGATCCTGGGCGTCTGCCTGGGCCACCAGAGCATCGGCCAAGCCTTCGGCGGACACATCGTCCGCGCCGGGCACGTCATGCACGGTAAGACCTCCGAGGTCCACCACCGGGGGCAAGGCGTATTCGCCGGCCTGCCCAGCCCCTTCACCGTGGTGCGCTATCATTCCCTGGTCATCGACAAAGCCACCGCCCCGGATTGCCTGGACATCACCGCCTGGACCCAGACCCCGGACGGCGACATCGACGAAATCATGGGCGTGCGCCACAAAACCCTGCCGGTCGAGGGCGTGCAGTTCCATCCCGAATCGATCCTGACCGAACACGGCCACACCCTGCTGCGCAATTTTCTGACCCAGCACTGAACCGCCCCGGAGAACGCCCGACATGTCCATCACCCCCCAGGAAGCCCTGCAACGCACCATCGAACACCGCGAAATCTTCTACGACGAGATGCTCTCGCTGATGCGTCAGATCATGGCCGGCGAGATTTCCCCGGTCATGACCGCCGCCGTCCTGACCGGCCTGCGGATCAAGAAGGAAACCATCGGCGAGATCACCGCCGCCGCCACGGTGATGCGCGATCTCTCCACCAAGGTCCACGTTCCGCCGCCGCATGAACATTTCGTCGATATCGTCGGCACCGGCGGCGACGGCTCGCACACCTTCAACATCTCCACCGCCTCCATGTTCGTCGTCGCCGCCGCCGGCGCGCGGGTCGCCAAGCACGGCAATCGCGGTGTCTCGTCCAAATCCGGCAGCGCCGACGTGCTGGAAGCGCTGGGCGTGCGCATCGACCTGCAGGCCGAACAGGTGGCCGACTGCATCGCCACCACCGGCATCGGCTTCATGTTCGCCCCCAACCACCATTCGGCCATGAAAAACGTCGCGCCAGTCCGTCGCGAAATGGGCGTGCGCACCATCTTCAACATTCTCGGCCCGCTGACCAACCCCGCCAGCGCCCCCAACCAGTTGATGGGCGTCTTCCATCCCGATCTGGTCGGCATTCAGGTGCGGGTCATGCAGCGGCTCGGCGCGCAACACGTCCTCGTGGTCTGGGGCAAGGACGGCATGGACGAAATTTCGCTGGGCGCACCCACCCAAGTCGGCGAACTCAGGAACGGCGAAATCGTGGAATACGAGATTCACCCCGAGGATTTCGGGCTGGCCATGGTCTCCAACCGGGGGCTCAAGGTCGAAAACGCCGAACAGTCCAAGGCCATGCTGCTGAACGCGCTGGACAACGAGCCGGGCACCCCGCGCGACATCGTCGCCTTCAACGCCGGCGCGGCGCTGTACGCGGCTAACGTGGCGCCCTCCATCGCCACCGGCATCGAACTGGCCCGCGAGGCCCTGGCCAGCGGCGCGGCGCGGGTCAAGCTGGACGAATTCGTAAGCTACACGCAGACCTTGGCGTCATGAGCGTCATGAGCAACCCGCCCGACATTCTGCAAAAAATCCTGGCCCGCAAGGCCGAGGAAATCGCCGAGCGCCAGCAGCGGCTGAGTCTGCGCGAACTGCGCCAGCAGACGGCGAATCTCCCTGCTCCCCGCCCGTTCCAGGATCAGTTGACGCGGACCATCGCGGCCGGTCGTGCCGCCGTCATCGCCGAGATCAAGCGCGCCTCGCCCAGCAAGGGCCTGCTACGCGATCCGTTCGAACCGGCCGCCATCGCGCAAAGCTATGCCGCCGCCGGGGCAGCCTGCCTGTCGGTGCTGACCGACCGCGATTTCTTCCAGGGCCACGAGGACTATCTAAGGGCGGCGCGGGCCGCCTGCGACCTGCCGACGCTGCGCAAGGATTTCATCGTCGACCCCTATCAGGTCCACGAAGCGCGGCTGATCGGCGCCGATTGCATCCTGCTGATCGTGGCCGCGCTGGACGATGCCACCTTGGGCGAACTGGCGCGACTGGCGGCGGAACTCGGCCTGGACGTGCTGCTGGAAGTCCACGACGCGGAGGAACTGGAACGGGCGCTGGCCACCGGCGCGACCCTGATCGGCATTAACAACCGCAACCTGCGCACTTTCGAAACCCGGCTGGACACCACGCTCGATCTGCTGTCCCAAATACCCAAGGACCGCACCGTGGTCACCGAGAGCGGCATTCACACCCCGGCGGACGTGGCGCTCATGCACGAGCATGGGGTACATGCCTTTCTGGTGGGTGAAGCCTTCATGCGCGCCCCCGACCCCGGCGCGAAATTGGCGGAACTGTTCGGGGCGTGATGCCCCCTTGCTTGGGCGACCTAGTTGGCCTGGTTGCCCGCCGCCTACATGCAGAGCTTCCAGCCGGCAAAGAACACCACCATCATGTCGGGGCCGCGATAGGCGACGAACGCCAGCAGCGCGGCCAGCGCCATCAGGCCGATAGCGAGCGCGCCGGAAAAGGACAGCGGTCTGCGCATCGCCGTCAGGCCGTCGCGGTGGCCGGACGCACCGCCTGTTCGCGAATCGGCCAGTTGAGCAGGGCGGCGGCGAGGCTCAGGCCGATGGCGATGATCCAAACCGCGCGGTAGGAGCCGGTCGCATCGTACAAGTAGCCCCCCAGCCAGCCGCCGAGAAACGCGCCGATCTGATGGAACAGGAACACGATGCCGCCAAGCATCGACATATTCCCGACGCCGAACACCGTCGCCACCGTGCCGTTGGTCAGCGGCACCGTGCTCAACCACAGCAGACCCATCACCATACCGAAGGCATAGGCGCTCCAGGCCGTGACCGGCAGCAGGATAAATACGGTGATCACCACCGCCCGCGTCAGATAGATCCCGGTCAGCAGCATCGGCTTGCGGAATTTGCCGCCGCCCAGTCCGGCCAGGTAAGACCCGAAAATATTGAACAGCCCGATCAGGGCGAGCACGGTGGTGCCCACCAGCGGGGACAGGCCCCGATCCATCAAAAAGGCCGGAATGTGGACGGCGATGAACACCACCTGGAAACCGCACACGAAAAAGCCCAGCGACAACAGCCAGAACCCTCGGTGGGTGAACGCCTCCGCCAGAATCGCCCGCAATGGCCGCGCCTCCCCCGCGGCGGGATTCGCCGACGGGCGCTCGAACAGCGCGGCCGACAGCGGCCCCATGCCGACCCCCAGCAAGCCCAACACGACCAACGCCGCCGCCCAGCCGAACGCCCCGATCAGCCACTGACTACCCGGCAGCAGCACGAACTGCCCGAGCGAACCGACCGCCATCGCGATACCCATGGCCATGCTGCGCTGTTCCGGCGGCACCGCCCGGCTGACCGCGCCGAACACCACCGGAAAGGTGGTGCCGCTCAAACCGAGCCCGATCAGCACGCCCGCGCTCAGCGCCAAGCCGAAGGTCGAAGCGGACTGCGCCATCAACAACAAACCGGCCACGTACAGCAGGGTGCCGACCAGAATCGCCCAACCGGCGCCGAAACGGTCGGCCAGCCGCCCGGCAAACGGTTGCGCCAGCCCCCAGACCAGATTCTGCAGGGCGATGGCGAAGGCGAAGGCTTCTCGACCCCAACCGTTGTCCAGACTCATCGGTTGCAGGAACAAGCCGAAGGTATGGCGGATGCCCAGCGAAACCGCCAGGATCAACGCCCCGCACCACAAGATGACCGCCGGGGTTCGCCAGTTCTCGATCTTCATCATTCGCTACGCCTCCTGAAACCGTGACCGCCGGACGTGTATCGACGACCGCAATGGGAATGCTCGGACTCAACCCACCCCGGCACCCTTGGCCTGCGCATCGGCGTGATAGGACGAGCGCACCAGCGGCGCGGAAGCGACATGGGTGAATCCCATGGCCTCGCCCAACGCGCGCAGGTGCTCGAATTCCTCCGGCGGCGCGTAGCGCTCCACCGGCAGATGATGGGCGCTGGGCTGGAGATATTGGCCGAGGGTCAGCATCTCCACGCGATGGGTGCGCAGATCGCGCATGACCACCTCGATTTCATCCGTCGTCTCGCCCAAACCCAACATCAGCCCCGATTTGGTCGGGATATGCGGATGCCTTTCCTTGAAACGCTGGAGCAAGGTCAGCGAATACTGATAGTCGGCGCCGGGCCGAGCCTGCCGGTACAAACGGGGCACGGTTTCCAGATTGTGGTTGAACACGTCCGGCGGCTCCCGCCCCAGAATCTCCAAGGCCACGTCCATCCGGCCGCGAAAATCGGGCGTCAGAATTTCGATGACGATGCCCGGCCAGGCGGCGCGCATCGCTCGGATGCACTCGACGAAGTGCGCCGCGCCGCCGTCGCGCAGATCGTCACGGTCCACCGAGGTGACGACCACGTACTTCAGCGCCATCGCCGCGACGGTGCGCGCCAAGTTCTCCGGTTCCTGGGGATCGAGCGGATTGGGCCGGCCGTGGCCCACGTCGCAGAACGGGCAGCGGCGGGTGCAGATGTCGCCCATGATCATGAAAGTGGCGGTGCCGTGGCCGAAGCATTCGCCCAGATTGGGGCAACTGGCCTCCTCGCAGACCGTGTGCAAGCGGTTCTCCCGCAAGATGCGTTTCAGCCGCTGCACTTCCGGCGTGCCGGGGAACGGGGCGCGAATCCAAGCCGGCTTGCGCAAACGCTGGCTGGGATCGCTGGGCGCGATCTTGACCGGGATGCGGGCAACCTTGTCCTCGCCACGCAGTTTCTCACCCTGTCGCGGCGCGGTTCTGACCGTGGTGGACTGGGCGGAAGCGACCGGGGCAAGAGCAGTTTCGTCGGGGGCGGTGCGTTCGGACATGGCCTGTTCCTGGAAGAATGGAGGGCGAATTGTTGAGGCTTTGACTCAACATTATGCCGCAGGTTGCCCGGCAAATCCCGATTCGGACGATGCCCGGCGCTCAGGGCAAGCCATCGGCACGCGCGAAGGCGGTGTAACCCAGATTGCGGCTCAAGTTCGCTAGCAATTCGGCGGCGGCGGCCTCTGGGATCAGTTCGAGGCCCAGATCGCGCAACTGGGTCACGCGCAGGCCGGGATAACCGCAGGGATTGATCCGGGTGAAGGGTTCCAAGTCCATGGCCACGTTGAGACTCAGGCCGTGGTAGGAGCGGCCCTGGCGCAGGCGCAGCCCCAGCGAGGCTACCTTGGCATCGCCGACATAGACGCCCGGTGCGTCGGGCCGGGCGCGACCGGCGATGCCGTGAGCGGCGAGCAGGTCGATCACCGAGCGCTCCAACACCGTCACCAAGCCGCGCACGCTCAAGCCCAGTCGCCGCACGTCCAGCAGACAATACACCACTACCTGACCGGGGCCGTGGTAAGTCACCTGACCGCCGCGATCCACTTGCACGACCGGGATGTCCCCCGGCGCCAGCAGGTGTTCGGCCTTGCCGGCCAATCCCTGGGTGAAGACGGGCGGATGTTCGACCCACCACAGTTCGTCCGGCGTGGCTGCGTCGCGGGCCGCGGTGAAGGCTTGCATGGCGGCGAACACCGGTTGGTACTCGCGGCGGCCGAGACCCCGCAGGCACAAGGATTCACAACGGGAATCGGGCGTCGCCATGCCCGTGGTCACAGCACCATCGCAACACCCGGATGGCTGCTGAGTTCCCGATAGAGGGCATCCAGTTGCGCGCGGCTTTGGGCGTTTATCACCACCGTCACCGACTGATAGCGACCGGTGCGGCTGTCCCGCACCTGAATCCGCGTCTCGTCCAGATCGGCGGCGTGGCGACGCACCAGTTCCACCATCAGCCCCCGAAAATCGGGTGTGCCGGCACCCATGACCTTGATGGGGAACTCACAGGGAAATTGCAGCGGCGATTCGTCGCTCATGCCAGACTGCGCCTTAAACCGGGTTCAGTTGAACAGCGAATAGAAAAACAGCAGGATCGAATCGATCATCCGCCCGAACCAGCCACTCTCCGGCACCTCTTGCAACGCGACCAGCGGCGTCTTGCTGACTTCCTGCTCGCCCAGTTTGACCACGATGTCGCCGAACGCCTGATCCTTCTGAGCTGGCGCGATAATGGTCGGTTGCACGGTGGTGGTGGTGCTGACCTGCGGCGCTTGCCCCTTGGGCACGGTCACGTACAAGGGCTGGGTCACGCCCAGCGGCAATTCGTTTTCCTGACCTTTCCAAATCCGGGCGGTCACGATGGGCGTATTGGCATCGTACAGCTTGCGGCTTTCGAAAAAACTGAAGCCGTAGTTGAGCAACGCCTGGCTGGCCACGAACCGATCCCGCTCCTTGGTAGCCCCCAACACTACGCCGATCAGACGGGTATCGTTGCGCTTGGCCGACGAAACCAAGCAATAGCCCGCCGAATCGGTATGGCCGGTCTTGACGCCGTCCACCGAGGAATCGGTTGCTAGCAGGCGGTTGCGGTTTTGCTGTTCGATGTTGTTGTACTTGAAGCTGCGCACCGAATAGCGAGCGTACTGTTCTGGAAAATCCCGAATCAGCGCCCGGGTCAAAACGGCAATGTCGAGGGCCGACATGTAATGATTGGGATCGGGCAGGCCCGGCGCATTGGTGAAATGACTGCTGGTCATCCCCAATTGCGCCGCCTGCTCGTTCATCAATTGGACGAACGTCTCCTCGGAACCGGCCACATGCTCGGCCAGCGCCACCGTGGCGTCGTTGCCGGACTGTACATCCATGCCCATCAGCAGATCTTCCACCGATACCTGGCTACCCACCTTGACGAACATCTTGGAGCCCCCGGTCCGCCAAGCTTTTTCGCTGATGGTCACCTGATCGTCGTGGTGAATCTTGCCGGATTTCAGCGCCTTGTAGACGACGTAGCCGGTCATCAGTTTGGTGATGCTGGCCGGCTCCATCCGTTCCTCGCCTTTCAAGTCCGCCAGCACATTGCCGCTCTGGTAGTCCATCAGCAAATAACCCCCGTACCGGGACTTGCGGCGGGGGCGGTATGGTTTCGGCGCGGACGGCGGTCCAACTGGAACACAAGAAAGCAACCGCCAGCACCAGTGGTAACGACAAAGAACGAAGCACAGTCGAGTACAACATGAATCGTGTAGGACTCCCGTGGTTGAAAATCATCGCCCGGCGATTCTAGCCAGACACAGTCACGAAGCAAACCGCCACACCCATGGGGTGACCCCGCAAGACGGCGCCAACGTCAGCTCGACGCCGCTCAATCGACGATGACGCGCGAATGGCTGACGCCCAAACCGGCCAAGCGAACCGCCATCTGCCGGGCCTCGCTCGAATCACGCAGTGGTACCCGCACCTGGTAGTGGCTACCGGTGGTGGATTCCACCCGCACGTTACGTTGCAACTGGCTGGCCAGTCGGTTTTGCAACTGCCGGGGAGGATTGCCACGCTCGCCGCTGACCGTGCCCACCAGATACAAGGTACCATTCTTTCCGGCCGGCGCGGCGCGACGTTCCACCGGCTTATTCTTGCCCTTCGCCACCGGCGCGGCGGAGGCTAGTCGCTCGGTGGCGTCGGGTTTATCTTGAACCGGCACGACGGAGACCAACCGCTGCGCTTTCCGGTCCGCCACCGCCGCCAGCCGCTCTCGCTCCGCCGCGCGCCGGGCCACCAATTCCGGTAGGTACTGGTAAGGCTCCAGCGCGGCCACTTCCACCAGGGCGGTCCCTCGCTCCAGCATATCGAGCCGCAGGGCGGCGGCGTAGGATAGATCGATAATCCGCCCGGAGACGAACGGGCCGCGGTCGGTGACCTTGACCACGGTGCTGCGGCCGTTCTCCAGATTAGTCACCCGCACGTAGGCCGGTAGCGGCAGGCTCTTGTGCGCGGCGGTTAGCTCATACATATCGTACAACGGGCCACTGGAAGTTTTGCGGCCATGAAAATCCGCTCCGTACCAGGACGCGGTGCCCTGCTCCCGATAACCCTCGCTGGTTTCCCTGACCCGATAACGCCGGCCGAAGACCACATAGGTATCGGCGTTACCACTACGGCTGGGGGGTTCGACCCGCGGGATCGGCTCATCCCCGCTCGAAGCGGCTTTGAGATCGGTTCCGGCGGGCCGGATGCTTACCGGTCGGTCGGGGATGGTGCCGCAACCGGCCAGCGCCCCCGCCAACGATGCCAACAGCAAAGTCTGGCTCCAGGATTTCGCCATCAATCCTCCCTCGCACCGGGCAACAGCCAGTCCGCGCCGCAGCCGATGCAGTGACTTTCAGATTATTGTCGGAAAATTCAGTCAGCGCGGGCCACGCGTTCCGGTCGAACGGCACCGGGGTAAAATGCGTGTTGCTCGCGGATTTCCTGACTGAGCTGGTATACCGCCATGGCATACAAGCGGCTGTGGTTGTAGCGGGTGATCACGTAAAAATTATCGAAACCCAACCAGTACTCCAGGCCATCGCGCCCTTGATACTCCAGCAGCATCGCGGCCTGCGCTCCGCTGACCGGGACCTCGGGCGCAATGCCTTGAGCTTGCAGATGGGCGACACTGTCCCTTGGCGGGTTCAATTGCTGGCTGACCAACGTGGGGTAGCGGGTACCACTCACCTGTGCCGGCACGGCAACCGGCTCGCCGGGTCGCCAACCATGGCCTTGGAAATAATGAGCGACGCTGCCAATTGCGTCGTCGGAATCGCTCCAGAGATTGCGATGACCGTCGCCGTCGAAGTCCACCGCATAGGACAAAAAACTGCTGGGCATGAATTGTCCCAAGCCCATGGCCCCGGCGTAGGACCCGCGAGGAGTCAAGGGATCGATGCCTTCTTGCCGGGTCAGCAACAGATAATTTTCCAGTTCCTTACGGAAGTAAGCGGCACGCCGGGGATAGTCGAACGCCAGGGTGGACAGTGCTTCCAGGACTCGGAAACTACCCATGTTGCCGCCGTACTGGGTTTCCACGCCGATGATGGCCACCACGATTTCCGGTGGCACGCCGTAAACCCGTTCGGCCTGAGTCAACGCCGCCGCATTGGCCCGCCAGAACCGCACGCCGCCCTGGATACGGTTGGAATTGACGAAAATGTCCCGGTACGCATACCAGGGTTTGGTCTCGCCCGGCTTGGACATGGCGGAAATGATGCTGGGTTTGTCTTTGGCTTGGCTGAAAACCGTCAGAAGATAATCGACATCGAAACGATGCCGGTTAGCCATCTCCTGGATGAACACTTGTACATCGGCCCGATTGGCCAAGGAATCCGCAGGGATCTGGACGCTTGAGCGAGCCACCCTCATTGGCGGGGGCACGGGCCTGGAGGCGCCTGGCATCGTACCCCTCGAAACCTCCGGTGATCGGGGAATCACCGCCGCTGGCGGTGGCGACGATGCACAAGCGTTCAACAGCAAGATGACACCAAGCAAAAACGGGCTCTTCACGCGCAGATCTCGTCGTTGGTCGTGGTGGCAATTACCGCGTCGGGGTCCGGCGGTGCGAATAGACGCTCATCAGGATACCGAAGCCGGCCATGATCGTCACTAGGGATGTTCCCCCATAGCTGAACAACGGCAGCGGCAACCCCACCACCGGCAATAGGCCGGATACCATCCCGGAGTTGACGAAGGCGTAGACGAAGAAAATCAGCGTCAGACTGCCGGCCAGCAGCCGGGTATAGGTATCCGGGGTATGGGTCGCCATGTACAGGCAGCGGGCGATGACGAAGAAATACAGCGTCAACAGCAGGCAGCCGCCCACCAGGCCGAACTCCTCCGAAAACGCGGCAAAGATGAAATCGGTCGAACCTTCCGGCAGGAAATCCAGATGCGACTGGGTGCCGTTCAGCCAACCCTTGCCGTAGATGCCGCCCGAACCAATGGCGATCTTGGATTGAATGATGTGATAGCCGGCCCCCAGCGGATCGCTTTCCGGATCGAGGAAGGTCAGCACCCGCTGGCGCTGATAGTCGTGCATGGCGAAGGTCCAAAACAGCGGCACCGCGGCACCCAGCGCCGCGACCAGACCGAGCAGGATGGTCCAGCTCAGCCCGGCGAGAAACAGTACGAACGCCCCGGCACAGCCCACCACCAGCGCCGTGCCCAGATCCGGCTGTTTAGCGATCAACAGAAACGGCACCCCGGTAATCGACACCCCGCCCAGCAAATGCCACAACCGCGGCGGCAGCGGTTTGTTGGCGAAGTACCAGCTCATCATCATCGGCACCGCCAGTTTCATGATCTCCGAGGGCTGAAACCGCAACACACCCAAATCCAGCCAGCGCCGCGCGCCCTTGGAGATATCGCCGGCCACCATGACCGCCAACAACAGCAGGATTCCAGCCAGATAAATCCATGGCGACCAGAAGCGGAAGTAGTGCGGCGGGATCTGCGCCAGGGCCAGCATGATGGCAAATCCCAGACCCAGCCGCATGGCCTGCCCAGTCACCAGATCCAGATCGCGCTGGCCGGCGCTGTACAACACCACCAGCCCCGTGCCCGATATCACCAGCAACCCCAGCAGCAATGTCAGATCCAGATGAATCAGCCTGAGAAACTTGCCTTTATTACTCCGATCCATCCCGCTGGGCGTCTCCCTGAGTGTCCCGTGCCCCATCGGCGGCGGGTTGATCATATTTGTCGAGCAGATAGGCATCCATGACCTTGCGCGCCATCGGCGCGGCGGTCTTGCTGCCACCGCCGCCATGTTCGGCGATCACCGCCACCGCGATACGCGGATCATCGGCCGGCGCGAAGGCCACGAACAGAGCATGGTCCAACAAATGTCGGGCCAGGCGGCTAGCGTTATAGCGCTCGTTCTGACCCACGGTGAAAACCTGGGCGGTACCGGTCTTGCCGGCGATGCGGTACTTGGCGCCGATTCCGATGCGATGGGCGGTGCCACCTTCCACCACATGAATCATGCCGGCGATCACCGTATCCCAGAACTGAGGATTCTTGACCGTCACTGGCGGCAACGGCCGCGGGACTTCCGGAGTCTTGATCCGGGTACCGGGATCTTCGGTGGCCAGCAGGACTCGCGGCTTGAAATCCGCGCCCCGCTGGGAAATCACCGCAGTGGCGTGAGCGAGTTGCAGTGGCGTGGTCAGGAAATAGCCCTGCCCGATCCCGGCGCTGATGGTATCGCCCGCGAACCAAGCGTGTTTGTGGACTCGGCGCTTCCATTCCTGGGACGGCAATAGCGCGCTCTTTTCGCCCGGCAGGTCGACGCCGGTCGGTCGGCCCAGGTGAAAGCGATCCAGAAATTCATGAATGCGGTCGATACCCAGATTGAATGCCAGATTGTAGAAGTACACATCGCAGGATTGGGCGATGGCCCGGTCCATGCTCACGCTGCCGTGGCCACCGCGCCGCCAGTCGCGGAACTTGTGGCTGGAACCGGGCAACCGATAGAACCCCGGACAGAATACGCCGCTGTAGCGGTTGACTTCTCCGTATTCCAACCCGGCCAGCGCCATCAATGGCTTGACGGTGCTGCCGGGCGGATAGATCCCGCGCAGGGCGCGATTGAGCAGCGGCCGGTCCTTGGAGGTGTTGAGCAAGCGGTAAGAGGCAAAGTCGATGCCGTTGACGAAGGGGTTGGGATCGTAGGTCGGCTGACTGGCCAGCGCCAGTATCTCGCCATTGCGCGGGTCTAGGGCGACAATGGCACCGTTGTAGTCTTCCAGCGCCTTTTCCGCCACCGCCTGCAAGCGTACATCGATGCTCAGATAGATATGCTGGCCCGGTACCGGCGGGGTACGGCTGAGAACTCGCAGCGGGCGGCCCTCGGCATTGGTTTCGACCTGCTGCCAGCCGGTGCGCCCCCGCAGCAAGTCTTCGTAGGATCGTTCCACGCCGGTCTTGCCGATGTGGGTGCTGCCGCTGTACTGACCGGGGTCGAGCCGACGCAACTCGTTCTCGTCGATCCGCCCGACATAACCAATGGCGTGAACGGCCAGCGGCCCGAGCGGATAGCGGCGGGTCAGGTCGGCTTTGATGTCCACGCCCGGCAAGCGGTACAGATCGACCGCCAGCCGGGCGATTTCCTCATCGGTCAAGCGAAACCGCAACGGCACGCCGGTGTAGGGTGGCGCGCGGCGGGCCAGCTTGCGGTAGCGCTCGATGTCGGCGTCGGTGAGTTCGATGCGCTGACGTAGTTCCGCCAGGGTCGTATCCAGATCCTTGACCTGCTCGCGGGTGATTTCCAGGTGATAGGAGGCCAGATTGTCGGCCAGCAGTACCCCGTTACGGTCGAAGATAAAGCCGCGGGTCGGCGGCAGCGGCTGCAAGCGAACTCGATTGCTCTCGGACAGGGTGGTGAAACGCTCGTGGTTGAGCACTTGCAGGTAGACCAAACGGCCCGCCACGGCCAGGAAGCTCAGGAACACCGCGAATAGCACCACCAGGGCACGACGGAAAAACAGCTCGCTCTCGGCGGTGTTGTCCTTTTCCCGAGCCAGCGGTTCGCCGGTGGCGGGCTTGGCGAACGGTTGCCAGCGTTTCATGGTCGCCTTGTCGGGCTCTCAGGTGACTTGGAAATAACGGCGCACATCGCGCAGGATCACGAACAACAGAGGCCACATCACCATGCCGCCCAGCGCGGGCGCCAGGTACCACCAGTCGCGTGGTGGATAGCCGATCACGCCACTGATCCAGAATACCAGCAGTTGTTCGACCAACAGAAAAAGCAGGATGCTGAATGCCTGCTGCCAGGGCGGCGCCACCCGGACGCGCCGGTAAGTCTGCAGCGTCAGATAGGCCACAACCGCCAGGGCCAAGGCATATTGGCCCAACAGCGCGCCTCGCGCCACGTCCAGCAACAACCCGACCAGCCAACCCACCCCGATCCCAACCCGATGCGGCAATGCCATGCACCAGTAGATCAGCACCATCGCCACCCAATCGGGCCGAAAATGATCCAGCCCACCCGGCAAGGGGATGGTGGACAACAGAAACGCCAGCAGCAGGCTCAAGGCCATGATCCCGCCGCCGGTGGGGCGAGGCGCGCTCATGGCGGGCGCGGCGAGGCGGAGCGTCCGTCCATGGCGGGCGCGGGCGGTTCCGACGCCCCCGATTCGTTCTCCAGCAACATCACTTCGCGGATTCGATCCAGCGCCGCAAGCGGCCGGGCGACGATGTGGGCAAAGGGGCTACCGGGATCGAATTCCACCTTCACCACCTTGCCCACCGGATAACCACGCGGAAACCGCCCGCCCAGACCGGAGGTCACCAACAGATCGCCGACCTTCACGTCTTCATTGTTGGGAACATGGGGCAGTTCCAACTCCTGAAAGTTGCCAGTACCCAAGGCCAGGGTGCGAACCCCGGTGCGGTCGATCTGGATCGGCAGGGCGTGGTTGGGGTCGGTGATGAGGATGGCCGTGGCGGTAAAGGGATCGGCCCGAACGATCTGCCCGACGATGCCATGCTGGTCCAGTACCGGCTCGCCGACGTAAATGCCGTGCTGGCGACCCCGGTTGAGCAGGATGTGATGCCGGTACGGATCGAAGTCCACCGCCAGCAGTTCGGCGATCAACACTCGCTCCGGGGTATTGACCGCCGACTCCAGCAGGGAACGCAGCCGGTGATTTTCCGCCTCCAGCGTGGTCAGTTTCTGCAACTGGGCGTTGAGAAACACCTGCTTTTCGCGCAGTTGGGCATTTTCTTCCAGCAGGACGCCTCGGCCGATCAGATTCTCGGTCAGCCAAGTCTTGGCGTCGCCCGGCAAGCGCGCCAAATACTGTAGCGGGTAGATCGCCGTGGCCAGGACATCGCGCGCGCCGTCGAGATAGCGATAGCGGTGATCCATCGTCATGATGACGATGGACAGCGCCACCCACAATCCGAGCCGAAGAGTCGCCGTGGGGTTGACCGTGAACAAGTAACGGGACCGCCTGCTGGGTTTGAGGGCGGCCAATAGCTATTCGATGGCGAACGCTTCGACGGCGTGTTCGTCCTTGGCGATCAGCTCCAACACCCGGCCGCCGCCGCGCGCCACGCAAGTGAGCGGATCCTCGGCGATCACCACGTTCAGGCCGGTTTCCTCCATGATCAGCTTGTCGATATCCCGCATCAGCGCGCCGCCGCCGGTGAGCACGATACCGCGCTCGGCCACATCGCCCGCCAACTCTGGCGGCGTGGTCTCCAGCGCCATTTTCACCGCGCTGATGATGCCCGACAGCGGCTCCTGCAAGGCTTCGAGGATTTCGTTGCTGTTGAGGGTGAAGCTGCGCGGCACGCCCTCGGCCAGATTGCGGCCCTTGATCTCGATTTCGCGCACTTCCGAGGTGGGATAGGCGCTGCCGATCTCATGCTTGATGCGTTCGGCGGTGGGCTCGCCGATCAGCACCCCGAAATTGCGACGCACGTAGCTGATGATGGCTTCGTCGAAGCGGTCGCCGCCGACTCGCACCGCGCCGGCGTAAACGATGCCGTTCAGTGAGATGACCGCCACCTCCGAGGTGCCGCCGCCGATGTCCAGGACCATCGCCCCGCGCGCTTCCTCGACCGGGATGCCGGCGCCGATGGCCGCCGCCATGGGCTCGGGGATCAGGTACACCACCCGCGCGCCGGCGCCCATCGCCGATTCACGGATCGCCCGCCGCTCCACCTGGGTGGAACCGCAAGGCACGCTGATCAGGACCCGCGGACTGGGGTTGAAAAACTTGCGGGAATGCACTTTGCGGATAAAGTGTTGCAGCATCTTTTCGGTGACGGTGAAATCGGCGATCACGCCGTCTTTCATCGGCCGGATGGTGGAAAGATTGTTGGGTGTGCGGCCCAGCATCCGCTTGGCGTCCGTGCCCACCGCCGCGATGGTGCGAATCCCCCGAACCGGGTCCTGATTGATGGCGACCACCGAGGGTTCGTTGAGGACGATGCCGCCTCCCCGAACATAAATCAACGTGTTAGCGGTCCCCAGATCGATCGAGAGATCGTTAGAGAACTTGCCGCGCAACCATTTGAACATGTTGTCGAAAGTCCTATCGTCAGAAACGGCTAATGCTAGCAAGCAGGGGGGTTAGGAGCAAGCCGGCAAATTATGATAGGGTTACATGTCCGTTTTCTTCGATCTCTTGCAAGGAGAATTCTCGCGATGTCTCTGGGACCCGCCGAAGTCGCCAAAATCGCCCATCTGGCGCGCTTGGCCATCCGCGACGAGGATGTGCCGGCCTACGCTCGCAACCTGTCCGCCATTCTCGAATTGGTGGCGCAGATGAACGCCGCCGATACGGCCGGCGTCGCGCCGATGGCACATCCGCTGGACATGACACAGCGCCTGCGTTCCGATGCGGTCACCGAACCCGACCAGCGCGAGCATTTCCAGGCCATCGCTCCGCAAGTCGAAGCCGGGTTGTATCTGGTGCCGAAGGTGATCGAGTGAACTTCAGCGCTCGCTCCAAGCCCTACACTCTCGCTTCGCGCTCCCCCAAGGAGGGCGGGAAGTTCTTGGATAATCATCTCCGATTCCATCGCCATGCATGAGAAAACCATCGCCCAACTCAGCGCCGGCCTCGCCGCCGGCGAGTTCAGCAGCGAAGAGCTGACCCGCGCTTTCCTGGAGCGCGTGGAGCGGTTCAACCCCCAACTGAACGCCTTCATCACCGTCACCGCCGAAGCGGCGCTGGCCCGCGCGCGCGCCGCCGACCAACGCCGCCACCGTGACGAAGCGGGGCCGCTGACCGGCGTGCCCATCGTCCACAAGGATATCTTCTGTACCGAAGGGGTACGCACCTCCTGCGGCTCGCGCATGCTGGACCGCTTCGTCGCGCCCTACGACGCCACCGTGGTCGAGAAGCTGAATACCGCCGGCGCGGTGATGCTGGGCAAGACCAACATGGACGAGTTCGCCATGGGCTCCTCCAACGAAACCAGCCTGTATGGCCCGGTCCACAATCCTTGGGATCTGGCGATGGTGCCCGGCGGCTCCTCCGGCGGGTCCGCCGCCGCCGTGGCGGCGCGGCTAACGCCCGGCGCCACCGGCACCGACACCGGCGGCTCCATCCGCCAACCGGCCGCGCTGTGCGGCATCACTGGCTTGAAACCGACCTATGGCCGGGTCTCGCGCTGGGGGATGATCGCCTACGCCTCCAGCCTCGACCAGGGCGGGCCGATGGCGCGCAGCGCTGAGGATTGCGCCCTGCTGCTGGGCGCGATGGCCGGATTCGACCCGCGCGATTCCACCAGCGCCGACCGGCCGGTGCCCGACTACACCGCCCTGCTCGACCGGCCGCTGGACGGCCTGAAGATCGGCCTGCCGAAAGAATATTTCGGCGAGGGCTTGGACGGCGCGGTGGCCCAAGTGGTGGAAGAAGCCATCGCCGAGTATCGGAAGCTGGGCGCGGAGACGGTCGAAATCAGCCTGCCCAACAGCCGGCTGGCGATTCCCGCCTATTACGTGATCGCCCCGGCGGAATGCTCCTCCAACCTGGCGCGTTTCGACGGGGTACGCTACGGCCACCGCTGCGAGAATCCCAAGGATTTGCTGGACCTGTACACCCGCTCGCGTGGCGAAGGCTTCGGTCCCGAGGTTACCCGCCGCATCCTGGTCGGCACCTTCGCGCTGTCGGCTGGCTACTATGATGCTTACTATTTGAAAGCGCAGCAGATTCGCCGCTTGATCAGCGACGATTTTCAACGGGCTTTCCAACAAGTGGACGTGATTGCGGGGCCGACTTCGCCGACCGTGGCCTTCAAGCTGGGCGAAAAGGTGGACGATCCGATCACCATGTACCTGTCGGATATCTACACCATCGCGGTCAATCTAGCCGGTCTGCCCGGTCTGTCGCTGCCGGTGGGTTTCGCCGCTGGATTGCCGGTGGGCCTGCAACTCATCGGCGATTACTTCGCCGAGGATCGCTTGTTGCACACGGCGCACCGCTATCAGCAAGCCACCGACTGGCACCTGCGCGCGCCCGCCGCCTTCGCCTGACGTTCAATTCGCAAGGTTTCGATTTATGGAATGGGAAACGGTTATCGGGCTGGAAATCCATGCCCAACTCGCCACCAAGAGCAAGATCTTCTCCGGGGCCTCCACCGCCTACGGCGCCGCGCCCAACACTCAGGCTTGCGCCATCGATCTCGGCCTGCCGGGGGTGTTGCCGGTGCTGAACCGGGATGCGGTGCGCATGGCGGCCATGCTCGGACTGGCCATCGGCGCCGAAGTCGCACGCCGCTCGGTGTTCGCCCGCAAAAATTACTTTTATCCCGACTTGCCGAAGGGCTACCAAATCAGCCAGTACGAACTGCCGGTGGTCCAGAAAGGCCAGTTGACCATCGACCTGGACGACGGCTCCAGCAAGGTGATCGGCATCACCCGCGCCCATCTGGAGGAAGATGCCGGTAAGTCGCTGCACGAGGATTTTCACGGTCGGTCCGGGATCGACCTGAACCGTGCCGGTACGCCGCTGCTGGAAATCGTCTCCGAGCCGGATATGCGTTCGGCCAAGGAGGCGGTGGCGTATATGAAGAAGCTGCACCAACTGGTGGTGTATCTCGGTATCTGCGACGGCAACATGCAGGAAGGTTCGTTCCGCTGCGACGCCAACGTGTCGGTACGACCCAAGGGCGAGCCCAAGCTCGGCACCCGCGCCGAACTCAAGAATCTCAACTCCTTCCGCTTCGTCGAGCGGGCGATCGAGTTCGAGATCGAGCGGCAGATCGACCTGATCGAATCCGGCGGCAAGGTGGTGCAGGAAACCCGGCTGTACGACCCGGACAAGGGCGAAACCCGCTCCATGCGCGGCAAGGAAGAAGCCAACGATTACCGCTACTTCCCCGATCCCGATCTGCTGCCGCTGGTGCTGGACGATGCGTTCATCGATGCCGCCCGCGCCGCCTTGCCGGAACTGCCGGACGTCAAGAAACAGCGCTTCACGGCACAGTATGGCCTATCCGCCTATGACGCCGGCGTGCTCACCACCAGCCGCGGACTGGCCGACCACTACGAGGCGACGGTCGCGGCGCTGGGCGGCGAACCGAAGCTGTGCGCCAACTGGGTGATGGGCGATTTCTCGGCCTTCCTGAACAAGGACAACCGGGACATCGCCGACAGTCCGGTCAGTGCCACGCAACTGGCCGGCCTGCTGCGGCGGATTCAGGACCG
Source organism: Candidatus Competibacter phosphatis (assembly GCF_012939995.1). Classification (GTDB taxonomy): domain Bacteria; phylum Pseudomonadota; class Gammaproteobacteria; order Competibacterales; family Competibacteraceae; genus Competibacter; species Competibacter phosphatis. Next base: position 63,310 of record NZ_SPMZ01000019.1, on the reverse strand, counting down.
GACCATTTCCGGCAAGATCGCCAAGGAAGTGTTCGAGGCGATGTGGGCCGGCGAAGGCGATGCCGACGCCATCATCGAAAAGCGTGGCCTGCGGCAGATCACCGATACCTCCGCCATTGAAAAAGTGATCGACGACGTGATCGCCGCCAATCCCGAGCAACTGGCTCAGTACCGCGCTGGCAAGGACAAGCTATTCGGCTTCTTCGTCGGCCAGGTGATGAAGCTGTCCAAGGGCAAGGCCAACCCGCAGCAGGTGAATGACTTGCTGATGGAGAAGTTGAAAGCTTAGCGCACTAGACTCGGTACCCTATAGCCACCGCCGAGAGGGTTACCGATGCGCTGCCCAGAGTGCAACCACAACCAGCGCCACAAGGACGGTACGCGCTGCAATAAGTGTCGCTATCAGTTCGTGTTCCGCAAAAAGGAAGACCGGATCAGCGACTTTGCGCTGAGGCAGACCATTCAGCGCCTGTCCGACAACGGGCAGCAAGCGTTCACCACGACCCAGCTTGCCCTGGCCATCTGCCGGCTTTGGCGCAAAAAAAACGCTGGGGCCGGTTGGCTGCGGCGTCATCGCGCTTATCGTGAGCGCCATCGCCGGGCTGTTTGCGTTCAGCAATTGGAGCTGGTGGGGTGGAGCGCTGATTCTGGCGGTGCTGCTGCCCTTGGCGATCTGGCTGGGCCAGCGGGAGAAAGGCAAACTGCCCTTCGAGAAGGCCCGCAAGATCGTCGACCAATACCATCAGGCCCATCCGATCCAGGCCCTGGCGGACGGCACCGCATTCCGGCGCCAAGCCGCGCCACTCGACCTGCAAGACCCGCACTATGCACCCGAACGGATTCTGGTGGTGGAACGGGACGATCTGGTGGACATGCTGATCCGCAACCGTTTCCACTTGACCGCCAAGGCGGTGGTGGTCAGCCGCACCGGCTACCCGGAACCGGTGTTCGCCGCCTGTCGGGAGTTTCTGCGCAACCATCCCGACACCCCGGTGCAACTGGTTCACGATGCCTCCACGCAAGGGTTCGCGCTGGCCACGCAACTGGCCGACGAATCGAAATGGCGGTTCGCGCGTGAGCACCTGAGCGATCTAGGCATCTCCAGGGCGGCATTGCAACATGGAGCCACCCTGCCCTGGCTACCGCCGATGCCCTCCCGATCCAACGGCGCTTTCGGCGGCAATCCGACGGAAATGCTGCGCACCGGTTACCGGGTTCCTCTTGATTACATCGGTCCGAAACCACTAATCGGTCTGCTGAGCGCGGCGATGGTCGGCGGCGCGCTGCTGCTCGCGCCGGAGGCTCTGAACGCGGCGGGCGCCGAGGTGGAAAGTGACTATGGCTAAAACCCCGAAAAGCCGTTAGCCCATGGCCTGCCTGTTCGGTTATTGCGGACCACCGGCGGACGGTCTGCTGGCGCGTATGGCGGCGTTGCTGGTCTACCGTTGTCCGCTGGGCTGGGAGCGCGTGGATGGCGCGACCGTGACCGGGGATCGGGTGGAAATCGGTCACGGCATTGCTGCCTGGAGCCAGCAATCGCAACTCGCCCGGCGTGACCATGACCTGCTCGGTTATGGCGGGGTGCTGTTCAATCTGGATGTGTTGGCGACGCCGGGCGATACCGCGACCAATGGCGCGAACCGCCTGCTGGCGGAACCGGGTCTGCGTCATGCCCCCGAGCCCTATCTCGAACAATTGACCGGCTGTTTCGTATTGGCCACGAGCTTGGGTGATGCCTTTTACCTGTTGCGCGATCATGCGGGCGTCAAAGCGTTGTACTGGACCGTCCACCAGGGCCGCTTGCTGTTCGCCAGCGAGATCAAGGCGCTGTTCGCCGATCCCACCCTGCCCCGCCGGATGCGGGCCGGCGCGTTGCCGGAATATCTGAGCTTCAGTTTCGTTCCCGGCGCGGGCACCATGTTCGAGGGCATCGAGGAATTACAGCCCGGCTCCATCCTATGCTTCCGCCATGGCCAAGCGCGGGTACGGCGGCATTTCCGCTTCGAAACGCTGGAAACAGCACCCGACGCTCCCCCGCAAGACTATTCCGCCTTGGTGCGCGCCGCCCTGGAGCACTCGGTGGCCGAGTGCCTCGCGGTCAGCCCGGATAAATCACCGGCGGTGTTCCTGTCGGGGGGTATCGATTCCAGCGCGGTGCTGGCGGTTGCCGCCCGACAATTGCCGGAGGTCCGCATCCCGACCTTTTCGGCGCATTTCGGCGCGGAGTACGCGCGGGAAAATGAGTTCGTGCAGTTGATGGTGGATCGTTACCACACCGATCACCACTGGCTGGAAATCCGTCCCGGCGGTTTTCTCGAACGGCTGCGGGAGATCATCTGGCGGCTGGACGATCCCATCGGCGATCCGGTGACCGTGCCCAATTATCTGTTGGCGCAAGCGGCCTCCCAAGTCGCGGACGTGGTCTTGAACGGCGAAGGCGGTGATCCTTGTTTCGGCGGTCCGAAAAACATTCCCATGCTGTTGGCCCGGCTGTACGGTCCCCTGCCGGGCGAACCGTCCGCTGGCTGGCTGGAGCGCAATTATCTGCGGGCATTCCAGCGCTGCTATCAGGATCTGAGCGCCTTGCTGGACCCGGCGCTGCTGCGGGAAGCCGGTGGCGAGGAGGCGTTGATCGCCTTGCTGGAACCGTATTTCCGCGAACCCGAGCCGCTGGATTTCGTCAACAAGCTGATGAGTATCAATATCCGGCTCAAGGGCGCCAATCTGATTCTGGTCAAGGTGGAGAAGATGAGTTCGGCGCATGGCCTGCTGGCGCTGCCACCGCTGTTCTCGCGGCGAATCGTCGAAACCAGCATGGTCTGTCCGCCGGGCGTGAAACTAGCGGGCGCGGTGGAAAAAAGCGTGCTCAAACAAGCCGTGCGAGATTGGGTGCCGGAAGCGATCATCGCCCGGCCCAAATCGGGGATGATGGTGCCGGTGCGGTTCTGGTTTCAGGGCGACATGCGCCGTTATGGGAAGAAATTGCTATCCCGCTCACAAATCCGGCGTGGCGGTTTGTTCAACCCGGACTATGTGGAACGCCTACTGAATTACGAAATGGAAGGCGTCCCCGGCCTGCGCCATGGCTTGAAGCTATGGATGCTCGTTACTTTCCTACTGTGGCACGAGCAGATGGTGGAAAATTCTCTCACCTCTTGAGTAATTGAGAGGCAGGAAACAGTGACGGCGAACGATATGGAGAAGTGTCACTTTTCAGAAAGGCCGAGTAGAGAAACGTATCCATTCAACGCCTCAGCAATAATTAGTTTTATATAAAACATAGACTTGTATTGTTACAGCGGCATTTGTCATGATTATGTCGCAAGAGAGCGCGCCAAGCAAATCACCAGTCTGTAACTCCATCGGTCGCTCACGGTTGACGGGATCAGGCATCTACTTTGACATTAAGCGAGGGATTGAGAGGATCAATGCTCTATCGGAGGCAATCTCTTATTCGGGGCGATCACACGGAAAGCACATGTATCTATCAAGCATTATTATTAGGAATTTCCGCCAGTTTGGTGATGGCGACGCTGCGCTTGATATCACCTTCAACAGTGGAGTGACAGCACTGGTCGGTCGGAATGATAGCGGAAAATCCGCTGTCATCGATGCTATCCGATACGCCCTACTCACCCGTGACCAAGAATTCATTCGTATCCAGCCGGAGGATTTCCATCATGATCGGATGGGAAAACAGGCTACCGACATCTTCATACGCTGCAAGATGAGTGGGCTAGACGACAACGAGAAGGGCGCCTTCGCGGAGTATCTTTCATACGAAGGTAATGAAGTTTCCCTCTTGATCAACTGGACGGCCAAGAGGTTGACTGAATCGCCGGGAGGCCGTCGATGGATCGATGTATCTGTACGCAGCGGCAAAGACGGTGCGGGACCCGCCTTGGAGGCATCCGTCCGCCAGTTGCTGTCGAGCACATATCTACGGCCGCTCCGTGATGCCGAACGTGAAATGTCGCCAGGTCGCAGCTCACGTCTTTCACAGATTCTTGCTAATGTCCCGGAAATTGGCCAGGGTGATGACTTCAATGAAGCTGCGCTGCCGGTAAATGCGGAGGCAGTGAATCGTTTGAGCCTCTTGGGGTTATCGGACTATTTACGTTACAGTATTGAGCGTCACGAAGGTATTAGCAGTGCAGAGGATGCAATTAACACCCAGTACCTATCCTTGCTCTCACTGACCGGCGATAGCCTGCGAGGCAAAATCGATGTTACAGAGGGTGGGACAAGTGAATCACGGCTTCGTCAAATCCTGGAGCGTTTGGAACTCGGCCTTCTCGATGCGACTAGCGGAAGCCAGCGAGGGCGTTACGGGCTCGGCTCAAACAACTTGCTTTACATGGCCTGCGAACTTCTGCTTCTCGGCCGGGAACCTGAAGGGCTACCGCTGCTACTGATCGAAGAACCGGAAGCACATCTTCATCCTCAGCGTCAGCTCCGGCTCATGGAGTTCTTAACAAAGGCCGCCACGAACATTGCCAAGCACACCAAGCGCACTGTCCAAATCATCCTCTCGACGCACAGCCCTAACTTGGCGTCGAAGATTCCTTTGCAAAACATCGTGATTCTGGATGAGAGCCGCGCCTTTCCTCTCGTTCGAGGTCAGACTCGACTTGAAACGAGCGACTATCGTTTCCTAGAACGGTTCCTTGACGTAACCAAAGCCAACCTATTCTTCGCTCATGGTGTCATCGTGGTCGAGGGTGACGCTGAGGCTATTCTCCTACCCGTCCTTGCGAACCTCATGGGTACTGATCTCACCGAATACGGCATCTCCATCGTCAACGTTGGTAGCACAGGACTCAGGCGGTTCAGCCGCATCTTCCAGCGCCGTGACGATGGGGCGCCACGGCTGTCAGTTCCCGTCGCTTGTGTCGCTGATTTTGATGTTATGCCTGACTGTGCACCGGAGATTCTCGGGCTTGTTACTGGTAAGGATGATCCAACATGGCACAGCCCAAAGCGCCGATGGAAAGCAGTGTGTGATTTTGGCGGTGACGACAACACGCAGAAGCAAGAATTGAATAACTGGCGGACACGCCTGCAATCCAACGATGGGCAATCGGTCAAGACCTTTGTCGCCGACCACTGGACGCTGGAATACGATCTGGCCTTCTGCGGCCTAGCGGAAGAGGTCTACATTGCCGCCTCCCTCGCCCTAAAAGATGACGCGCTTAGTGAGGAAAGGAAACAACGTGCTGAAGTCGAGGCGACTGCACGAACGGCCTACGAAGAGATGGAGACGGCTGCCAAGGGAAACCATGCAGTCTTGTGTACGCAGGTCTATCAACTCTTCCATTCGCGTAGGGCGTCAAAAGCCATTGGCGCACAGTATCTTGCCGATATCTTAGCTGAGGTGGGGAAAGCTGCGGGATTTGACACGGCGGCGTTTGCCGCCAAGCTGCCGCGCTACATTGTGGACGTGATCGCGCATGTTCGACGCTCCGCGTCCGCACCACCGGCACCCGACTCGGGAAACAGCAGCAATGCCTGAGGCATCGTCGCAGGCCCCGGAGATTACCGACGCGGACATCGATTGGGTCCGTGCCTTGATGGGGTTGGAGATCCTCGACCCGCCGCGCCGGACATTTCTAGCCGCACGCAACACGCTCGACGTATCCGCCTGTCCAGGCAGTGGTAAAACAACCTTGATCGTCGCGAAGCTTGCCATCCTAGCGCGGAAGTGGCCCCATCGGACGAAAGGCATCTGCGTCCTCTCTCACACCAATGTCGCGCGAGAGGAAATTCAGCGACGCCTCGGTAGTACCGTTGTCGGTCAGCGCCTGCTTGACTATCCGCACTTCATCGATACGATCCATGGCTTCGTCAATCGGTTTCTTGCGCTGCCATGGCTTAACTCAAAGGGATTCCCCTCGCCCACGATCGACAATGATGTGACAACTGCTTATCGGCGCGGCGTGCTGGCCAACGCGGACTATCGGACAGTGCAGAATTTCCTGACGCAGAAACACAGCAGCTTCGACCACTTGCAAATTTGCGCACACAACTTGCACTTCGATCTCGGTGGGAAACCGTTTCCTGCCGGGCCGAATGCAAAGAGCTTCAAACTAGCGAAACAGGCCATAGAAACGGCTGCTCACGCAGGATACTTCTGTTACGACGAGATGTTTGTTTGGGGGCATGCGCTCTTGGCGAACTTCCCCGCCGTGGCTTTATGGCTCAGGCATAGGTTCCCACTGGTCATCATCGATGAGATGCAGGATACATTCGAGGCTCAGGGCGCCATTCTGCAGGCGGTCTTTCCGCGTACGTTGCCTGATGTCATTGTGCAACGGGTCGGTGATCCGAACCAGGCGATTTTCGACGATTCTGACGCTGAGCCGAACAAGAGCGATCCCTTTCCAGATTCCGATCCCACCCGTTGCGTCGACATTCCAAGCAGCCATCGCTTCGGACCTGAAATCGCGGCGTTGGCTTCGCCGTTTGCTGTCGCGCCTGTGGGCAACCATGGGCTCTGCGGCATCGGCCCAAAAGCCATCACCGGTGCGCCAACCACCTGTGACCACGCAATATTCATCTTTCCCAGCAACAGCACCGTAGGGGTACTCGATGCCTACGGCAAGCATGTCCTGACGACCTTTGATGACGGTACCTTGGCGAAGGGGATGGTTACTGCCGTGGGGGCGGTTCATCAGGACGCATCGGATATCGCACCAGGACACGATCAATTTCCAAAATCAGTGCCGCACTACTGGAGCGGCTACACCGCTGATATCTGTCGGAAAGATCCTCATCCTAAATCCTTTGTGCAATACGTTCGGGCAGCACAGGCCATTGTGCGCGATGGTCATGACCTCGCGCCAGGTGTCGAAAGAATTGCATCAGGGCTTGTTCGTCTCGCGGGACATATTGGAAACGCCGGGCAACTCAAGCGCAAGGCGCGGACGCATCGCGCGATCATCGATGCACTGGAGGCTAACACCGCAGTGCTAACAACTTATCGTCAGATGATCAAAAAGGTTCTTATCGACTGGATCCCATTAACCGAGAAAAACTGGGGTACAGTACGGACTGACATCCTGGCAATTGCTTGCGCACTTTGTGACGGCCCTACCAATCCCAATGTGATTAATTTTCTCGAATGGCCGGATACTGATCCATCACTAGCCGTCGGCGCTTCGACATCGGCGCATGATGCCAGTCCCAATGTGTATCACGTCTCGCACGGTAACAGGCGCGTAAACATCCGACTTGGATCAATCCATTCCGTCAAAGGGCAAACCCATTTGGCAACGCTGGTGCTCAACACCTACTGGCACGATCACTCGTTTCGGCGGATGTTACCATGGCTTCTTGGCGACAAGGTCAATGAGGGCGGCGCCAAAGTTCAAGATCGCAAACGTCTTTTACAAACCTATGTTGCGATGACGCGACCAAGCCATATGATCTGCCTCGCCGTACCGTATTCGATATGCAGTGGTGCCAAATCCTTTTCTCAACACATTGCCACCTTGAGCGCGCGTGGGTGGCGAGTAGCCGAGATTATCGACGGTGCGCCTGTATGGCATGGTTAAGAATCATGGTACCAATGAATTATGAGACTACCGGATTCAGATTATGCATCTATACCTACCGAGAAACTGAAGGATTACCTGCTATCGCCCTTTCATCCAATCGGACGGTTCAAGGCCAGATTCTTCAATGCTCTCGGTTACTATAGTGATGAATGGCCACTCTTGGAGCAAGACATTCGCACCTTGCTCGGAGGCGATGCCGCCAAGACTGAGAGGACATCATATGGTCAGAAATATGAAGTGTACGGCACGATCACCGGTCCTTCCGGCAGAACCGCACAAATCGTGACAGTTTGGATCGTGCTCCATGGCGAACGTATCCCCCGATTTGTGACTGCCTATCCAGGAGGTGGAACATGACGATCTCACTTTTAGATACTGTAGTTCTTGCCCGAGATTTGCCTGAGCACGGTCTCCGTCAGGGAGATATAGGCGCTGTCGTTGAAGTGTACGAACCAGATGGAGTAGAAGTGGAATTCGTGACCGGTTCGGGCCGAACCCAAGCCTTGGTCACGCTAACTGCGACTGACGTACGCCCTGTGGGTGACAGCGAAATACTAGCGGCAAGATCGCTTGCTGCCGCATAGGTTTAATGCCACCAATGCATTGAAGACATGAGATTGAGGAATGAGGAACACCTCAGCCACTCAGCCTACCGGTATCACCGTGCGGTTGATCATCGGATGATTATCGTCGCGCGGCCCGAAATCGCTGTCGGGATGCCAAGCAACCACATCCAACGCCACTTCCTCGGTGAAAAAGGAATGCAGGCAACCGCTTGGGATATACCAGCCCATGCCCGGCCGCAGCGGAAACACGCCATCCGAGGTGCGACACTCGCCCGTCCCATGCAGAATGACCCCGATCCGCGCCGAAGGATGGGTATGAGGCGTCTGGTCGGTATGCGGCGGAATGTGCAAATGATTCAAACACGGCTCGCCTACGCGAGGCGGGCAAATTAATAAAGTATCGCTGCACCCGTCGATATAGCGCAAACGCCCGACAGTCTCCAAGGGACCGCCGATCTGCCGCAAACCGCGATAACCGGACAGGGCGATCACCAAGCCAGCGCCACCACGCATCGAACCGGGGTCGGGCAACGCGAAAAACATCCCCTGGCCTAATTCACAGCCACCCCAGACATCGCGCAGCACGGAGCGACCACGAGTGACCATGCCATAACTGGTCGCGCCGTCCGGCAGCGTCAAGCACTCTTCATCCCACCCCCAAATCTGAACCGAATCCAGATCCAGCAGCAGGCCGTGACGAATCTCCAAGGGTATGAACGTGGTCATGATGGGCTCGGAAAAACGATCGCCGCGCGACGCGGGATCGGCTAGCCGGCTCTCGGAAGGAGCCGCGACAGGAATGGAGTGGGAACCGGCCTGTAAGCCGGGTTCTGTCAAGGACGATCATTCATCTGCGACGCCTGTCACCAGACGCCTGTAGCGACCTACCCAGGAGCCGCGCGGACCACGCGTAAATGCCCCTCTATTTGGTCTTGCTCCGGGTGGGGTTTACCCTGCCGCGCCTGTTGCCAGCCGCGCGGTGCGCTCTTACCGCACCTTTTCACCCTTACCGGTTCTCGCGAACGTAGGCGGTGTATTTTCTGTGGCACTTTCCGTCGGCTTACGCCGCCCAGGCGTTACCTGGCACCCTGTCCTGTGGAGCCCGGACTTTCCTCCATATCGTCATGCGATACAGCGACCGTCCAGCCGGTTCCCGGCTCTTAGTGTCCCCTGCCGAACGCTGCTTGGCAAGATCGGCTTGTGAATGGGAATACTCCACCATCCGACTCCGACCACCCCGCCTCACTCTCTCTCCATGGCGGAGGAAAGATGGGAATCGCTCCCCAACGCCAATGCCAGATCGTACAGCGCCTTTTTCCGCAGACCGGTCAACTTAGCCGCCACCGCCGCCGCTCGGCTGGCGGGCAGTTCCGCCAGCAGCGCCACCAACAAGCGGCGCGTCTCCGCCGTATCCGCCTCGCTCGCCGCCGGTGCGCCCTGCACGATCACCACGAACTCGCCCTTGCGGCGATGCGGATCGGCGTCCAACCAATCTTCCAGTTCGCTCAGACTGGCGTTGTGAATCTCCTCGAAACGCTTGGTCAACTCGCGGGCGACCGTCGCCGGACGTTCCCCGCCGAACACCGCCGCCAAATCGGCCAAGGTTTCGGCGATGCGATGGCTGGCTTCCAGAAAGATCAGCGTGCGTTCCTCTCGCGCCAAAGATTGCAGACGCTCGCGGCGCGCAACGGATTTGGGGGGGAAGAAAACCTTCGAAGGTAAAACGGTCGGTCGGCAACCCGGCCACCGACAGGGCCGCCACAATGCTGCTCGGCCCCGGCACCGGGATAACCTTCAGCCCCTGCCGGCGCAGTTCGCGCACCAACGGAAAGCCCGGATCGCTGATCAGCGGTGTACCGGCATCCGACACCAACGCCAACGCCTGCCCTTCTTGCAGGCGTGCAATCACTGCTTCCAGGCGTGCCCGCTCGTTGTGCTCATGCAAGGAAAACATCGGCGTATCGATGCCGAAATGCGCAAGCAACTGACCGGTATGCCGGGTATCCTCGGCGGCGATGCCCCGCACTTCCCGCAAGATGCGCAGGGCACGCGCGCTGATATCCTCCAGATTGCCGATGGGGGTGGCGATCACATACAACGCGCCGGATTCGACGGTCATGCGGCCTCTCCATCCGGCTCCGCAAACGCCGGGCACGCTTTAAACTCCCACATAACCTGTCCTTCGCGTTTTATCCGCAACTTCATTGCCGTGATGCCAATGGCATCCATCATGCCACCGATTGCGGCGGCATTGCGCTTAAATCATTGGAAATGCCCTTGCATCCTGCAGTTTAGTGGAAGACACCCATCCCGCGAGTTTGCCCGACCCGCGTTCCCGCGACACCGCTAACCACGATCGCTATGCGGCGGTTCACAAGGGAATCCGAAGCCTCCCCGCCTGTACGACCTTCGGACTCAGAACTTGAAGCTGACGGCCGTATAGACCGAACGTCCCTTGCCAGGCACGGCAATGCCCCATGGAATTCCGTTGATCGCCATGGTTCTGCCCTGCCCTGTATAAGCACCGCCGGTCGGCAAGTAATAAAGTTTGTCGAACAGATTTTCGATGCCGAAGTCGACACGCGCCTGCTTCCAGGAATAACTGCCACGCAAGTTGAGCAGGCCATAACCGGGCGTCTTGATTTCGTTGCGGACATCGGAAACATCGTCTTTCCTGTGCGCGAGCACGAGTTCAAGCGCGTTGTCCCAACCACCGTGCTGATGCGTCAAGATCAAGGTGGCGTTGAGCGGCATGACGTTGTAGAGGCCGTCATCGGTGTCGAGGTTTTTACCGTTGGTATAGTTGAGCACCCCATTGAGACCAAAGCGTCCCCAGTCGGTCTTGGCGAGCGGCATGTGTCCGTAAAGATCGATGCCGTAGAGCCGCGCCGGTTGATTGACGTATTGGAGGACCACGAATTGGTCCGTGGTGGTTGCATTGGCTTCCGTGCAGGAGGCGCCATCCGTACAGCGCATGGCATCGATGTAGTCGGTTACCCGCGTGTAATAGGGCGTTGCCTTGAACTCCCAGCGCCGGTCTTGGCTATGCCAATCAAGGGTAAAGCTCACGGTGTGGGCGACTTCCGGCTCCAGGTCGAGGTTGCCGATATACCCGTTTCCATCACCGACGAAGTTGTTCATGATTGCCGCCATGGCCCAGGTCGACCAGGTATAGCGCTCGTACAGATTAGGAGAACGGGTTTTCCGCGCCAGCCCAAACTCATAGGTTTGCGTCGAATCCGGGGTATAGCGCAGCAATGCGGTCAAGTCCCAATTTCGATCGGTCTTGTTACGGTCTTGACTGTTGAAATTACTGCTGTCGATAAGCTGGTTATTGACCATCATGCCCATGCCATTGGTTTCGGCATAGCCATGGACATCGCCGGTATTCATTTTGACGGTCTCGTGACGCACACCGAACAAGCTGACCCATTGCGGATCGAGATTCGCTTCCCATTCGCCGAACAGCGCATAACGATCCCGTTGACCGTTGTTGATATTCTCGAAGGTATTGGGAGCCATGTTGCCACCGGAAGGTGGCCACCAATCGTCCAGGCGATAGTATTGGAGTTCGCCACCCACTCGGAGAATATCGCCTTCGGAAAGATCAATATCCGCCGAGACCACGACTCCGGTCAGATTGGCCTTGGTATCCATGGGCATGCCGGGAATCGTGGCTGGATCGCCATAGTAGTATTGCTTGCCGTCGCCGAACTGCATTTCATGACGGGTCTTTTTGATAGTAGCCGCGCGCTTCCAACAGGCCCCATTCATATTGCCCGGTATAACCCAGATTGACCAGGGCATTGTTGTTTTCGGTCATATCCATGCGCTGGCTCGGAAAGCCCTCGTAAGGGATATTTTGAATATCCACCTTGGCCGTGAATAAATGCTTATCCTCCTTATAGGCGATACCCAGCGATTGATTGATCGCCTCGAAAGCAGAGGAGCCGACCTCATCGCCCGCAATCCAACCGCGATCCGCAGCGGCCGGACCGGACGGTTTGAAATCACCGCCCGCCTTGTAATTGTCGGCACTCACGGTGGATCCGGTATACGTAAGGTTCAGCTTTTCATTGGCCCAGCTTGTCCCGAGATAAGCACCCAAGACATTGCCATTGCCGCGGTAGAAAGCACCCACCTGTCCACTGATCAAATTGCCTTGTCCCGGAGCGGCAAACACAGGAGTCGCGGATTCGATTTGTATCGTCCCACCGAGACTGTCGCCTCCGACACTGACGGGGGTAATACCGGCATACACATTGATGCGGCCTACTTGACTTGGATCGATATAGGAAAGTGCCGGGTTCATGTGATTGGGACAGGCCGCCATCAAGCTCATGCCGTCCACTTGGGTACGGACCCGGTCATCGGCCAGACCGTGAATCACGGGTAGGCTGGAAATGCCGCCGGCACCTTGAAGTCCCACTCCGGGCACATTGCGCAACAGATCGGCCGTATCGCTGGTGGCATGACGCCGGAGATCGAGCGCATCCGCGCTGAGCGTCACCGCATTCAGTGGTTGAGACACGGGCCGTTGCGCGGTGACCACGATCTCATCCAGTTGCTGGCCAAGTTGTTGGTCCCCATCCCATCCCCAGGCTGTTCCCGCTGAAGTCGCCAGAGTATAAATGGCAAATAGGCCCATCATAAATTTCTTATTCATTATAAAGACTTCCTCTAATCGCCGCAGTGATTTCGCCAACAATATCCGTATTGTTTATTGGTTATATCCATATGAAAAAATTGATCAATACTAGCGAGCGGGAGGAATATTTGGAATGCGACAATATGTCGCAGAGCCCGTTTTCCACGGACTAGAGGCAGGGGATTTGAGGTTTCGTTGGGTTATTTCCGATGAGTGGACTGTATCGGAAAAGTGGATCGGAATCAGGCGCAATTAGACCGTGAGAAAAAAGAACTGCTCGGCCAGCGATAGGCTTTGCCTGTCGATCATTATTTTCTTAATGGGATACTGTGGTCATGAGATAAGAAATGAGCTAGCATTCTGTCGAATCGTGGGAGGCTAAACATGACCGCATCGATACTGTCAAGTTGCCGAAAGCGTAAAAGGATTTTTACGATGGACGATACTCTGGCTCCATGAGATTCCCATAGCGCCCTCCATCGCATCTGGCCGGAAATCCGCAAACTCATCGCCAATCATCAATTGATCCGAATCTACCCGGATCGCCTGGAATATATCGGGTGAACCCATCGTGATCAGCCGCATCGCCCAAGGTAGCGCGGCCGAGGATCTGGCTTGCCGCTATCTGGAAGCGCGCGGTCTGGCGCTGGTGGCGCGCAACGTCCGCTATCGGGGCGGCGAACTGGACTTGATCATGCGCGATGGCGAGCACCTAGTGTTCGTGGAAGTGCGCAGCCGTCGCCATACCCGCTACGGCACGCCGGCCGAATCGGTCACCCGAAGCAAACAGCAACGCCTGCTCCGCGCCGCCGCGCTCTACTTGCAACGCCAACGCCTCGACCTACCCTGCCGCTTCGATGTGGTGGCGATCCTCCAGGCCGATGGCGAACCGCAGGTAGAATGGATTCGGGATGCATTCCAGTTGACTTGAATGCCCGGCCAGCCGCCATGGTATCGGCCCGCAAGGCGCACAAGCCGGCTGCCCACTCTTCCCCCTTCTGATACCTTACAAGTATTCCATCGAAGTTGCCGAGTACCTGACCGATGACCGTTGACCGTACCGCCGAACTCTCCGCCCTGCTCGCCCGCCGCATCCTGATTCTGGACGGCGCCATGGGCACCATGATCCAGAGCTATCGCCTGCAGGAGTCCGATTATCGGGGCGAGCGTTTTCACGACTGGCCCAGCGATCTCAAGGGCAATAACGATCTGTTGGCGCTGACCCAGCCGGCCATCATCCGCGAGATTCACGCCGCCTATCTCGACGCCGGTGCCGACATCATCGAGACCAATACCTTCAACTCCACCTCGATATCCATGCACGACTACGGCATGGAGAGCCTGGTGCCGGAGCTGAACCGGGAAGCGGCCCGGCTGGCGCGCGAGGCCGCCGACCAATACAGCACGCCCGACCGGCCGCGCTTCGTCGCCGGGGTGCTCGGCCCCACCAACCGCACCGCCAGCCTGTCGCCGGATGTGAATAATCCGGGCTTTCGCAACATCGGCTTCGACGAATTGGTCACCGCCTACACCGAAGCGACTCAAGCCCTGGTCGAGGGTGGCGCGGATATCCTGCTGGTCGAAACCATTTTCGACACGCTCAACGCCAAGGCTGCGCTGTTCGCCATCCAGCAATTCTTCGACGATTCCGGTATTCGGCGACCGGTGATGATTTCCGGCACCATCACCGACGCTTCCGGCCGCACGCTGTCCGGGCAAACCACCGAGGCGTTCTGGAACTCGCTGTCGCACATCCGTCCGCTATCCTTCGGCCTGAATTGCGCGCTGGGCGCCACCCAACTGCGGCCCTATGTGGCCGAACTGGCGCGCATCGCCGACACCTACGTTTCCGCGCATCCCAATGCCGGTTTGCCCAATGCGTTCGGCGAGTACGATGAAACCCCTGAGACCATGGCCGCCACCATTCGCGAATTCGCCGAGAGCGGCTTTCTCAACATCGTCGGCGGCTGCTGCGGCACCACGCCCGCGCATGTTCGCGCCATCGTCGAAGCGGTCCAGGATCTGCCGCCGCGCCCGATTCCCGCCATCGAGCCGCGCTGCCGCCTGGCTGGATTGGAACCGTTGAACATCGGCCCGGACTCGCTGTTCATCAATGTCGGCGAGCGCACCAATGTCACCGGCTCGGCGGTGTTCAAGCGATTGATCAAAGCCGGCGACTATAACGCCGCGTTGGATGTCGCTCGCCAGCAGGTGGAAAACGGCGCGCAGATCATCGACATCAACATGGACGAGGGGATGCTCGACTCCAAGGAAGCGATGATCACCTTCCTCAATCTGATCGCCGCCGAGCCGGATATCAGCCGAGTGCCGGTGATGATTGACTCCTCCAAGTGGGAGATCCTGGAAGCCGGTCTCAAGCGCATCCAGGGCAAGCCGGTGGTGAACTCGATCAGCATGAAGGAAGGGGAAGCGGAATTCATTCGTCAGGCCCGACTGATCCGCCGTTATGGCGCCGCCGCCATCGTCATGGCTTTCGACGAACAGGGCCAGGCTGATACCGAGGATCGCAAGTTCGCCATCTGTCAGCGCGCCTACCGGATTCTGACCGAACAGATCGGCTTCCCGCCGCAAGACATCATCTTCGATCCCAACATCTTCGCCGTCGCCACCGGCATCGCCGAGCACAACAATTATGCGGTGGACTTCATCGAAGCCACCCGGCGGATCAAGGCGGAACTACCCCATGCGCTGATCTCCGGCGGCGTGTCCAACGTGTCGTTCTCGTTTCGCGGCAACAACCCGGTGCGCGAAGCCATCCATTCGGTGTTCCTTTACCACGCCATCCAAGCCGGCATGGACATGGGCATCGTCAACGCCGGACAACTGGCGATCTACGAGGAGATTCCGGCCGAACTGCGGGAATGCGTGGAAAATGTCATTCTTAACCGCCGCCCGGACGCCACCGAGCGTCTGCTGGACATCGCCGACCGGTACAAGGATGAAGGCGGCGCGACCGGCCCCAAGCGCGAGGAACAGGATTGGCGTTCCTGGCCGGTCGCCAAGCGACTGGAACACGCACTGGTCAAGGGCATCGACGAATTCGTCGACATCGACACCGAGGAAGCTCGTCAGCAGGCCGAACGACCGCTGCACGTCATCGAGGGTCCCTTGATGGACGGCATGAACGTGGTCGGCGACCTGTTCGGGGCCGGCAAGATGTTCTTGCCGCAGGTGGTGAAATCGGCGCGGGTGATGAAAAAAAGCCGTGGCCTACCTGATTCCCTACATCGAGGCGGAACAGGCCGAGGGCGAGCGCCGCAGCAATGGCCGCATCGTGCTGGCCACGGTCAAGGGCGACGTACACGACATCGGCAAGAACATCGTCGGCGTGGTCCTGCAATGCAACAACTTCGAAGTGGTCGATCTGGGCGTCATGGTCCCGGCCCAGAAGATTTTCGACGCCGCCCGCGAGCATGGCGCGGACATGATCGGCCTGTCCGGCTTGATCACGCCGTCGCTGGACGAGATGGTCAACGTCGCCAAGGAGATGAAACGGCAAGGCTTCGACATCCCGCTGCTGATCGGCGGCGCAACCACCTCGGTCATGCACACGGCGGTGAAGATCGATCCGCAATATCCCGGCCCGGTGGTGTACGTCAAGGATGCCTCGCGGGCGGTGGGCGTGGCGCAAAACCTGGTCGGCGCCGATTCCAAGGCCGATTACGTGGCCAAGACCAAGGCTGATTATGTCCTGAAACGCGAGCAACACGCCAATCGGCGTGGACGGGAAGCCTTGCTGCCGTTGGCCCAAGTCCGCGCCAATCGTCCAGCGCTCGACTGGTCCACTTACACCCCGCCCAAACCGGGTTTTCTCGGCATTCGCGCTTTCGACGACTACCCGCTGCCGGAACTGGTGGAGCGGATCGATTGGACGCCGTTCTTCCATGCCTGGGAACTGCGCGGGCGCTACCCGGCTATTCTCGACGATCCCGAACAGGGCGAACACGCCCGCCACCTGTTCGCCGACGCCCAGGCCATGCTGGACAAGATTCTCACGGAACGCTGGCTGACGGCGCGGGCAGTGATCGGTTTCTTCCCGGCCAATCGGACCGGCGAGGACGACATCGCGCTGTATTCCGACGAAGGTCGCGAATCGGCATTCATGACCTTGCACCACCTGCGCCAGCAGGGGCCAAAGCCGGACGGCAAGCCGCATTATTGCTTGGCTGACTGGATCGCGCCGCGCGAAACCGGCGTGGCTGATTATGTGGGCGCGTTTGCCGTCACCGCCGGCATCGGCATCGACGAACGGGTGGCGGAATTCGAGCGCGCGCACGACGATTACAGCGCCATCCTGCTGAAAGCGCTGGCCGACCGGCTGGCCGAAGCGCTGGCCGAACGGCTGCACGAGCGAGTACGGCGGGAATTTTGGTGTTACGCAGCAACGGAGACGCTGAGCAACGAGGACCTGATCGCCGAACGCTACCAGGGCATCCGCCCCGCTCCCGGCTATCCGGCCTGCCCCGACCACACCGAGAAGGGTTTGCTCTGGCAATTACTGAATGTGGCCCAGAACGCCGACATCCATCTGACCGAGAGCTTCGCCATGACCCCGACGGCGGCGGTGAGCGGCTGGTATTTCAGCCACCCCGAAGCGCGTTACTTCGGCGTGGGCCGGCTGGGCCGCGATCAGATCGCCGATTACGCCAGGCGCAAGGGCTGGACGCTGACGGAAGCGGAAAAGTGGCTGGCGCCGAACTTAGGGTACGAACCGGATAACGAATGAGGTATTGACCATGATCGAAAGCTGGCTCGATTTTCCATTTTGGCTGGGGGTGCCCGCCACCCTGCTAGTCTGGCTGACCACCGCCGCCGCTCTATGGTGGTTCTTTCAACGCAGCCGGCTCGCTCCTTTCTGGCGCGACAATCTGGGTGTCGTGGCCCCCTATTTTTCCTCGGTCGCAGTGCTGTTCAGTCTGTCGGTCGGATTCATGGGCGCCGATATCTGGCAACGGGCCGAGCAGGCACAACAATCCGTCCTCCAGGAAGCCAGCAATCTGAAATTACTATCGAACTTCGCGGAGATCCTGGAGCCGACCCCTCAACCCTTGGCCGAACGGATCTGTACCTACGCGAAAGCGGTCGTGCAACAGGAATGGCCGACGATGCTGCTGGACGGCGAAGCCTCGCCCACCGCCGAAACGGCTTTGAACAACCTGATGCTAGCGCTCACCACCCCGGAATTCACCGCTCGGGTGGATGCAACGCTGCGCCGGGAAATGCTGAACGCTTTCAACCAGGTCCGAAAGTACCGGGTCAACCGTATCCAGCTCAGCAGCGGCCACAGTCATATCGGCAAGTGGGTACTGGTCATCTTTCTCGGCTTCATGACCCAGATTGCCATCGGTCTGGTGCAACTCGACAAACCGCGCGCCCAAACGATAACACTGGCCGTCTTCTCGATCACCGCAGCCGTCACCCTGACCCTCCTAGCCGGCATGGATCAACCTTTTACCGAACCCTTCGCGGTCCTCAACACACCCATTGCGGATCTGGCGCGGTGCAAGTAAGTATCCCCCGGTGGAACCGGGGGAGCTTTAGGGGATTCGCCTCAAAGGTGCTGTAAGTCGTCCACCGGTAGCACGATCTCGACCCGCAACCCGCCGTCCGGGCGATTCAGCGCGCGAATGTGCCCGCCATGGGCTTCGATGGCCCGACGAGCAATCGCCAAGCCCAAACCGAAACCGGTGGTCTTGACGCTGCCCCCACCGCGAAAAAAACGGCTCGAAAACGGCTTGCAGGTCGCTTTCGGGAATGCCGGGACCTCGATCCGAAACCATGACAACCAGGCTATCGGGCGCGGCCCGCCGTTCGATCCGCACTTCGACCGCCGTGCCTTCGCGCGTGAATTTCACGGCGTTGCGGATCACGTTCTCGAAAGCGCGGTGCAACAACTCCGCGCGGATCTTGACGATGACCTCGCCCGCGCCGGAAAACGACACCCGACGCCCAGTCGCCTCCGCCTCGAAGCGCGCGTCATCGGCGATGCCCGCCACCAGATCCACCAAATCGACCTCTTCGTCCGCCGCGCCGCTGATGCCGGCTTCCAGTCGCGACAGGGTCAGCAGTTCCCCTACCAGTTCGTCCAGGCGACCGGATTCGCGTTCGATGC
The DNA here is from genome assembly GCF_012939995.1 of Candidatus Competibacter phosphatis. Lineage (GTDB taxonomy): Bacteria > Pseudomonadota > Gammaproteobacteria > Competibacterales > Competibacteraceae > Competibacter > Competibacter phosphatis. Next base: position 44,407 of record NZ_SPMZ01000019.1, on the reverse strand, counting down.
GATCCAGCGAAGCGTCCAGTTTCTCCGGTTGCTGGCGTGCCAAGCCGATGGCGGCTTGCAAGCGCGCCAGCGGCGAGCGTAGTTCGTGCGAAACGTCGTGCAGCAAGCGCCGTTGGGAACCAAGCAGAATTTGCAGTTGCTGGGCCATGCGGTCGAAATCCCGACCGAGATCGGCAATCTCGTCGCGCCGTCCCATGCGCGATCCGATCCGCGTATCGAGGTTGCCCGCCGCCACCGCGTCGAACGCCCCCCGCAGATGACGGATCGGTTTGGAGAGATACCAGGCCAACAGGGCGCTGAAGCCGAGACTGGCCAGAATCCCGATACTGATCGGGATCCACGGCGGTGGTGGCGGATCATGGGATGAGATTTTGCTCGCGGCGGGAATGAAAAATAGATAGGTGTGCAGGGGCGTCGCCTCCAACCAGGCAATGCGCGGGGTTTGATCTCCGTCCGCCAAGCGACGGGCCTGCGCCACCGCCTCGGCCGAAACCGTTCGGCCCAGCAGTTCCCGGCCCGCCTCATCGACGACATAAACCCGCGCCTTGCCCTGCTGCATTCTCCATTCTTCCAGCAGATCGCGCAGCGCCTCGATCCCGCCATGCCGGAACACCATCGCTGTCGTATTCACCAAAAACGCGGTACGCGGTCCTCCCGCCAGCGCGCGATCATGATCGTCCAGTGTTTGCCTGTGCAGCCAGACGGTCGTGCCGACGCCACCGCTCGCGATCAGCAGCGCCAGCCAAAACGCGAAAAAGAATTTCCAAAACAGCCGGCCCAAGATGCTTATTCCTTGAGGAACTGATAGCCGATGCCACGCACGGTTTGAATCGGCGAGCGCCCTTCCCCACCACCGAGCTTGTGGCGAATGCTACTCAGATGCACGTCGATGCTGCGATCGTAGCGCGCCAGCGGACGGCCCAAAGCCTGCTCCGATAATTCTTTCTTGCTCACCACCCGACCCGCGTTGCGGACCAGGACTTCGAGTAGATTGAATTCGGTGCTGGTGAGGTCGAGCGGCAGGCCATCCCATTCGACACCACGCTTTTCCGGCCATATCGTGAGCGGACCGGCCGTGAGCGAGCCCGATGACGAACTGGATGATTCCTCCAGTCGGGCACGTCGCAGGATAGCCCGGATACGCGCGACCAGTTCGCGCGGCGTGCACGGCTTGGGCACGTAGTCGTCCGCGCCGAGTTCCAAACCGATGATGCGATCCACGTCGTCACCCCGAGCAGTCAGCATCAGCACCGGAATGCGGCTGTCGCGCGCCCGAATGCGCCGCAAGGCTTCGATGCCGTTCATGCGTGGCATCATCACGTCCAGCACCACAATTCCGTATTCGCCCGACAGCGCTTCGGCGACTCCGGTTTCACCGTCGGACACGGCAGTCGCGCCGAAACCCTCGCGTTCGAGGTATTCCGTCAACATCTCGCCCAACTCGATGTCGTCATCGACCAATAGAACCCGGGTCATCGTCGCCAACCACTTCGCTCGTCGTTCATGAGGACCATCATAGCGATCCGTGCTCGACAGCCAACCGTATTTACCTGTTTTTGCCCATCTTTACCTTTCTTTACATAACGCTAACCCGCATTTACGGACACCCCGGCTACAGTAGCGACATCCGATAACCGCATCCCGAAATCCATTTTTCGTGATGCTCCGTCCAAAAATGTGAACGCCATGTCTCCCGATACATTCAAGCGCTTGCTCGTGATCGCCCATCGCTGGCTGGCCCTGGCGCTGGCCCCCGTCTTCCTGCTGATTTTGCTCTCCGGCGCGACTCTCGCCTTCAAGCCAATTGTCGAAAGCGGCGGCGCCACTGGACCGTCCGCGTCGGCGAACGTCGATACGGTGGTCGCGGCGCTCGAAGTAATCGATCCGACGCACCAGGCAACCTCGGTCAGCCTCTCGGCGGATGGTCGTTCCATTCGCTTGAAATCCAACGATCCGGCCGTGGTGGGCACTTTCGATTTGGCGACGCGCACGCCCGCCACATCCAGTGATTTCGATCTATTCGCCTTCGCCCTCGACCTGCACAAGAACCTGTTGGTCGGGGTGGGACTCGTGGTCGAGATCGCCACGTACGTCATGGTCGCGATTCTCGCCATCGGGCTTTTCTTGGGACTACCCAGACTGCGCAATACCTGGATAGGCTGGCACAGTGGGTTGGGTTGGCTGGCGCTGCCGCTGGTGGCGTTGGCACCGGTCACCGGCTTGCTGATGATTCTGCACATTGGCACACCGACCTTGCCCATGATCGAACCGGCAGCGCAACCCTTGCCGTTGGCTCGTGCCCTCGAAGCCACCGCCGACCAAGTCGACCTGACCCGTTTCGTCGCGGCGCGGCGATTCCGCCAGGGCAGCGTCCTGCTCACCGCGACCACCGCCGAAGGTCCGATGCGTTATCTGGTGTCCGGTACCGGCAAGGTCGTTCCACTGACCGATGGACCGGGATGGGTCAGGCAACTGCACGAAGGCACCTGGGCTGGTATCGGGTCGGGCATACTCAGTTTCCTGGCCGCCGCCGCGCTCATGGGGCTGATGGTGACAGGATTGTATTCCTGGTTGCGCCGCCAGCGGCAAGCGCGGCGACGCGACGGCGATCGCAACGCCTCAACCCTGGTCGCCTTTGCCAGCCAGACCGGCACCGCCACCCGGCTGGCCGAAGCCACCGCCAAAGCCTTGCGTGGCGCGGGCGAGGCGGTGATCTGTGCCTCCCTGGCGGCGCTGGACCCGCGTGAACTGATGGGTTTCCGGCATAATCTCTTTATCGTCTCCACCACCGGCGAAGGCGATGTCCCGGATTCAGCCCGGACATTTTTGACGCGACTCGGCGCATCCGATCTGCGCGGAACGCACTTTAGCCTGCTGGCGTTAGGCGATTCGCGTTATCGGTCGTTCTGCGGCGGTGGCCGGAAAGTCCGCGAGGCGTTGCTCGAACAGGGCGCCGACGAAGTAGCCGAATGGCGTCGCGCCGACGGTGAGCCGACTTCGACCTGGCGCGATTGGCTGGCCACCGTGTCGCGCTTGATCGGTCTGGAACTGGGCGCGGTGGAAGCCCCCGAAACCGACCGACCGGTCACCCTGACCCTGATCGAATGCCAACGGCTCGACCATCCCAAGCAAGGTGATACCCGCGAGACTTGGCAACTAACGTTCGACACCGGAGACACCGCAGGCGACTTCCGCCCCGGTGATCTGTTGCTGGTCAGTCCGGGGCCAGGGGAAGCGCCGCGTTGTTACTCAATCGGCACCTCATCGCTCGCCGGCGACTCGCGTATCGGCCTAACGGTCAGCCTACATACCTGGAAGGACAGCGAGGGCAAGCACCACTTGGGACTGACCTCGAATTACCTGTGCCACCAGTTGCGGCCGGGCGCGAAGCTCGACGCCACATGGCGTCGCCATCCCGATTTCAATCCACCGGACGATCCCACGCGCCCGCTCATCCTGGTGGCGACCGGCGCCGGCATCGCGCCCTTCCCCGGCTTCCTCGCCGAACGGGCCCGGCAACCCAACGCCGGTCCGGTCTGGTTACTGTTTGGCAACCGCTTCCGCGCCGGCGATTTCTTCTACCAGGCCGCGTTCGAACAATGGCGGCGGGAGGGCGTGCTCACCCGGCTGGATACCGCATTTTCCCGCGATCCTGACGATGGCCACCACATTCAGGATCGGTTGATGGGGAATGGCGAAGAATTGCTGCGCTGGTTGGTCGAGTGTCGAGGCGTGCTCTATACCTGCGGGCGGGCCAGTACGGTCGGCGCGGCGGTCGAACGGACGGTACGCGCCATCATCGCGAGCCACGGCAGCCAGTACGGCTTGCAACCGGACGAGACCCTGGCTCAGTGGCGGAAGGACGGTACGCTGCGGGTAGATGTGTTCGGATGAACCGCCCACCTTCCATCGTAATTAGGGGAATGACCGTGAAATCATCCATTTGCGAAACTCATGCTGGTCGGCTCTGGACCCTGGATCGACGCTTTTCCTATCCGAAAACCATGCTGTTGATGGCGGCTCTGCTGCTGTCCGGTTGCGCGGCGGTCGGCCCGAATTATGTTGCGCCGGACCCGGCGCTGCCGGCCACCTGGCAAGGCGCGGCGGCGGCCCAGGTCACGATCTCACCGACGACGCCAGAGGATTTGGCGACCTGGTGGAAGCAACTCGACGATCCGACCCTGACCACCCTGATCGAACAGGCCCTGCGCAATAGTCCCGACCTCCACGCCGCTCAAGCGAAACTGCGTCAGGCGCGTGCGCAACGGGCTCTGGCCGGGGCGGAGTTGTTTCCGACGCTTTCGGGTTCGGCGGCGGGACAGCGGGCGAAAGCCAGCGGTCAATCCGGCGGCGGCGGCGTGGCGAACCTGTTCAATGCCGGATTCGACGCCAGTTGGGAACCGGACGTGTTCGGCGGCCTCCGGCGCGGCGAGGAAGCGGCCCAAGCCGATCTCGAAGCCAGCGAAGCCAATCTGCACGATGTCCAGGTCTCGCTGAGCGCCGAAGTCGCGCTCAACTATGTGGAACTGCGCAACTACCAGACCCGCTTGGAGATCGCCAAGGCCAACGCCGACTCCCAGCTCGAAACCTTGAAACTGACCCAGTGGCGAGCCGAAGCTGGGCTGACCACTGCGTTGGACGTGGAACAGGCTCGCTCGAATCTCGAACAGACCCGCGCCCAAATTCCCAGTCTCGACACCGGTCGCGCCGAGGCCGAGCATCGCCTGGCCATCCTGCTCGGACAACAACCCGGCACCCTGCACTCGACCTTGGCGAACTCGGCCAAGATTCCCGAAATACCCGAGCGGGTCATCGTGACCATCCCCGCCGACACCCTGCGCCAGCGTCCCGACGTGCGCGCCGCCGAACGCACGCTGGCGGCGGAAACCGCGCGGATCGGCGAAGTCGAGGCTAAACGCTATCCGAGTTTCAATCTGAGCGGTTCGATCGGCTTGGCGGCCTTGACCCTCGGCAACTTGAACAGCGTCGATGCGACCACGGGGTCCTTATTGGGATCGATCGCCGGGCCGATCTTCGACGCCGGGCGCATCCGCCAGCAGGTCGCGATTCAAACGGCGGTGCAGGAGCAGGCATTGGTCAACTACCAATCGACGGTGCTCAGTGCGTTGGAGGAGGTCGAAAATGCCTTGGTCGCCCTGGCCAATACCCGCCAACGCCAGCAAAGCCTGCGGAACGCCACGCGGGCGGCCCAGCTTGCGGCTCTGCTGGCCCGTCATCGCTATACCACCGGCATCATCGATTTCCAGACGGTACTGGATACGGAACGCACCGTGCTCACGCTGGAAGACAGCCTCACGACCAGCGAGGCCGAACACGTCTCCGCTCTGATTCAACTTTACAAGGCGCTGGGCGGCGGCTGGTCGCTGACATCCGTTGAAACGGTCGCCAGCGCGCAAGGGAAATCGTCGTGAATCCATCCATGCAACACGATCCGGAGCTGGCGAAAATCGTCGGCATGGGAACGCCCAAAAGCCACTTCCTTGGAAGCCTGATACGCTGGCTGCTCATGGCAAGCGTCCTCGTCGCGCTGGGCGTCGGTGGTTTCGCGTTCCTCCGTTCCCGTGCCGAAACCCAGGCGACGCCCCGCTATCAGACCGAAACGGTCAACAGAGGCAATCTGCGGGTTACGGTTTCGGCGACGGGTAAATTGGCGCCGGTCAACGAGGTCGAGGTGGGCAGCGAGTTGTCCGGCACCATCGAAGCAGTGTTCGTCGACTACAACGACCGGGTGAAAAAAGGCCAAGTGCTCGCTCGTCTGGATATCGCCAAGCTCCAGGACGCCATTGCCAAGGCCAAGGCGGCACTGGCCTCGGCCGACGCCAAGGTATTGCAAACCGTGGCGACCGTGCAGGAAGCGCGCGCCAATCTCAAACGCTTGCGGCAAGTAGCCAAACTGAGCGGCGGCAAGGTGCCTTCGCCGGCGGAACTGGAAACCGCCGAAGCCACCCAGCAACGCGCCATCGCCGACGAGGCCAGCGCGCGCGCGGCGGTGGACGAAGCCCGTGCCACCCTCCGTTCCAGCGAAACCGATTTGACCAAGGCATCCATCCGTTCACCCATCGACGGCGTGGTGCTCGCCCGCTCGGTGGAGCCCGGACAAACCGTGGCGGCTTCGTTGCAAGTGACGGTGCTGTTCACCTTGGCCGAAAATCTAGCGCAAATGGAGTTGCAGGTGGACGTGGACGAAGCCGACGTCGGTCAAGTGCGCGCTGGGCAGGTCGCGACCTTTACCGTGGATGCCTATCCCAACCGGAAATTTCCCGCCAGCATCAGCCTAGTGCGGTTCGGTTCGGAAACAGTGGACAATGTGGTCAGTTACAAGACCATCCTCAACGTCAATAACGACGATCTCAGCCTACGTCCCGGCATGACCGCCACGGCGGAAATCGTCACCGCCGAACGGGAAAACGTGCTGCTGGTTCCGAACGCGGCGTTACGTTTCACGCCACCGCAATCCACGACGAATGCGCAACCGAGCAGCGGCGGCGGTTTGTTGGCCAGTTTGCTGCCCCGACCACCCCGCCCGCAAGCCGCCAAATCCGTGACGGAAACGCCCGACAAAAGCGCCGCGCAACGGGTGTGGGTGCTGCGCGACGGCCAGCCGGTTGCGATTCCGGTGACCGTCGGCCAAAGCGATGGACGCACGACCGAGGTGACGGGCGCGGATTTGGCGGCGGGCATGCCGGTGATTACCGCCCGGCTGAGTACGACGCCTTGAACGCGACCAGCGAGCGCGTCGCGCCGGAAAACGGCGCGCTGATCGAATTGCGGGACGTGACCAAAACCTACGGGCAAGGACCGGCGACGTTTCTGGCGCTGCGCGGGGTCAATCTACGCATCGACGCCGGCGAGTTCGTCGCGATCATGGGTCCGAGCGGTTCCGGCAAATCCACCGCCATGAACATCCTCGGCTGCCTGGACAACCCGACCTCGGGCGCTTACCTCTTTCGTGGGATGCACGTCGAGAATCTAACCCGTAACCAACGCGCCTTGCTCCGCCGTTATTATCTCGGTTTCGTGTTCCAAGGCTTCAATCTATTGGCCCGCACCACTGCCCTGGAAAACGTCGAACTGCCGCTGGTTTACCGGGGCGAACCGCGCGCGGCCCGTCATGCCAAGGCCCGCACGGCGCTCGACGCGGTCGGTTTGCGGCAGTGGGAACACCACACGCCCGCCGAACTGTCCGGTGGTCAGCAGCAGCGCGTCGCCATCGCCCGCGCCATCGTGACCGACCCGACCATCCTGCTGGCCGACGAGCCGACCGGCAATCTCGACAGCCAGCGTAGCCACGAGATCATGGATTTGCTGGTCGCCCTGAATCGCGACCGAGGCATCACCGTGCTGATGGTCACCCACGAACCCGACATGGCGCGGTACGCCAAACGAGTCATCCACTTCGTGGACGGCCGAGTCGATTCGGATCACCACAATGGGGAGAACTCTTGATGTTCTGGAGCAGCGTGCTATTGGCCTTACGGGCGATTCGGCGCAATTTGCTGCGGTCGTTCCTGACCATTCTCGGTATCGTGATCGGCGTCGGCGCGGTGATCACCATGGTCACGCTGGGCAACGGCGCCACCCGCGCGGTTTCGGACCAGATTTCCAGCCTCGGCAGCAACCTCATCATGGTGCGCCCCGGTCAGCGGCTCGGTCCCGGACGGGATTCGGCGGGCGCACCGCGATTCAAGGCCAGCGACGCGGAAGCCATCGCGGCGCAAATCAGCTCGATCAATGCGGTCGCGCCGGTCGCCAACAAAAGCGTGACCGTGGTGTACGCGGCGCGCAATTGGTCGACCACGGTGACCGGTAGCACCGATGCTTATTTCACCGTGGGCAACTGGCAGCTCGCCGACGGACGGGTTTTCACCAAGGCCGAGCAGCGCGCCGGCAAGGCCGTTTGCGTGATCGGCGCCACAGTGCGCAAGGAGCTGTTCGGCGACCGCCCGCCGCTGGGCGACGAGTTGCGGATCAAGAATTTCGCCTGCGAGGTGATCGGCCTGCTGCAATCCAAGGGGCAGTCGGCCATGGGCATGGATCAGGACGACATCATCGTGATACCGCTGCGCACCCTGCAGCGCCGCCTGGCCGGCAACCAAGATGTCAACACCCTGATGGTGTCGGCGCAAGACAGCGGGGATACCGACCGCATCATGGCGGATTTACGGTTGCTGATGCGTGAACGACGCAAGATCGTCGCCAACGAGGACGATAATTTTTCCATCCTCGACACTCGGCAGATCGCCGAGGCCATGACCGGCACCACCAAGGTATTGACCATGCTGTTGGGTGCGGTGGCGGCGGTCAGTCTGCTGGTCGGCGGCATCGGTATCATGAACATCATGCTGGTATCGGTGACCGAGCGCACCCGCGAAATCGGCATCCGACTGGCGATCGGGGCGCTGGAGCGGGAGGTCCTGCTGCAATTTCTGATCGAGGCAGTAGCCCTGTCGTCGCTGGGCGGCGTTGTCGGGATCACCTTGGCGACACTGGCCTCGCTCGGGCTGGCCAAGATCATGCAGGTACCGTATGTCTTCGATCCCGGCATCAACCTGCTGTCGTTCCTGTTTTCGGCGGCGATCGGTGTGATCTTCGGTTATTTCCCGGCCCGCCGCGCCGCGCGGCTCGATCCCATCGACGCATTGCGGCACGAGTGAATGTCGCCAGGTGGAGCGCCCCCGGATCAGGGCTGAGCACGCACCAAGATGGAGCCGTTCAGAACAATGCTTCGATGCTCGCCCATTCCGCCGCCGGATCGGCGCCGATCCGGGCGATCTTGTCTTCCAGCTCGGCCCACATGGCTTCATCGACCAATTCGTAGCTGTGCCCCCAGAAGCAGAACACGCCATCTGATGCCTTGGCATGCTCGTAACGAGTCCAGAACGAGGGATCGACGAACCGGCAACTGACTCCGAACTCGAATGGATCGGTCAGCGGTAATATCGGTTCGCATTCGGTCACGGTGCGGGCGTAGACATGACCGGCAGCGCGCACCGCTTCCTTCACCGCCGGATTGAACCCGCCGAAGGGATAGCAAAAACCCCGCACCGGCTGCCGAAACCACTCTTGCAAAATGCGTCGGCTGTCTTGCACCTCACGCCGCAGATCCGTGGGAGACAGATCAGGCAGATTGGGATGGTTCAGGGAGTGGTTGGCGATCTCGAAACCGGCGTAGATCTCGATCAATTCGTCGCGGCTGAGTCGCCACACCTCCTTGTCGCCATAACGCCAACTAAAGGAACGCCCCGCGTGGTGCAAGCCGGGATTGAGATTGAAAGTGGCGCTGGCCTGGTGGCGGCGCAGCAAATCCGCCAGCCGAATATCGTCCACGACCCCATCATCCCAACTCTGAACGACCTTCATTCGTCACCCGCGCATATCGGAAATCCGGCAATCGAGTGGAACCCGCTTCGGCGCGGCAAGCGCGATGTTCCCGGCTCGCCGCCCTTCTACCAGACGCCGTTGCGGACCTTATGCACCAAGGCGGACAACTCCTGGTCGGACACGTCGCCCAATCCTCGGATGATCTCGGCAAACAGCGTCGGCCGTTTGGCGATGACCTCCAGAACGTCGCTGGCCACCAAGCCCGCCCTGGCCAACAGCAAGTCCGCGTCTTCCCCCAGATCGGCCGCCAACCGCCGCATCGTATCCTCCGTCGGTGGGTAAATTTCCCCACGCTCGATCTTGCTGAGGTGGGTCGGCTCCACTCCGATCCGCTCGGCGGTTTGCCGCACCGAGTACCGGCGGTTCACTTTTCGGCGTTGTTCGCGGAGCTCCCGAAGATGAGCTCCAAAACTCTTGGCCTTCGCCGCCTCATCGTCCTTTTCGTCAGCGCTTGATACGTACCGTCTCGATTGCATGCAGAGACGGGAATCCCGTACAACGGAGAATGACCTTATCACCATCACCATCACCCTTTGCCGACCCACACAAAAATCCGAATGAAAAGTTTGGATTTTGTCCGGTTCCGATGCCTTAACGATCACCCTTCAAAACTGTAGAACATATCTTGCACAAGAGATCGACAATACGGTGGTTCGCGCCTCAACCACTCCTCAGGAATCCCCATTCGGTGGGATGCCCCGACGGCGACGATTGAGTCGACACCGGGGATCAGCCCCGAAAACCTGGTATCAATCCTCTCGCCGCCGCAAATCCAGCGTAAACGGAAAGTTGGGGTTGGGTTCCTCGGCTGGCGCCATCATCGACCCGGGGGTGTGACCATACGGCCAGAATCGGGCGAAACGCCGCGCTTCCGCTTCGTTGGCGTTGACGGGGAACGTGTCGGGGTTGCGGCCACCTGGATGTTGCACATGATAGGTGCAACCACCGATGGAGCGCTGGTTCCAGGTATCCACCAGGTCGAATACCAGAGGCGCGTGAACCGGGATGGTCGGGTGCAATGCCGACGGCGGTTGCCAAGCACGGTAACGAACGCCGGCCACGAATTCGCCCGGAATCTCGGTCGGGCGCAACGGTACCCGCCGGCCGTTGCAGGCCACCACATGCCGCTCGCCGACCATGCCGCGCACCTTGACCTGCATTCGTTCCACCGAGGAGTCGACATAACGGGCGGTGCCACCCAGTGCCTGCTCTTCGCCCAGCACATGCCATGGCTCCAAGGCCTGGCGCAGTTCCAGATCGACATCGCGATGGACGATGTTGCCATAGTGCGGAAAACGGAACTCGAAGAACGGCAGAAACCAGTCGCTCGCAAACGGGTAGCCGGCATCGTTCAACTCGCCGATCACATCCTGGAAATCCGCCCATACGTAGTGCGGCAGCATGAACTGATCGTGAATTCGCGTGCCCCAGCGTACCAATTCTCGACCCGCATAGGGCCGCTCCCAGAACCGCGCCACCAAGCCGCGCAACAGCAGCATCTGCATCAGGCTCATGCGGGCATGCGGCGGCATCTCGAAAGCGCGCATTTCCACCAAGCCCAACCGCCCGGTGGCGGAATCCGGCGAGTACAACTTGTCGATGCAAAATTCGGCGCGGTGGGTATTGCCGCTCAGGTCCACCAATAGATTGCGCAACAAGCGGTCCACCAACCACGGTTGCGGCACTTCGCCGGCCGGCATCTGCTGAAAGGCGATTTCCAACTCGTACAGGCTGTCGTTGCGGGCCTCATCCACTCGCGGCGCCTGACTGGTCGGGCCGATGAACAGCCCGGAGAACAGCGTGGACAAGCTGGGATGATGCTGCCAGTAGGTGAGCAAACTGCGCAGCAGATCGGGCCGGCGCAGGAATGGGCTATCGCTCGGCGTGGCACCACCCAGGGTAACGTGGTTACCACCACCGGTACCGGTGTGCCGCCCGTCCAGCATGAATTTCTCGGTACCGAGCCGAGATTGGCGCGCATCCTCGTACAAACCTTCGATGTTGCGCTTCAGTTCATCCCAGTCGCTGGCGGGATGGATATTGACTTCGATCACACCGGGATCGGGCGTGACGGCGAATTTGCGCAGCCGCCAGTCGGACGGTGGCGCGTACCCCTCGACCAGCACCGGCATTGCCAGATCGGCGGCGGTCTGCTCGACGCAGGCCAACAGATCCAGATAATGCTCCAATTGCCCCAGCGGCGGCATGAAAACGTAGAGGTGGCCTTCACGCGGCTCCACGCACAAGGAGGTGTGGATCACGGCTTGGGTATCCGCCGTCGCAGCCGGTTGTTCCTGGAAATCGCCGCGTGCGGCCTCCGTTCCTCCTCTCAGAAATTCGCTATAGCGGCGCATCACCTCGCCATGGACATCGCCCAGCGCGGCGCGGAACTCGAACAACGACTGCGGATGCGGCACTTCGCGGTCGGTCTCTCCGACCCAGGGCAGGGCCGCCAACGGCAACCGATAACCCATCGGCGAGTCACCGGGAATCAGATACAGATGCTCACGACGCAGCGCCCACGGTCCGCTCATCCATCGCCCGCCATCCGGCGTTTCGTGCCAGCGGATCGGCAGCGCATACCCAGTGATGGCGTTCAGACCCCGCTCCAGCAGGATCGCCAGCCGCCGGCGCTCCTCATCGTCCTTGAGATCGTACTTCAAGGGATCGACGTTGACCGGCAGCGTGCGTTCCTTCCACAGGTAGTAATACACGTCCTCGTAGCCAGGAATCAGGCGCCCGGCATTCACGCCCAAGCGCCGGGTCAACTCTTGCGCAAAGGTCAGCGCGTGCTCCGGGCCGAACCCTTGCGGCGTCTCGTCATCGGCAATCCAGCGCGGATCGTGCCACAGCGGCAGATCGTCGCTACGCCAGTAGCAAGACAGCGCCCAGCGCGGCAGGGATTCGCCCGGATACCACTTGCCTTGACTGTAATGCAGGAAGCCGTAAGGCGCGAAGCGGTCGCGCAGTTTCTTCAACAGCCGCCCAGCCAGCTTGCGTTTGGTGGGACCGATAGCGGCGGTGGTCCATTCCGCGCCGTCCATGTCGTCGATGGAGACAAAGGTCGGTTCGCCGCCCATGGTCAATCGCACGTCGTCAGCGCGTAATTTCGCGTCCACATCGTGGCCCAAGGCCTCGATGGTCCGCCATTGCTCCTCGGTGTAGGGCTTGGTGACACGCGGGTCCTCGTGGATGCGCGTCACTTTCATGCCGAAATCGAATTCCGTTTCGCATTGATCGGTATAGCCGGTGACCGGCGCGGCGCTAGGCGGGGTCGGCGTGCAGGCCAGCGGGATATGACCTTCGCCGGCGAACAAGCCGGAGGTCGGATCCAAGCCGATCCAGCCGGCACCCGGCACGAACACCTCGGCCCAGGCGTGCAAGTCGGTGAAATCGGCCTCGGGGCCGGAGGGGCCATCCAAGGACTTGAGATCGGCGGTCAGTTGAATCAGGTAGCCGGAAACGAAGCGCGCCGCCAATCCCAGATGTCGCAGGATTTGCACCAGCAGCCAAGCCGAATCGCGGCAGGAACCGCTGCGTTTGCCCAGCGTTTCCTCACAGGTCTGCACCCCTGCTTCCATGCGAATGAGATAGCCGATGTCCTGACCCAGTCGTCGATTGAGTTCCACCAGGAAATCGACGATCGTTTGTGGTTTGTTGCGATCGACACCCTCCAGCCAGGCATTCAGTAATGGGCCGTTTTCCTGCGTCTCCAGATAGGGCGTCAACTCCCGGCATAGGGTGGGTTCGTAGGCAAACGGATACTTCTCGGCGTAGCTTTCGACGAAGAAATCGAAGGGATTGATGACCGTCATCTCGGCCACCAGATCGACGGTCAGGCTCAGTTCCCGAACCTTTTCCGGAAACACCAGCCGGGCCTGGAAATTGCCGAAGGGGTCCTGCATCCAGTTGATGAAATGCTGGGCCGGCTCGATCTTGAGCGAGTAGGCATGGATCGGGGTACGGGTATGCGACGCCGGGCGCAGTCGGATCACATGCGGCGATACACTGACGGCGCGATCGAATCGATACGAGGTATGGTGGTGGAGAGCAACACGTATGGCCATGGCCTATCCTTCACAGTCGGCTACAATCGTGGCGCGCATTATGCGGGAACAACCCGGCTTGGCCAATGCCGAGGCACGCCGTCAAACGGGAGAAGTTCGTTTACAATTCACCGTATTGCACCTAATCAGTGCAACATGACTTTTCCCGCGTCATCCTCGTGCATTCAGGCTGTTTCCCTTGGGCCACCGTCCGTCATGCTTCCCATGCCATTGAAGGCAGCTATTGTATTTTTGTTTGTCATACCACCAACCAGCCCCAACCATCCTGTTTTATTCCCAACTGGCTTGGATTTTGCTGCACTCAAACGCAACAACGATCGAGCATGCCAATGCTAAGGACAACGATAGATGACAATCGAATGGCGGAACTATGCCGCGACCGGCGCATACGACGAACTCATCGACGGCGCGACCGGACCACGACCGGCGGCGAAGACTCTATGCGAGTATCTAGCCTCGCTGAGCGATGAGGAACTACACGAGCGCAAAACGGCGGCCGAACTGGCCATATTGGTCATGGGCATCACCTTCACCGTCTACACCGAGGGTGGCAGCATCGACCGGGCCTGGCCGTTCGACATCGTGCCGCGCATCATCCCGAAGCGCGAATGGGACCGCACCGAAGCTGGTCTGAAACAACGGGTGCAGGCGCTCAACCTATTCATCGACGATCTTTACCACGAGCAGAAGATCATCAAGGACGGCGTGTTTCCAGCCGAGGTGTTGGAGCAGTCGGTCAATTTCCGGCCGCAGTGCGTGGGGGTCAGCCCGCGTCACGGCGTCTGGGCGCACATCTGCGGCTCGGATCTGGTGCGCGACAAGGACGGTACGGTCTACGTGCTGGAAGATAACCTGCGGGTTCCTTCCGGCGTGTCCTACATGCTGGAAAACCGGGTGGTCACCAAGCGGGTGTTCCCGGAACTGTTCGAGTACCAACGCATCCAGCCAGTGGACGACTACGCTCCACGGCTGTACGACATGCTGGCCTCGCTGTCGCCGCGCCCCGGCGACAACCCCAGCGTGGTGGTGCTCACCCCCGGCATCTACAACTCGGCCTATTTCGAGCATTCCTATCTCGCCCAACAGATGGGCGTGGAACTGGTCGAGGGTAGCGACCTTGAGGTCGGCGACGACGACTGCGTCTACATGCGCACCATCCAGGGATTGGAACGGGTGGACGTGATCTACCGGCGGGTCGATGATTTGTTTCTCGATCCCGAAGCCTTCCGGCCGGATTCGTCGCTGGGTGTCAAGGGTTTGATGCGGGCCTGGCGCAAAGGCAACGTGGCGCTGGCCAACGCACCGGGCGCCGGCGTGGCCGACGACAAGGTCGTGTACACCTTTGTCCCTGACATTATCAAATACTATCTCGACCAGGATCCCCTGATCGCCAACGTGCCCTCCTACCTGTGCATGCGCGAGAAGGACCGAGGCCATGTATTGGCCAATCTGGATAAACTGGTGGTCAAGCCCGCCAACGAATCCGGCGGTTACGGCATGATGGTCGGACCGCACGCCACTTCCAGCGAGCGCAAGCGCTTCGCCGAACTGATCCAGAAGGATCCACGCAACTATATGGCCCAACCCACCCTGTCGATCTCCACCTCGCCGACCCTGTGCGACGACCAGATGGAGCCACGTCATGTGGACTTGCGGCCGTTCATCCTGTCCGGTCCCACCACCTACGTGACCACCGGCGGCCTGACCCGGGTCGCTCTCAGAAAAGGTTCGTTGGTGGTCAACTCCTCGCAAGGGGGTGGCAGCAAGGACACCTGGATCGTCGATACCGAGGGCTTCTAACATGCTGTCACGCGTCGCCCAAAACATCTATTGGATGGCCCGTCAAATCGAACGGGCCGAAGACACCGCGCGCATCATCAACGTCAACAGCAACCTGCTGCTGGATCTGCCGCGCAATACCACCTTCGGCTGGCTGCCGCTGATCTTCATCGTCGGCGCCGAGAAACTGTTCTTCGAGAAGGACCCGAACCGGCTGGCCGACGAGACCGCCGTGGTCAAATTCCTGATCAGCGACCGCGACAATCCCGGTTCGATCATCTCCAGCCTGGCCGCCGCCCGCGAGAACCTGCGAACCACGCGTGACACCGTGCCACAGGATGCTTGGGAACAGGTCAACGGCCTATACATCTACGCCCGCGACCATGTCCCCACCCGGCGTGGTCGTTTCGAATTCATGCGACGGGTCATTCACGGCGCGCAACAGATCAACGGCATGCTGTCCGGCGCCATGAGCCGCACCGCCGCCTACGATTTCGTCCGGCTGGGCCGCTACCTGGAACGGGCCGACATGACCACCCGTATTCTGGACGTGCGGTCGGCCAATCTGCTGCCGCGCGCCAGCCAACCGGTGGTGGTGGAATCGCGACAGGAGCAGGACTCGACTGGAACCATGCCAGTCTCAGGCCGCCACATCCGAACGGCAGGAACAAGACCCTTTCGAGAACATTCAATGGATGAGCGTATTGAAATCGCTGAGCGCCTACCAGATGTACCGCCAGCAGGTACGGTTGCGGGTCGGAGGTCCAGACGTGCTCAAGTTCCTGTTACAAGATGAAAGTCTTCCGCGCGCCGTGGCCTGTTGCCTGACGCAGATGGAAATCTGCCTGCGGGAACTCCCCAAGAACGCCATGCCGCTCGCCAGCATCGCCGCCCTCAGACAACGCTTGAACACGGCGGCGGTGCCGGAACTGGCCCGCGAGGGTCTGCACGAATTCATCGATGAGCTGCAGCTCGGTCTGGGCCAACTGCACGATCAGATCGCTGCCACCTACTTCGCCTAGTTGGCAAGTTTCCGGCCAGCTTCGCTCGACCCACGAGTCATCCACTTCGCCAGCCTTCGGGCTGGCGCTTTTTTGTCGTGCCCGCCGTTGCGGCCCCGCTGGGCTTACCCGACAATACCTTTCCCGCCACTCACAACTTGGAACAATCCTCGTGGCTTACCAACACCGCTATCTGGATGGCAGCCCGCTGGCGCTGCCGATCGGCAAGGTCGTCTGCATCGGCCGCAACTATCTCGACCACATCCGCGAACTCAACAACGCGGTCCCGGAAACGCCCATCCTGTTCATGAAGCCGGCCACCGCGCTGGCCGGACTGGATGAAGCGATCCGGCTGCCGGCGGGGCGAGGCGAGTGCCACCACGAAGTGGAACTGGCGGTGCTGGTGGACCGGGAGCTGCGGAACGCCGACACCGACACCGCCCGAACGGCCGTGGCCGGTTACGGCATCGCCCTGGATCTGACCCTGCGCGATCTGCAAAACGACTTGAAAAAGAAAGGCCACCCCTGGGAAACCGCCAAAGCCTTCGATGGCGCCTGCCCGCTGTCGACGTTCCTGCACCCCGAGGCGCTGCCCGAACCGCAAGCAACCGAGCTGGCGCTGCGGGTCAACGGCGAGTTGCGTCAGCAGGGCAACACCCGCCAGATGATGGTCGGCATTTTCGAATTGATGGCCTACATCTCCACCCACTTCACCCTGCAACCGGGTGACGTGGTACTGACCGGCACGCCATCCGGTGTTGGCCCGCTCGCCTCCGGCGACGTGTTGACGCTCAGCCTGGCCGGTCACGATTTCAGCGCGCGAGTGGCCTGAGCCATACTTCGAACATGAATATCCTGCTGGTTTACGCCCATCCCAACCCCCGCAGCTTCAATCGGGCCATTCTGGAAACGATCGACGCCGAACTCTGCGAACGGGGACACGCCACCTGCATTCGCGATCTGTATCAAATGCGGTTTCGCGCGGTGCTGGACGGCGAGGATCTGATCCGCAACTGGCGCGGCGATCTACCGAACGACATTCGTCAGGAACAGGAAGCCATCCGCTGGGCGCAAGGGCTGGTCTTCATTTATCCAATCTGGTGGTTCGGCCCGCCCGCCATTCTCAAGGGCTGGATCGACCGGGTGTTCGTGCGCAAATTCGCCTTCGACTTCACCGAAGCCGGCATGCAGGGTCTGCTGACGCACGAAAAAGCCTTGATCGTCAATACGCTGGGCGGCGACGAGGCCACTTACCAGCGTCTGCGCTGGCACGAATTGCTGGTGCGGCCGATGGCCGAAGGCATCTTGGAGGCCTGCGGCGTTCGCGCCGTCACCCACCGCGCGTTCTATCAGGTACCGACCGTCTCGTCGGCCGAGCGACGTGTCATGCTGGCGGAAGCACGCGATCTGGCCGCAACGTTTTAGCGCGACGGGATAACCGTTCGACCGGCATCCGCTCTCGCGACGGGATTCATAACAACGGTTTCAAGCGCGCCAGGATATCGTCTCGGGCCTGTGCCAGCAGCGATTCGCGGTCCAGACTGTCGAGGATATCCTGCACCACCCGTTTCGGTCCGCCCTCGCCCCAGGACTTGCCTTGGGCGAAATACTGTTCGGCCGCCCGCCCGACCACGTAGGTACCGTACCAGGCCACCGCGCCCTGCGCCCCGGCGGTCACCACCGTCGACAGCCCCAGACTGATGCCCTTCAGCGCCGCCGCCACCAGATTCATGACCCAAACCGTGCCCATCAGAAACGCCAGTTGGGTGAAAATGGTCTTAAGCAGCGCACCCGCCTCGACCCGGTTGATAGGCAAGCCGTAGACCCGGCCGAGATGCACGATCATCGCCGCGTCGGTGGCGACCGCCGCCAGAATATCGGCGACGGGAATGGGATTCAGCGCCACCGCCACACCCTTGGCCAAACAATACTTGCGCACCACTTTATCGGCCAAGCCGCGACGGATGACGACGATCTCGCGGGTCAAACGGTCGGAGAAACGACCGGCGAACAAGCCGGCGTTGAGCGCCGCCATGGTCTTGCCTTCGGCCTTGAGGATGTCCCAGATCCGCTCGCGCAGCGCGGTCACGTCGGCCGGTGGCCGACGACGAGTCTCGGTCTCGTTGCCCTCGGCGTCCACCAGAATCACGATCCGCTCGGCCGGCTGGGCGGCGACGGTCAGAATATCTTGCGGTTGGATCAGTCCGGCGCTGCGTCGGCGCAGCGTTTCCAGCAGCAGTTTGCGATCGGCCTGGGTATAGCGATCGATCTTGTTCAGCACCAGCACCAACCGTTGAGCCGCGCCTTTCACCTGACGCAGCGCTTTCAGTTCGGTATCGGTGATATCGCCGTCCACCACGAACATGACCAGATCGCTACGGCTCGCCACGTCGTGGGCGAGTTGCTCGCGAGTTTCGCCGGACACTTCGTTGATACCGGGTGTATCGATCAGGAACACCCCACCGGCATCGTATTCCTGCCAACGGGCGTGAGTGGCGCGGGTGGTCTCGCCATGCAGCGGGCTGGTCGAAAACCGCGTCTCGCCCAGCAGGGCATTGAGCAGCGCCGATTTGCCGACACTGACCCGGCCGAACACGGCAATATGGATGTGGCCATGTTCGATCTTTTCCAGCAACACTTGCAGTTGCCGGTATTCTTCCGCCAGCGCCGCGCGCACCGGCGGCGGCACTCGCTGATCGTCCAGCAGTTCGCGCAGGCTCTCGCGGGCCAGGGCCAGATGCCCGTCACCGTTAGCCGGTTGCGGTTCCAGTGCCTTCATCGCCTCGCTGTCGCGTCCAAGCCAGTTGGAGTAAACGCTTTGCACGCGCTTCCAGATTTTCACTCAAGTCATCCTCGAACATCCGCAAGGTGGGTCCGCTCACCAGGTCGCCACGACTTTCCAGGGAACGGGCCACCGCCTTCCCCAGGCTTTCGAATATCAATCCATAGACCACGGCGTGCAACATGCCGCCCACCACCGTCCCCATCCCCGGAAACGCCTTGAACATGTTGCCGACCAGCGCCAGCAGCAGGTTGAAGCTGCGCTTGACCTGATTGCCGGCCAGATCCAGGAAGCGCTGCATATCGACCTCGCGCACCGGTACTTCGTACAGCGCGCACAGCTCCTTAAGCAGACGGATGCCCAGATAACCCTGGATCAGGACGTCGGTCCCCGGCCCGACCGCCGCCAGCGCGCCAAACACCGCCTTGCGAGAATAGCCCTGGACGATTTCATCGGCCCGTCGGCGCCGATGTTCGGCAACCGCCGCATCCAGCTTCTGCTGGACCAGCACGAACACCGCGGTATCGCGTAAGCCGTCCAGAACTTGCGGGTCGGTGTCGAGATAGCGCTGCAAGGCGCGGCGCAGCTCCTCGACCTGCGGCTTGCGCTCGCGCAGGGTGGTTTCCTCGCGGCCATCGTGATAAATGCGGGTGACTTCCTCCACACCGCCGCACTGCACCGGCACCACTTCCACGCCTTCACCCACTCGCTCGCCCAGACGCTCGCGCACCAACTCCAGTTCCTGGCCGATGAAACGATCGATCTTGTTCAGCGCCAAAATTACCGGACTACCCAGATCCACCAGCGTCCGCAGCGCCTGATATTGATCGCGGGTCAGGTCGCCCTCGCAGACGTAGATCACCACATGGGCGCGCAATGCTTCGTCACGGGCTTCCTGGTCGAGCGTGCCGTCCGCTTCGTTCAGCCCAGGCAGATCGGTCAGAATCAGCCGGTCCCCGGCCGGACTGGTCCAGGTATGGTAGATCACTTCCCGGGTGGTGCCGCCGCGCACGTCGACCGCGATGTCGGTGCCCGGCAGCAAGGCGCCGATCATGGACGATTTACCGGTGCTGATCTCGCCAAACACCGCCACGATGATCTCGCCCGCCGCTCGCCGCCGTTGCAGTTCCTCCAACTCGCCGCGGATGGTGTCCACCGGCACGCCAGCGGCGGCGTGGCGCTCCATCTGCCCGCGCAGGGTTTCTTCGTCGGGCGGCTTGGCGGGGACGACCGTGCGGGATTTGCCGGCTGGCCGACCCAGCCGCATCACCCGCCAAACCAGGTAGACCCCACCCACGCCCAACAGGCCCAACACCAGCAGATAGATTACCCAAAACGTGGTGGGCGCCCGCTGCAAGCGATCCCAGACCGACAGCCCGAGATCGGTGATGTACAGCACCATCACCAGCAACACCGCGACGCCCACGCTGGCACCCGCGGCCAGCAGCAGGCGGACCGGCAGCCAGGTCCGGGCGGCCGGCGACAACGACGGTTTAAGCGACGGCGGCATCGTGCGGGAACAGATCGAGGAAAGCAGGTGGCACGGCCTGGACCGCGCGTTTTCGGTAATCGAAGAACACGACACCGGTCTTGGCTCGCGCCACTTCGCGCCCGCTGGCCTGCTCGGTCACCCGGTAGACGAAATCGCAGCCATATTTGTTGAAATCCACGACGCCCACCGCAATCTTCAGCACTTCGCCAGGAAACGCTTCGGACTTATAGACGATGACGCTGTCGGCCATGATCAGCCCAAGACCGAAGATATCCAGCTCCTTGAGTCCAAAATGCGCCAGGAATCGAACCCGCGCCTCGTGCAACAAACCCAGCAGGGAGTCGTTGCCCATATGCCCGCCATAATTGATATCGGTGATCCGCACCCGCAGCTCGGCGGCAAACGGAAAATCCGCCGGCAGATCCAATTTGATTCGCGCCATGCGCCGCCTCGACAAAAAGTGAAAATCCACTTTATAAATTATAATGTTAACCTAACCGCACCCTTAAAGGAACCAGCGGTCGCGGCGGGGATTGTAAACGATTATCGCGGAAAAACGGACTGTCGGCCGGCCACTAAATGCGACAAAATTCACCAATAACCACAATTATTCAAGCCGCGTCCAGCAAGGCGAGGCTAGCCAGTGTAACCCGTCGGATAGTTATTATTTCAGGTGTGCATTGGATTGTTTCTCAAACCATCCGCCATTTTTCGAAGCAATAATTGGCCGGAAGGGCTGCTGAAGGCGCGATAAACCCAGCTTTAATCGGCGCGGAACGGTTCAAACTCAGGACTGGAGCACCCCTCACTTTTCAGTTGCATATTCTCTGAGCTTGCAGGATATTTTTGTTACACAACCGCCGGGGGAGAGACTCATGAAATCAACCGTTATCATCCTTGCCATTTCCTTGTTTCAAGTCGCGGCCATCGGGCAAACGATGTACAAGTGCCCCGATCCTGCTGGCGTCGTCAAGTTCCAGCAGATGCCGTGCTCCCCCACCGGCGGCGGCGAGGCAGTCAAAGTGAAGCCGATCCCCGCTGGAGTTGGATCAGGGCTCAGCGACGACGCCAAGCACTACCTGGACGAACAAACCGCGCAACGCACCGAGCGCAACCGACTCTCGGCAGAGGAAGACAAGCGTCAGCAGGCGCTCAACGTCGAAAAAGCCAAGGTGCGGGCAGCGGAAGAGCAGGCCGCCGCGCAACGCGCCACGGCCGCCGCCATTTGGGCCACCGGCAGGGGGTATTGATGACCCGCCACGGACGGCGCTACAACCAAGGCTAGCCAGTTCGCCAACCCCAGGGCGGCGCAATTTACGGTCGGCGCAACCTCCGAGTCACCCGCCACCCGCATAGTAAGTGACGACAGCATTACGGTTCAGTTTTCCGGCGCCGGTGAGCGGCAATTCGGCAACCGGCCGAATTTGCTTGGGCACCTTGTAATCGGCCAAATAGTCCCGGCAAAACGCCTTGAGCTCCTCTTCCGTGGCACTTCCGCCGGCATGGAAAACCACGAGCGCGACCGGCACTTGTCCCCATTTCGGATCGGGAATACCGGCGCAAATTGCCCCGGCGATAGCGGGATGTTTAGCCAAGGCTTGCTCGATCTCTTCCGGAGAGATGTTTTCTCCCCCGGAAATGAACATGTTGTCCGCCCGCCCTTTGATGAAAACCAAGCCATCCCGATCCCGCTCGGCCAAATCGCCCGTATAAATCCAGCCGTCTTGATCGATGACCTTCTCGGTCCGCGCCGGATCGTGGAGATAGCCGTCGAAGTTATGCGGGCTGCGCAGACACAACACGCCCGTTTCACCGGGTGCCACGTCTTGCCGGGATTCCGGATCGACGATCTTGGCATCGCAATGAAACATGGATGTGCCGATACTGGTCGAATAGGTCAGCAATTCCTCCAGCGAATCGGAGCGAGGAATGTAGGCGAAATTGGAGGGACCGGCCTCGGTCATTCCATAGGTCTGACTGATGGGAATACCTTTGTCCAAGAAGACCTGCATCACCGCTTTCGAACAAGGCGCGGCGGCGGTGGTGATCGCCTTCAGCTTTGAAAAATCAGTTTCCCCGAATTTCGGATGGGCGATCAGGAATTGCAGCATGGCTTCCACCGCGCCAAAGTTTTCGACGCGCCCTGCGTGGATCAATTCCAGCATCAGACCGGGATTGAATTCACGCATCAAAATGCCGGTGATGCCTGCGTAGAACAGTGGCGTGAAGGTGTTCCATCCGCCGATGTGAAAGAAAGGAAAGGTGATTAGTACGGTTCCGTAAGCGCCGACGAGGCCGATGGCGAGAATATCGACCGCGTTCCAGACCATTTGCCGATGCGACACGATACAGATTTTCGGCACGGCGGTCGTACCGCCGGTATGGACGTAGAGGCAGATATCGCTCATCGCCAGTGGAACGTTCACCTCCCTGGCGTCGGTCTTCAGGATGACGTTTTCGAAAAAGCTTTGCTCATTATCCATATCGATGAGCGATCGAACCGATGCGGGCACCGATAAGGAGGCGACCAGCTCGGCGAACAAGTGCTCGTGAACGAGGGCGCTGGGCTGGAGACGCGCCAGCAAATCCTCCAATTCCGGCTTTTTCAAACGCTGGCTCAACGGCGCCAAAATGATCCCCAGTTTTCCGCAGGCCAAATAAATGTCGATCGCCTCGATCCGGTTGCGGCAAATCAGCGCGATGACATCCCCCTTGCGCAGTCCCAGCACGTCGCTCAGATAAGTTCCCACCCGGCAAGCCCGCTCGTTCATGTCCCGAAAGGTGTAGGACCGTTGGGTGAAGGAGTCGTACAGGGCAGTCCGATTGGGCGTCAGGGCAGCGCGGCGTCCCGCCCAATCACCGACCCAGTTCATGGGCAGATCGTCATAACCTTGAATGAATCCCATTGGAATCTCCTCCGATCGAGTACTAAAAAACACGGGTTTCGAGTTTTGGATGCTGGTGCGTCGCAGCGCGCGCGTCAGACCATCGGCCTTCATCCACTGTGCCGCAACGCGACAGGCGACAGGCGACGGATCGATGGTAAGCTGTTTGCCCGGCCGGCGAATACCGGCGCTTCCTTGGAGGCTAGCATGCTGATCGACTACGACATGCCGCTCTGGCGGCCGCCATCCGAAGCCAACAGTTTCATTTTACAGGCAACCTTGGGTTGCAGTTTCAATCGGTGCAGCTTTTGTTCGATGTACCGGACCAAGCAGTTCGTCGTGCGGCCGTTGGAACAGGTTCAGTCCGAAATTCGGGCCATGGCGCGCGCGTATCCCGGAACGCGGCGGGTGTTTCTGGCCGACGGCGACGCCTTGGCCACGCCGACCGAACAGCTATTGGCGATCTTGCAAGCCCTGCACCTTGCCTTCCCCCGACTGGAGCGGGTGTCCAGCTATGCCCTGCCCGTCAATCTACTCAAGAAATCGGTCGACGAACTGCGGCAACTACGGGAAGGTGGGCTGACGCTGCTGTATTACGGCATCGAAACCGGTTCGGCGGATTTACTGAAACGAATTACCAAGGGCGCCACACCGGAGGTGATGGTCACTGGATTGACCAAGGCCAAACAGGCGGGCTTGACCCTGTCGGCGACGGTGGTTCTCGGGCTGGGCGGGCAAGCGTACTGGCGAGAGCACATCGACGCCACCGCCGAGCTGGTCAATCGGGTGGAACTGGATTACCTGTCCACCTTGCAGTTGATGCTCGATCCAACGATCGAGGACGAGTTTCGCCGCAAGTTTCGCGAACCGTTCCAATTACAGGACGACCAAGCGCTGCTGGAGGAACAGGCCCGGCTGATCGAGCGACTGGAGCCACCCGCGCCCCTGACCTTCCGTTCCAACCACGCCTCCAACGCCCTGGCGCTGGCCGGCGTCCTGCCTCGGGATCGGACGGCGCTGCTGGACACGCTGGCGACGGCGTTGGCCGGACAGGTGGCGTTAAGGCCGGACTGGCTGCGCGGCTATTGACATCGGCTCCAGCGCGCGGATTTCCGGCTGTGGCGGCGCCGCGTCGCGCAAGGCGGCGAGGATTCGGTCTTCCAGTTCGATGCGTTCCGCCAGATCCTCGCCCAACAGCGACAGTTCTTCCCGCAATTCAGCCAGATCCGTATCGGACGAGGCACCGTCATAGCGGTCGTGGAAGACCAGCGCCGTCTGGGTGGTGAGGGCAATACGGGCATAAAGCTGCCGGGCCAAATCGCGGGCCGGATTGTAAGGCGAGTCGGCCGGCTGATCTTCCAACGCCTGATAGACCTCGAACGGCCCCAAGGCCAGGTAATCCACCAGCGACTGGCGAAACTGGCGCAGTAGATGCTGGACCGGCTCGGTCAGCACGAACGGTTTCAGCGCCGCCAACTTGTTGTACAAAACCAGACTTTGTTGGCGGGCCGCCAGCAGCTTGCGCACCAAATCCGGCAGCGCCTTGCTGTGGAGTGAATCGACGACGATTGCGGCGTTCATGCGGCATCCTCACGATGGTGGGTCTGTTCTGTTTGCTTTATTGGCGCTTATTCAACCGCGAAGCTGCTTGCGGCTCTCGCCCTATGCTAATCAACGGCGGCTTGCTTTCCAACCGATAAAACGTCTAGTGGGCGCTGGCGACCCGTCCCGCCACCACTTCGTTGCGCAGGTAGACCGGCAGTGCCAGGTCGGGCGACACCCAACCGGCGCGCTGACGTGGAACGGCCGCCAATCGCGCCACGTCGGCGGCGCGGGGATAGCGCTCCTCCAGACAACCGCGCACCGGCAACCGCCGCGATAAAACCGTCGAGTGAACCCGCCAGCCGCCCCCCGGCGCCGAACCAGTCGCCCCCCGCCGGCGCGGTCACGGCCGTCGGCGCGCACACCCGCTCCTCTCCCAGCAATTCGGCATCGTCGGCGGTCACGGCGTAGGTTCCCCAGTAGACTTCGCTCATGCGAGCGTCCAGCGCCACCGCCAAGCGGGCGTAGCCGGTTTCCCGTCCCACGCCCAGCGCCAGCGCCGCCAGCGTGGACACCGGCACCACCGGCAGATCGGCGGCGAAAGCGATACCCTGCGCGATGCCGACCGCGATCCGCACCCCGGTAAAAGCCCCTGGCCCACGTCCAAACGCGACGGCGTCCAGTTGCGCCGGTCTCAGGCCGACCTCGGCCAGCACCGCATCGATCATCGGTAGAATCAAGGCAGCGTGGCGACGTGGCGCCAGTTCGTAGCGTTCGTGCACGACACCATCCACCCACACGGCGGCGGAACAGGCGTCGGTCGCGGTATCGAGAGCGAGCAGTTTCATGGAGCTCCTGGGTTGGGGCGGGGTTGCGGGACATATGATTGGTCAAGGCCACCGCCCGTATTATATTGACCGTTGTCCTAGAAATAGAAACGAGCCTCGGAAACCCAAAGAATCCCGGCCCTTGGAACAGTCGCCACCATGAATCTCGAAAAAGTCATCTTCGGTTTCTTTATCGTCCTCGCCGCCACCTTGAATTTCGGCTTTTTTCGTCGGCGACATCGACAATCCCGTCCATCACGACGTGTACGAGCTATTCGCCGCCATCGTGGTCAACTTGATCGCCACAGTGCTCAAGTTCGGCGACCGCACTCACATCGGGGCGATTCATCTATCCACCAGCCTGGTGGCGGATCTGCAATTGATCGCGGCGGCGCTGGTCTGGAGCTACGGCACCCAGGTGGTTGGCGCCGAGCTGACCCCGGAAACCACCGCCAAGGTGGTCTCGCTCTCCGGCGGCGCGTTGTTCGCCAACATCGTGTCGATGGTGATCCTGATCGC
This sequence comes from Candidatus Competibacter phosphatis, assembly GCF_012939995.1. Classification (GTDB taxonomy): domain Bacteria; phylum Pseudomonadota; class Gammaproteobacteria; order Competibacterales; family Competibacteraceae; genus Competibacter; species Competibacter phosphatis. The sequence continues at coordinate 18,111 of NZ_SPMZ01000019.1, read as the reverse complement.
CGAAACCATCATGCAGAAAAGATGAACCCGGACGTCCAAGAAAGCACATTTTTCCTGGCGTTGCGGCGGATGCGGGCGCCGCTGATCACGCTCATCCTGATCTACGCGATCTCGGTGCTGGGCCTGACGCTGATCCCCGGCATCGATGCCGAAGGCCAGCCGACCCGGATGAGTTTCTTTCACGCCTTCTATTTCATCAGTTATACCGCGACCACCATCGGCTTTGGAGAAATCCCCAACGCCTTTTCGGAATCGCAGCGGCTGTGGATCATTCTCTGCATCTACCTGTCGGTGATTGGCTGGGCGTATTCGATCGGCGCCCTGCTGGCGCTGCTGCAAGATCAGAATTTTCAGAACGCCGTGCGCGTGCAGCGCTTCAACCGGGTGGTGCGGCATTTACGGGAACCGTTCTATCTGGTCTGCGGCTACGGCGAAACCGGGCAACTGCTTTGCCGCGCGCTCGACCATCTGGGGATACGGGCGGTGGTGGTCGAAATCGAAGAGGCCAGGGTCAGCCAACTCGATTTGCACGGCTACTCCGCCGATATTCCGGCGCTGGTGGCCGACGCCCGGCAACCGGAAATCCTGAAACTGGCGGGACTGACCCACCGCTGCTGCCTGGGCGTCATCGCCCTGACCAACGACGACGACGCCAATCTGGCCATCGCCATCTGCGCCCGCCTGCTGGCGCCCGCCCTGCCCGCGCTGTGCCGGGCCGAAACCGCCGAAACCGCCACCAACATGGCATCCTTCGGCACCCGCCACATCATCAACCCCTTCGACAAGTTCGGCCGCTACCTGGCGCTGGCCCTGAACGCGCCGGCGGCCTATCACCTGCTGGAATGGTTGACCGGCGTGCCCGGCACGCTGGTCGTACCGCATCGCGACCCCCCCGCGCGGCCACTGGCTGCTATGCGGTTACGGCCGTTTCGGAAAAGCCATGGTCTCGGCCCTGGAGCAGGAAGGCGTGCTGGTAACCATCATCGACCACGACCCACCCCCCGGACGACGCGCAACGGCACTGGGTGCGCGGCGACGGCACCGGGGTACCCGCCCTGTTGGAAGCCGGCGTTCGGAACGCCGTGGGCATCGCCGCCTGCACCTGCGACGACATGAGCAATCTGTCGATCGTGGTCACGGCGCGGGAGCTGAACCCCGAACTGTTCGTGGTGCTGCGGCAAAACCTGCAAGCCAATCAGGCGCTGTTCGATGCGTTCGAGTCCGATTTCACCGTTGTGCCGAGCCAGATCGTCGCCCGGGAATGTCTGGCGATCCTCACTACCCCCCTGCTGGCTCCCTTCCTGTGGCAGATCAAACAGCGCGGCGAGTCCTGGGCCAGCACCCTGCTGGATCAATTGACCGAGCGCTTTGGCTGGCAAGCACCCACCGTGTGGAGCGTGTGCGTGGACACCAACCAATCCCCGGCACTGCTGAACTGGCTGACGCAGGCTCCTCGCGAAACCGCGCTGGGCGATTTGCTGCGCGACCCGCACGATCGCGCCGAGGAACTGGCATGCCGGGTTCTGTATCTGGCGCGGGACGATGGCGGTTCGACCGTGATGCTGCCGCATCGCCGAACCGTGGTTCGATCGGGCGACCAGTTGCTGTTCGTCGGCCAAGGCGCGGCGCGGCGCGCGCTCGAACTCACCCTGAATAACGAGAACACGCTCGATTATGTGCTGCGGGGCCGGGAGGTTCCCGGCGGTTGGGTTTGGGAACGACTGGCCAGGAGTCACGGCGGCGCGGCGGCACGCTCCGCCGACAAAACGAAAGCGGACCGCACCATCGCCTGATCGGGTCGCGGTTCGCGGTTCGCGCCGCCCTCAGGCGCGTGATTCGACCTTGGCCTCGGCCTGCTCCCGTTCCTGGGCCCGGCGCCAAGCCGGACGCGCCAGCAGGCGCGTGGTGTAGGACTCCAAATTATCGTGCCCCAATGGCAGTTCGAAAGCCTGTGCCCAGGCCAGCGTGTGCGCGACCAGAATGTCGGCGGCGGTGAAACGATCGCCCGCGATGAACTCGCGCCGACCGAGCCCTTCCGCCAGAATCTTGGCCGCCACCGCAAATTCCCAGCGCGCGGTCTCCAGCACCGCCGGCGCCCGCCGCCGTTCGGGCAAGGCGAAAGTGTGCTTGCCGATGGTCCAAAGCGGCTGCTCCAGCTCGCTCAAGGCAAAGTAGCACCACTGGTCGTAACGGGCACGTTCCTGGCCACCGACCGGCGGCGTTAGCCCCGTGGCCGGAAACCGATCGCCGATGTAGGTACAGATCGCACCCGACTCGGTCAGCACGAATTCGCCTTCGACCAGGGTGGGCACCTTGCCGCCGACGTTGAGCGCCAGATACTCGGGCCGCCAGCCGGCACCGGCCCTGAGATCGACATGGACGCATTCGTACTCCGCGCCGACTTCCTCCAACGCCCAGACCACCCGACTGGAGCGGGAATTGGGAAACCCGTAAACCATGAACATGACCGCATCCTCCTGTGGATTCGAAGCCGTTTCACGAATTCTGGTGGTGATCGGAATTTTTTTTTCCTGATCTTGCGCTCGACCGGTTTGCCTTGGCCTCCCCTAAACGGTTTTTCCTGAGAATCCGATAGCCTGGAAACCGGCCGTCTCCGTTCCGGTTCGGATGCGTCGAGGCGACTGATGTTCAACATGCACTGCCGCACCCGGACTTTCCTCAGATGCTGGAAGATCTCGGCGGGCATGCCGTCGGGCAGGTCCACGGTGCTGTAGTCGTCGTGAATCTGGATACGGCCGATATAGCGGCTTTCGATCCCCGCCTCGTTGGCGATGGCGCCGACGATATTCTGCGGGGTCGCGCCTTGCTGGTGGCCGACTTCGAGCCGGTAGCGCACCAGATCGGCATCGGCGGATTCTCTTGAGCGTTTGCGCGATTTGTCGGATCTCGCCGACCCTTCCGCTTCCGACCGGACGCGGGCGTTGGCGGCCTCCGCTGGATCGGCGGCTTCCTCGACCCGCAGCGGACGGTCGCGCTGGGCCAGATAGGTCAATGCCGCGGCGATGTCGTTCGGGCCGATCTCTTGTTCCTTTTCCAGTTGGGCGACCACGCCGTGGAAAAAGTCCAGATCTTCCGCGGCAAGCACGTCCAGGACTTGCTGCTTGAACTGCGCCAGGCGATGGGCCGCGATCACTTTCCGGGTCGGCAGCGGCATCGATTCGATGGGCTGACGGGTCGCCTTTTCGATGGCCCGCAGCATCCGCATCTCGCGCGGCGCGACGAACAGAATGGCATTGCCCGAACGGCCGGCGCGACCGGTGCGGCCGATGCGATGGATATAGGCTTCGGTGTCGTAGGGGATGTCGTAATTGATGACGTGACTGATGCGCGGCACGTCGAGCCCGCGCGCCGCCACGTCGGTGGCGACGACGATATCGAGGCCGTTGTTCCTGAGCTGTTCGATGGTGCGCTCGCGCAGCACCTGGCTCATGTCACCCTGTAGGGCGGCGCAGGCGTGACCGCGCGCTTCCAACCGCTCCGCCAGTTCGGTGGCGGTGACCTTGGTGCGCACGAACACCAGCACCGCGTCGACATCCTCCACTTCCAGGATGCGGGTCAGAGCGTCGAGTTTATGCAGACCGCTGACCTGCCAGTAGCGCTGCCGGACCGAGGTGACGGTGGCGGTGTTGGTCTGAATCTTCACTTCCCGAGGATCGCGCAGATGGCGGTGCGCCACCCGGCGGATCGGCTCGGGCATGGTGGCCGAGAACAGGGCGATCTGCCGCTGCGGCGGCGTGTGTTCGAGAATCCAGTCCACATCCTCGATGAAGCCCATCCGCAGCATTTCATCGGCCTCGTCCAATACCAGGGTACGCAAGCCTTCGAGCACCAGACTCTCTCGGCGCAGGTGATCCATGATGCGACCCGGCGTGCCGACCACCACATGCGCCCCGCGTTTGAGCTGGCGGAGCTGGTTGCTCATGCTCTGACCACCGTAGATGGGCAGCACATGAAAACCGGGCAGATGATGGGCATAGCCCTGGAACGCTTCGGCGACCTGAATGGCCAGCTCGCGGGTGGGCGCCAGCACCAACGCCTGCGGTCGCCGCTCGGCCAGATCCAGTTTTTGCAGGATCGGCAGGGCAAAGGCGGCGGTCTTGCCGGTGCCGGTCTGCGCCTGGCCCAACAGGTCGTGGCCGTCCAGCAGGTGAGGAATGGTGGCCGCCTGAATCGGCGAGGGGGCTTCGTAGCCGAGTTCTTGCAGTCTTTGCAGCAGCGGCGGGGAAAGCGCCAATTGTTCGAATGAGGTAATGAGAGATGACATACGCGAAACGGTACCTTGATTGGGGAGGCGCTGATCGAAGACGGACTACCGTGGACGCAATAACAACGGCAAGGATTTCAGCCTAGCCAAAGCGTCTCAGCCGGAGCAGGTCGCAACCCGCCGCCGCCGCCGAAATTTGTTGACGATATACCAGCGCCAGAACAGATGGGCGGCGCAGAAGGTAAACACTCCCGCCACCATGCCCACGACCAGCGAACCAACCAGCAGAGGTGGACCAATGGTGCCGGCCTGTTGCAACAGCCAGTGCAGCGAAAGCTCGAATGTCCAACTCTGCGGCGGGCTACCCAGCAGCCAAGCGCCAAGCCGATAGGTGAGGTAAAAGATGGGCGGCATGGTCAGCGGATTGGTGATCCAGACCATCGCCACCGCCACCGGCAGGTTGAAGCGCAGCCAAGCAGCAGCGGTGGCGGCCAGCAGCATCTGCCAGGGAAAGGGAACGAAAGCGAAAAACATGCCGGCCGCCAGCCCGCGCACGGTGGGGCGGCGACTGAAATGCCACAAACGGGGATCGTGCAACAGCTCCCCAAGAAAACGGAGATTCTTGTGCGCGCGCAAGTGCTGCGGATCGGGCAGGTAACGCTGCAAAAACGATTTCATGGGCGAGGAACATTCAACCAAGGCGCACACGTTGACGAAGAGCACGACTTTCGGGCGCCGCAACAAATCTGGCCGGCGGATGATTATACGCTAACGGTCGCGACGCAAACCCTTTTTTATGAATGAAAGGGTGGTAGCGGTTGCTCGGTTTGGAACCATCGCTGAAGCAAGCGCTACCGCGCATGAATCAAGATAGGGCGCCGCAAGCAAGTTTCTTAAAGGTCCAGTGGTCGGGATCCGCTTGGGCGTGGTTTTTTTTCCAGTGAGGTCGGATGTCGCCTCGTACCCTCAGTTCACTTGGCGCGAAAGCTTAACTCAAACTGATCGGTGGCAAGCCTGTCATGCGGCTTTATGGTTGGGACCTGGTCTCGCATTTTTTTATTGAACTGCTTGGCGCGCGCGCGGCATTGATGCAGCAAGCACCATTTATGGGCACGAAAGTCTGCATTTCCAAGTAAAAATTATTCATATTATTTTATAAATCAATAATATGAATATATGGCACACCTTGTGCTTAATCTTCAACTACTTCAAATTGGAGTCGTGGTAATGGCGCTGTGACTCCTATGTAAGTCGCATCAAGGAATCGTCTTGAACCCAATTTGAGCGGCCCAAAAACCGCTCGGGGGTAACGAAGCCCCAAGTGTTTGCAACCCATCCGGTTGCGGCACTTGGGGCTTTTTTTTTTCAAGGTCATCGATAACAGCAACTCGCAATCCTGATCAAGATCCCGCCGGACACGATGTTGGCAGGATTTCGACCACCTTTCACTCCAACTAAAGAGGAAACTACCATGTCCTATCTTGACCCCAGCGAATTTGTCACCAAAATGGTCGACCAGGGTGAATCCAAGGTCTACATGTCGACCAAGGACACCCTGATCCGCGCCTTTATGGCCGGTGCCCTTCTGGCGCTGGCCGCAGTATTCGCCGTCACGGTAGCGACCACCACCGGATCGCCCCTACTGGGAGCGGTTCTGTTCCCGGTCGGATTCATCATGCTCTACCTGATGAAATTCGATCTGTTGACGGGTGTTTTCACCCTGGTGCCACTGGCCCTGATCGACGGCCGTCCGGGCGTGACCCTCGGGCAGGTGCTGCGTAACTGGGGGCTGGTTTTCATTGGCAACTTCGCGGGCGCCCTGACCGTCGCCTTCATGATGTCCTACATCCTGACCTACGGTTACACCGTCGACGGCGGCGAAATTGCGACCAAGGTCGGCCATATCGGCGAGGCGCGTACCCTGGGCTACAAGTCCCACGGATTGGAAGGCTGGATCACCATCTTCATACGCGGCATGTTGTGCAACTGGATGGTTTCCATGGGTGTGGTCGGCGCGATGATCTCCACCTCCGCGAGCGGCAAGATGATGGCCATGTGGATGCCGATCATGCTGTTCTTCTTCATGGGCTTCGAGCATTCCATCGTGAACATGTTCCTGTTCCCGTTCTCGATGATCATGGGCGGCGGTTTCACCTTCGTCGATTACATGGTTTGGAACGAGCTGCCAACCGTGTTGGGTAATCTGGTGGGCGGCTTCGTGCTGGTCGGGCTGCCGCTCTACTTCACCCATGTGCGCACCAGCCCGGAGCGCATCCTCAAGAGCCACAAAGCCCAGATGTCCGATGGCAGAACCGAGAGCAGCGCGGAGCACACTCTCGCCGCCCGTGTCTGACCCTTTCCGGCCACCCGCGAGCTGAAGCGACCCGGTCCTCGCTGGGGCCGGGCCTTCCTCGATCATGATGATGACAACACTCCGCATCGCATTCGGCCAACGCTCGGTCAAGGGGCGCAAAGCCGTCAATCAGGATTTTTCCGGTATCCAGATCCCGAGCGAACCGCTGCTCGGCTCAAAGGGCGCCGTGGCGGCTCTCGCCGACGGGATCAGCAGCAGCGATGTCAGCCATATCGCCAGCGAAACCGCCGTGTGCGGGTTTCTGGAAGATTATTACGCCACCCCGGAATCCTGGTCGGTGAAAACCGCGGCACAACGGGTGCTGAATGCCACCAATTCCTGGCTATACGCGCAGACCCGCAACGGTCCCAACCGCTACGTACTGGACCGAGGCTATGTCTGCACGTTCAGCGCGATCGTCGTCAAATCCGCCACAGTGCACATCTTCCATGTCGGCGATACCCGCATCCATTACCTCGCCGGCGACCGCCTTGAGCAGCTCACCGAAGACCACCGCCTGTGGGCATCCTCCGAGAAGAGCTACCTCAGCCGAGCCCTGGGTATGGGCGAACATCTGGAAATCGACTACCAATCCTATCCGCTGGAGGTGGGCGACACTTTCGTGCTGATGACGGACGGCGTCTACGAGTTCGCACCGGAACATTTCATCGCCGATACGATTCACGGACGGCATGACGATCTGGATCAAGCCTGCCATCGGATCGTGGAGGAAGCGCTGCGCCAGGGGAGCGGGGACAACCTGTCGATCCAGGTGGTGCGCATCGACGCGCTGCCGGAACCGGTGGTCGCCGAGCTGCACGAACAGGCCACGACCCTGCCACTGCCACCGCCACTGCGGCCACGGATGGCATTCGAGGGTTACGAGATCCTGCGCGAGCTGCACAACAGCCACCGCAGTCACGTTTATCTGGCCTTGGACCGCGAATCCGGGCAGCGGGTGGCGCTCAAGGCCCCCTCCGTGGAGCTGCGTGGCAATCCGCTGTATCTGGAACGCTTCCTGACCGAGGAATGGGTGGCCCGGCGTCTCGACAACGTCCATATCCTGAAGGCCGTGGCACTAACCCGAAAGCGCCATTATCTCTACACGGTTACCGAATACGTCGAAGGTCAGACGCTGACCCAGTGGATGACCGACAATCCGCTGCCCGACCTTGAAACCGTACGCGACATCGTCGAGCAGATCGCCCGAGGATTACAGGCCCTGCACCGCCAGGAGATGCTGCATCAGGACCTGCGACCGAATAACGTCATGATCGATCGCAATGGCACGGTGAAGCTGATCGACTTCGGCTCCGTGCATGTGGCGGGCATCGCCGAACTCGCGCCCACCCCGGAGCACTGGGAGCTGCTGGGCACCGTGCAGTACACGGCGCCGGAGTATTTTCTCGGGGAGACTGGAAACAACCAGTCGGATATTTTTGCGCTGGGCGTGATCACCTATCAAATGCTGTCGGGGCGCACGCCCTACGGCACCCAGGTCGCCAAGGCCAGCACGCGGGCCGCGCAGCGCCGTTTGGTCTATCGCCCGGTACTCGACGAAAAACGCGCCATTCCGGTCTGGATCGACGGCGCCCTGCGCAAGGCGGTTCAGGTGAACCCCAGCAAACGCTACGAAGAACTGTCCGAATTCATTTACGACCTGCGCCATCCCAACGAGCGCTTCCTGCACCAGAACCGGGCGCCACTTCTGGAACGTAATCCGCTGCTGTTCTGGAAAGGCATGTCGTTTATCCTGTTTATCATCGTCCTTGTCCTGTTGAGTACCCATCTCGTGCCTGTTCACTAGATGTCATTGTTGCCAACCACCCGGAGTCTGAACATGAACAAGTTGGAAATGACCGAAATCATCATCACGGCCAAGACCCAGTCCGGCCTCAGCTGGGAAGCCATCGCTGCCCAGGTCGGGCTGGCGCCAGCATTCGTCACTTCCGCCTGTCTCGGCATGAACAGCCTCAAGGCGGAACCGGCGGACAAGTTGTGCCAGGTTTTGGGTCTCCCGGCCGAGGTCTCTACTGCTTTACAGGCTTTTCCGCACAAGAGCTGGGACAAGACGATACCCACGGACCCGGTGATCTACCGCCTATATGAAGTCGTCGGAGTCTACGGCGACACCATCAAGGCGCTGATCCACGAGAAATTCGGCGACGGCATCATGAGCGCCATCGACTTCAGCATGCACATCGACAAGGAGGAGAATCCCGCCGGGGATCGGGTGAAGATCACCATGAACGGGAAGTTCCTGCCCTACAAGAGTTGGTAAGACCCGGCTGCGGCCTGCCCAGCCCGCGTGCCGAAGCGCGGACCGGACCAGGCTGGGCGTTCCAGCGCAATGCAATGCCAATCCAGCATCAAAAGGGTATCGCTTTGGCCAGCAGGAACTCCGCCATGTCAACCAAGCGCATATTCCTATCCATGGATGCCTTGCGCATTCGGGTGTAAGCCTCGTCCTCTGACAAGCCGAACCGGACCATGATCACCCCTTTGGCGCGTTCGATCACCTTGCGCTCGGCCAACGCCCGCTTGGCGGAGGTCAATTCAGCCTCCATGTCGGCCAGATGCCGGGATTGGGCCTGGAGCAGCTCGATCAGCGAGCGTGGCCGCTGGGAAGATTCGGGGGCGGCGGCGGCGAAGCTCAGCGATTGCTCGACGGCCAGATGGGGATCGAAAAAGCGGTCGACCGCGTCGGCTCTGGGCGGTTGTGCTTCCCGCAATGAGCGCAACAAACCCTCCGAGTCCAACAACGCCTCTTCGGCCTTGGCGATCAGCGTGGCGCAGTGCTGTTGCAGAGCCTCGACCAAGTCACGTTGTATCGACCAAATAGCGGTGATGCGATTGCTGCAACAGGCGAACCATGGGTCACTGAGCGCGGGATCGAGAACGGCGCCGGGTGGCGCGGCGCGCAGCAGTTCGCGCAGCCTCAACAGCTCCGCCGTGTAATCCTCGTTCTCCATGACTGCCCACTTCCGGTGCAAAGAGGCGTCGGCAAATTGCAGGAAAACCTCGAAACTGCGCGCCTGGGCATCGATCAGATAAAGCAAGCGTTCCTTGAGCGGACCGTCGCAACGCCCGGCACCGAAGTGCAAAGCACCCACGGCGCGCTCCTGGCCGGCAAATTCCTTGCCCTCGACCAGATTGAAGAGGCTGACCAGCAACCGCGATATGTCTGGATCGACCGAAGCGTCGGCGACCTCGAAGATCAGGGCGATCAGACCGGCGATAATCCGGCTGAAAGCGGCCACGGATTCACTGCCCGAGAGGCGTAGGCTCGTGATGCGGGCTCGCAGGTCCGACAAGGCGTCCAGACCGAGCAGAACCCAGGCCAGCAATGCGACGATCCGGGCGTTCGAGGATGCCGAGGCGCACGACTCTTCCAGGATCAGGTCGCGCAGCAGGCGCTGGACTGACTCCGACTCACCGACCAGCTTGAGGCGGGTCTCTTCGAAGCGTTTGCCGTCTGACGCGATGTAGATGCTCGACGCCCCGCGCTCGGCTTGGAGTGCGTGGACCATGTGACTGATCACCCCAACCAGGTGCGCTCGGGACTGCAAATGCTTGAGTTCGTCGATCTCAAGACGCTTGGCCAGCAAGACGATGTCGGAAACGGATGACGGCACGGTATTTCGGATTGTCGTGTTTTGCGGGTTCATGGCCGCATGACCTGATTGTTGCCCGTAATACTGAGGCGTGGCGAGTTTCCCGGTGGACGGATACCTGGGCAGCATCGCGATTCATGAGGCAAATTGAACGCTGGATCAAGCCTGGAGGCTATCCAACCCGTACCATTTCAGTGCGGTGATCGACGGTTCCGCTTCAAGAGATGCTTTCAGCGCATCAACCCATTCCGCCGCATCCGTAAATGGTGGCTGGTCTTGGCCGAACCACTTTCGGCCGAATCGCCGCAGCGCGATACACCAATGATCTTTCCGTCCCTCGGCATTACCACAGTGAAATGCAAACTCCGCGCCTTCTGGAGTCGACCACTCCACGTACCAACCCCAGTCTTCGGATTCGGGGTAGCTGGATGCCAGACCGCGCTTCGCCAGTTCCTGGGCGATCCAATAGGCGAGTTCCGCACCGTACACTTGCGGATTGACTTGGCTTTCCTCGGGCAAAACGGGGGCGAATCGGGCCGAGCGGAACTCCGCGATGTCAATGAGGATGGTCATCGAAACGCTCACCACCGATCAGTCCCGGATCACGCAGTCGACTTGTGTCATTCCGCTTCCGCGCGATCATGCCCTAAACCCGATCGCTCAATCCTAGCGGATCGCTCGCGAGTGCGGCGGCGGCTGGCGCCGCGTCGCGCAACTGCGCCGTCAACCGCCGTTCGATGGCATTGACTGGCCGGGTAAACCGCGCCAGCAGATCGTACAGCACCGGGGTCAGGAACAGCGTCAGCGTGGTCGACAGCAATAACCCGCCGATCACCACCACGCCGATGGCGATCCGGCTTTCGGCGCCGGCTCCGGTGGCCAGCGCCAGCGGAACCGCGCCCAGCACCGTGGACAATACGGTCATCAGAATCGGGCGCAGCCGCTGACTGGCGCCAGCCAGCACGGCGGCACGCGTGTCCAAACCTTGTGCCCGCATCTGGTTGGCGAATTCCACGATCAAAATGCCGTTCTTGGCCATCAGCCCGATCAGCAGCACGCAACCGATCTGGCTGTAGAGATTGATCGACTGGCCGGTCAGCGATAAAGCCAGCAAGGCGCCGGTCACCCCGACCGGCACGGTCAGCAGGATGATGAATGGATGAATGAAACTCTCGAACTGGGCGGCCAGCACCAGAAACACGATCAGCAGCGCCAAGCCGAAGGTGAAATACAAGCCGCCCGACGTCTCCAGAAACGATTCGGCGGCACCGGTAAATGAGACGCGCGCCTCCACCGGCAAAGTTTCGGCGGCGATGCGGTTGAGATCGACGATGGCTCGGCCGAGATCGTAGTCACCGACCAGCGAAGCATCGATGGTGACCGCCGGCAGGCGATCGAAGCGGCGCAAGGTCAGGGCTGAGTCGTCCTCGCGCAGCTCGACCACCGCGCCGAGCGGCGCCAGCTCGCCACTCTTGTCGGCGCGCACGAAGATCCCCGCCAAGTCACCCGGCTGGCGTCGGTCGATGGCTTGCGCTTGCAGCAACACACTGTACTCGCGGCCTCGGTCGATGTAGGTGGTGATCTCGCGCGAAGCCAGCAGAGTCTGCAAGGTGGCGGCGATACGCTCGACCGGGATGCCCAGTTCGTCGGCCAGGGCGCGGTCGATCTCGACCCGCAGGGTGGGCTGACTGGCTTGATAATCGCTGTCGATGGAGGTTAGCCCCGGATTGTCGCGGGCGCGAGCCATGATCGCCTCGCTCCAAGCCACCACGGTCGGGTAATCCGGTCCACCGATCACCAACTGCACGGCTTGCGAGCTGGCGCCGCGCCCCAGGCTGGAACGACTGATCGGAATAGCTCGTAGGTCAGGGATATTCCGTAAATCGCCGCGCAGCGCGTTGACGATGGCCTGCTGGCCGCGCGCGCGCTGGCTCCAGTCGCTGAGGCCGACCACCACGAACGCCTGATTGCTGTCGCCCCGCCCGACGATCGACACCAGCCGCCACGCCTCGCCGCGCGCGAACAAGGGTTGCAAGATCTGCTCGATCTTGCGTACCCCGGCGTCGGTGAAGGCCAGCGTCGCGCCTTCGGGCGCCTTGATGGAGATGAAGAACACCCCGCGATCCTCGCTGGGCACCAATTCCTGGGGCAGATTGCGATACAGCAGCAGCGCGGCGCCGCTCAGCAGCGCGGCAGTGGTCAGCACCACCAGCGGCATCGCCAGCGCGCCGCCCAGGGCGGCCCGATAGCCGCGTTCCAAGGCGGCGAAGGCGCGTTCCGCCGCCCGCATGAAGCGGTTGGGCGCCGCGCCGCGCCCCAACAGTTGCGAGCACAGCATGGGGGTCAACGACAGCGCCACGAAGGTGGAAATCGCCACCGCCGCCGCCAGCACCAACCCGAATTCCTGAAACAGTTTGCCGATCTCGCCACCCAACAGCGACAGCGGCACATAGACCGCCACCAGCACCGCGCTGGTGGCCAACACCGCGAAAGTCACTTGGCGGGTGCCGCGATAGGCCGCGACCAACGGCGGTTCGCCGTGATCCACCCGGCGCTGGGCGTTTTCCAGCACCACGATGGCATCGTCCACCACCAGCCCGATGGCCAGGATCAGGGCCAGCAGGGTCAACAGATTGATCGAGAACCCCAGCGCCGCCAGCAGCATGAAGGCACCGATGATCGAGACCGGGATGGTCAGGGCCGGAATCAGGGTGGCTCGTAGCGAATAGAGGAAGGCGAAGATGACCAGCACCACCACGCCGACCGCGATCAAGAGCGTCACCACGACCTCGTCGATGCTGGCCTGGATGAACAGGGCATCGTCGGTGGCGACGATCATCCGCACCCCATCCGGCAGTTGCGGGCGGATACGCTCCAGCTCGGCCCGCACCCCGGCCGACACCGCCAGGGTATTGGCCCTGGACTGGCGGATGATCCGCAAGGTAATGGAGTTTTCGCCATTGGTGCGTACCAGGGAACGGTCGTCCTCCACGCCCAGTTCCACCTTGGCCAGTTCGGACAAGCGGATCGGGTAACCGTCGCGCTGAGCGATGGCGAGACTGCGGAATTCCTCGATGGTTTTCAGCCGGCTGTCGACCCGCACCGCCAGTTGCCGATTGCTGGATTCCAGCCGGCCGGAAGGCAGTTCCACATTGGCCCGGCGCAAGGCGGTCTCGACGTCGCCGACGGTCAGGCCGCGCGCCGCCAGCGCTTCGCTGTCCAGCCAGACCCGGATGGCGCGACGGCGGGCGCCGCTCACCGTCACCTCCCCTACCCCGGATACCGTGGTCAGCCGATCCACCACCACCCGCTCGGCTAGATCGGTCAGATCCTCGCCGGACAGACGGTCGCTGGTCAGGGAAACCCGCATCACCGGCTGGCTGTCGCTATCGGCCTTGACCACTCGCGGCTCGTCGGCCTCCTCCGGCAAGCGGTTGGCCAACGAACCGACCGCTTCGCGCACGTCGGCGGCGGCGCTGTCGATGTCTCGACCGGTGGTGAAGGTGATCCGGGTCTGCCCCACCCCTTCGCTGGAACCGGACTCGATGCGCTTGACCCCGTCGATCCGGGCCACCGCGCCTTCGATGAGTTCGGTGATCTCGGTATCGACGATGGCCGGCGCCGCGCCGGTGTAGGTGGTGGTGACAGTCACCACCGAGGCATCGACATCTGGCAGTTCGCGCACCGGCAAATCGCGCAAGGCCATGATCCCGCCGACCACGATCAGCAGGCTGACCACGATGGCGAACACCGGTCGTTGGATGAACAGGTCGGAGAGGAACATGGCGGCGAGCCTCAGCGCTTCGCCCGATGCCGCGCGGAGCGGAAACCGTTTGCTTCCCCGCCGACCATCAGTCTGTCTCGCCGGAAATCAGGGCGGCGGCGGTCTTCGCGCTGCCATCGACCGGTCGCACTGGCGAGCGCTCGCGTAGCGCCTGATGACCCTTGGTCACCACCTCGGCGCCCGGCGCCAGCCCGGTCAGCACCTCGACGGCGGCGTCGAGCCGTTGCCCGGTGGTAATCGCGGTCCGGCTGGCGATGCCATCCGCCACCACATGGACATAACTACGGCCATTTTCGCTGACCACCGCCTCCTCGGGCACCAACACCGCGTGATCACGCTCGGCGACGGTCAGTCGAACCGCCATGAACAAACCATCCGGCAGCAGGGCATCGGGGTTGGGTAGTTCGGCCCGCACCCGAAAGGCACGGGCGACCGGGTCGATGCGAGTATCCACCTCACGCACCGCGCCGACGAAGGTTCGCCCCGGAAAGGCCGCGCTGACGGCACGGATTGCTTGTTCGGGCTTGACCACGCTGAAATAGCGCTCCGGTACCTTGAACTCCAGTTCGATGGTCTCCAGATCGTCGAGCGTGGTCAGCGAAGTATCGGTATCGACATACGCGCCGAGATTGACGTTGCGCAACCCCACCACGCCAGCGAAGGGAGCGCGGACGGTTCGTTTTTGCAGCCGGCTGCGCGCCGCTTCCAATCGGGCCTCGGCCATGCCGAGCTTGGCGCGCAGATCGTCCAGATCGGCCGCAGACACCAGCCGTTGGGCGCGCAACGAGCCGGCGCGTTGCACTTGCAGACGCCAGTTCGCCAGATCGCTCTCGGCTTCGCGCACCGCCGCTCGCTCGCTGTCGCTATCCAGTTCGACCAGCGTCGCGCCGGCCTGGACCCGCTGTCCTGCCTGGAAGGCGATATGGGTGATCCGACCCGCCGTGCTGGGCACGATCTTGACGGAACTGGCGGCGCGGGCGGTGCCGACCGCCGCGACGGTTTCGGTGACCGTACCCAGACGCGCGGGGACGGTTTCGACCACCGCCGCCTTGGTTTGGCGCGTGCTTGGCGCCTCATCGCCACGTTCGCCCCCGACCGTCCAGTACCAGCCACCGCCGGCCGCCAGCGCGATCAGCGGCACCACGACACCGAGTTGAGAAAGTAGTCGCATTCTTGAATTCACCGGGTCCTGTGGCGTCACTGTCGAATCGCCGCGATCACCACGACGCGCCTTCCCGCACTATGACCACCGAATGGCGGATAACGTGCCTCATCATCGGCAAAGCGCCTCGCACGGCACTCCATCCCGGTCGCGATCCAGCCCCTTGATGCCGCAACGATCAAGATAAAACCGCGCTTCCTCGCAGGAGGTCATTTCCCCGCAAGTGCGTTTCACCCCGCACTGAAAGGAGGTCGACGGCGACGGCGATGGCTTCGAGACTTTTCCACCATGCCGCCAGTCCCACGGCGGGATCGGATTCGAATCGGCCCATAGACCGCGCCGGGCTTGCTTCGCCTCCGCCTCCAGCGCGTACAGACGCCGCGATCGCGAGTAGCGGCGGTAGACCCACGCCATCCCGCGCCGTACCTGTTCGGCGTCGAGATCTCGACCGTCCGCGACCACCACCCCCGACCACGCGACCGTAGTCGTCCTCGGCCACCCTCCGCACCCGCACGGTACGATTGAGCGCCAGCGCCGCCAGCGAGTGGGTGGCCGCCGTACCGTAGGGCTGATCGTGCTCCGGCGCGTCGATCCCCGCCAACCGCACCCGCACTCGCCGGCCGTCGTCGGTTTGCACAGTCAGCGTATCGCCGTCACTAATGCCCACCGCTTGGCCATCGAACTCGGCGGCGTGGACCGCCAGCGACCACAGCAGACCCGCAAAGAACAGGCTATTTCGCCAGTTCCCAGTCAAGCGCTTACGGCTTGAACTGGGGCAGAAGCTGGATGGTGTCGTCCACCCACGCATCCACCGCGCCCAACAGAGGCGGCAACAACTTGCCTTGCCACTCCCCCTGGGTGCTAGCCAGCGCGGCTTGAATCTCGGCTTCGAAGTTGTCCCGCGCCAGCAGTTCGATGCCTTCCTGAATCAGCCAGTCCACCGTCAGACCGGCACCCGCGCCGATCACCACGCCCGCCGCCGCCCCCAGCGGTCCGCCCAGACTGCCGCTGGCGCCACCGGCCGTGCCGCCGGTCACCAACAGTAGCGCCCGTTCGACAAAGGGCAAACTGAGCCGAGCGGCGATGGCGGCGCCGACCTGACTGCCCAATACCTTGCCGGCCGCCGCGCCCAGGGTAGTCAACGTGATCCCTCGGAACGCACCCAAGGTGGAATTGGCGTCCGAGGCGATGCGAACCTTGTGCAACTGCGCCGGCCAGTCCAGCCGCAGCTCGGTCGCCGCCGGCTGGCCAGGATCGAGATGGGTGGTGTGGCGGGCGACGAAAACCTGAAAGTCCGCCTGCATGGTGGCCAGCTCCCGCAGATAAGACTGCCGCGCCTGCTCCAAGGTATCGCGATAAAGCTGCTGCAAGCGGGGATCGGTGATTTCCGGCTGCAGCACCAGCAACTCGTAGTGCTGTTGCAGCACCCGCTCCAGATCGGCGACGACCCGCTCCTTCACATCCCCGTCACCGAGGTGGCGAACGGCTGAGGTCAGCGCTTCCCACAATAGTTGATAGTTGGTGCCGTAGCCGTAATACCAATCGGCGAACGCCGGCACGCGCTGGCGCAGATCCTGGAATATCGCGTCCATGCCACTCTCGAAGCGCGCTTGCGCCTGCTGACGCAGTTGTTGGCGGCTCCGCTCCAGACTGGCCGCGTGCTCGCGCACGAAAGTGGAATATTGCTCGGCGTCGGCCAACACCCGGACCAGTTCGCCGTTCTGATTCTGGTAGGCCAGGGCCACCTTGGCCGGCACCTGACGTTCGACCGGGGTAACCACTTCGGTTCGATCGGCATGAACCAACGCGGTATCGAGTGGCGGCGCCTGGCGCCACAGATGGGGACCACCCCATGCCAGCACCAGGCCGAGCAGGAGACCGAGCCAAAAGCGGGAGCGCCGCCAGACCGGTGGGGCCGCTGGCGTGGTGTTGATGATGATGGGCGGGAGAGTACTTTCCCGGCGCTCGCCGCCCGCAACCGGCACGGCAGACAGTTCGTTCATGGTCACTCCTTCAAGCGACTCCTCTCTCTGGAACGAGAGAGGTTCAAAACGGATCATGGGGATGAAACCAGGAAATGGAAGGACATGAGGCGAAATGTTGGCAGGAAACAACCATGCGGGAAAGCTGTTCGATGCAGTACAGTTCGGGCCGGAGATAGTAGGCTTTGTTGCATGAATGCCGGTCTGACCCCAGGTGGCCTGATGGGCGACTGACCCGGTGGTCGCCTGTTGAACGCCCCGATAAACGGGAACAGGCAACCTTCATCTGATTTGTGCAATAAAACAACCTCAATCAGGCTGACGGGATTACTTGATAAACGGCTTCTTCCCGGCCCACGCAGCACTCAGCCGTTCTCTGCTCGCCACGCCGGCTGAGCAAAGGCGATGGCTAGAAAATCGACCAAGGCGCGCACCTTGCCCGACAAGTGCTTGCGAGTGGGATAGACGGCGTAGATGCCGAGTTCCTCACCCTCCAGTTCGGGCAGAATCCGCAGCAGACGACCGGCGGCGATATCGGAACCGATCAGGAAATCGGGTTGTAGCACGATGCCTTGATGGTCCAGGGCGGCGGCCCGCGACGTCTCGCCGTTATTGCTATGGAACTTGGGCTGGGTCCGTACGCTGCAGGGTCCGTCCGGCGCAACCATCGTCAGGGTATCGCCCTGGGGCGCGTAGCTGTAACCGATCACCCAATGCCGAGCCAGATCGGCCAGCGTGGTCGGCATGCCGTGGAGCGCCAAGTATTCCGGCGAGGCACAGAGGACCAACCGGGTGCTGGCGAGACGGCGGAATACCAATGTCGAATCCGCCAGTTGCGCGATGCGTATGGCGACGTCGCAGCCTTCATCCAAGAGATCCACGACGCGATCATTGAGCGTCACGTCTAGCTCGACATCGGGGTGGAAGGCCAGAAAAGCGCCCCAAAGAGGGGCCAGGTGCAAGATACCGAAGGAGACGGGGGCATTGACTC
>NZ_SPMZ01000018.1 GCF_012939995.1 Candidatus Competibacter phosphatis | reverse complement strand
GGTAAAAAAATGGCATTTATCACTTCGCGGAGATCGACTTTACGGGGCCGACCTGTCGTATAAGGATCGGCTTTTTTAAAATCGGCTCCAAGATTTCCCATTCTTCATCTGTCAAATCACTGGGATACCTCTTACCAGGAATTTCTTTTGGCCAAGCCATGCAGCACCTCGAATAGAATCTCTGAAATTAAAATAATCGCCGGATTTTGGCTTATTTTATCAAAAATACTATAATAATATCAATGTGTTAGTTTTTGTACAGCTTCTAAAGAAGCCTTTCCTCTCCGCCGCCTGTTTCCACCAGCGCCGGACAAAACCATTCTTTCGTCGCTTCCGCCGTTCTCGCCTTGACGGTAGCGGCAAGCGCCTCGGTACGGACGCGCACCGATTGCAGCACCGGCGACCGCTCCCAGATATCCCGCACATTCTCTCGATGCAGGTTGCCCGCCGGAACCCGCCACTGCACACAGGGATACACGTTACCCCACGGGTCCACCGTCAAGCCCGACGCACCCGCGCCGCAGTATTTGCCCCACGGGGGTGGCGGGTCGAGATCAATGGTCGTTTCCGTGCCGCGTCGTTGCTCCAACAACCCCCGCAGGCGACTGATCGCTTGGGGCGAGGCGGCGATATCCAGCGGCGCGCGGTCGCCATTATCGCGTGGGGTGATCTGCACGTTCCAGCGCAAGGGCAAGGCTATCCGCTCGGCCAACGCGCTCATCGCTTCCATCTCGGTCTCGTTCCAGGCAGTGAGGGTCGAATTAAGCTGCACCCGCAGGCCCAGGGCCTGCATCTGTTCCAGATTCGTCAGCAACCGCCCGAAGCTTCCCGCCACCTGGGTTTGGCGCTCGTGAGTCGCGGCACTAGCACCGTGCAGGCTAATTTCCACCACAAAGGGATCGACCTCGTTAAGCAACCGTCGCGCCAATCGTCCGTTCAGCCGATGGCCGTTGGATTTAACCCGAATCACGAACCCCAACGCCCTTGCTCGTGCGCCCAGCGTGAAAAAATGCGGGTGCGCCAATGGTTCACCACCGCTGAAGGTCAGGTTCATCGTGGCCAACTCGCGCAAATCGGCAAATAAACTGACGTATTGCGCAACTGACAGTGACCGTCCTCCGTTGGTCCGGTCGTTATAGCAGTAGTAGCAATCAAGATTGCAGCGGTAGGTCAATTCCAGCAGCACGGAAAATGGGATGTTGCCATTGACCGCCTTGGTCAGCAGCGCCTGGTAACTCATGAGCACGCCTCCTCCTCAATGACACCGGCGGCGCGGAGTTCCGCCACGAAGCCGGCGACATCGATCGCAAGACGTCCGGGATCGGCGTCAAATTCCGCAGCTAGGCGGGCGACGATCCCTGGCGGCGCCAAACCCTCGTCCAGCAACGCCACGACCCGCGTGCCTACCTCGTTGAGCACGAGCACTTCACCCGCCTGCTGGCGCAGCACGATTCCTTCATCGGCGATCTGCCGGTAGCGGACATCCGCACAGAGGCGGAAAGAGAGGGAATTAGCTGGCATCGCGCACCTCAATGATCAGGGTCAAGCAAGGAGAGAAAACCGGGGTCGCGGGCGAAATCGAGTGTTTCCGCGCTCGCATGTCCCAGCAAATTTGTCAGATTATGCAATAGGCCGTCCACCCGGAACGGATCCTCATTGACAACCGGCGCGCACACCAGCAACCGTGCCAGCGCCAAGGTTCCCGACATGGGTCGCACGGCGTGGGTCGCGGCCTGTTGCAGCCAGCGCAACCCAGCGATGGGATAGGCGCGGCTGCGACTAGGCGTCTGCCCCAAGTCGCCGGCGAAAGGCAGTTTCTCCACTTGCCATGGATCGGGTAGCAAGGCGTTCATATCGTCGGACAGCACCTCCCAGCCAGCGTTTAAGGCAAACCGCGAACTAGTGGATTTGCCGGCACCAGAGCGCCCAAAAACCACCTGGGCTCGGCCATCGCGGGCGAACGCGGCGCTGTGCAACAACACCCCACCCGATTGCATCACCCGGTAGGCGACCAGTACCCGGAAAAAATTCTCGAACACGCCGGCGAAACGCTCCAGGTCGGTGCGACAGGTCCACAGTCGGCCCCGCAAGCCAGGCTCAAATCGAATTTCAGCCAAGAAACCCCATCCCGCCAGGCACAAGCGCTCAGGATGATAATCGCGGTCAAAGGTGTATACCCAGCCACGGGTATCGATCTCCCGGAACGCACTTTCGGGCAAGCGATGTATGGTGGTGGAAACTGGCGCGGGGACCTCCGAAACCGCACCGCACAGAGATTGAAATCGTGCTTGTACCCACCCGGCCTGCGCGGGCACCAAACCCGAAAATTGGTAGGGACCACCCGCGAGGTCGATAGCGAGCGTTTCGGAACCCCACAATTCCGCCGGCAAATCACCATCCGTCAGGGGGCAGGTCAGATAAGCGTCGCCGAAAGCCATTTCACCACCCCCCACGCACGGCCCGCAGCGCGTGCCGGAGAAACCGCCCGCACGCCCAAAGCCGATGCCGGAAGGGAATACGGATAGCGTAAGCATGACCATCGCTACCCACCACCCTACCGACGACATGGGTTAGAGGCAGCGCAAAATCGGGCTGCATGGCATTGTCTGCTTGAGTCAACCAGCGCCATCCCCGCCCCTTGGAATAACAGCCCAACAGCCGGTGAACCAACAAGCGACCATCTGGCGCATGGAAAACCATCAAATCACCCGGCCAGTAAAACCGCTGGCGAACCACCTGGATCATCGCCCCGTTCGCAAGCAGGGGCACCATACACTCACCGCTGACCCGCAAGCTCACCGGCGACTCCGTCGCCAATTCGCGCAACGCTCGGGCGATACGGGTGGAAACAAACGACATCGAATAGCACCTCTCAGGATTTTCGAAATTTCCAGACGTCCGCCACAATCCGGCGTGCGTACGGCCAGGCAGCAAGCAGCATTGGGGAAAACGGCGCCCAAGGCGCCGTGGGCACATGCCAGACCATCGAGGCAGATTCGCTGAATGCGCTTGGCGTCGGCGCATTGCGCAAACTCCCGCCATTCCCCAACGGTCATGGCTTGTACCAGCAGACGAATATCGTACAGCCAAATCGCGCAACTGGCAGTCCACCATCACAAGGCGTCCTCCACTCAACCCTTCTCGGTCTCCCGCAGTTGTTGCGCCCACGACTGGGCGTAGCGCCCGCCTCGTGCCAGCAATTTGGCGTGACTGCCGGATTCGAGGATGCGGCCCTGCCCCATGACGTGAATGACGTCGGCATGCAGAGCGGTGGTGAAGCGGTGGGTAATCACCAGGGCGGTACGGCCGGCGGCAAGATCGCGAAACCGCGCCAGCCAGTCGGCTTCCGCCCAGGAATCCATGGCGCTGGTTGGCTCGTCCAGAATCAGCAGCGCGGATTGCCGTAGAAAAGCCCGCGCCAGCGCCAGCCGCTGCCATTCGCCCACGCTCAGTTCCGCGCCGCCGAACCATTTGCCCAGCACCGTCGCATAACTTTGCGGTAAGCGCTGGATCGACCCTTCGGCGCCGGCGGCGCGGGCGGCGTCGGCGATGGCCGCCATATCCGCCACGACCGCCAAATCGCCACAGGCGATGTTGTAGGCGACGGTGTCGTGATAATGGACCGGCTCTTGAAACAGCACCGTGATCCGTCGGCGCCAGTCGGTCAGCGCCAGTTCGCGCAGGTCGATCTCATCCCAACTGACTCGGCCCACCTCCGGGTCATAGAACCGGCATAGCAGCTTGAGCAGCGTGCTCTTGCCCGCGCCGTTCTCGCCGACGATGGCCACGATCCGGCCGGCGGGGAGCGTGAGATCGAAGCCGTCCAACGCTAAGCGCTGGCTGCCAGGATAGCGGAAGCTCACGTTTTCCAAGCGGATCGTTCCCGGCGCATTCGCTGGCGGGGACACGGGACGTCTCGGCTCCGTGACACGGGGACGCAGGGTCAGAAACTCGTGCAGGTTTTCCAGAAACAGAAGGTTGCTGTACATCTCGCCGACGCTGCCCAGCGCGGTGCGCAACAGTCGCTGTCCCTGGCTGAAGACCTGATAGAACAACGCCAGATCGCCCAGACTGGCCAAGCCCTGCATCAGTCGTCCGACCATCCAGGCGATGGTCAGACCCATTGCCAGCAATGCGACGGCATCCGCGCCCAGTTCGGCCAGCATCTGCTGGCGGGCGAGTTGCAAACGCTCGCCGCGCAGCTTGGCTCGCACGGCGCGATAGGCGCTCCGAAACGAGTCACCGAGGTCGAAAAGACGCAGTTCCGCCGCCGCCCGATCCCAAGTCAGCATCCAGTCGTAATAGCTGGCGCGGCGCTCGTTGCCGGTATTGCGAACCCGCCATCGATGAAAGCGCACGATGGCGCGGGCCGCCACCCACAGCGCCGGCAGCGCGCCACCGATCAACACCAGTAGCAGCCAGGGCGCGTACCCCCACAATATGCCGGCCATCGCCAACAGGGTCAGGCCGTTCTGGGCCAGGCTGCCGAGATTCTCCAGCAGCGCCCGCGGACGATCGAGCGCGTCCACCCGCGCTCGGTGCAATTGATCGTAGTATTCGGGGGTTTCGTAATAGCTCAGGTCCAAATGGATGGCCTGGGCATGAATCCGGTCGTCGAGATAATCGCGCAACCATTCGGCCTGGGCGGTACGCACCCAAGCGGCGATGCCGCGCAAGCTCTCCACCAGTAGCAGCAACCCCGCCATCCAGGCTACCCAAACCAGGCTTTGTCGCAATGCCGGCCAGTCCCCTGGCGCTTGCACCGTGGCGACCAGGCTATCCACCAGAGCACGAGTCGACAGCACCACGGCGACGGGCAGCAAGCCCTGCGCCACCGTCAGCGCCGCCCAAGCCAGCGTCCAACCACGGGTCGCGCGCCAGATCAGCCCCAGCGCCCACGGCAGGTGAGGCAACTGCGCCCGTGCCTTGCGGAACCGTTCGGTCAAATAGGCGGTACGATTCGACATGCGATCAGTCGTCGAGACCTTGTTCCCTGAAATAAGTGGATTCGCGCATCGCCCGAATTGCCTGGACGGAGAACCTCCCAGAGTGACCGGCGGCTTTTACCAACCGCCGATTCCCGGGCATCACGCAGTTTCGAGTAAACCGCTGGCGAGCATCTCGTCCGCGAGCCGCAGGAGATCGGCCTCCAGTTGTGCTTCGGTCACGTCGAACTCCTCCAACATCTTGGCAAGGACCGCCGCCAGCGTGCCTTCCGCTTCGAGAAGTTCGAGAAAGCGACTGCCCACCGGATCGAGACCGAAATAGGTCCCGGATTCGAGGTTGAGGAGGACGGTCTCGTCGCCGACCTGGCGAGTGACCACCTGTTCTGGGATTTGCAAACGCGCGTCTCGGGTCAACATCAAGCGGCTTTCCACTGTGGTTATCATTCATCATTCGGCTGCGGAAGCGTCATTCTCTCCGGCTTGGGGAATGACGTTCTCGAAGATTTCCTCGAACGGAATCGAGACGTTCAGCGCCGGGAAAAAGCATTCTCCGCAACCGGCCAGCGACTCGTGAAACAACCAGTCGTTTTCCGGGGTGCGCCGAAACGTTTCCAGACGGCGCGCCTCGATATCCACCAGCACGTATTCCCGTAAGGACGGCAGCGTGCGATAAGCCGCAAACTTGTTGCCCCGGTCGAAGGCGGCGGTGGACTCCGACAACACTTCCACGATCAAGGTCGGATGGGCAATGAACTGACCCGCCGCGTGATCGCGCGGATCGCACGACACCACCACATCCGGGTAGAAAAAGGCATCCGTCGCTTCCACTCGCAATTTCAAACCCGCGACATACGCCTGACAGGGTCCGCCACGCAAGCGTTGCTTGAAAGCGGCGTATAGGTTACCAGACACCACCACATGCTCGCGCCGCGCGCTCGCCATGGCGAACACTTCACCGGCGATAAACTCATGCTTTTCCCCTTGCCGCTCTTCCCAGACTAGATAGGCTTCGACATCGAAAGCGGTTTGAATAGCCAGATTCGTCATGCCGATCTCCTAAACAAAATCCTTCGTCTTTACCCCTCGGATCGGGCTTGCTCCACGATGGCCGCCCGGACCCATGCCAACTCCTCGAACCGTCTCGGGTAATCGAGGCGGTAATGAATCGGCTGGTTCGCCAGTTTGGCCACTTGGTCGAAATGGGAGGCGAGCCGAGGCTTTTCTTCCACATCGAGCAGGAAGGAGTGCTTTACCCATTCCACCAGGGCTTCGGCCGCGCTCAGACGCTGAAACGCCAACGTCGCGACTTTGCCGTTGCCCAGAAAATACACGCGGCGCAAGGGCCGGGGCTGGTCGCAAAAGCGGATTTCGTCTCCGGCCAGAAAGCGTGACTTGGGGGTAAACGGCAGGGCGGGCGCGGTTCTGACGCCCGGAGCGATGAGCGCCGCCTCGCTATCTTCCCACA
This sequence comes from Candidatus Competibacter phosphatis, assembly GCF_012939995.1. Classification (GTDB taxonomy): domain Bacteria; phylum Pseudomonadota; class Gammaproteobacteria; order Competibacterales; family Competibacteraceae; genus Competibacter; species Competibacter phosphatis. Next base: position 23,688 of record NZ_SPMZ01000018.1, on the reverse strand, counting down.
AGCGGATGGACGGATGGCTGGGTAAGATCCGATGGCCGTCGGCCGTCGGTTCCACCACCAGACCGTCATCGGTCAGGAAGCGAAATCCGCTGACCGCGAAGCTTGCCGCCAGCGTGGATTTGCCATACCCCGATTCGGCGGCGAAGGCAATCGCACCGCCCGCCACTTCCACGGCACTGGCGTGAAATACCAGCTTGCCCTGTTTGCTCAGGACCAGCGGCAAGACTTGGTTGAGATAGAGATGCCGTACCGTAGCGTCCGAAACCTCCGGCACGGGGAAGCTGGTGACGTGGAGCGCGTCCGCCGAGACCTGAAAATCCGCCAAATCAGGAAAGCGCAGTAGATAGCCGTCGTTCGCGCGATAAAACGCCGTCCACAGCGTGCCATCGGGGAAAGTCCAGGTGTGGAAGGGTTCGATCGCCACGGGGGCCTGCGCCCGTGCGGCCAGCACGCTGAAATCGATCACTACTCGGTATCCCGACCCAGCACTTGCGTCATGAAGCGGGAGATTTCCTCCGGAGAAGGTAACAGATTCGGATGGTCGCGCAACACCGCCTGTTCGATCTCCCGAGCGGTGCGTTGGCCGTCGCAATAACCCAGTACCGTGATCCGTGCTTCGCCTTCCCGGCTTAACCGCGGCACACGCTCCGGGCGGGATCGCATCAGGTCCTCCGGTGCCAGGAGCATTCCTTGCCAAGTAGAGTGATTGAAGCGCCGACCGGATGCGGGAAACTCCACGGTCCAGGCGATCAGGCTATCATCTGGTCGAACCATGATCCTAGCTTTAATCGAGTCGCCTGCTCGCACCGTAACCGCCTCATCAATAGGCAAAAAAGCTTGCGGGCGGTTGATTCGCCGCTCCGCCAGCGGCGAATTGCTCATCCACACTCCTTCGGCCAATTCGCAATTGAACCAGCCGGCCAAGCCATGCATCACCCCATCACGTTCGATGGGCAATGCTGCTGTCCATGAGAAGAAATCCGGGTGGTCAGCACGTAAATCAATCTCGCCCAACTCGGCGGGCGTACCTAACACAGCTTCGGGCAGCAGATTGACCGCATGCTTGGTATTGACGGCGTATTGGCGTAACCAGTGAAATTCAGCGGGTACGCCTTCTCCCCACCATCCTTCAGCCAAGCCATGACAGATCTCCGATTCCACCGCAGTGAGTTGGAGATGAATCCTAGTGGGGATCAACGTCCCCCCCTGGTTTGAGAAAGCGCCGCCGTGCATCCTGGAGCGTATGCACGATACCGTAATCGAAACCAAAGTAGCCAACGTGGTCGCAGATCACCATATCAACCCGTTCAGGGAGTTCGATGCGATGAGAATGTCCCCGGATGAAGGTCGTCCGTTCGGCCCAGCCGACGCGCGAGAAGGTCTCCCGCGCCACCTCAATCATGATGGTCGAGTCGATGCCGTACATCCGGTCGGCGCCGGCCTGCAGGCACAACAAGCCCAGGATACCAGAGCCACAGCCCAGGTCGGCGACACAGTCCCCCGGCCTAATGACCCTGGCGATGGCGGTCTGGAATCGTTCGAGTCGGGTGCGGTCAGCGACATAGCCCAGATGTTCGTCTAGCACGATGCATTATTCTTTGGTTTCTTGAGCGTGGAAACGGGAGAACGAGCGACACCGGATCACTCGGGCAGGTAATCGGCATCGAGGATTTGCTCGACGGAATAAGGGCAGTTGGCGGGAAAATTTTCATCATCCAAGCCAGTTTCGTTGGCTGCGGCGACTATCGCGGACGGATAGACATCCTCGACAAACTCAAGCAACTCCGCCTTTAGACTTGGGTTCTCACTTAAAAGCTTCTCCAGCCTTCTGTGTTGGTCTTTGATGGTTCTTCACCAACTATTGGAACGCCGGTCTTTCTGCACCTGCCATTTCAGCAAATGCATCAGCAAGATTTCCAAGCGGCTTTCCAAGGATCTCCTCTCGCTTTTCCTCATATCCTCGACCTCTTCCGCCAGGTGCTCGACATCAATCTCCGACCATCTCTTGGCCCGGATCAGGGCGGATTGCTCCTGAGTCCATGCGAAAAAAGTCAGTTTTGTAATGATATGCAGGCATGCAAGCAACCTCGAAATCACCCAAGGAGAGGGGACTGGTTCAGCATGACCGTGAATAAATCACTTCCGCCCACCACGTAGTTTCTCCGATACAAGATCAACACCGCCACGTCCATAACGATGGAACGTGGACAACCTGCAGCGGCACATGAAGCACGGTAGACAGAGGGGGTTCTGCTTCCGATCACCCGGACTCTGCTGCACTCCGTCCAGGCATCTGGCTTAGTGAAGGCTCCGGCTAATCCCCAGCATGGCGTAGTTGACCATCTTATAGCCGTCCAGATGCACGGATACAGCCTCGGGCATGACCTTTTCGATCTCATCCGCCATTACGCCGAATTGGCGGCCATGACCCCAGGCATCACGGAATTCCGGCTTGTAGTCAAACAGGTAGAGACCGATGCCGAGCGGATGGATACCGATGCGAACGATGTTTTCTTTAGTTAGCCGATCAGAGTGCTTGGTCATACCCAAAGCCCCATCCTCCCCATGCCCATTCGTTCCCTGGGTCATAAGGTGCAGCTTGCCAAACATCTGTAAGGCGGGCTGTCGGTACAGCCGCTTCTCTGGGAGCGGTTTGCCTTGGGGAGTTTCTTTTTTTCGTCGCTATTTCTGCCATTACTTAATTCCTCTCTCGTTTAATTAAGCATGAGGTTTGAAACGGTATACCTTGATGGATCACGTCCGGGTTCTGAATCGAGCGCCTTACATCCAAACAGGGTCCACAGCATCCTTGCAGGCATATTTGAATGCAGCAAATGATCCCCAAGGTTATGCAGCTCCGCCACCTTATCGGGATCCACCCAATCCCACGTCCTAAAGCTTGTATCTTGAGTCAACACATCCTTGAGTTCAGACAAGTACCATCTGAATGTTATCGAAAATTCCGCTTTAGTTTCGCGCAATAATAAGGTTTGTGGAAGCAGCCCCATCATTGCTTTTCTGTGCAGGTATTTATCAATGCGTCCCCGTAACTTCAAATGTTCAGGTGTCCTATAGGCGAACTGAACCAAGTTTAAATCGAAAAAGGGGCGGCGCAATTCGATACCCATACTCGCAGCCATGCGTTCCTCAAGTTCGAGAGCGTGCGTCAAGTAGGTATCCAAGAACGCTAGCTCCTGTTCACCCTTCTCAATCCCTCTTTTTCTCCCAATATTTGAGCGAGTATACTGATCACGCCTTTGACGAATCACCCGTCTCATGGGCGGCGTCAGCCAAGCAAGCCTGTCAACTCCACCACTTCTATTACCGATGATAATCTTGCGCAGGAGCTGTCTGACGCTATCTGGTAGAAGGGGGTAGCACCCATGGCGAAATACCCACCACAAGCTCCTGCCAAGACCCATATCGCGACAATCCGCCTCCAGGCAAACAAAGAAGGTCTTCCACTCGCTTGCAGTCAGAACTTTCGCATAATATCTGCGGCTCCCGCAGAGCCACTGATCACCACCTACTCCTACCAGCAACGCCCGACTGCCCTGATTCCCTGCTTGCTTCCTGATCTCCAACCCCATGACGCCATTGGGATATGAGGGAAACTCGCGGTAACAGCGCGCCCATTCCCGATACCAAGAAAGCGACATTTTAGATGGCGCAACTTCGTGGATTTCAATACCCAGATAGTCGCCCATTGCCCTAGCGTAGTCCAATTCATTGGCATCTAAGTCGTCGGTGAAAGCCAAAGTGTAGCCTTCCAAGCCGGGCGCCAAAAGTTTTTGTTGTCGGCGTAGATGCTCCATCATGGCAAAAATCGCGGAAGAATCCAGCCCACCACTCACTTCGCAAGCTAGGGGCTGGAAAGATCGGGACATCCGCCGGACAACGTCGGTAAACAGCTCGCCATAGTGCTCAATGTATTCTTCGTCTTTTGAATACGGCAATGTTGTCCAAAGATCAGGTTTCCAATACTGCTCAGGACGTAGGCCATTCGCATCGGCTACCATCCGATGCGCCGCCACCAACCGCATTATCCCCCACCAAAACGTTTCGTCCCGGGAATACCATTCGTTCGCTAAGAACTCCGCGAGCATTCCTTCATTGAGAATTTCAGATACCCAAGGCAGCTCCAGAATCGTATGCAGCTCCGAGGCAAAGACAAAGGTCTTGCCACTCCAGTGATAATTGAACAGCTTGTTACCCATCCGGTCCCGTGCGCAAAATGCTTCTCGTCGCCGCACATCCCAAATCACCAAGCATAATCGCCGTCGATATGAGCCAGACAATCGCGCCCCCAAATCTCGTAGGCTCTGAGCACCAGTTCAGCATCCGCGCGATTCCGCAGTATCACACCCCGCCCCAGCAACTCCTCTCGCAATTCCTCCCAATCGTCCACCCGCCCATCCATGACCAGCACCAGACTCTCGTCCTCGTTGGTCAGCGGCTGGTGTTCTTCCAGCGACTCCGGCGTGGTGCGCAACATGCACTGCCCGAGCGCCACTGATCCCTTAACCCAGTGATTGATACCATCCGGCCCACGATGGGCCATGGCGCCGGTCATCTTCTCGATCAGCCCCGGTTCGACGGGTTTGCCGTCAAAATGGATGATGCCCGCAATGCCGCTCATAATTCATTGATCTATCTGTCGAAACACCCAAGATTGCTAGGCAACTTGTGTGACAGCTCTATGGAAGGTCCGAGGGCTGGGCAGTGGCGAGGTATCTTCAATCAAAAGATCCAGAGCTTCCCTCGCGTTCCGCAATGCTTCTTCGTAGGTTGCCCCATGGGTGAGCGCATACGACCCAAATTCCGGAAGAGACGCCACGTAACTCTGATCATCTTCAGACCACTGAATCAAAATACTGTAATGGTCTTTCATTATTCCTCCGAAATTTCAATAAGGTATCGCAGGACAGCATCTTCTTGATAGGGTTTTGCGTCATCGCCATCTTTACCCGACAGGATCAGCTTATCCGCGATTTTTGGATGAGACCACTTCGTATGGCTCCCTCTTGCCGCATCGCACCTGCACCCCGCTTTTAGTAACATTCCTTTGAGCTGCCTCATCTTATTGGGCATTGTGCTCCTCAATCCTCTGGAAGCCCATCAGGAAATTCACCGCTGTTCCTACTCCGGCCAATACGCATCATCCAAAACCTGTCCTAGCACGAATGGCGTGTTTTCCGGAAAGGTCCGCTCCGGTAAATTCGTTTCTCGGACAGCAATCAAGCGCGCATCCGAATAACCATTCACAAATGCCTCATCCAAGCAAGATTTCAGACCCGGATTTTTTCGTAACAAACGAACGATCTTCTGCCGTTGCTCCTTGATGGAGGCGATCCAGCTATTGCCGCGCCGTTCCGGCTGAAAAATCCACTTCAGCAAATGCGCCATCAACACACCCAAGCGACTCTCCAACTCTCGTTCTTTGGCCGCTCCCATGTCTTCCAGTTCCTCGGCGACGTACTCGCAATCGATTTCCGCCAGCCGACCTTCCCGCACTAGTTGCGCGGTCTGCATGGCCCAAGAGTAGAAATCCTGGTCGTGGTGAACAGCGGTTGTCATCGCGGCGCTCTCCTAACTTTATTTTTTTGATGGTAAATCAATTGAGTTACAGATTCCATGCAAGCGGTCAAAAACTCTGGAAAGTCGCAAAGCGCGAACTCACATCCAATCCATCATTCAACGCCACGCCCTTGTACTCCACCCAAGCATGCGCCTCAAACTGCCCCTGCTCCTTGCGCACCCCGATCCGCAACTCGCTGGCGATGCCCTGCCGCCCCAGCAACCACCACAGCGTTAGCGAGCGATGCAAGCAAGTGGGATGGTGCAGGCTCCACGCCGCCGCGCCCTGTACCAAACGGGTCAGAGCATAAGCTCGATCCGCAAGCTGCATTTCGTCGCCAACGATCGGAGGGGTTGTCCCGACCCGGCACCCCAGAAAACCGTACACGCGTCGAAAGCTCGCCCAACGCAACGCCAAGGCAACGCCATGTAGCATCCACCACGCTTGCAACAACAAACCGCGCTCCTTCCAGGAGAGTCGCCAGACGATCGATCCATGCCGCCACAGTCGCAATAACCCACTACGCATCGCGTCCTCACTCAATTCGCCGCCCGCCCGGCAACTTCAGCAACCACCGCCCGGCATTCGCCAATTGCCGACGCAACAATACCCAGTTTTCTTCCCGTATCCGCTGGTTCAGACAGCGCAGAAACCGCCCCTTGATCGCTTCATCCTGCTGGTCGAGCAGCGCCGCCCACAACGCATCGTCCACGTTGTAGGTCCGATTTTCAGCCAGACAGACGGGAATGACGGTCGCCACCGGAACCGCCAAATCCCCCGCCACCGCCTCCACCGCCGCACGAATGTTCATCGCCTTGCTGCCCTGGGGATTCAGCAGATCGTAAGGTGGTTGCCACTCGCGCGGGGGGCGCAACCGATCGATGTGGCTGACCACGATCAGCACGGGCGGCGGCCGGCGATCCGGGCGTTCGGCGAACCCGTCGCGCAGCGCATCCAGACGCAGCCGATCCAGTTGCCGGTCGGGGCGATGGGCGGCACAGACCCAAAGTATCAGGTCGGTCGTCATGGCCGCTTCCCGCAACGTCTTTTCGCTCAACAAATTCGTATCACAACCGGGCGTATCGAAGATCAAGGCGGCGGTCATCTCTTCCCGCTCCAGCCGATAGGGCGTCAATCCCATCGTGGTGTCCGGCAACACATCGGTGGCGGCGGCCAGTCGGCCGAACAAGGCGTTAATCAAGCTGGACTTGCCTACATTGGCGCGACCCAGCACCACGATGCGCAACGGCTCGCTGGTGCCGGCGGTTGCCGCAGCGGCCCGCGCCATATCGGTGGATGAAGCCGGTGTGGCTTTGGCGACCGGTTCGTCGTCGGCCAAGTTCAAGCGCCCGCTATACAACTCAATCGCGTAATAGCCGACCTTGCGCACATATTCCCGCAACAACCAACGCTGGGTTTCCGTCCACGCCTGACCATACGCCTGACCGCGCAAATGCCCCCACGCCTCGCTCAACAGGGCGTCCATCGGATTGACCACCAATCGGCCAGCCCGATAGATCGTCACCAGCCGTTCGGTGGCATCCTTCCAACGCCAGGCGCGGAGCAGATCGCCGACGGTCAACCGATGGCTCAGCGGAATGTGGTCGGTGACGGCCGCGCGCAGATCGCGGCTGGCCCGCTCGATGATCAGCAAGGTATGCGGCACGGTCAGTTCCAGCAGCGGCCGCTCCTGTTCCGGGTGGTGGCAACGGGCCACGGCGTCCAGTGTGTTCCGGCCCAGCGTCCACAACCGGCCGCCGTCGTTCAGTGGCCAATCTTCCGGCCGCGCCGCTTCCGCCAATCGTTCGACCGTGGCCCAAGCGTCCTCCGCCTTAGGTGACCAATGCGGATCGGGAGCGGTCGCCGTCTCGGCCAGCAGGCGGCGATCCCGACGCAACAGCCAATGTTGCAACCCGTAGCCGGCCGCGCTGCACGCGATCATCGCCGCCAGCCACCAAGACAGATATCTCGCCTGCCAGAGCCAGAAGGCCCCGAGCGGCAACAGCGCCGCGAACGGCAACGCCCACAACAGCAAGGCGAACAGACGCAAGCGGTCGAACCGATCGAACAGTGCTTTCACGACCGGTCTTTCCCCGGTGGCGGCTTCAACAAGCTCGAACTCGCCACCAGCGCTTCGGCATAGATTCGGCGCAACGCCTCCGCGTCCAGCGGACCGCCTCGCCCACGGTGGGCGAAGTAATAACCGGCCGCCTTGCCGAGCGCGTAAGTGGTCGCGCCGCTGGTGGTCGCGCCCCACATCGCACCGACCGTCTGTCCCCACCAAGGCACGAACTTGATCAGTTCCCGACCCGCCGTGCGCGCCAGGTAGCCGGCCCCGATGCCGGCGCCGAGCAGGCCGAGAAATTCGGACACCGCCCGTCCGTTCCAATCCTGCCCGTACAGCCGACCCAGGCCGTGTAGCAGTTTGGCCTGCACCGCCGGCACCCCGACCAGATCCACCAGCGGCAGCGCACCGACACCGGCCGCCGTCAACGCATGACCGACGATATGAGGATGGGCGGCGCGTTCGTAGAGATCGCGGACACCGGCATCGCCTCGCAGCATTGCTTGCAGACCCAAGGTCGATACTGTTTCGATGGCGCTCCACAACGCCTCCAGGCCGTAGTTCGCCGGTTGGTAACCGTCCTCGGGCAGGGTCAGATCGACCGGAACCCAACGTACCGGCGCCGCGCCGGACAGCTTGCCCAAGCGGTCACGCTGGGCGCGCAGGGCGCGAGTCAGATCGTGGGGCGCTTGCGGTGGCCACGATTGCCGGTCGTAGGGATAGGGAGAAAGGTGTTCACCATCGGGTGGATAGGCTTCATGCAAGCCGGTCTGGGCAATGAGCACCGGCCATTCGGGATGCCGCTTGCGAACCTGACGCAGGACCTCGAACACCGCATCCTGACGAATATCGGTCGCTTTCATCACCCCGAGCAGCAGATGGGCTTGCGACTCGCAGTAGTGAATGTCCTCGCCTGGATCGTAGGCGACTTCGCCCAGGCCACGGGTATCGAGAAAGCGCACCACCGGCGCTTCGGCGGGAAAATCGTAGAAACGGGCGGTACGGGTGCAAGGTTGGAAACCGTTGCCGATTTCGGCGTTTTCGCTGCCAGTCAGGGCGCGGACGATCGAGGTCTTGCCGGCCTGGGTCTTGCCGATCAGCCACAGCACCGGCAACGGCTGCCGCGCCCGTGCCTCGCGCAAGGCTACGTCCAACGCCTCATCATCGACGCGAGGATGCAACAAGGCAGCGCGCAGGCGGCGCCAGTAGTCGGGCCAGTTCGAGTGCAACGCCATTCGCCAAACCTTTCGGTCAACCAACCGCTTCGATCATCGCACGAAGTCTTCAAGTGTCGCCATCCCGGCCACGACGTTCAATCCGCATGCAAAAAAACGCCCCCCTTGTCGCCAAGGAGGGCGCGGGTTCAGCCGGTGCCGGAACGCGATCGCGGATGGTTACCGCCACTCCTCGCCACGGTCGTCGCGTGGGGGCGGCGGCGCGTAGTCATCGTCGTCCTCCTTCCAAAAGCGGTTGCGCGGCGGACGGCGCCCGCCATCGCAATCGATCACCCCCTTACGGCACAGCGTATCGCGCCAAGTGTACTTCAGGAAATACTGAGCGAACGGCTGTGGCAATGGCTCGAATTCCACCCGCCGCGACGGCGACCATTCGCTCTCGCCGTAGCCGGTGCCCGGTTCCGCCCGCGCTCCAGGCGCGGCGCCGATGGGCGCGGACTTCTCCCGCAACCCGCGCTGGTCGCTGTAACCCGGACCCTCCTGAGCCCACGGCTGCGGCCTGTCGGGCGCACGCTCTCGAAACGCCGCCACCGCGATCACGCCCATCGCCGAATAATCGCCCCAGGCGCCGGAGTAGGAATCGCCGGCGTCGGTGAAATAAAAACGGTTGACCCGGTTCTTGCCAGTCCGCCAGCCTTCATAGGTCTCTTGCTGGTGCGGCCCGAGCACATACATCCGCTCGTCCGGGCGCAGATTGGAACGGTCGCCGGAAATGATGTTGCGGCCATCCACGGCAATCACCACGCCGATGCGCTGGTTGCCGCGATTACGAATCCGGACCGAATATTTCTGGTCGCGCACCGCCTCCACATACGCCTTGAACACGCTCGATCCCCGCCGCCCATCGAGCGGATACTGCGGATAGGGTCGGCCACCATCATTGACCACCTCCACCTCCACCTTGCCGCTATCGAACCGCTGTGCCCCCGCCAGTGTCGGAACCAGCAGCACCCATATTGCCATCAGCCCTGTTTGCCATTTCATCTTCATCGAACCTGCTCCCGATGGGTTGTCATCGATCCGCGGTTTCCAAACCCCGCCATTCTCGTCATGCGATCCAGCCTAAGTGGCGATGGCTGAATCCCTACTGAACATTTTAGCGATTTTCCATCGCCACCGCCCTCAACAAAACGGCTCGGAATTCAGTCCCGATTCATTATTAACCGATTAAGCTGTAAGCTAATTTAAACCCCTTATAGGGAAGTTGCCCTTTCATGCCCGACCATCTCCAACAACCGCGATGCCTGCCGCTCCTCGTGTTAACCGGCGTGCTGGCCGTCACCGGTGCGCAGGCGCAGTCCGGGTACCGACAACAGGGGGATGAGCGCGGTCCGCCGCCCCGCCAGTTCGCCGATCCCGACCGCGCCGCCAACGCCGCGCGTCAGGCCACCGGCGGGCGGGTGTTGGGCGTGCAGGGCTCCGAACGCGATGGCCGGCCAGGTTATCGCGTTCGCATCCTGCAACCGGACGGCCGCGTGCGCAGTCTGCATTTCGACGCCGCCAGCGGCACGATGCGCGACTGAACTTTCTCCCTCGACCGAACGGATCACCCCATGCGTATTCTGATCATCGAAGACGAAGCACCGTTGCTGGAACGCGTGACCGCCCAGTTACGCGAGCAGGGCTACGCCGTGGACACCGCCGCCGACGGCCGCACCGGTTTGTACCTCGGCCAGGAATACCCGCTGGACGCGGCGGTGGTGGATCTCGGCTTGCCGGATCTGTCGGGGATCGAAGTGATCAGCCGCTGGCGGGCCGCGGGGCGACGCTTCCCCATCCTGATCCTCACCGCCCGCGGCCGCTGGCAGGACAAGGTCGAAGGACTAGAGGCCGGCGCCGACGATTATCTGGTCAAGCCGTTTCACATGGAAGAGTTATTGGCACGGTTGCGGGCACTGATCCGCCGCACCGGTGGCTGGACTCAGTCGCTGTTGAGCTGCGGTTCCATCACCCTGGACACTGGCGCGCAACTGGTAACGCTCGCCGGCCAACCGGTGGAAGTCACCGCCTACGAATACAAACTGCTGGAGTACCTGATGCTGCATGCCGGCATGGTCATTTCCAAGACCACACTGACCGAACATCTCTACCAGGAAGACGAGGACCGCGACAGCAACGTGCTGGAAGTGCTGGTCGGCCGGCTGCGTCGCAAGCTCGACCCGGATCGGACGCTCAACCCGATCGAGACGCTGCGCGGTCGCGGCTACCGATTCGCCCTGGAACGGTCTTCCGGCTGAGATGAGGTCCCTCAGCGGCCGCCTGCGCATCGCCGCCAGCGTAGTGCTGGCCGCCTTCCTCGGCCTGACCGGCCTGACCCTGGATCGGGCGTTCCGCGATAGCGCCCTGGCCGCCGCCCGCGAACGCCTGCAAGCGCAAGTCTACATGCTACTGGGCGCGGCCAATCTGGACGCCTTCAATCGCCTGGCCCTGCCCCAAGCCTTGCCGGAGGCGCGCTTTTCCACCCCGGATTCCGGCCTGTACGCCGATGCCATGGACAATCAGGGCAACCTGGTCTGGCGCTCGCCGTCGCTGCTGGGCATGGCGCTGCCCTTTTTTCCGGCGGTGCGCACGCCCGGCGACACCCAGTTCGCGCCACTGATCTCTTCCGACGAGACCAAGACCCCGCTGTTCGTGCTGGCCTTCACCGTCAGTTGGGAAATCGCCGCCAACCAGTACCGGCTTTATACCTTTCGGGTGGCCGAAACCCAGTGGAATTTCCTCGACCAGCTCTGGAGCTTCCGCCGCAGTCTGTGGGGCTGGCTGCTGGCGGCGACCGGCGTGCTGCTGGCGGCTCAGGGCCTGATCCTGCGGTGGAGCCTGAAACCATTGCGGCGGGTCGCCGCCGAAGTCACCGAGATCGAAGCCGGCCGACGCGCCGAACTCAGCGGCGACTATCCCGAGGAACTGCAACCGCTGACCGTCAATCTGAATGCCCTGCTGCGCCAGGGCCATGCCCACTTGGAGCGCTACCGCAATGCCTTGGGCGATCTGGCCCATAGCCTGAAGACGCCGCTGGCGGTGATGCGTGGCGCCCTGGACAATGGGACGAGCCACGCCGAGCTGCGACGGACCCTGCAAGAGCAGTTGGAGCGGATGAACCGCACGGTGGACTACCAGTTGCAGCGGGCCGCCGCCTCCGGGCGCATCGCCCTGAGCACACCGTTGCCGGTCGCGCCGGTCGCCCGCAAGATCCTGGACTCGCTGGCCAAGGTCTACGCCGACCGAGCGCCGCGGCTGAGCAGCGAAGTCGGAAGGACCACGGTATTCTATGGCGACGAGGGCGACTTGATGGAAATCCTCGGCAACCTGGCCGACAACGCCTGCAAATGGTGCCGACAGCGGGTGGTGGTGCGTGCCTACCCCGCCGACCGCGGCGAGCACGCCGAACTGGTGGTGGAGGTCGAGGACGATGGACCCGGTATTCCACCCGACCAGGCGCCGCTGTTGCTCGACCGCGGCCGGCGTGCCGATCCGAGCGTGGCGGGACACGGCATCGGCCTGGCGGTGGTACGGGTTCTGGTCGAGGAAGTCTATTACGGTCAACTCGATATCAGCCGTGGCTCGCTCGGCGGGGCGCTGGTGCGGGCACGGCTGCGTTTCCAGGTCAACGGCTAAGGGATCATAAGAGAGTACAATCCGGTCACTGCGTGACCCATGCCACTCCGGTTTCGCGCTCATCTTTCTGGAAACAACTACAAATAATCAGGGAATCGCCATGCTATCCATCGCCACTTTCAACCTGTGCAATCTGGGCGCCGACGCGCCGCCGGCTCGGCTGGCAAAACTGGGCGCGATCGCCGCCCGCGATCTGGGTGGACCGGATATTCTGGCGGTGCAGGAAATCATGGCGGAAACCCCACCGATGCCGGATGGACAGGTTCCGGCCGACTTGGCCTATCAGGCGCTGAGCGCCGCCGTCGTCGATGCCGGCGGTCCTCGCTACGAGTTTCGGGAGGTCCCGCCGCTGCTCCACCGGGATGGCGGCATGGCCGGCGCCAATATTCGGGTCGGGCTGCTCTTCGATCCGCTGCGGGTCGGTTTTCCCGATCGGGGCCGCGCCGGCCCGGAGGACAGCACCGGTATTCGCCTCAACGGCGGTCGCCCCAGCCTGACGCTCAACCCCGGCCGTATCGCTCCCCTGCATCCGGCCTTTGCCGGCGATGGCCCCCATCACTGGGCGCCCAGCCGCAAGACGCTGGCGGCGGAGTTCGAGCTACGCGGACAACGGCTGTTCGTCATCGTCTGCCATTTCAAGTCCATGCGCTCGCTCACCCGCCGCGAGGAGGATTACGCCAAGAAGCAGCGACACGCCCAAGCCGAAATCGTCTATTATTTCGCCGCCGATCTGCTGGCTTGCGACCCGCGCGCGGCGATCGTGGTGCTCGGCGACCTGAACGACGTGCCGGGTTCCAAGACCCTGAAAATCCTCAAGGGCGATCTGTTCCATAATCTGCTGGAGGATCTGCCGCGCGGACAAGGCTATACCCGTCGGCACGGCGGTCGGCCACAGGCGCTGGATCATATTCTGGTCAGCCCGGCGCTGCGACTCGGAGCGGCGGCGCATATCCCCCACGTCAACAGCGACGCCGGCCCCGGCAAACCAGAACCAGCCAGCGATCACGATCCGGTGCTGGCGCGGCTCCCGGTGTGCGTGAACCTGGATGCTTGAGCGCACCGCGCGCGGATCGGACGCCGATCGGCTGCCTATGTCTCTCACCCCACCCATCGATCGAAGCCAATCCGCCATGACTGTCGAGACCGCCGACCCCGCGTCCACCCGCCCGCCCAATGCTTACTGGAGTCCCGTGGTGCACCGGCTCACGCCCTATGTACCGGGAGAGCAACCGAAGCTGAGCCACCTGGTCAAGCTCAACACCAACGAAAACCCCTACGGCCCGTCGCCCAAGGTGCTGGACGCGATCCGCGCCGAACTGTCCGACGCCCTGCGCCTGTACCCGGACCCGAACGCCGAACGATTGAAACAGGCCATCGCCGACTACCACGCCGTCGCGCCGTCGCAGGTGTTCGTCGGCAACGGTTCGGACGAAGTGCTGGCCCTTGCTTTCCAGGCCCTGCTTCACCATCCGGCGCCGCTGTTGTTCCCGGATATCACCTACAGCTTTTATCCAGTCTACTGCGGGCTGTACGGCATCGATTTCGTCACCGTGCCGCTGGCCGAGGACTTCACGCTGCAAGTCGCCGATTACGCGCGGCCGAACGGCGGCATCATCTTCGCCAATCCGAACGCGCCGACCGGGCGTCTGCTGCCGCTGGCCGACATCGCGTGGCTGCTGGAACGCAACCGCGATTCGGTGGTGGTGGTGGACGAAGCCTACATCGACTTTGGCGGCGACACCGCCATCGCCCTGGTGGATCGCTACCCAAATCTGTTGGTGGTGCAGACCTTATCCAAGGCGCGCTCGTTGGCCGGGTTGCGGGTGGGGCTGGCGGTCGGCCATACGGGGTTGATCGAAGCCCTGGAGCGGGTCAAGAACAGCTTCAACTCCTATCCGCTGGACCGGCTGGCCATCGCCGGAGCAGTCGCCGCGTTCGAGGATCGCGAACACTTCGAGCACACCCGGCGGGCGGTGATCGCCAGCCGCGTCGAACTGGTCGCGGCGCTGGAGCAACTCGGTTTCGAGGTACTGCCCTCGGCGGCAAATTTCGTGTTCGCCCGCCACCCGGCGCGCAATGCCGCCGCACTGGCCGCCGCCTTGCGCGAACGCCATGTGATCGTGCGGCATTTCCGCCAGCCGCGCATCGAGCAATTTTTGCGCATCACGGTCGGCCACCCCGACCAGAACGCCGCGTTGCTCGCCGCGCTCGCCGAAATCCTGGCGGAGGGCTGAACTCGTGCAACTGCGCGAACTGGTCGCCTACACCAACCGCCTGCTGGCCATCGACCGCTTCAGCGACTACTGCCCAAACGGTTTGCAGGTCGAAGGCCGGGCGGAGATCCGCACGCTGGTCGGCGGCGTCACCGCCTGCCAGGCGCTACTGGAGGCGGCGCTGGAACAAGGGGCGGATGCTGTGCTGGTGCATCACGGCTATTTCTGGAAGGGCGAAGATCCGTGCCTGACCGGCATGAAATACCGACGACTCGCCACCCTGCTCCGCCATGAGATCGGCCTGCTTGCCTATCATCTGCCATTGGACGCCCACCCGGAACTCGGCAACAACGCCCAACTTGCCCGAGTGCTGGATCTGACCGTCACCGGCACCATCGGCGACGACGGCCGCACGCCCGGCCTAGTGATGCTGGGCGAGCCGGCCGCGCCGATCGGCGGCGCGGCTTTCGCCGCCCACTTGGCCACCCGGCTCGGTCGGCCACCCCTGCACATTGCGGGCGGCGACGCGCCAATCCGCCAACTGGCCTGGTGCACCGGCGGCGCGCAATCCTTCATCGCCACCGCCCACGCGGCGGGCGCGGATGCCTTCCTGACTGGCGAAGCGTCGGAACAGACCGTCCATTTCGCCCGCGAAACCGGTCTGCACTTCTTTGCCGCCGGCCACCACGCCACCGAGCGTTACGGGGTACAGGCCCTGGGCACGCACCTGGCGCAAGCATTTGACCTGCGATTCGCGTTCATCGATATCGACAACCCGGTTTGAACGCCGGCCCCACCATGGTTTTCCTCGACGATCCCTGTCCCCGACCATGAAGCGAGGGCGGTTCGCGGGCGTCCGTTAAAATTAGGGCCGCGCGCATAGCGCGGAATCGCTAAAAACCTTATTATAATTGGCGAAGCTTATACTGGCGGCCAGCGGCTTCGCTTGCCGCGAATCCGTCCAAAAAACGAACAACATTAACGCCTTGGCTATCGATTTCCGAAACACTACCCGGTTTTCATCCGGCCCGCCCCCTAATTTTTGGCGAGCCTTTAAGCTCCCGTCGTCGCCAGTTCCACCGCGACGTCCGATATCAGTAAGGAGAGAGCGTTCATGCATGACATTATTCACCAATTAGAACAAAAACGCGCCGGGGCCCGCATGGGTGGGGGCCAGCGCCGCATCGATGCGCAACATAAACGGGGCAAACTCAGTGCCCGCGAGCGCATTGAAGTCCTGCTCGATCCGGGCAGCTTCGAAGAATGGGATATGTTCGTCGAGCATCGCTGCACCGACTTCGGCATGGCCGACACCTCGATTCCCGGCGATGGGGTCGTAACCGGCTATGGCACGGTCAATGGCCGCATCGTCTTCGTGTTCAGCCAGGATTTCACCGTGTTCGGCGGTTCGCTGTCGGAACCCCATGCCGAGAAAATCTGCAAGATCATGGATCACGCCATCAAGGTCGGCGCACCGGTCATCGGCCTGAACGACTCTGGCGGCGCCCGTATCCAGGAAGGCGTGGACTCGCTGGCCGGTTATGCCAACGTGTTCCAGCGCAACGTCATGGCCTCCGGGGTCATCCCGCAGATTTCCCTGATCATGGGTCCCTGCGCCGGCGGCGCGGTGTATTCGCCCGCCATGACCGACTTCATCTTCATGGTCAAGGACACTTCTTATATGTTCGTGACCGGTCCCGAAGTCGTCAAGACCGTCACCCATGAGGAAGTCACCGCCGAGGAATTGGGTGGCGCCATGTCGCATTCGATCAAGTCGGGCGTGTGCGACCGAGCCTTCGAAAATGACATTCACGCGCTGTTGATGCTGCGCCGTTTCATCAACTACCTGCCGGCCAATAACCGGGAAAAACCCCCCTTCCGACCCACGCCGGACCCGGCGAACCGGATCGACTACTCGCTGGACACACTGATTCCCGACAATCCCAACAAACCCTACGACATGAAGGAACTGATCCTGAAAGTCGTGGACGATGTGGATTTCTTCGAAATCCAGCCGGATAACGCCAAGAACATCATCGTCGGCCTGGCGCGGATGGACGGCTGGCCGGTGGGTATCGTCGCCAACCAACCGATGGTGCTGGCCGGTTGCCTGGACATCAAGTCCTCGATCAAGGCGGCTCGCTTCGTACGCTTCTGCGATGCCTTCAACATTCCGATCATCACCTTCGTCGATGTGCCCGGCTTCATGCCCGGCACCGCGCAGGAATACGGCGGCATCATCAAACACGGCGCCAAGCTGCTCTACGCCTACGCCGAATGCACCGTGCCCAAGGTCACCGTCATCACCCGCAAGGCTTATGGCGGCGCCTACGACGTCATGAGCTCCAAGCATCTGCGCGGCGACGTCAACTTCGCTTGGCCGACCGCCGAAATCGCGGTCATGGGTCCCAAGGGCGCGGTCGAAATCATTTTCCGTCAGGACATCGGCGATCCGGCCAAGATCGAGGCCCGCACCGAGGAATATCGCAAGAAATTCGCCAATCCGTTCATCGCCGGCCATCGCGGTTTCATCGATGACGTGATCATGCCGCACGGTACCCGCAAGCGCATTTGCCGCTCGCTGGCGATGCTGCGGGACAAGGAACTCGAAAATCCGTGGCGCAAGCACGGCAACATTCCGCTGTGAGGGAGAAGCGACACATGTTCAAGAAAATTCTGATTGCCAACCGCGGCGAAATCGCCTGCCGTGTGATCAAAACCGCCCGCAAGATGGGCATCAAGACCGTAGCCGTCTATTCCGAGGCGGACAAGGACGCGCTGCATGTGGAAATGGCCGACGAAGCGGTCTTGATCGGCCCACCGCCCACTGCCCAAAGCTATCTGGTCATGGAGCGTATTCTCCAGGCCTGCAAGGACACCGGCGCGGATGCCGTCCATCCGGGCTATGGATTTCTGTCCGAACGCTCGGCTTTCTGCGAGGCGTTGGAGAAGGAAGGCATTGCGTTCATCGGCCCGAAAGTGCGTGCCATCGAGGCCATGGGCGACAAGATCACTTCCAAAATCTTGGCCAAGGAAGCCGGGGTCAACACCGTGCCCGGCCACACCGATGTGATCAAGGACACCGAGCATGCCTTGGAGATCGCGCGGAACATCGGCTATCCGGTGATGATGAAGGCCAGCGCCGGCGGCGGCGGCAAGGGGATGCGCATCGCCTGGAACGATGCCGATTGCGCCGACGGCTTTGAACGCACCACGAACGAAGCCCGCTCTTCCTTCGGTGACGATCGGATCTTTATCGAGAAATATATCGAAGAGCCGCGCCACATCGAAATCCAGGTGCTGGGCGACAGCTTCGGTAACATCGTTTTTCTAGGCGAGCGTGAATGCTCTTTGCAACGTCGCCACCAGAAGGTGATCGAGGAAGCGCCCTCGCCGTTCTTGGATGAGAAAACCCGCCGGGCGATGGGCGAACAAGCCGTGGCGCTGTCCCGAGCGGTCGATTATCAATCCGCGGGCACCGTCGAGTTCATCGTCGATTCCAAGCGCAACTTCTACTTCCTGGAGATGAACACCCGCTTGCAGGTCGAACATCCGGTCACCGAATACATCACCGGGCTGGATCTGGTCGAGCAGATGATCCGCGTGGCCGCCGGCGAACCGTTGGGCTTCACCCAGGAAGAGGTCAAGCTCAAGGGTTGGGCAATCGAAGCCCGCGTCTATGCCGAAGACCCGTTCCGCAACTTCCTGCCCTCCATCGGTCGCTTGGTCAAGTACATGCCGCCCCAGGAGAACGAGGTGGTGCGGGTGGACACCGGCATTTACGAAGGCAGCGAAGTGTCGATGTACTACGATCCGATGATCGCCAAGCTGATCACCTACGGATCGACCCGTGATCGCGCTATCGCCCACATGCGCGACGCCCTCAACGAGTTTTTCATTCGCGGGGTGGCGCACAACATCAGCTTCCTGGCGGCATTGATGGTGCATACCCGGTTCATGACCGGGCGGATCAGCACCAACATGATCGCCGAGGAGTATCCGAACGGCTTCCATGCCACCGACGTGCCGCACGACGATCCGGCGCTGCTGATCTCGGTCGCTGCCTTCCTACATCGTCGCTACCTGGATCGCGCCGCCGAGATCAGCGGCCAATTGTTGGGGCATGAGCGGGTCGTCAAAAAACGACTGGGTCGTGCTGATGGGCGGCAAACAACACCCGGTGCACATTGATCCCGCCGAAGGTGGCTACGATGTGGAGTACATGGGCGAAAGCTATCAGGTGCGCAGCGAATGGCAGTTCGGTTATCCGCTGTTCAAAGGCACCCTGAACGGCACCGAGATCTGCATCCAGGTCGAGCGTCGCGACATGATCTATCGGCTGTTCCACTGGGGTTCGCAGGCCGATGTGATGGTGCTATCGCCCATGGTGGCCGAACTGCAAGCGCTGATGCCCGTCAAGGCGCCGCCGGATCTCTCCAAGTTCCTGCTGTCGCCGATGCCCGGTCTGCTGACCAAACTCAGCGTCCAGCTTGGCCAGGAGGTCAAGGCCGGCGAGGAATTGGCGGTCATCGAGGCGATGAAGATGGAGAACGTGCTACGCGCCGATAACGACGCCAAGGTCGCCAAGATTTTGGCGGCGCCCGGCGACAGTCTGGCCGTCGATCAGGCCATCATCGAGTTCGAATGATCGGCCGCGCGGCCGACCTGATCAAAGGCGGTCGCGCACCTTCGCGGCATTGAAAAAAACCGGTTGCACTGGATGTGCAACCGGTTTTTGGTTTTCGCGGCATCAAAAAACCAGACCTCGCCCGCGCTCAAGGACTCCGCAGCGAGCGCCAGAACCGTTTCGTCCAGGAACCCTGCGACAACTCGGGCCGGATGCCTTGGGCCAAAAAGTGGCTGGTATAGCGTTTATCGGTTTCCATGATGTGCCTGGTCAGCCAACCTTTCAGGAAATGCGCCAGTTCGAAACTGATCGAGCCCTTCCCCGCGCCCAGTTTCGCGCGCAGCTCGTTCAACTGCTCGATCAATTTCTCGTGCTCCTCCTTGTGTCTTTCGTAATCGGGATAATGCAGGATCCGCATCAAACTCTCTTCAACGGCAAAATGTACCCGAGTGTACTCGCCCAGTTGATCGATGATGTCGTTGGTCACCTGCGCGGTGTACCGCTGCTGGATCGCCTCGTGCGTCTGATTCAGCAAGTCCACCAGCACCTTGTGCTGGGCATCGATCTCCTCGATACCCACGCTGAGTTCGTTGGACCACTCGATGAATGTGCTCATGGGTTCCAGCGCCTCTGCCATCGCCATAAAACATAAAAACGGCCACCGCTATCGCGGTGGCCGTTCGAAGGGTTCAGCAAATGAACGGCGGGATTATTTCACCAAACGCATCTTGACGTAGGAACCCGGCGCATCCTCGATGACCGGCAGCTTGCCGGTACCAGGCACGCGGGCGGGTATCTTTTCGCCCGAGTTCTTGCTCAACCACTTGCACCAATCCGGCCACCAGGAACCTTCGGTCTGCTTGGCGTCCTTCAGCCACTCATCCGGATCGGCCACCTGCTTGGGGTTGGTCCAGAAGAAGTACTTGTTGGCCGCCGGCGGATTGATCGGGCCGGCAATGTGTCCAGAGCCGCTCAGCACGAACTTCACTGGTCCGTTGAACAACAGGGTACCGGCGTAATTGGACTTCCAGGGGGAAATATGGTCCTCGATCGCCGACAGGAAGTAGGTCGGAACCTTGACTTTGGTCAGATCGATGGGCGTATCCAGCAAGGTGATGCCGCCCGGATCCTTGAGCCGGTTGTGCTGGTACATGTTGCGCAGGTAGAAACTGTGCATCCGCGCCGGCATGCGGGTCGAATCCGAGTTCCAGTACAGCAAATCGAACGGGAACGGGTCCTTGCCAAGCAGGTAATTGTTGATGAAGAACGACCAGATCAGATCGTTGGCGCGCAACATGCTGAAGGTGGTCGCCATCTCGCTGCCGTCGAGAAAGCCGCGCTGCTCCATCCGCTTCTCCAACGAGGAGATCTGCTCTTCCTCGATGAACACCTCCAACTCACCTGGCTGGGAGAAATCCAGCATGGTGGTCAGGTGGGTGCCGGAGCTGATGCGCGGATCGCCCTTCGCCGCCAGATAGGCGTTGGTGACCGCCAGCAGGGTACCGCCCAGGCAGTAACCCAGCGCATTGACCTCGTGCTCGCCAGTGGCCTGTTCGATGGCGTCCAGCGCCGCCAGCGGCCCGTCCTTGAGATAGTCGTCGAAGGCCTTGTCGGCCATCTTCTCGTCCGGGTTGATCCAGGACATCAAAAACACCGTGAACCCCTGATCCACCGCCCATTTGATCAGGGAATTCTTCGGCCGCAGATCCATGATGTAGAACTTGTTGATCCACGGCGGGAAAATCAGCAGCGGCTTCTTGAACACATCCGGCGTACTGGGATCGTACTGCAGCAACTGGATCATCTCATTCTGATAGATGACCTTGCCAGGCGTGGTGGCGACATTCTTGCCGAGCTCGAACGCATCGAGGTCGGTCATGCGGATGCTGAGCTTGCCCTTGCCGCGCTCAAGATCCCCGAGCATGTTCTTCAGGCCGTTGATCAGGTTCTCGCCGCCGGATTCGATGGTGGCACGCACCACTTCCGGATTGGTCAGCGCGAAGTTGCTGGGCGCCATGGCATCGATGAACTGTCGGGTGTAGAACATCAGCTTCTTCTTGGTCTTGTCGTCGAAGCCCTCGACGTCGGCGACCATGTCCTGAATCCAGCCGGCGGCCAGCAGGTAGGACTGCTTGATGTAGGAGAACAAGACATTGTCCTGCCAGTCGTCGTGCTTGAAGCGCTTGTCGCCCTTCTGCTCGCGCACCACGCTTCCATTGGCTGGCCAAACATCGCCGGCAGGGTCTTCTGCCACAGCTCCATATAATTCTGCCACAACGCCATCTGCGCCTTGGCCAGCTTGGCCGGGTCGGCCATGATCTTTTGGGTCATCTCCATGAAGGACTTGCCGAGAGCCATCTTGTCCTGCATGTCAAGCGCGCCACTGTCCTTCTGGCGGTTCAGGAATTCCTTGACGATCACCTGGCTCTTCTCGGCCACATGCGAGAAAAGCTGGGCCATCTGCGCCGGATCGGGCATCTTGATTTCCGGCATCTTGAGTTCTGGGGTTTTCTGCTCAGCCATGCGTGATTCCTCTCATCGTTATGGTGGTTCGCTGGACAACGTCTGTTTATTTTAGCCACGCTTATTATCCAACGTCATCAGCGACGGCCTAAAAATAACGAGCGGACAGACCATCGCGGAAACTCCGCATGGCCTGCCCACCCGCATGGAAACGCTAGTAGTCTTGCCTTACTTGGTAGGGGCGGACACCAGGCCCTTCAGCTCCTGCAGGCTTTCGGTGACGCGCTTGTTGATGATGGCGAACGCCTCGGTGTTGGACTTGCTGACCATCTCGGCCAGTTCGCGCATGTTGGCCAGCGCTTGCTCGAACGCCTTACGAGCCAATTCGGCCTGCTTGGTGGTCATTTCCTGAGGGTTGCTGCCCGCGCTGGCCAGTTGCTGGGCGACGGAGGACACTTCGTTCATGGCCTGGCTGAGAATTTCGGCTTGGCGCTGCGCCACCGCCTGCATACCCTGCACCGCAGCCTGATTGGCGGCGGTCAGCGCTTCGATGTTCTTGCGCTGGGCATCCATCATAGCGCTCATGTCGAAACCGGGAATCTTGACGTCGCCCAGCATCTTGCTCACATCGAACTTGCTGAAATCGAACTTGCTGAAATCCATGTTGGCGAAGGGGTTGAAGGGATTATTGGTGGACATCGACGTTTTCTCCTCAATGGGAATCTGTGATTTGTGCACTGCAACATCAGTGGGCTTATTCTGCATCGCGCAATCCCGGAAGTCAAACGGAATTTTGCAATGCAGCAAATCATCCAGGATCTGTCATTCTTGCCGCCCCAAACTCTTGGCGGCAATCTCGTAGACGTCCGGCGATAGCCCTGGCGCCGCCAGGATCCGTTCCAACCGATCCCGCATCTCCCGCTGGCGGATCGGATCGAATTTACGCCAACGAGTGAACGCGACGATCAACCGCGCTGCAATCTGGGGATTGAATGCGTTCAAAGCCAAGACCTGGTCGGCCAGGAAAGTATAGCCACTGCCGTCGCGGGCGTGAAAATGCACGGGGTTCGCCTGGCAGAACGCGCCGATCAAGGCGCGGACCTTGTTGGGGTTCCTGAGGTTGAACGCCTCGTGCGCCATCAAGGCCTTGACCACATCCAAGGTACCGGGCAACCAGGAGGTCGCCTGCAATGCCAGCCATTTGTCCACCACCAAGGCCTCGCGCCGCCAACGCTCGTAAAAAGCCGCCAAGGCCGCGGCCCGCTCCGGGCCATCGTGGTTGGCGAGCGCGGCCAAGGCACCGAGCTGATCGGTCATGTTGCCGGCCTCGTGAAACTGTTTGAGGCACAGATCGCGCAGGCTGGCGTCATCGAGCCGCGTCAGATAATCCAGGCAGATGTTCTTGAGCGCCCGCCGGCCGATGGCGGCGGCCTCGGCGCGGTAGCCGTCCCGCTCGTCGGCGTGCAAGGTCTCATAAGTCGCCAACAAGGTTTCACGTAACCGTTGCGCCAGTGTCCGCTGGACGAAGACTCGGGCGGCATGAATGCCGTCCACATCCACCTCCTCCATCTGTTCGGCCAGATAGGTTTCGCCGGGCAGGGTCAACACCTGAGCCAACAGCGCCGGATCGGCCCCAGACTCCAGCGCTTGGCCAAAAGCGGCGCCGAACGATTCGGGCAACGTCCAGTTCCGCCCTTGGCGGCGATCCTCGACCAGGGCCAGGATGGTGCGCACCGCCAGCGTTTGGCCAGCATCCCAGCGGTTGAAATCATCGCTATCGCGGGCCAAGCGGAACCGCAGGTCCGCGTCGCTCTCGGCGCTGTTCAACCGGACCGGGGCGGAAAAACCGCGCAACAATGAGGGTACGGGCCGCGCCGGGACATTTTCGAACC
>NZ_SPMZ01000017.1 GCF_012939995.1 Candidatus Competibacter phosphatis | reverse complement strand
GTCCTGGATTCGGCCGAATGGCGGGCGGTTTACATCGCGATTCACCGCCACCCTCCACCAGCTCTCCCGCCGTCGCTGCCGGCCATGCTCGGCTGGATCGCCCGCCTGGGCGGTCATTTGGGGCGCAAATGCGATGGACCACCCGCTCCCCAAGCCCTCTAGATCGGCTTGCAGCGGGCGCGCGATCTCGCCTGGGGGATGGAATTGGCTTCCGATCTCCATGCCCAATCAACCGGTTAGAGATGTGTGGAATCGACAGCATCTATAAGGTATATGAGCTACCAATCATGAACTTACGGGAAAATTCTATTTTTTTGGATAAAATGCCGTTTCAAGTATTTCGTGGTTAATTAGCTTTTCGGTAATTTGCGAGAAATCATCCGTGATCGTATGGTTTAATGTTAATCTACGCAAAGCTTGGAAAAGATAACATGATGGCTCCCGAGGACTATTTGCGGCAATATGCCGAATCACTCCAATTATCCAAGTTATCCAAGGACGAATCTGGTCCTGCATTCGATGGGAGCCATTTGATGGCAGAGCGAGGATACTATTATCCGCCATATTTACAGCAGGAAGCTTATCTTGACATGTTGAGCCGAGCCGATTTGCTCGGAGTCATGCAGCAGATTCTGGCGACTGAATACCCCCAACAACGCCTGATTCGGCGACAAGTTGGCGAGTATCTGGAGGCTTTGCAACGGCTGAAGCAGGAACGGGATTGGCGGCGGATGGAAATGGAACGCTTGGAAAGCGAGCTGAGTTTGCGTATCGATCAGATCGCCAATCTTGGAGATGAGATTTCCAGGATTGGAGCGGAGCGCGAGCGCCTGGATACCTTGGTGGTCGACACTCGCGCCGAGATCGAAAAGTGCCGGAATCGGATTACCGCACTCGAAAACGAATGCGTGATATTGCACGCAACGCAAGCTGAGCTGAAAACCTCTACCTCGTGGAAAGTGACGGCACCGTTGCGGAGGCTCAGTGGTGCGCTGAAAGCGTTGTTGGCGCCGGGGGACTGAGTACCCGAAGTTTCGTAAACAGACCGCACGGTTGAGATACTGGTTCGCAAAACAGTTTCATGGTGCGGAATGTCGGTTGAGCGGCGCTTCCCAAGGTTGGTGGGAACGGCGATCGAATGCAGATCCGCTCGTTTCCCCGCTAACAACCACATATGAACTTACCTCGTATTGCCGACGAATCGTCGTTTCCAACGCCATGCTAAGTAAACACCATGCCCTGACCTTGATCATCGGCTTAAGCGCGTTGTTGTATCTTACCCTCGTGCTACTTGCCGACCGTCATGCCGTACTGGCGGTTCTGGAACGCATGAATGCGACGACGCTGATAGTGATTTTCTCCCTGTCACTGTTCAATTATTTGTTGCGTTTTTTGGCGCTGGCAATGTTACATGATCGCTTTGGGTCACAAGTTACCGCATTGGCGACACATGCTCTATTATCTGGCCGGCTTCACTCTGACCGTGACCCCCGGTAAAGCCGGTGAGGCGGTGCGCTCGGTTTACCTGCGCCCGTGCGGTGTGCCCTACAACCAAAGCTTGGCCGCGCTGTTCGTGGAACGCCTTCTGGATGTGCTCGTGATGAGTCTGTTGGCACTGTTGATACTGCTGCTCCGACCCGATTATGTTGGATTACTGATGATCGCCTGGTGCTTGACGTTGGGACTGGGCTGGTTCGTGACTCGTCCCTGGCTGCCAGCCATGCTGCGGAGTTGGGGGCAAGGCCGTCGTTTCGGCCATCAATTCGACCGGTTGGGCCGGATGCTGGAAGCGGCGACAGTGCTACTGCGACCCCATCTGTTTCTATTCGGACTGGCGCTGGGGATGCTGGCATGGGGGCTGGAAGGCACGGCTTTGTCCCTGATCGCCCGCGAAGTGGGTGTGTCGATCGCCTTCGCCGCCGGAATCGGTATCTACGCCATCGCGGTATTGACCGGTGCGCTGTCGTTCCTGCCCGGTGGGCTAGGCAGCACCGAGGCGGTCATGGGGATGTTATTGATTACCTTTGGCGCGGATAGCGCGGCGGCGGTGGCCATCACCCTACTGTGCCGGATCGCGACGCTTTGGTTCGCTGTCGTGCTGGGTGGCCTGGCAGTGGCGGTATTGAGTTTGAAAGGGCAAGGTCCGGCTTCAGAATGCAAGCCATGAACACTTTGGTGCCACTGTGCGTTGATCTCGACGGCACGCTCTTGAACTCCGACCTGCTGTTGGAGACGGTTTTCACCCAGCTCAAGTGTCAGCCACTGGCCGCGCTGCACTGGCCGCGCTGGCTGGCGGCGGGCAAAGCCCGCTTTAAGACCGAGCTCACCGCCCTGGTGGACTTGGAGATCGAGACGCTGCCTTACAACCAGGCTTTTCTCGCTTTTCTCCACGAGCAGCAGCGACAAGGACGAGTATTGGTGCTGGTGACCGCCACGCATCGGGCGCTGGCGGAACGGGTGGCGGCGCATCTGGGCTTGTTCGATCGGGTACTGGCGACCGACGGCGACCGCAATCTGGCTGGCGCGCGCAAGGCCGAGACCCTGGTGGCGCTCTACGGTGAACGTGGTTTCGATTATGCCGGTAACGCCGCCGTGGACGTGGCGGTGTGGCAACATGCCCGCCGTGCCATCGTGGTCAACGCTAGCGCCCAGGTCACGGCGCGAGCTCGCGCCAGCACCGAGGTCGAACGGGTGTTCGCGAATGAGGGGTCGCGGTTGACACAGTGGATCAAGGGCGCGCGCCTGCACCAATGGCTCAAAAACGTTTTGATCTTCATCCCGTTGGTCACTGCTCACGCTTGGAACGACCCAGAAAAGCTGGCGCTTTGCTTGCTGGCGTTTCTCAGCTTCGGGCTGTGTGCCTCCAGCGTCTATCTGCTCAACGATCTGCTGGATTTGGCCACTGACCGTCGCCATCCACGCAAATGTCGTCGCCCGTTCGCGGCCGGTACCTTGCCGATCCAACACGGCGCCGCCGCGATTCCGCTCCTACTGCTCGCGGCGTTCGCTCTCAGCCTTTGGATTAATCCGCCGTGGTTTGCCGCCTGTCTGGCGAGTTACTATCTATTGACCCTGTTTTATTCGCTGCGGCTCAAGCGGGTGCTGATGCTTGATGCCATCGTGTTGGCTGGGTTGTATACGCTACGCATTATCGCTGGGGCGACGGCGGCGCAAGTGACGCTCTCGTTCTGGCTGCTGGTGTTCTCGATGTTCCTGTTCCTCAGCTTAGCGCTGGTCAAGCGCTACACTGAACTGCATACCCTGTTGCAACGAGGTGAACTGAATGCACAGGGTCGTGGCTATCGTGTGGATGATCTGACCATTCTGCAAAGCCTGGGTGGTAGCGCCGGCTATCTGGCGGTGCTGGTGCTGGCGCTGTACATCAATAGCCCCGAAGTGCAGAAACTGTATCGACAACCGATGCTGATCGGTTTCCTGTGTCCGGTGCTGTTGTACTGGGTCAGCCGGGTCTGGTTGTTCGCTCATCGCGGCCTGATGCCGGACGATCCGGTGATTTTTGCCCTGACCGATAAAGTCAGCCGTGGGTTGGTATTGATTGGGGTGCTCATTCTCTGGGGTGCGCTATGAGCCGTGGTGGAGCTCTACCCAATTCCTGGGGGCGTTACCCGTCGGTTCGGCAACGCAGTTTGACCCTGAGGCAGGCGAGCGATCCCATCCAAACCGGCGCGGAGCAGGTTTTGCCCTTCGGCAACGGTCGCAGTTACGGCGACGTCTGCCTGAACGATGGCGGTACACTGCTGCTGACGCGAGGACTGGATCGTTTCATCGCCTTCGATCCAACGATGGGTATCCTGCGGGCGGAAGCGGGAGTCTTGCTGTCGGAGATTTTGGCGCTCATCGTGCCGCAAGGTTGGTTTTTACCGGTGACGCCCGGGACTCGCTTCGTTACCCTGGGCGGCGCCGTCGCCAACGACGTGCATGGCAAGAATCACCATGTCGCTGGCAGTTTCGGCGAACAAGTCCGCCTATTCGAACTGCTGCGTTCGGATGGTACACGGCTGCTTTGCGGGCCGGAGCAAAATATCGAATGGTTCCGGGCCACGGTCGGCGGGCTGGGTCTGACCGGGCTGATCGCTTGGGTCGAAATCCAGTTGCAGCGTATCGCCAATCCCTGGATCGTGGTCGAGCATCGACGCTTTGCCAACCTGCATGAATTCTTCGCGCTCAACGACGATTACGAGGCGCGTTACCCATACATCGTGTCCTGGATCGATTGCGCCGCCGCCGGGCGGACGCTGGGTCGGGGCCTCTACTTGGCGGGTATGCATGCGCCACCGGGCGTTGTGGCTCCGGCACCACCATTGCGTCGGTCGCTGACCGTGCCATTCACGCCGCCGGTTTCCTGGGTGAACAAGCTGAGCGTGCATGGCTTCAACGGGCTTTACTACCATCTGCCGCGTCCGGCGCGCGGTCTGACACCCTATCAGCCCTTCTTTTACCCGCTGGACAACCTGCTGGAATGGAACCGCTTGTATGGCGCGCGCGGTTTCTTCCAATACCAATGCGTCATTCCGCCGGAATCGGCCCGCGACGCCCTGCGGGAAATCCTTGCCCGCATCGCCGCCAGCGGCCAAGGCTCGATGTTGGCGGTGCTCAAGCGCTTCGGGGCGCGGACTTCGGGGGGGCTGCTGTCCTTTCCTCGTCCCGGCGTGACCCTGGCGCTGGATTTTCCCAACTTGGGACCAACGACATTCGCCTTGCTGAACCGCCTGGATGAGGTGACTCGGCAGGCCGGCGGCGCGGTCTATCCCGCCAAGGACGCCCGGATGAGCGGTGACTGCTTTCGCCACTACTTCCCGCGCTGGTCCATCTTCGCAAACTTCATAGATCCCTGTTTTTCCTCCAGTTTCTGGCGACGGGTCATGACCGACTGAGAGAACCGCCATGCGCAACATTCTGATCGTTGGCGCCACATCCGCCATCGCCGAAGCAGCCGCTCGTCGCTTTGCCGCCAGCGGTGCCCGGTTCTACCTGGTCGGACGCAACGCCGAAAAACTCGCCGCCATCACCCGCGACCTCGAAATCCGCAGTGGTCAGCCAGTGCATGGTGAAAGTCTCGATCTCGATTTACTGGACCAGCATCCGGCCCTGCTGGAGCGGGTCGAACAAGCGCTGGGCGGTATCGATATCGCGCTGATCGCCCACGGCATGCTGCCTGATCAGGAGGCTTGTCAGCGCTCGGTGGCCATGACGCTGGCCGCCATCCATACCAACGCGCTCAGCGCGATCAGCCTCGCCACTCTGCTGGCCAACGCATTCGAAGCGCGCGGACGAGGTGCATTGGTCGTCATCGGTTCTGTTGCGGGTGATCGGGGACGGCGGAGCAATTACGTCTACGGAGCTGCCAAGGGTATGGTCGGATTGTTCCTGCAGGGGCTCCGCAACCGGCTAAGTGGCAAGGATATTCAGATTATTACTGTCAAGCCCGGTTTCGTGGATACGCCGATGACCGCCACCTTCGAGAAAAAAGGGCTGCTGTGGGCACAACCCGACCAGATCGCCAAAGGCATTGTCGCCGCTGTGGAACATCGCCGCGATGTGGTGTACCTGCCTTGGTTCTGGCGCTGGATCATGCTGGTGATCCTGCATATTCCAGAAAGGGTGTTCAAAAATCTGAAAACTATAGTAATCAATCTGGGATTACAGGGTGGGCTTTTATTGTACTAGCCGAACGCTGGAGCGACTATTAGACTAGTATTTATATATTGCGTGATCGTTGGCTGGGAATCGATGGCGAGCTTATGAATGTGTTTGTGATGGTCAAGGATAAAGCGAATAGGGCAGCTAACTCTATCTAACTGGTTGGATTAATGAAAATTCCTGGCTCAAACCGTTTGTTTTTTTTATCTTCTATTTAATTTTTTTCTGTTTTTTCGTTGTTAATTTTTCTTCTACATTTTTTATAGAAATCCATTTCCTTATAGTGATGAGTGGAATTTTATATCTAAAGCTATTGGTGCTGAACCGTTTACCTGGGATTGGGTATGGGCTCAGCATTCAGATCATCGTATCCCTATACAGAAGATTTTTCAAATCACCTTGCTTCGGTTAACTGGGTATGATTTTGGTTTTCTTATACTTGCTAATGTGATACTAGTATTTCTAACAGCTAACCTTCTGATTTATACAGTTCGTGTATATCGTGGAAATTCTCAAGTTGGAGATTTAATAATTCCATTAATCCTTATGAATCCCGGCTTTGGCCCTTTTATTTGGAGTTTTCATTTTCAATTCATGTTATCAACACTATTGAGTCTTCTTTTTTCTTGTGTTTTTTTATGCAAAATAATATGCGTTTACGTGGTAAAAGTTATATATTAGGAGCAATTTGTGTCCTACTTATGGCTTTGTGTGGGATGAATGGAGTTGTTCTTTCTGTTATTATGTCCGTTCTGTTTTTTGCCTTATCTAATATTAGTGCGTCCAATTAATAATAAGTTTACTTTTTTATGTTATCGTAATTGTATTAATGTCAGCACTAATAATTTCTCTAATTATTATAAGTGGTTGGAGTCCAACTGGAGCGAGTTCCTTAAGCGGTTCTGTTTTTTTTAAGTAAAGTTTACGATGCGACAAAAATTTATTATTACTTAATAAGCCCATGTTCTGTGATAATGCCAATGCGGCAAATATTCTTTATTTTTAATGGTGTTTTTATATGTCATCGCACTTGTGTTTTTGGCTAAAAGAATATGGGGCTTCTATCAAGTGTGCCGATTTCTATTTATTAATGATTTTGTAATAGTAGTAACTTTTTATGGCTGTATTTGGCGTTCAGTTAAGTATTGCGATTGGGCGTGCTGAGTATTGGTCATCCGGTTTAGAGTCCCACTATGGATACTTAGCTACTGTCCTACCTATAGTTTCGTGGATCGTGGTGTCGGTTTGTCAACCTAAAAAAAATAGGAGTTATGATTGGCTCTGCTCTTGTTTTTTTTATATGGGTACATATATATAGAAAAATGTAGAATGGAGGATAGCTTTTTGCAAAGGAAAAATCGCCAAAAGGTGATTAGCATAAGGAAAGATATTCTGAATGGCATGAAAATTGGTGATTTTGTAGGAAAATATAATAATTTTTTTTTATTATGTTGATAATAGTGATACGCGCCAGATCGTAAAAAAATGGCCTTATTGGTTTAAAAACATGCTAAGGTTGAGCCATACGCGTATTTGCAGCTTGATTAAATATATAGATGTAAATTTTATTGCCTTGATTGAGATAGATCGCTGTTTAAAAAATTCCATAGCTTATATGAGAAAGTCATGCTTTGATTTCCGGTGACTCGTAGATCAAATGGTTACAATTATTAGTCACCTTCCTCTAGCTATGAGAGTTAGAGCAGTGACAGGTTTATAATAGCTCAAGCTGTTCCAGCCGCCGCCGATGGCGGGCGCGATGGCGGCGAAACTGTGATAAGTCTGGATGTAATGCGCTGCCTGCTGACCGATCCCAGTAGCATAGGCCGAGTCCGTGACCAGCCGCCGCAGATACCAGGCTGCCTGTTCGGCATCGGGTTCGGCCCAGCGTTGGCCCGCGCCATGGGGATACTCTTCCGCGCCTACCGGTATCAAAGTGCAATCCACCAAACAGGAATTGGCCTCGTTCATGAAATCGAGGTTGCCGGAGTAGCCGGTGGCGACCACGGGCTTGCCGTAATACATCGCTTCCGCCAGACCGCGGCCGAATCCCTCCGAGCGGTGTAGCGACAGAAAACAATCGCACAACCGTACCAGCTCCTTGATCTCCCGATCGGTCATGACCCGATTGATGAGGATGACCCGAGGGTCGCGCATGGCTTCCGATGCGAGGAAATCCCGATAATCGTCAGGGCGGGCGTCGGCGCCGATGAGCTTAATGACGAGGTTGACTGGTGCTGAGTGGTTTTCCCGGAACGCGGCGGCGAAGGCGCGCAGGGCGGCCCAGGGGTTTTTGCGCTGGATAAAGGAGCGGAAATCGAAGAAGAACAGGACCAGGAACCGATCCTCCGGTAAGCCGAAGTATTCGCGAGACAATGGAGTCGAACAAATTGGTTCCACCGCCAACGGCATCCACACCACGGGGCAAGACGCCTTGTCGGCCACCGCTTGCTGAATGAAGCGCGAAGGTGCCCAGATTTCGTCGAAATAGCGGAACTCATTCACCCAGGCTTCCGGGAATTGACTCAACTCCCAAGCGAAATAACCGATGTTGTAGCGGCCCGCGAAAAACTGAGATCCCAGATGGGCATAGGCATCGTCCATCTCGTTGGCGTTTAGAAAGAAGATGTTGGCCTTATGGGCTGCGTGTGGATCAATCCGATCCATGAATGGGAAATCCTGATGCAGTGTCGCCATCTCCTTGCCGTATTCGCCAAAGGTATTGCGAAGAGCGAAAGGGACGTTGGCGGCGGCGAAAGCGCAGGCACCGGTGCGTATGTCCTCGGCCCGACCCAGTACCGCGTAGGGATGACCGATCAGTACCGCGCCCTCTGGTAAATCGGATCGGCGCAGGCCCCGCCAGTCCGGTTCGGATGCCACCGCCGGGGATACGATCGGAGCGGCTAGCGCGATGGTTGGGGCGGCTGGCTGGTTCAAGCTCGGTTTGCGTTGCGCACTGAGGAGTAGCTGTGCCCGTAGGCCAATGCCGCCCAGCCCTTCGTCGCGGAATATCGCCACGATCCGGCGCAACAACCGTTTCGGGCCAACATGGCGGGTCAGCGCGGTGCGGACGGCGCCGATCAGATGTCGCATGCGGACGACCAGTCCCGTTCCTAACATCCCAGCGACCCCAAGGCATTGCGGGTGGTTTCCAGGTAGCGGTGGCCGAATTTGCGATCCGGTTCGAGATAATTACCCTCGGCCCATTCGTTCCAGGCGTTGACGAACAACAAGCGTTCGTCGCCCTGACGGAACTGGCGGGTTTCATCGACCAGATGCTTGAGCCAGCGTTCGTAATATTCCGGCTCGGCGTTCAGGAAGATATCGCTGGCATCCTGCCGGCGGGCGGTATTGTCCCAAGAGGGCATCGCGGTGCGGAAGAAGGGATAGGGCATCGGTGGTCGGTTCATGAAAAAATTGGCCGTGGCGACGTAATCGTAGAAGCGGCCTTGAAAATCCGGATTCAGTAGATTCGCCGGCTGCTCGGCCAGCACCGCCATGGCGTGCGGCGGGAATTCGACGGCGGCGTCGAAGCCGAAACCGCGCGGATTGTCGGTATTGCCGAAGCTTTGCACCGTGGCCAGATACAATTCGCCCAACCCGGCCTCGCGACAGTAACGACGCCAGATTTCGGCGGTGCGGGCGGCATCCGGCAACAGGCTGGGACGATAGACCAGCAACAGCGGACGGCCGTCCATTCGGATATAGCGTCGGTCACGCAGCGCCGGTTCCAGTGTCTTGATGAAGTTCAGGTCGTCCTCGTCGGAATGGTCCTGAGCGATCAGGATTTCGGCGTCGAGGCCGTCCCAGCGCCGGCTCCAGTTCTCGTTGGCCCAACAGACGCAGAACGGAAAATCCGGTCGGCCGGATTGCACGACATCGTCCAATGGCCGGTTCAACAGGCGCTTGCCGGCAAACCAGTAGTAGTAGTAACAGAAACCGTAAATACCGTATCGTCGAGCCAGATCAGCCTGTTCTTCTCGGACTTCGGGAAGCCGCAGGTCGTAGAATCCCAAATCCGCCGGCAAGCGCGGTTGATGGTGCCCGGTAAAATTGGGTACGGCCTTGGTGACGTTGGTCCATTCGGTGAAACCCTTGCCCCACCAGTGATCGTTTTCCGGGATCGGATGGTATTGGGGCAGGTAAAAGGCGATCAGTCGAACTTGATCGAGTGCCTGGAGGACAGTACCCCAGCGCTCAAGGTAGATTTGTCTGTTGTGTTCGATCTGTCGTAGTTTTTGACCATCCCGGTTGGTGGTCACGCTCAGATGGTGAATCGCCTCGGCGGCCGGTTGGTAGATGATCTTGCGACCCCGTTCCCGCACCCGCAGCGACAGGTCGCAGTCCTCGAAATAGGCCGGCGCGTAGATCTCATCGAATCCCCCCAAATCCCGGAACAGGGCGGTTTCGATCAGCAGACAGGCACCAGAACAGTGATCCACTTCCCTCATGATGTTGTATTGCGGCTTGGCGGGATCGTCGTTCAGACCGATCAAATCCACCGTCCCGTCCCGACGCAGAGCGGCGCCGGCTTCCTGTAAATGGCCGCTGGGATAGATCAGTTTGGCGCCAACGATGCCGGTGTCCGGATGGGTCGTGAAAACCTCCACCAGCCGATCCAGCCAGCCGGGCAGTACCTGAGTATCGTTATTCAGGAACAGCAGATAATGGCCCCGCGCCTGAGTCGCGCCCCGGTTGGCGGTGCGCAGAAAACCGAGGTTTTCAGGATTGCGAAGGTAACGTAAACCTGGCATGTGACTGAGCAGTCGTTCGGTCGCGTCGCTGGAGGCATCGTCCACGACGATCAACTCGTAACTGACTTCGGGCGGGTGCTGGTGCAGCGAAGCCAGACAGCGAACCGTGTACTCGATCTGGTTGAAGGCCGGGACGATCACCGAAACTAGGGGCTCCTCGGGCGCGAT
Source organism: Candidatus Competibacter phosphatis (assembly GCF_012939995.1). Lineage (GTDB taxonomy): Bacteria > Pseudomonadota > Gammaproteobacteria > Competibacterales > Competibacteraceae > Competibacter > Competibacter phosphatis. The sequence continues at coordinate 66,415 of NZ_SPMZ01000017.1, read as the reverse complement.
GAAGCGCAGGCGGGCCGTCAAGCCTTCAATGCCTTCCGGGCCGATTTCCACCATGGGCGGCGGTATAGGGGGCGGCGGTGGTGGGACCGTGGCTGGATCGGCTGCTTGCACCGTCGCCGGTCGGGTGGCCGCCGTCTGGATCAACCACTGTTGATAGTTGGCGCTGCTCTTGAGCAAGGCGCCCAGATGCCGGTACAGAAAGGACTTGATGCGCCATTTAACGGAGAGCGGCAGCGGCAGCCGGCGGTAGAGGAAACGAGCGCATTGGCCTGCCAGGATTCGAATTCTGCTGGGCATCGGTATCGGTTGGTGAAGTCTCGCGGTGTGGCCGCTGGAGTCGTGAGGTTGATTTCGGCTGGATGTAACGACTATCGTGGCATTCTTGCCGAAAACGGCGGGATGCTGGACAGATCGGCATTCTATGGCATTGTCGTTCGCCGTGAAACCGGAGCGACAACAACGGAAGCAAGGCCGGCGATCGGCGTGGAGCGAATGTGTTGGCCGGAGTGGCGGTGATCATCGTCAATTTCAACAGTGGAGCGCTGCTCGGGGAATGCCTACGTCACCTCCGTAGCCAGACCCGGCGCCCGGAGCAGGTGATCGTGGTGGACAACGCCAGCAGCGACGGTTCCGCCGATCGGTTGGAGTCCGAATACCCCGAAGCGGAATGCATCCGTGCGGATCGCAACCTGGGTTTCGCCGCCGCCAACAACTTAGCGGTGCAACGGGCGGGCGAGGTGAAATGGCTGGCGCTGCTCAATCCCGATGCCTTTCCACAACCGGACTGGCTGGAACGCTTGCTGGCGGCGGCGGACAAGCATCCCGAATGCGCCAGTTTCGGTGCCCGATTGGTGGATGCCAACGATTCCGGCCGACTCGATGGCACCGGCGATGTCTATCATGTCAGCGGCTTGGCCTGGCGGCGCGATCACGGTCGGCTCACGGCCGCCGGTACGAGTATCGGTGGAGATATCTTCGCGCCCTGCGCGGCGGCAGTCCTGTGCCGTCGTAGCGCTTTTCTCGAAGCGGGCGGTTTTGACGAGGATTTTTTCTGTTATTTCGAGGATATCGATTTGGGGTTTCGATTGCGCTTGCTCGGCTATCGCAGTCGTTATGTCCCGGATGCCGTGGCCCGGCATGTCGGTTCGGCGGTGACCGGTCGGCGCAGCCCATTTTCGCTCTATCACGGCCATCGTAATCTGGTCTGGACCTATGTGAAGAACATGCCCGGTCTCCTGTTCTGGTTCTATCTACCGCAGCATCTGCTGCTGAATCTGGGTGCTGTGCTCTGGTATGCGTTGCGCGGTCAGGCCGCTCCTCTGCTACGAGCCAAGCGGGATGCCTTGGGTGGGCTTTCGCGCTGCTGGCGGCAACGGCGTGTCATCCAGTCCCGCCGCCGGGTCTCGGCTTGGTGCTTGCGTCAGGCCATGAGCCGCGGTCTGCTGGCGCTCTACCGGCGCGGCGGCGGCTGAAGCAGGATCGAAATCCATGTCCGGCGTTTCCACCGCACACGTTTATCATCGTACCCTGGACCCCAACAGCCAGGACTCGCTGGCCAGACTCGCGCGCCAGATTCGACCCGGCAGCCGGGTGCTGGATCTGGGTGCCGGTCCGGGCGTGCTGGGCCGCTACCTGACCGAAGCGCTCGATTGCGCGGTGGACGGAGTCGAATACAACCCGGTGGCGGTGGCCGAGGCAGCGTCCTGGTACCGCCAGTTGGAATGCGCCGACCTCGAAAGCATCGCGCTGACCAAGCGTTTCGCCGGCCAGCGCTACGATTTCATCCTCTGCGCCGATATCTTGGAGCATCTGCGCCAGCCCGGCGCGCTTCTCGCGCAACTGCCCGACCTGCTGGCTCCGAACGGACGGGTGCTGCTGTCGGTGCCGAACGCGGCCTACGCCGGGCTGATCGCCGAACTACTGGGCGGCGATTTCCGCTACCGGCCCGAGGGATTGCTCGACGAAACCCATCTGCGCTTTTTCACCCACGATTCCCTGCGCCGCCTGCTGGAGGCACATGGCCTGCGCGCGATCGCGCTGGAAACGACGATCATGGACCTGGACCGGTCCGAATTCGCCGACCAGTGGATCGATGGCGGCTGGGCCGAGACGCTGCCGGTCGAGGTGATCCGCGCCTTGCTGGATCGGTCCGAGGCGCTGGTCTATCAGTTCATTGTGACCGCCGTTCCAGCGAACGACGCGGGCGAGACGATGGTTTCCGTGCCCGCCGAGGCGACGGCGGCGGCCCAGGCAGCGCTGACGGCGCGGTTGGCCGAGCGAATGCCGGCCGTGACCACCGCGCTGACCGTGGCCATCGTTACCCATGCACCCGATCTGTCCGTGCTGACTGCGATGCTGGAAAGCTTGGGGCGGGCGTTGCGGCATGCGAGCGAACGGAAGCTGCTGGATCGGGTGCAATTGATCCTGGTCGATAACGGCCCCGGTTCCGGTTGGCGCGAATCCTTGCGACAGTTGCTGGACGCGGCGGATTTGCCGGCGACGGTCGAATTGCTGAGCGGGCAGGGCAATGTCGGTTACGGCGCCGCACACAACCTGGCGTTTCATCAGGGTATCGGCGAATTTCACCTGATTCTCAATCCCGACGTGCTGCTGGAAGAAGATGCCTTGAGCGAGGGCTTGACGTTTCTGGCCGCCCATCCCGAGGCGGGGTTGGTGGCACCGGCGGCCTGGGACGGAGACGGCCGGCGGCAGTATCTGTGCAAGCGTTATCCGACCGTGCTGGATCTGGCGTTGCGTGGATTTGCCCCGGCCTGGTTGCGGCGGGGTTTTCGGAATCGGCTGGATCGTTACGAACTGCGCGATCGGATCAGCGATACCTTGCTATGGGACCCGCCCATCGCCAGCGGTTGTTTCATGCTGTGTCGGCGGGCGGCGCTGGAGGGGGTTGGCGGATTCCGCCCGGAATATTTCCTCTATTTCGAGGATTTCGATTTGAGCCTGCGTCTGGCGGCGGTGGCCCGGCTGGTGTACGTGCCGGCGGTGCGCGTCGTCCATCTCGGTGGCCATGCCGCCCGTAAGGGAGTCCGTCATGTCGGCCTTTTTTCTACGGGCGGCGGCGATGTTCTTCAACCGGCACGGTTGGCGCTGGTGGTAGCGGCGGGCTTTTTCCAGGGTAGGGCGGTGCTGGTGACCGGTGGAACCGGGTTCATTGGTGGTCGGGTAGTCGCCGCGCTGCGCGAACGGGGTGCGCGAGTACGGGTGTTGGTCAGAAGTCGGGAGACGGGAAACAGGCCCCAGGAGTGGCATGAGGATGCCGTGGAAAAGGTGCTCGGTGATCTGGATGACACCGCCAGTCTGGCGCGGGCCTGCGTCGGTGTGGACACCGTGCTGCATGTCGCCGGTTTCGCCCATGCCGACGCGGCGGATACGCCGGATTTTGCGGCGCGGCACTGGACGGTGAATGCCGAGGGTACCTTCCGGTTGCTCGACGCGGCGGCGATGGCCGGAATCGGGCGCTTCGTGTTCCTGAGCAGTTGCAAGGCAGTGGGCGATCCCGGTCCACGCTGCGTGGACGAAAGCTGGGATGCGGCGGCGGATACGCCTTATGGCCGGGCCAAGCGCGCCGCCGAGCAGCGGGTGCTGGCGATGGGTCGCGAGCATGGTTGGCATGCGGTCAATTTGCGGCCGGTTCTGGTCTATGGTCCAAGGATGAAAGGCAATCTGGCGCGGTTGATCGCTGCAACGCGGCGCGGCTGGTTGCCGCCGCTGCCGGAAACCGGCAACCGCCGTTCGCTGGTCCATGTGGACGATGTGGCGCAAGCTATGCTATTGGCCGCTGCGCGGCCCGCCGCCGCCGGCCGGACCTATCTGGTCAGTGACGGACAAACCTATTCCGGCCGGGAATTGTATGCGATGGCCCGCCGGGCGTCGGGGCGATCCGTACCGGCCTGGGCAGTCCCGGCCAGCGTGCTTTATGGCACGAGTGATCTCGCGGATGCTTTGTTGTGGCTGGGAGGTCGTCGCGACCGCTGGGCGCGGACCACGCTGGACAAACTGCTGGGTTGGGCCTGCTACAGTTCCGCTCGAATCGAACGGGAGTTGGACTTTCGGCCGGCTTGGACGCTGGAGCGGTATTTCAACAGCGAGTCACGGAAATTGATCCAATGACGGGAACCTGGAGTGGGCTGCGGCGGCTACGGCCGTATGGGTTGTGGTTGTTGGCGGTTGCCGGCGGCGCTCTGGCCAGCGTGCTGGTCCTTCTTCTGTTTTACCGCTTGGGCGGCTTGTCGATCGTGGCGCCGCCGGTGGTGCTGGATGGTGAGCTACAGGTGGTGGCTGGTCAGGGCCAACCTACTCCCACTGGATTGGAAATCCGCCAACCGGGTCCGCAAGGCGTGGCGGTGGTGCAAGCTCCGGTACAGCGTATGGTTCGGGCGGCGTTGTATAGCCATCTGTCTTGGCGGGTGCGGGGGTTGGAACCGGATCGCCGGCTGCATTTGGCCTGGGTGACGCTGGCCGAACCGCGAAAAAGCCGAGAATTGACCTTGCCGCCAACCGGGCCGGATGGAATCGGCGAGTTGGATTTGCGCGCGGAACCACACTGGCAAGGCCGGATCGCCGCCCTCGGCTTGATCGTGCCTGGGCCGTTCTCGCAGCCATTGCTGCTGGACCGACTGGAGTTGCGGCCGGCGTCGCTCACCTTTGGCGATTTGCTGCGCTGGGCCTGGGAGGAGTGGACCTCATTCGAGGACTGGAGCCAGCGATCCATCAATTACACGGCGGGTGCGCCGCTGGATGCCTTGTTTCCATCGGTGCTGATGGTGGCGCTGTGGGTTGGTTTCGGCGGCCTGTTGTACGCGCTGCTCGATCCTCCGCGCCGCTGGAAATTGACCCCCTACGCCGCGTTGTTTCTGCTCGGCTGGCTGGTGCTGGATCTGCGCTGGCAGTGGGACTTGCGCCTGCGGCTCGAACAAACCGTGGAGCGCTTCGCCAGCAAGAACGAGGAAGAGCGGCGGCTGGCGGCGCTGGATGGCGATCTGTATCGATTCCTGCTGGAGGTGCGCCAGCGCTTGCCGGAACGATCGGTCCGATTGTTCATCGTCAGTGCCGATCCCCATGGATTCCAGGCCGGTCGTGCCCGTTATCATTTGCTGCCGCACAACGGCTATGCCGGTTTCTCCCGAGTACCGCATGCCGGCGAGGCGCGTGCTGGCGATTATGTATTGATCCTGTCGCCGCTGAACGGAGTGGGTTATAACCGCGGCTCGCGAGCGCTGGAATGGCAAGGCGGGCGGTTACCGGCGGAGCTGCTGTATGTCGCGGCGGCGGGCGCGCTGTTCCGGGTGAGTGGAGGCTGAACGGCGATGGAATGGTGGCGGGTTGGTTTGGCGCTGGGTCTGCCGTGGCTGGCGGGCGTACTCTGGTTGCGGGCGCTCTGGCGCGATGCGCCGGCGGGCATTTGGCCCATGGTGCTGGGGTATGGCGGCGTGCTGGGTTTGCTGGCGGTGACTTTGTTGCTGCGCGTGCAGGCGGCGGTGGGGTTGCCGCTGAACTTTGCCGATCCGATCACGGTATTGACGCTGCTGGCCTGGCGGGCGGCTGGCTGGCGTGGCGGCGGCTGTGGTGCGACTCGGAGGCGAACCCGGACGCGAGTTCCAACGGAATCCATTGGCGTGGGCAGAAGCTTTGGCGGCTGGCATTATTCGTGGTGTTGCTGCTCTGGTTGGGGTGGCGGTTGGTCGATCTGGCCCAGGAAATTTGGTGGCAACCCCTGTACCCTTGGGATGCCTGGACCACCTGGATGGTGCGACCGCGAGTGTGGTCGGAGTGGCATCGGTTGCTGCCGTTCGTGGACCCACGGCGTTGGTTGGCCGATACCACCGGCTCGGTTTACACCATCGACGCCTGGACCTATCCGTACACGGTGCCGTTGCTGGCGCTGTGGTCGACCTTGGCGTATGGCGCCTGGAACGAGACCGCCGCCAATCTGCCGTGGTTGGGCGTGGTACTGGCCTTGGGCTTGGGGTTCTACGGACAGGCGCGGCTGTGGGGCGTGGCGCCGTTGACGGCACTGATTTTTACCTGGCTGCTCTTGTCGCTGCCGCTATTGGACACCCATGTTGCCTTGGCGGGTTACGCCGATCTCTGGTTGGCGACGGTGTTCGGTCTGGCGGTGATCGCCTTCTTCCAATGGGCGCGGGATGGCGACCACCGGCAAGGGTGGCTGGCGTTGCTGCTGGCGTTGGCCTGTCCCTCGATCAAATTGGAAGGAATGGTTTGGCTGCTGTTGTTTCCACCGGCCCTGCTAGCCGCTCGCCTGCGAGGATGGTGGTTGCTGGCACTGGCGGGAACGGTGTTGGCTTTGGGATGGGTTTGGTGGCTAACTGGCGGCGTGGAATTCAGTATTCCGGGATTGGGAGAATTTCGCTGACGCCGGAGTTGATTCAGGTGCCCTATCTGGGTCGGTTCGCGTTGGGTTATCGGGGTAGTTGGGACCCGGTGATGATGAATTTCTTGGTGTTGGTGAACTGGCATCTGCTCGGATATCTGATGCTATTGGCGACGGGTGTGGCGGTGGTGTCGGTGTTCAAGCGCGGCGCGGCGCGCTGGCAACGGGCGGGGACTGGTTTTTGTCGTGACCAGTCTATTGGCTCTGTTCGTGTTGTTTTTCCTGACCGATGCCCAGCGTTGGGCCGAGCAGTACACCAGTATCAACCGGGTGTTTCTGGAGTTTGTGCCCGCGTTCCTATTCTGGGTGCTGACGGTGTTTCATCCCTCGCCCTTCGTCGCCCACCCCGCGCTCTCGGGAGGGGAAGGGAGGGGACAGCCGCGCGGGAGCGAGTACCCGTCGGTATAACGCCGCCACGGCTGCGGCAACCGGTTCGATGCCAAATTGTTCCCGTAACGCCGCCGCGCCCGCCCGGCCCAAGGTTTGTTGCCGGTCGGGATCGTGCTGGAGCGCGCATAGCGCCGCCGCCAGCGCCGCCGCGTCGCCCGGTGGGACGAGCAGACCGTGACCGGCCTGCCGCGTCACCCAGCCCGCGCCGGAGCCGGGGATGTCGCTCACCACGACGGGCTTGCCAAACCGCATCGCCTCCAGCAACACCAGCCCAAAAGCCTCGGTGCGTTCCAGCGATGGCAGGCACAGCACGTCGCAACTGGCCAGCAGTGCATTGAGATCGGCCTCGGGCTGAAAGCCGGGCAGGCGCACCCGTTCGCCGAGTCCCGCCGATTGGATCAATGCGGTCAGTCGCTCCCGGTGTTCGCCGGTACCCACGATCAGCACCCGGCTGTTTTCCAGGTTGGCGGCGGCCCGGATCAGCACGTCGTGGCCCTTGTAGTAGGTCAGGCGACCGATGGCCAATACCCGAAATCTCGTTGTTCCCCATAATGATTCCGCCCGCGTCCGCGCCGCCGGATCGGGGTCGGCGATGCGGGCGGGGTTCAGACCCAATGGCACGATGTGGCAGCGCTCGCGCCAAGAGGCGAGCGCGGTGCTGGCCTCCAGATACGGTGGCGAGGTGGCGATCACCGCCCGACTGGTGGCCAGCAGACGTTGCTCGAACGGTCGATACAAGCGATAGGCCAGTGCCAGCCGCTGGTCGATGGTGGAGGCCACTACGTCGGCGTGCCAATGGACGATCCACGGCAGGCGGCGCGCGGCGGGAATTGCCATCGCCCAGAAGGCGGAAGTGTTGGGGAGGTGCAGGTGCAGCAGGTCGGGACGGAACGTGCGAATGGTTCGATTCAGCCAGACTGGGAATGCGGGACTGATCGGGGCATACAGTAGCCGGCCGAAACACGGCGCGCGGTAGATCGGCGTTTCTTCCTGTTCCTTGGGAAGGGAAGAGCTGGAGTGGAGGGCCACTGGCCGCTCCAGCGACGTGGTTGCTCATCGTGCACCAGCGCCGCCGCCGCGACGTCGTGCGTTCCCAGTGCCGGCAGTAGATCGGCCAGGAAATGCTCGATGCCGCCGGCAAACGGTGGGTAGTATTTGCCGATGTGGAGAACGCGCATGCTCGCTTACTCCCGATCTCTTTCCCTCTGAGGAAGAGGCGGAGGGGTTGCCGCAAGTTCCGGTTCCGTGGCGTCCGCGCCGCTCTTTTCCTCCCGTGCTCCTGGAGGCAAGGAAGCTTGAGTAGGAGGGGGGGGGTCCTGCGCTTCCAACATGGCCAGCCGTTGTGCCAGCCGGCGGATCAGTCGTTCCTGCCGGGAGCGGTCCAGATCCATGGTCAGCATCTTGAGCAGCAGCAGGCCAAAGCCCAGCACGATGGCGAGAACTGGCGGGTAGCTGACTCCCATTTTGAGAGCCAGAACGTCGAACAGGCGCGGGAACAGGCCAAGCAGAGCGACCGTTGCGGCAGTCCCGATCCACCAGATGGCATAGGGGCCGTGCAGGCGATCGCGGCGGACCAGGAACAGAATGGTGGCGGCAAGGCTGGCCCCGATCGTCATCGAGGTAATTTGGTAGGTAATCATCAGGGGTGTCAGTCGTCGGTCGCGGGCGGGCGATGGTTGTGGCCGACCCGGGCGAGGCAGAGCAGGCTGGTTTGCAGCATGTATTTTCCCACAACCCACCAGGAGCGGAACACTCGGGAGGCCCCCAGCGCGCGCGGTTGCATCGCCACCGGCACCTCGACGGTACGCAGGCCCTTGCGGCGCAGGATCAGCAGCACGCCGACATCCTGATAGTCGAGCAGACTGGCCTCGTAAGAGGCGAGCACGATCATCGCCGCATGGTTGTAGGCTCGGAAGCCGGAGGTGATGTCTTCCAGTTGCAGGCCGGTCAGCCAGCGGAAATAGCTCCAGGCGATCCGCCGGGCACGGCTGGCGCGCTCTGGAAAGGCACCGATGGTGACTTCGGCTTGGCCGTCGATCAGCGGTTGCAGCAAGGTGCCGATGTCCTGGGGTTCGTGCTGGCCATCGGCGTCGAGGGTGATGGCGGTGCGATAGCCTTGACGCAGGGCGTAGCGCAGGCCGGTTTGAATTGCGCCCCAAGCCCCGAGTTGCAGGGTCAGCGGCAGCACGGTGGCGCCGGCGTTTCGGGCGGCTTGGGCGGTGGCGTCGCTGCTGCAATCGTCGATGACCACCACTGGATAGTTCCACAGTTCCCGGACTTGGGCGACGATGATCCCGACGGTGGCTTCCTCATTGTGGGCGGGGATCAAGGCAATGGGGGTAGTCGGGTTCAGCCATCGACGGGTCCGCGCGCGGCCGGTGGTGAGAGTGGGATCGCCTTTTTCACGCGCTGGTAACATCCTCGGCATGGCCGAATACTTCGATCCCCAGCTTGTCGGCGACGGCGCGGACGGGTGGAGGAACCATCGGCGAAACCGCGATCTTGCGCTGGACCTGGCGTTGATGGCGTCGCTCGTAGTAGCGAACTTTGCGGTCGAAGGTGTACATGTCGGACTTGGACATCGACGATTTGAGTTCGCAAAGGATCAGTTCGCCGTTCTTGATAATGATGTCGATCTCGACCTGGTCGGGTGCACCGAAGACCGCGCCTTCGTCGTCGAACTCGTTGACGTTCAGCACTTCGACGCCGAAGCTTTTTTCCAGAATCCCCTTCAGCGCGGCGTGGAAACTGTGTTCGGACGCGATGCCCCAGCGCGCTCCCAGTGCGCCAATGCCCTGATCCTGGCGTGAGCGGGAGAGCTTGATTTCCTCCAGTAGTTCATTGTTCTTACGGTTTTGCTCGTCCCACTTACGGTTTTGCTCGTCCCATTTGCGGCGCTGCTCCTCGGCGTGGGCATCGAATTTGGCCGACCATTCCTCCCATGCGCGGTCATGCTCATCCCACTTACGCCGCTGCTCGGCGCGGTCGGCGGCGAATTCTTGCAGCATCCGTTCGAAACGGGTGTCGAAGCTTTCCGGCGTGACCGCCGTCTGCCGGATCAATTGCTCCAGCCATTGCCGGAAGTTATTGTCTTGCTTGAGCAGTTCGGGCAGTTCAGCTTGCAGTCGCGCTTTGAGATCGATCATGGTCATGTTGTGGCTTCCGGGGCATCCAGGGAGCGAACCTCGTGGCATTGGAGGTCATGATGCTACTTCAGTTTCATTCCGATGGAATCCCTGTCAGCTTCCGGGTCGTCAGGGTTGCCGATCAAAATCCTGTGTGGAAGCGATCGTTGCTGGTTTTGGGCGAGGCGTGGATTCGGACCTTATTTTGGTGGGTTTCTTGATTATGGGATTTTCATAAATAAATCCCGTAATGCGTTTAACACATAGTCTCTCTCATAAAACATATTACTGATTAGCGGCTTGATAGCATTGGACGGAATTCGCCGTTGCTTTTCGATCGACCCGCGCTTGCGCCGCATGGCCGAGAGGCCGCGCAGAAAATCGCGGTATAGTCGGTAGACGATCCTTAGTTTACCCTTCACTGCGTAGCGCAACAGGATGGCGGCGTGCAAGACCAGCATCCAGAACAAATTGCGCAGCAGGTAGCGGGTAGGTAGGTTTTTGACCAGGACGAACAGCGAATTGCGGATTCCATGGTACAGCACGAAATCGCTGTTGGGACCACCACTGGCTACCGATCCCTTATGGTATACCCGGGCATCTTCGGCATAGGCCGCCCGGTAGCCCAGCCACACCGCCCGCCAACACAAGTCGGTATCTTCGGCGTAGCAGAAGAACCGGTCGTCGAAATATTCGCCAGTGGCCACGCGGACCTGACGTAACAACTCGACGGTGTACAGCGCGCAGTTGCCGCTGGGTCCCAACAAGGGGTCATCCGGTGATTTGCGGTTGGAGGCTAGCCCGCATTTGTAGAAAGTGATCCCCAGATTATCCACCCGCTCGCGGTCGGCATATTGCATCACCCGCGCCGCCACCATCTCGATCCGCCGCGCGGGATCGATTCGCGCCAGCATCCGCGTCAGAAAATCCGGTTCGACCACGGTATCGTTGTTGAGCAGCAGCACATGGCGATAACGTTCCATCGGGATGATTTCCGCGAACAGCCGATTGTGAGCGCCGGTGAAGCCGGTATTGTCTGGATAGGCGACGAAACGAAGCCATTCGGGATGTTGGTTGGCATACTCGGTTAGTGTCGCCACATCCTCTGGCCCAGAGCCGTTATCGGCCAGGAATACCCGAAAAGGTGGGCTGTTGACTTGCGCCAGGGAAGCTAGACATTCCAGGGTGTCGGCGGCGCGACGATAGTTGACGATCAGGATGGCTATCGTCGATGACGGATGGAGAGCCGGTGGAATCGAGCCGGGGTGCCTTTCAGGATTTTCCGGGCATTCCGAACTCACAGAAAGCTCCTGAAGAACTCCAGGGTTTCCCGAGCTTCCCGTCGGTGGCAGAAGTGCCGAGCCGTCTCCAGGCCGGCTTCGACGAGGGATTCCCGCAAATTGGGCTGGTCCAGTAAACGAAGGATCGCTTCGGCGAACAGGTCGGGGCGCCGTGGAGGGACGAGCAGCGCGTTGATTTCATGTTGGGCGTACTCGTTGACTCCACCCACATCGGTGAGTACGCAGGCCGTACCGCAGGCTATCGGCCCTCGCGTCATGGTAAATGAGGTTCCAGCAAGGCTCCATGCCGTGTCTGATATGTAGTTTTTAAAATTCACATGTATCACTAAAGAGTTTTGCATAACTCATATCTCTGTCTCATAATTACACTGTCTAAAGTTTCTTGCTCGTGTTTTTGATTTGATTGGTTCGTTGCAAAAAAAACAATCGACTTCATGATTATTAATGATATTTTTTTATTGGGCATATTTTAGGGAATATATAAAAAATCAGATAACTACCTGTATTCATGCAAAAAAAGCCGAAAATTGTGATACTAGATGGCGAACCGACCTGCATGCAGCCTGCCCTGGTGAAAGTATAATAGATTGAAAATAATAAAAAAATTTTTAAAAAAGTTTTGCGCCTAGCTTGTCTATCTCATGGATGATTTTATCTTCATTTAATTAACATGTTAAATAGTCAAGAGGTTGTAAAACGCCTCTTAAATTCAAGGAGACGCAATGATGCCCTCAAAGAATTCCATCAATCGCCCGTGGGTACCCATCTGGTTGCTAGCGGTGCTCGTGCTGTTTTTAATACCGATGACGGCACCGCTGGCGGCCACGCCGCCCGATGGAGGTGAACCACCCGATGCGGCAAGCTGGTTCGAGAAGGCGGTGAAATCAGCCATGGCCGTCGAAGACGAGGCCGCAACCGCCGAGCAGCGCCATCAAGACTTACTGGAGCAAGCCCAGGAAAAGGGGCGCATTCCGGTCATTGTACGCCTTAAAATGGAGATGGCGCCGGAGACCACGCTGGATGCGGCGGCGGTGCAGGCGCAACACGATGCGCTGGCCAGTGTTCAGCAGCAGGTCCTGGATCGGTTGTCCGCCACTGCTCGTCAGGATGAAGCGGCACTTGGCATCAAACGCTTCACTCTAACCCCGGCATTCGGTATCCAGGTCGATGCGCTGGCGCTTACGGAATTGCTGGATGATCCCAATGTCCTGGATGTCATTGAGGATCGCGCGGAGCCACCGTCGCTCGCGCAGAGCGTGCCCTTGATCGGGGCTGATTCCAATGGGACCTTCTCGGGCAGAACGGGACAGGGATGGGTCGTCGCTATCCTGGATTCAGGGATTGACAAGAACCATCCCTTCTTGTCCGGCAAGGTGGTGTCGGAAGCCTGCTACTCATCGAACACAAGTATTGCAACCTCGGTGTGTCCGGGCGGAGTGACGCAGAGCACCGCCACCAATTCAGGACTGAATTGCTCAACCAGCATCGATGGTTGCAAACACGGCACTCATGTGGCGGGTATCGCCACCGGTAAGGGAACCAGCTTCTCTGGGGTTGCCAAAGACGCCGACCTGATCGCCGTCCAGGTATTTTCCCGGTTTGCCAGCGCTGGCGACTGTTATCCGGGTCCGGCGCCCTGCATTCTGAGTTATACATCGGACCAAATAAGAGGTCTGGAGCGAGTCTATGCCTTGAGGAACAGCTATCAGATCGCTTCGGTCAATATGAGCATAGGTGGCGGGAAGTACACCAGCAATTGCGATAGCAATTCCCGAAAGTCCACCATCGACAATCTACGTGCGGTTGGTATCGCGACGGTGATTTCCAGTGGCAATGAGGGTTATACAGACGCGATAAGTGCGCCAGCCTGTATTTCCAGCGCGGTCAGTGTAGGCAGCACCACCAAGAGCGATATCGTGTCCTCGTTTTCCAACAGCGCCAGCTTTCTGGATTTGTTGGCACCAGGCAGCAGTATTAATTCTTCGGTACCGGGTGGGGGCTACGAGTCTTGGAATGGTACCTCGATGGCGGCACCGCATGTGGCCGGCGCTTGGGCGGTGCTCAAACAGGCCAAGCCCGCCGCCGGGGTCGCCGAGGTGTTGAATGCCCTTAAGAGCACCGGGAAGGCGGTGACGGATGCCCGTAATGGCATCACCAAACCGAGGATCCAGGTCAACACGGCCCTTGCGGCACTGATCGGTGGTGGTGGCGGTGTCGGCACGCCGATTCTGATTTCGCCGAGCGGCATGATCAGCGACACCACGCCGACCTATACCTGGACGGGATCGTCGGCAGCGACTTGGTATCGGCTATATGTGCAAGGCCCCAGTGGCGTGGTGATCGATCACTGGTACACCGCCGCGGAAACCAACTGTTCGAGTGACACCAGTTGCGTGGTGACTCCCACGACGACGCTCGCCTCGGGCAATCACCGGTGGTGGGTCCAGGCCTGGGGCTCGGGTGTTTACAGTAACTGGAGCAGTTACAAGGACTTCACGGTCTCGGGAGGCGGCGGTGGTGTCAGCACGCCGATTCTGATTTCGCCGAGCGGCACGATCAGCGACACCACGCCGACCTATCTCTGGACGGGATCGTCGGGAGCGACTTGGTATCGGCTATACGTGCAAGGCCCCAGTGGCGTGGTGATCGACCACTGGTACACCGCTGCGGAAACCAACTGTTCGAGCGATACCAGTTGCGCGGTGACCCCCACGACGACGCTCGCCTCGGGCAATCACCGGTGGTGGGTTCAGGCCTGGGGCTCGGGCATTTACAGTGCTTGGAGCAGCGCCATGGACTTTTCGGTCAGCGGAGGAACGGAGACGAATTGGGGAGTTTGGAATCCTGTGTACTGCACGAGCGGCAGTGCATTGACGTTCCAGGGCAGAGTCGACGGGGTAACGAAATACTCCGTATCCAGAGGAGCGGGTAGTATCACTTGGGAGGGTTATCAAGCAACGAGTCCTGGTTATAAGACTCTGTATTTCTCGATCTACGGAAGCTGTGTCTCAACCTGGAATGGAAGTTGGTCACCGCCAACCTATTTCGCGGCGGGACAGAGATACTGGTTCCAAACTGGGTTGAACACTAGTGGTAACCTCACGATTACCTTATATAGTGCTGCCGGGAGCCAAGCCACCACTGGTGGCGCCGAAGTTGAGTTGCTTGACACTTATGTGGTCGGAAGCGGTGGCAAGGGCGGCCTTGAATCTTACAGCGGAGCCACCTCTGTGGTGAAAGAGCCGGGATACTGAAACCGCTAGCTATATCACCTCTGACGGCTGCGAGGTTTTGAGGAGCAGTGAAACCCTTTGAGGGCGGCCTGCCAGCGTCATCTCGGTGATAATTAGGCGATCCTCTCGCTGTGCGAGCGGGGGATCGCCTTCTGTTAGCCACCCTGCTGATGGTGTCCTCGCGGATCGATCGCTAGGGTGATTGTTTGGCTGCGGTCTTTCTCACTCGCTGTTTAAAGGAAGCTTCCGATGTCTGGTAATGTATTTCCCCGCCGTGGTGTATTCTCCCGCCGTCACCCCTGGTGGGTGGTTGCGCTGATCGGCAGCGGCCTGTTATGGCTCACTGGAGGACTGGCGGAACCGGCTTCTGAACCCGTGGCTGTGTCCGACCCTTCACTCGGGCCGAGCTCAATATCTAACCTAGAGGCGCCGCCGCCAGATGCTACCCTTCCTCTGGACAAGGACTCTGCCATGCTCCCACATGCCCAGCGTCATCATGATCTGCTTGAACGGGTTCGGACCCAGGGTTGCCTCCCGGTCATCGTTCGGCTGCGGCTCAGCGCCGCTCCGCCCGGTGCGACCGTGGATGACAGCGAAACCCAGCAGCAAGCCATGATCGCCGCCATCCAACAGCAGGTGATCGAACGCTTGTTGCGCGCAACTGGAACCTCCCGCGACCGGCTAGCGATCAAGACGTTTAGTCTGACGCCCGTGCTGGGTTTGCAGGTCGATGAACGGGAACTGCGCGAATTGCTAACCTATCCAGAAGTGTCGAGCGTTATTGAAGACGCTGCTCTGCCACCGCTTGATCGATAATACCCAATCCACCGCATGTCCCCTCAACTCAGTATTGTCATACCAGTCTATAACTCTCAGATCACATTGCCGCATCTGGTGAGCCGGCTGCGCGAGGTCTTGGATCAACAGTATGCAGCTTATGAAATCGTGCTGGTGGATGATGGCAGTCGCGACCAAAGCTGGAGTATTTTGGAACAACTGAAGGCTGCGCATGGTGCTCGCCTGCGAATTGCTCGATTATTGATCAACAGCGGGCAGCATAACGCAACTCTGTGCGGCCTGAATCTGTCACGCGGCGAGATTGTCATCACGATGGATGATGACTTGCAGAACCCGCCGGAAGAGATTCCCAAACTGGTCGAAGCCATACAGCGTGGATTCGACCTTGCCATTGGCGCCTACGACAGTAAAAAACACTCTCGTTTTAGAAATCTGGGAGGGCACATCGTCGATATGGCCTTACAGGGCATTTTTAGGCTGCCAACCGGCTTTCAGTTGACGAGTTTTCGTGCCGCGCGCCGGCCTGTGGTCGAGAATGCCTGCCACATGGGCGGGGTCTTTCCCTATATTACGGCGATGCTGTTCGCTAATGCATCCAGTTATACCAACGTTCCGGTGTGTCATGAACCGCGTGGACACGGGCGCTCCAATTACAACCTGCGGCGCAGCCTGAAACTGGTGGCCAATCTGTTGTTCAGCTACTCATCCTACCCAGTCTGGCTGATGCTAGCACTGACGATTGGCGCTTTTCTGGTCTCATTGGTGTTTGGCATCCTCACTATCATCCGCGCCTTGAGCCAGGATATTTCCGTGCCCGGTTGGGCCAGCACGGTCGTCATCGTCTCTTTATTCAATGCCATGACCATGCTGAGTTTGACCGTTTTCGGGGTCTATCTGGCGCGTATCAGTCAGCAACTGACCCGCTCGCGTCGACCCTATGTGATTCGCGACCTGCATGACTAGGAAAACATTACTGGTTCTTGCCGCGTCTCGCTACCAGATACCGATTATCACCACCGCGAAGCGACTGGGTTACCGGGTGCTGACCATCGACAATGTTCCCGATAACCCCGGGCATGCGTTGGCCGATCAGGCTTGCTTCATCGACACCACCGATATCCAGGGTGTCCTTGCTGTTGCCCGTCGAGAGCGTGTCGATGGCGTTATCGCCGCCTGCACCGACGTGGCGGTTCCAACTGCTGCCGTAGTGGCGCAAGCCCTTGATTTGCCAGGGATATCGCCTGATGCCGCGCGCATCACCTGCGACAAAAATCTTTTTTCGCGACTTTCTGCGTGACCAGGGCTGGAATTATCCGGAGTTTCAGATCATTACGACAGGCACGGTGTTGTCTGAAACCTGGTTTGCTCAGTCCAGAGTGCTTAAACCTGCTCGATCTTCTGGTAGCAAGGGTGTGCGCATCATTAGCAGCTATGCTGAATATCGAAGTCAAGTGAGCGCTACGCTGGCTTTCAGCTTGGATCATCGCGGCATTTTGGAGAGCTATATTGATGGCTCACAAATCACCTGCGAAGGGTTGCTGAGCCAGGGTCAAGTCGTTTTTGCCGCCATCACCGATCGCCAGACGGCTCCCACGCCGCATGTCGCTACCCGTGGCCACCGCCTACCTTCACGACTGCCAGCAAGCTTGCAAGCCCAAATTCTCGACCAACTCGCACAACTTTGGTCTGTGCTAGGGGTCACCGAAGGACCTTTCGATTGTGATTTGGTGGTTGCCGGCGAGGATATCTATATTATCGAAGTCTCTCCACGAGTTGGTGGCAACTCTCTTGCCCGATTGTTACTTTCGGCCTGCGGCTTCGATCTCATCGATTACGCTGTGCGTCAATCCATGGGTGAAACGGTCGCGGTGCCCGCATCGCTATCGCCAAAACCAGCCGGATTACTGCTCTTGGGCGTCGAGCAATCGGGGCGACTACATTACGACGTAACCGTTCTTCACGCCCTTGCGGAGATACCCGGCGTGGAGCATCTGGCCATTGACTACCTACCAGGCACTATGGTTCATGCCTTTACGGACGGTCGCCATCGGGTTGGGGAAGCCATTGTGTTGGGGCTGGATCGTGAGGAGATTGACCAACGACTGGCTGAGTTACAGACACGGCTCGCTCTCAAGGCCATCTCGTGAAGTTTCGGTTTGCTCACTGGATCACACGGAGCTTGGCCGCTGTACTGTTGGTTGCCAGTCTGGCGCAGGTGCTGACCCAGTTCGACTGGCCAAGTATTTTGGTTGCACTACGGCGAGCTGAGTGGATGTGGTTGCTGGGTCCTGGTGTGCTATCGATTCTAGCTTACTGGTGGCTACGAGCCTTGCGTTGGGGCTATCTACTCAGGCAAGTGGATATAGTCGTTCCGTTGGGCGAGCTTTATTGGTGCACGGCTTTATCACTGAGTCTGGCTACCTTAACTCCGATGCAATCAGGGGAGATTTTAAAAATCGAGATGCTTAAGCGTCGCGGTGCCTTGGATCGGCTGTCTGGCTATACCTTGTTTTTGATGGAACGGGTTGCGGATTTAATGGTGATTACCTGCTTGACCTTGATTGCAATGCTGTCAGGAATCATTTCTGTCATGGCCCACTATTCATTGGGCGCACTAGTGGCATCCATGGTAATGCTGCTGGGCTTGTCCACTGGGCTGTTGCTACTGAAGCCTGTTCGTCGTGCCCTGCTTGGTATATACAATCAGATGCGGATCTGTTTGCCGAATGTTTGGACATTCATCGTCTTACTCAGTCTTACTGCTTTGGGCTGGTTGCTCATTTCCCTGGGATGGCAAGTCGCTATTCGCGCGGTCGGGATCGAACTAAATTCTGTGGAGGTGATTGCGCTAACTGCTTCTGTCACATTAATCAATATTCTGTCTTTTGTTCCTGGAGCCATTGGTGTCTCGGAATTTAGCGCTGCCTTTCTGCTTGGTCAGTGGCATATCGTTGATAGTACTGCACAAACTGGAGCTATTATGCTTCGCGTCTATGGCTTGTTAATAGTGGGTGTTGGATTATTGCATCTGATAGGGCGCCGTATGCTACGCCCACTCATGCAGTTAAAGTCTCTGAAATAGCGATGGTTCTAACAAATAAGCTCATTGAAATTTAACTAAAATATAGGCGCACACCTAGGCGGATTGGACAAGCTCTACGTCAGTTGCGCAGACAAAAGAGCGTGGAGATCAGGAGGTTTATTGAGGTGTTTCGCCGAAGTTCAGCGTGATAGGCACTCCTTTTTTGAGAGCTTTCCGCAGCCGCCTGCTATGCTGGTGATGACTAAATCTAACCATGGAACCTGAATACAAAATGATCAAAAAACTACAGTCGATGATCCATGATCGGCGTAATAGAGTCCGTCTTTACTGTCGTTCAGAGTACTGGGACAAAAAGGCTGAAATGATGTACGGCCATGCAGTTTCAATGTGGCCTAATAATGCACTCAATGAGTATTATCATCAAGAGCATCTTCAAGCGCTTCATGATGGGCTCGGTGATGTAAAAGGACTTCATATTCTTGATGTGGGTTGTGGTACTGGGCGTATGTCCCGGTATCTCGCTGAAAAAGGCGCGCTGGTTCACGGGTTCGATTTCTCCATCAAGACCGTTGAAATTGCAAAGGCACTTTCCAAGTCCTCGAATCCTTCCTATGAAGTTCTTTCTCTATTTGATTTGCATGAGAACCAAGCCTACGATATTGCACTGAGTTGGGGGGGTAGTTACTGTTGCTTGTACCAATGCCGAACAGTTGGCGGAGGGATTACAGCGTATTCATCATGCGTTAAAACCCAATGGTCGATTGATGCTGATGGAGCCTATACATGCCAGTTTTTTTGCATCGAGTATTGAAGTTTGAATACTCGAGAATTTATCGAAGTCATGGAACGTCAAGACTTCCAACTTATTGATATCAAGCACCTTCATTGCTGGCCGATCAGGTTGCTACTTGCCTATTTGCCTTGGCCTCAATGGTTTACCGCGCCTTTATATTGGATTGGTGAAATCTTTATGCGGCTGACTGGCAGGCACTACCTTGGAGATTATAAAGCAATCTTGGCGATTCGGAAATAAATCTAGGCATAATTTGATTTGAATTGCAGTTGGTAAATTTTGGAAATATGCGAGTAGACTGAATGATTCCCTTCAATAAACCCTACATGACTGGTCGGGAACTTGACTACATCGCTGAAGCTCATGCTAATGGCCATCTGGCCGGCGACGGTGTGTTTACCCGTCTCTGCCACACTTGGCTTGAAAAAAAAAATCGGTTGCCATAAGGCGTTACTAACACATTCTTGCACTGCCGCCTTGGAAATGGCTGCCATGCTGGCAGATATTAAAGTTGGTGACGAAGTGATTATGCCTTCGTACACTTTTGTTTCCACTGCTAATGCTTTTACATTACGTGGAGCGGTGCCAATATTTGTGGACGTCCGTCCAGATACATTCAATATTGATGAGTCTTTGATTGAGTCTGCCATTACGGAACGTACCAGAGCGATCGTACCCGTACATTACGCTGGTGTTGCTTGTGAAATGGATGCCATCATGATGATTGCCCAGCAGCATAACCTACTAGTCATTGAAGATGCTGCCCAAGGGATCATGTCGACTTACAAAGATCGCCCACTTGGCTCGATTGGGCACTTGGCGGCACTATCCTTTCATGAGACCAAGAACATCATTTCTGGTGAAGGAGGCGCGTTGCTGATCAATGACGCTCGATTTGTCGAACGCGCTGAAGTCATTCGTGAGAAAGGCACTAACCGCAGTCAGTTTTTCCGTGGACAAGTGGATAAATATACTTGGGTAGATCGAGGTTCTTCTTATTTACCAAGCGATATTATAGCTGCATTCTTATATGCCCAAATGGAAGAGGCGGAATTGATCACTCAGCGTCGCCTTGGTTTGTGGCATCAGTATCACGAATTACTGCATTATTTCGAGATGAGGCAGATATTGAGACGCCCAATAGTGCCCATGGAATGCCAACATAACGCACACATGTATTATATTTTATTGCAATCTCTGGAGCACAGAACCAAAGTGATTCATCATCTGAAGGAAAATGGCATTCATGCGGTTTTCCATTATGTGCCACTGCATAGCTCCCCGGCAGGAAAACGATTTGGCCGACCGCATGGAAGCATGAAAAATACTGATAATGCCTCTGACCAATTGTTGCGACTCCCCTTATGGATTGGGATGCACGGCCTTGAAAAAAATTATTGAATTAATTGTGAGTGTTTCTATATAACCAATTTTAATTTCATCAAGTTATGGAAATATGAATTTTTATTTGTGTATAAACACTGTTTATGAGTTACGCCAATTTATCAATATAATAATATATTCCTATAAACAAAAAATGACCAGAATGAGAATGTAAACATTAGACTAATTAGTAAGCTGAGAATATACCGATTCAGGTATTCCCGTGTTTCATGGAATAAGATCGATAGAATTCCTAGAATTGGAAAAAGATATCTCCCTTGGGGCTGAAAATCATAAGTCCAAGAATGGTATAATGATGCGGCCACCATCATACATATCAGGCAATACGAAATTGCCAAGAAAATGATATGGTTGATCTGAAAGGTCAGTATTGATTGAATGCCTGCGTAAGTCACCAGTAAGTATGCAAAAATTATAATCCACTGATAATATAGCTCAGGTGCTTTAATATCCATCCATCCATAAACACCAAAAAAAACTATTGATTGATGATTTATACCAGTGTAGTTCCATGAGCAGATTTTCAAGTGATTTGCCTTTTTTCTCTAAGCCGTAATCCAGAAGGTGTCTTCTGAATATCAGTCTCGATATCAATTGGCCTGAATCCTTTTGCTGCAAACTGGTTGGCATAATGCTCGAGTTTTTCATTCTTATTGATTCCATTTTGATAAATATCAAAACCTATTCTAATGGCATAGACGGATATAGCGCAAATTAGGATGAGAAGGAATGATTTGAATGGTTGGCTGAGAAACAGACTACGGTTAAACTTGAACTGATTTAATTTTAGCGCGTTCCAAATGAGATAGTAGACTGAAAATATTACGAAGACTATGTAGTTTGACTTTGAGATCAATAAGATGCCCAAAAAACACCCCTGCTGGAAATATAAAGCCAATGGAATGTTTATTGGTTAGCGATCGATTATAGAAAGATCTATTATCGAGGAATTCGAAACATAAAAACCATCATAACGAAAAAAAGGAAAAAAAATCATTGTTTATATAAGATGCAATATACCAGACCTGAGGAGTAATAACGATTGGAAAATATATTAGCCGGTCTTTTGAGCGCCAAATTATTAAACATAAGACAAGAAAGAGAAATAAATTAAAGTATCTTTGATTATAAAAACTTTTTTATTTTTAGCGGAAAGGTTGACTTGATAAAAGAGCTGAATTTCCCGATTAAGAAGTAATCTATTCCGCTCTGGTTAATGTATGATATGCCGTAGCGGGTAGGAGTATAGGTGAAATTGGCTTCGGGGTCTCCAACTATAGGTGGCAAATTATGGCTTTCATAGTAGGTAGCTGCAACCGAATGTAGCTTTTCATCTGGATGTGCGGCTAACCAACTGATAGTTGCCATAACGAAAGATAATGTTAATGCGATTACGGAGAAAATGAAAATCAGGAACTGATAATCTATTAGAGTTCTAAAATATTTCAGGAGCTTATTTTTCTTGAGCGTGGCAAATTGATCGATAGTAATAATATTGAGAAAAGGAATTCGAACAAATGATTTCGAAGAAAATATGATGACAGGTATTAATAATGCTCCAACTAAAGCGAAAAAAAAAGTCAAAATTTCTTTTTTATATGCGCTTTGAATATTAGGCTTTTTTTCGATCTGATATCCATTATGGACAGCTCTGCCATAAGAAATATCCGAGGTTAACCCGACTGTAGGAGATTGTCCTGGTTTGCCGTTCAGCCCATTAATTTCTAGTATGGCTTTGCCGTCGGAAAAACCGCTTGCTCGAAAACAAAGTGGGAAAATATGATTATCTTTAAATTTTGAAGAATCAACCTTGATTGATTGTCGGTAATTATTTTGTATCAGAGAAATCTGAAGGGTGGACGAGTTCAATCTTCGATATGTGGCAAACAATACATCATAGCATAGCGTATCGGCATGCCGGATGCCCCGTACAGGAACCTCTTGCTGCACAACTACGCCCTTGGTTAATTCACCCAAGGCGGTACGATTCTGATCCCGACTACCTCCAAAATGGACGGTGGTTAGAGTATCTGCAACAATCGATCCGAGAATTATAATTAAAATAATTATGAAAATAATAAAAAATTATATCAGTGATCTGATGATGCGATTGATTGGATGTAAGTCTCATAGTCATAAACTGGATTCACGATCAGAATCACCGTTGCCGGTGACGGATCAGGATTTTCCGGGTATTTCGAACTCACAGAAAGCTCCTGAAGAACTCCAGGGTTTCCCGAGCTTCCCGTCGGTGGCAGAAGTGCCGAGCCGTCTCCAGGCCGGCTTCGACGAGGGATTTTCGCAAGTTGGACTGGTCCAGTAAACGAAGGATCGCTTCGGCGAATAGGTCGGGGCGCCGTGGGGGGACGAGCAACGCATTGATCTCATGTTGGGCGTACTCGTTGACCCCACCTACATCGGTGAGTACGCAGGCTGCGCCGCAGGCCATTGCTTCCAGTCCGCAGCGCCCAAAACCCTGAAAATCGGAGCCGTCGAGGAAGACATCCGCCTTCGAGTAGACCTGCGCCAGACGGTCCTGGTCGGCAATCACCCCTTCGTCGTGGTATGTAAACGGGATCGACTGACGATCCAAGGCGCGATCGCCGAACAGTATGATTTCCACCTCGGGTCGGGATGTCTTGACCTGCGCCAAGGCGGCAAGAGTGGGTTCGAAACCTCGATAGGGTGTTCCGGGCCGGGCCATGGCCAGGATCACCGGCCGGTTGCGAACCACATCGCGAGGATAGAATCGCCCCAGATTCATGCCGAGTCGGATCTTATGGGATTCGTAGCCATCGGCAGCCAACATCCGTTGCAACCAGTCGGATTTGACGATGCGATGCGGGATCAATGGATAGGTGGCGCGCACCCGCGTGCGAGCGGTGGTGTCCGCTTCAGGGAAGAACCAGGGCTCATAGTCCTGCAGGAAGTAGGCGGCGGCACGGGCACGCCCGCAATGGAGCAGTGCGGCGGCCCATGGCGCGGTGTTCCAGAGTGTTGCCACAACGAGATCGCTGTTCGGGAAATTTCGCATTAATTCACGTTCGTTGCGAAAGATGAGCGGTCGGGTGTAGAGCGGCGTCCAGTCATGAATCGCCGGATCTTCGAATAGAGCGGCAATCCTGGCTTCCACGCCGAGCAGGATCAGATGATTGACCAATTGAATCACGGACAGTACGCCGCCGGCGATGACCAAGCGTGGCAACAGATAGGTGACTCGTAACCGTTCCGGCCGGGTGAAGCGATCCACGAATTCGGGTGTGGCCAGGGGACGGTGGGTGGTCAGCAGGCGCAGGACGCCTCGCAGGGCGGAACGGGTTAGATCCAGCCAATCGTGTCGTCGCTTGGCGGTCAGCATGGCGCGCGCCGTTTCCCAGACGACGGGCATCGGGTCCCAGCGTTGGCGAGGGGTGGTGAACTGGGCACGAATGGAACCGAGAGGGTTGGCGCGACGGAAGGCGCGGAATTGCCGTTGATATTCCTCGCGCCAACGGGCATCGAAAATGGCGCGGTTGCGCCGGTAGCGCTCGCCTCGGTCGGTGAAGGTAGCCCGTCCCTTGTGGTAGATGTAGACATTGCTGGCGACCACGGTACGGTAGCCGTGAGTGGTCAGTCGCATGCACAAATCGGATTCCTCACCGTAACCGTGCCCATAGATCTCGTCGAAAACCCCTAGTTGTTCCAGGATGGAACGGCGCAGCAACAAGCAGAAACCGACACCGGTTACCACATCGGCGGCGGTTGGCGCGAAACGCCGCAGGTACTCATCCATGCCGAAAAAAATTGGCGCCGGGGGCCAGCGGCAGGTTGATTTGGGCGGCGTGGTTGGTGAGGGGATTGACGGTGGCGATACGGGGATCGTTGTTGGCGCAGGTTAGCAGACGGTCAAGCCAGCTAGGAGTAACCACCACGTCGCTGTTAACCAGGGCGACGAAAGGCGCATCACCGAGAGTGATGCCGAAGTTGCAGGCACGGACGAAGCCCTGGTTGTTAGGGTTATGGTGAAGCGTTATATGGGGATGCTGGACCGCGAAATCGTCCAGGTAGCATCGAGTGTGCGCATCGCTGGCGTCGTCGATGATGATGAGTCGATAGCTCCCGGTTCGGGTGTACGCCAGGATGGAGCACAGGCATTCCCGAACGTAACTTAGGCTGTTATAGACCGGAACCACGAGATCGCAGAGCGGGGTGTCAGCCGAGGGGCTGGTCATTGGCGACGCGCCAAACCGGTAGCGATATCCTGCCGATGGAGTTTCAAGATCAGCGCGGCGAAATCAGTCGTAACTCGATCCCAAGTATACCGGGAAGCGGTCCACAAGCCATTTTCGATCAGGCGCAGTCGAAGTGGTATGTTCTCCAGAGCTTCATGGATCGCTTCCCGCAGGGCTTGGGCATCGTTGACGGGGACCACCAGGGCGTTTTCCCGATCCACCGCATACTCGCGCGATCCCCCATCGTCGGTCATGGCCACGGGAACGCCGCAGGCCATGGCTTCAAGGGGGCAAAAGTTGAAGCCCTCGTGCCAGCAAGCCGATGCGAAAACCCGGCCTTTGGAGATATGACGCGCCAAATCGTCTTGCTGGGCGTCTAATGTCGCCAAACTCAGGGTGCGTAAATCGCTGGTGGCGGACAGTATCGTTGCAGTTCCCTTGTGAGGTCTATCCGAACCATAGAATACGACATCGAAAACTTTTTCCTCGTTATGCGGAAAAAAAAGATAAGGGTCGATCCCACCGGGGAAAACGCCTTCGTTATGAATCTTATGAGCCGATTCAGCATTGTCGGCCGTCCACTTTGAATTGGCGACATGATGGATGGGGTTCTTGTCACTGGAATCTCGGTAATAGCGCTCCAGATTCTTATCCGGGTTCCGGTAAAGATGATAAGGGGCCAGATGGTAGTTGATGCGGAGATCGGCGGCGGTTTCCGAGAAGAAGGGATAGACATCGGGATCGGAAACGATGAGAACGTCAAACCGTATAGATTTGGCGTCATTGGTGTCGATGACTTGAGCGCTGATGGGCAACCAGTCAGTCTTTTCGCCGTGGGGAGTAATCAGTGTGGTCCTGAAGCCCAACGCTACTAGTCGGTTGGTCATTTCGATGGCTCGCCGGATGCCGCCCACAACCTTTAGATGAGGCTGTACCCAGCCTATATGCAGCGTAGGCCGAGTGGCGGAATCAGGAATGTCCAGACTGGTGATGCTGAGTTTGTCAGGCTGGGAGTGGGTGGCGATTTTGGCTAGGGTACGGCTGATCAAAAGTGGCTCGTTATGTTGAATCTTTTGTAACAAGTCATCGATTTTGGATTTGCCGTGTTTGGCCTGTAGCGCGACTTTGGTGGTAGCGGTGATTTCAGTGCGAACCTGTGAAGTAAAGCTTTTGGATTTGGCATGGTAAACATAGCAGTCATCGGCAATCCGGAGTGCCCAGCCCGCATTCTGCGCTCTTACCGAAAAATCGTCTTCTTCTCCATATCCTCTGGGGAAGGTGTCTTCATCCAGATAGCCCAATTGATTGAGTGACTCCCGAGTAATCAGGTAACAAAAGCCATTGATGAAAGGGACTTGCGGGTAAAGGCGTGATGAGCGCATGGCAATCAGGCGGGCATATTCATCTAGACTTATGGTTTCCGGGAGCTCATTGACTTGCCATTCGCCGCTATCGGTTTTTAAATTGGGGATGGATTGCCAACTCGCCGCATTGGAAAGCGGCCCGACGCAGGCGGTGCGGGGATGCGAGGAGGCGCAGCGGATCAGGCAATCCAACCAACCTGGAGTAACGAGAGTGTCCGAGTTCAGCAGTAGGCAATAATCCCCCTGAGCTTTGCGGAGCCCCTGGTTGGCCGCTTTCGTGTACCCCAGGGCAGTTTCGTTGCGGACCGTTTTAGCCCCTAGTTTGGCGGCGTATTCGACCACCAGTCGTTGGGTTGGCGCGTTGCTGCCATCGTCGATCAGGATCAGTTCGTGGCATCTGAGGTTGGTGTATCTCCCGATGGATTCAAGGCAGGCACGAACCTCGGCGGGCGCGTTGTGAACGCAGACGATCACGGTGGCTCGCCCACCCGCTGCGATCGATTGACGGAGCGTACGCTCCGTGGAGGAAGTAGGTTCCGCTTGCGGGCTTGATCGGGGATCGGGAGATTTAGAAATCTGGCTCGGTTGGCGCCAAGCGCGAAATTGCTGAACCAGTGCCCGCAGGTGGTCCGAGGCAAGAGTCGATTTTGGGCGAAGTAGAGCGATTTCGACCAGTCGGACCAGAAAATCGCCGGTTTTCCAGCGCCAGGATTGGAGAGTGGCTTCGGTATTTTTATTGAACTGCGACATCCAATACTGGAGTTGTTTGATGTCGGCGGTTTTTTTGTTTCAGATCGACGGTTTTTTGTTTCAGATCGGTTTTTAACCGCCGACTTTCATGTCTCAAGTCAGTTTCAATCAGCTTTTTTAGCATGCAGGGCAGTTTGCAGGTGCTGGTTTTCTTGAATCAGTTTATGCTCAATTTTTTTTTATTTCATGTAGCGCATGATCTGAATTTCTTAGCGACACTTGTAGTGTCGCCTGTTGCTGTGTGGAAACTTCCTTTGCATGCAAGATTTCCCGCGCACCTGGCGATAAGTCGAGCGCAGTAAATTCCAGAGCCCGCTCTTCAAAATTCTCGGATTCGAAAAGATTGATTAGTTGAGCCTGTTGTTGATTGATGAAGCCGGATTCAAGTTCGATATTTCCTCGTTCACGATATAGCTTCGGCGAAATAAAAGCGAGTATTTCTTGCTCACAAGGAATGCGGATACCCTGGCAGCCTAGATCGGAAAGTTGCTGGTGGAGTGTGGTCACTACGGAGATGGGTTGTTGGATAAGTTTAGCATGTGAAAGCAGTAGTTGTGGACAATCATGTGCGACTTTCAGCGATTCTAATGCGTATTTTTTCCCACAGGGCAATTCCGAAATGCAATGGAAAACCGTTGCGTGATTTTAGTGATTGCGCTATTTGGATAGGCGAGCGGTGAGTGTGAATACAAATGGGGTATTCCAAATATTTTTTCCATAATGGGAAAGTCAGACAGAAGCGAGGCTCTTTCAGGAACCAGGGTCGATGTGCATCGAGCTCCAGGATCAGGCGTTGGAGTTGTTGATTGATCGTATCGAGGTCCTGCGATGCAATTTTCTCCAGGGAAAAATCACTTACCCGATCCCAGTCGGAGTTGGCGGCATACAGGATCTGGTTATTTAATGCTCGGACATCCTTGCGTTCCCAGAAACCCTTGGGGTTCTCCTGACCAGAGCCGGTGCTGATTCCTTCCGGTCCGAAGTACGCACCCATTAGGTTTAGCAGGCGGGCCACCATCGAGGTGCCGGAACGGTGCATGCCGATGACGAAAATTTGCATGAGAATAATCTCTAACAGTATGATAATGTTAATTTTATTAAAATAACGACCGTATCGAAAGGTGGAAAGCCCGGTTCGTGGTCTGAAGTGTACATGGTGGTATTCTTAGAGAACTATTTAGCCTACCCTGACCTCTGGCTTGATGGAAGTCAGTTGTTTTAATAATACATTTCGAAAAAAATAATACGGGGGTTTGACAAAAAGATACTTTGCTGGTAGAAGGTTTCACAAACTCGAACTGATTGATGTTCCTGGTCAGGCTCGGGGTCTTTAATTCGGACTGGGACTAGACTATCTAGATGTATTCGAGGTCGTGGTGAATCCTTGGAAGTTGTTGTTTCCTTTCCTGCTGGTAGTAGGGCTAGCGTGGGCGGCGGCCGATCCTGCGACGCCGGTGTCGACAGACCGCGAGCAGGTGTTGCGGCAGCGTGTGCACGAACGCTGGGAAGCTTTGATCCGAAGGGATTTGGCTGCTGCATATCTGTTTGAGGCGCCGGTTTTTCGTGCCGCCTATTCCCTGGAGCAGTACCAACGCAAGTTCGGCAAGGGCTTGATTTGGGAAGGGGCCGTGGTCGACCAGGTTTTGCTTGAGGGCGACGAGGCTGCAACAGTGTACGTGAATGTGCAATACCAACAGGCGGAGATGATTGCCGGGGAGGCGCGCAGCTTCAGTTCGCTGGTGACCGAGAAATGGATACGTGCGGATGATCAATGGTGGCATGTGCCCAGCTCCGATTAAAGTCTTTGAAGGAGCCTTGTCTTGTAAGGTTGATGCAACGATGCGCTCTCGTGTATATTTTTGAGAGGGTTTTTTAGGGTTTCCAGATTTCCACAGATGTGGTTAGTGGTATGGCTTTTCCTGCTCACATTAAGGAGTTAAGAAATGACGAAGATCAAGAAAGCAGTACTGTCGCTCGCCGTGGCGGCCGCGATGGGTGGTGCGATTTCATCGGCTAACGCTGTGAATCTGGCCACCGATGGTTTGGGGGATGTACTGCTGTATCCGTACTACACCGCCCGTAACGGTTGGAACAGTTTGATCCATATTGTCAACACTAGCAGTGTTGCGACCATAGCGGTGAAGGTGCGGTTCCAGGAAGCCCAAAACACCCGCGACGTGCTGGACTTCACCTTGGTGTTGTCGCCCAATGATGTGTGGACCGGCTATGTCACCAACACGGCTAATGGGCCTCGTCTGAAGAAGAGCTCTAGTGAGACGAGTTGTACTTCGCCGGTTATGCCGTCGGATGGCTTCGCGTTCAGCACCTATGGTTTCGGGGGCGGTACCGATCTGACGCGCACCGAGGAAGGGCACGTTACTGTCATTGAGATGGGGTCTACGACTGGTACCGCCATCGATACGGCGGCCAAGGCCAAGGATTGCACCACCATCGATGAGGCTTTCACCAAGGCCAACATTGATGCCACCAGCAACCAGTTTGGCGAACCGCTCAACGCGCTGAAGGGCCAGTTCTCGTTGGTGAGAGTGGATGCCGGCTTGGCCATGGGCGGCGCGCCCGTCACCCTAGCGAATTTCTTCACGCCGAACTTGGATTATGCTGCTCCTGGCACTGTTGACGGCGATACCGGTCCCAACGCCGCTGGTACTTTCGCCACTAATTTTGGTGTGTACAACCTGATCGCGGCCCAGGAATATCCTGACTTCTTGTTGCCAACCCTGAACGATGCCAATCCAGTGGCGTCTCTGGTGCAGAACGACACTCAGGGAGCCGTGCAAGAGACGTTGATCGATACCGGCTGGACCAACCCGGTTGACGCGGTCAGCGCGGTGCTGATGCGCTCCAACGTCATGAACGAGTGGAGTATCAACCCCAGCTTGGGTGTGGAGAGCTACTGGGTCGTCAGCTTCCCCACCAAGTTCCACTATGTGGACGCGAACGCGCAGCCGACTCAAACCGAGCTTGACGCCATGGTGGGTGGCGGACCCGCCACTGCGCCTTATGACCAGCCCGCCTATGTCGGTGGACCGGCGCCGTTCAGTACCCTATGGACCGATGCAAATCGTTCTTGTGATACGGTGACCTTCCAGGTTTACGATCGTTCTGAGGGCACTGTCTCCGCCACCGGTACCTCGATCTCACCGGCGCCGCCGATCCCGCCAAGGGCGCTGTGCAACGAGGTGAACGTGCTGTCGTTCTCCCCCACCGCCAACCTGCTGGGTTCGGCCGTCGCTCAGGCGGTGGATGTCAGCGCCTTGGTTTCCCAACAACCCTATGGTTGGCTCAACCTGAAGTTGCCAGTAGTCGCTGGGACCAATGAGTTGGCTGACACCAATACTTATCTAGGGTTGCCGGTGACCGGTTTCGTCCTGTGGAGCCGCGATTTCGGTATTGCCGCCAACAACTATGGCCATTTGGTGGATCATGCCTATATGCGGAATGTTATTAGCGCCACCACTGCTAATAATTAATCCTTGAGGGCTCATCCACTCGTCGCTCTGGACGAGTGGATGAGATTCAATCAAAGCCGGTCCCTCGCAAGAGGGGCCGGCTTTTTTGTGGGTGGCAGTCCACGCCCTTTAGTCCGCTTTCCCTTTGCGTTTCAGGAACTGTTCGTAACGATCCAGCACCTCGGTGGTTTCACCCTCGGCTCGGGTCGCGCCATTGTCGATCCACACCGCCCGGTCGCAGAGCTGGCGGATCGTGCCGGGACTATGGGACACCAGCACGATGGTCTTGTCCGAACGGATCTTCTCACGCATGATCTGAGAAGATTTTGCTTTAAACTCGGCGTCACCGACCCCCAACACCTCATCGATCAGCAGTACGTCGGGATTCAGTTGGAACGCGACGGAGAATCCAAGCCGGGCCTTCATCCCGCTGGAATAGGCATTGATGGGTTGGTCGAAAAAATCCCCTAGTTCCGAGAATGCTCGGATATCCGCCATTTTTTCTTCGACTTCTTGCTTTGCCAGGCCGAGCAACATGCCGCTCAGTATGGCATTTTGACGGCCACTGAGGTAGGGAACGAAGCCGATCTGCAATGAGAGCAGGGTCGCCCTTACCCCGTGATTGATCAGGGTACCCTGATCAGGGCGCAGGATACCCGCCAGCAACTGGAGCAAGGTGCTCTTGCCCGCGCCGTTGCGCCCGATTACCCCCAGCGACTCCCCGTGATGGAGGTCGAACGACACATCTCGCAGCGCCCAAAAACGCTCCTTGTGTAAATAGCCGGTCCGGCGCCAATAAAAAAGCCCCGACATTCTTGAGCGTCAGGGCAATCGAGCCGGTCATCGGGGGATCCACTTTGGATAGAGATGATCGTTGCGACCGATCAAGTGTCCACTGAACAGCGTCAGTGCGATGCCCAGTCCAGCGATTACCACCAGAGCGCTCCAATTCGGCCAAGCGTTGTGCATAAGAATATCGCGGTAAGCCTCGATGATGTTAGCCATCGGGTTAAGGTAGAAATACGGCTGATACCGTTCGGCGATGGACGAGCCGGCAAAAAAAGATTCCAGACATGTAGAACAGTACATGCAATAGATGGTCATTTAAAAACTTCAGGTCCGGCAAAAACGGAACCAGCGCCGCTACCAACAGAGTCAGGCCGACGATCAGCACGAACTGGACGAGCAGAACCAGCGGTAGGGCTAGGTATGCGTGACCGACCCCGAATCCAGCAAGCAAGAGATATAGTAGCAATATACTGAATACAAATGAAAATTTCACTAGGTCCGTCAAGATAATGACAAGAGGGAACACGACCTTGGGCACGTACACCTGATGCATCAGACCACGCCCGCCAAGAATCGAATTGGCCCCATGGCTGACAGTATTCTGAAACCAACGCCAAGCTACCAACCCAATCAACAGAAACGACAAGAAATTTTCGGTACCACGTTTCATTATTAGGCCGAAGACCACGTAGAAAATGACCATAAATAGCAATGGATCTAGCACCCACCACAAGAATCCCATGGAGGTTTTGGCTGCTTCGCTGCGGAGATCGGCATAAGCCTTGTAGGTCACAAGTTGCAGGTAATGTTTGGCCAGCATGATTGGATTAGGTCGGTGAAGAGTTTCGGCTAATTCTTTGACGAGTGGGCAGTATATCGTCGTTTGGGTATTAGGTGGGTGGGGGAGAGAAATTCTAGTAAATCTCCGTGGGTATCTTGGTGCATCATCGTCATCCGAACAGTGGATTATCGCCTTTACGGGGTTTGGCGTTAATACGATTTTGGAATACGATTATTATTATGGCCTTGAGCTATCCTCTAAAGCTTGCTGATTTTATCGATCCCGGCTGAAATGATCGTTCTGGGTTCGGCTAGCATCAGACTAAAATCGATGGCACGATCTGAGTTCAAGCATCCATCGTTTCCTGGATCATTGCCTTAAACAACTCATGGATCAGGGCCGAATACGTTTTTGAGAAAGACTATGGGTTCCATGTGTAAGGGATTTATAATCTTGAGGCGAAATTTATGTAGGGGGCCAATCCTTGCGATGGGCTCGAATCGATCATAACTGCTTGGATGGATGTAATGACGTCTGGCCCTGTTTTGGCTTTGTTCGCTTCGTTAGTCCTAAGCAGTTGCCTTGCTAGACACACTTTCTCTTTGCAAGTCCTCGATCGTCCCAACGCCCGTTCCTTGCACGGACAGCCTGTTCCGAGAACAGGGGGACTAGCAGTTTTGGGAGGAATCTTGGTCGGTGTGTCAATCATGCTGCTTGGTGGCACCAGCCGATCAATGCAGATCTCAAGTTTGATACTTGCCGGCTTGGTTCCGCTGGTGCTGGTGTCGTTCCAGGATGATCGCGTGGGTGTTCCTGCCCGGTGGCGCATCTTAGTTCATCTGCTGGCTGCTGTCAGCTTGTTGGCGGGGGACCTGGCGCCCGGCTCATTGGCGCTACCCGGTCTCTCCTTGGCTCTTCCTGCTTGGGTTGCCATCCTTCTTGTCCTGCTATTCGTCGTTTGGATGATCAACCTCTACAACTTCATGGACGGCATGGACGGTTTCGCCGGCGGCATGGCGACGATCGGTTTTTCGGCTCTGGCTTGGCTGGGTTGGGCCGACGCCGGGTTTGCGACTTTCTGTCTGATCGTGGCGGCGGCCAGCGCCGGTTTTCTGGTTCATAATTTCCCGCCCGCCCGAATCTTTCTCGGCGACACCGGCTCTACCGCGTTGGGCTTTCTGGCGGCGGCGTTCAGCCTGTGGGGTGCCAAGGACGGTTTATTTCCGTTCTGGGTGGCGTTGCTGGTGTTTTCCCCCTTCATTGTCGATGCCACCGTGACCTTGTTGCGTCGCCTGCTGCGTGGTGAAAAGGTCTGGGAGGCACACCGGAGCCATTATTACCAGCGATTGGTGTTACTCGGTTGGGGACACCGCCGCACCGTGCTGACCGAATACGCGCTGATGCTGGCCTGCGCCAGTTCCGCCCTGTTGGCGGTTCGATTGCCGCCCGTTGGACAAATCAGCTTGGCGATGGCCTGGGGCCTGATCTACGGTTTCCTGATGTGGGGAGTGGGGCGGCTGGAGCGGCGGCGTGCTACAGTATCCGCCCCGTGAAGCTCGAACATTTCCTCAATCTCCCCCCCACCGCTCGCCGCGCGTTGCTGGTCGTTGGCGACGCGCTTGCCGTGCTGATCGCGATCTGGTCCGCGTTTGCCATTCGCCTTGGCGACTGGTGGCCAGCGATGCTGCAAGATGTGGTCTGGTTGTTTCCGTTGGCGGTGCTCATTCTCGTTTTGACCTTCGCGGCGGTCGGCTTGTACCGCCCGATCTTGCGCTACGCTGACGAAAGCCTGCTGTACACCATCGTGCTCGGCGTCAGCGCCGGGATTCTGCTGATGATGGCGGTCTGGGTGTTTCTGCGCCAGGGATTGGTGCCGCGGTCGTCCTGGCTCATCGGCTGGCTGGTGCTGGTCGCGTTGGTCGGTGGCGGCCGGTTGGCGCTTCGCCGCATCCTGCGTCGGCGGTTCCGGGCCAGCGCGGCGCGCGCGCCCGTGATCATCTATGGCGCGGGCGAGGCCGGTGCGCAATTGGCCAACGCCCTGCGCTACAGCGCTGAATTCACACCCGTTGCATTCGTCGACGACAACCCGCAGCTATGGGGCAGCGTGGTACTGGGTCTCAAGGTGCGGGCACCGTTCAAACTGCCGCGATTGGTGGCCCAGCACGAGGGTAGCCTGATCCTGCTGGCGCTGCCGTCGGCCTCGCACCGCCGCCGTCGGGAAGTTCTGGAAGCGCTAGCCGGGTTGTCGGCGCGGGTGCTGGCCTTGCCCACGCTGGCGGAGCTGACCAGCGGCGCCCGGCGCATCGACGAATTTCGCGAGGTCGATGTCGCGGATATCCTCGGTCGCGATTCGGTCCAGCCCAACGAGGCGCTATTGCAGGAGCGGGTAAGCGGCAGAAGCGTGATGGTGACCGGCGCGGGCGGCTCGATCGGAGCCGAGTTGTGCCGACAAATCCTGCTATTGCGACCGCGCCGCTTGGTCCTGTTCGAGCGTTCCGAGTACACCCTCTACGCCGTCGAGCAAGAACTGCGTGCCATGTTGGCCAATATGGCGCATCCCCGTCCACTCGTCCTGAACCCCATAACTTCGGATCTGGAAGGGAGCGCGGACGCACGGCCCGGTACTTCTTCCATCGAACTGATCCCGCTGTTGGGGTCGGTCATTCACCAGCGCCGCTTGCAAGTGGCCATGGAGCGTTTTCAGATCGAGACCGTTTATCACGCGGCGGCCTACAAGCACGTACCGATCGTCGAACGCAATCCCATCGAGGGGGTGCGGAACAACGTGTTCGGTACTTGGCGTGCCGCCGAGGCTGCCATCGCCGCCGGGGTCGGAACCTTCGTGCTGATCTCCAGCGACAAGGCGGTGCGCCCGACCAACGTGATGGGCGCCACCAAACGGCTGGCGGAACTGATCCTGCAAGGGTTGGCGGAGCAGGGCGTTCCCACCCGGCTGTGCATGGTTCGCTTCGGCAATGTGTTGGATTCTTCCGGTTCGGTGGTGCCGCTGTTTCGCGAGCAGGTCCGCAAGGGTGGGCCGGTGACGGTGACCCATCCCGAGGTGGAACGCTACTTCATGACTATCCCCGAAGCGGCGCAATTGGTGATTCAGGCCAGCGCCATGGCTCAGGGCGGCGATGTGTTCCTGCTTGACATGGGCGAGCCGGTGCGGATTCTCGACCTGGCGCGGCGCATGATCCGGTTGTTCGGGCTGGAAGTGCGGGACGCGGATCAGCCTGATGGCGATATCGAAATCCGTTTTACCGGCCTGCGCAGCGGCGAGAAACTACGCGAGGAACTGCTGATCGGCAGCGACGATCTGGCCACCGAGCACCCGATGATCCGCCGGGCCTGCGAACGCAGCTTGTCGTGGTCGGTGGTCCGGGACTGCCTGGAGCGGCTCGACGTCGCCTCGCGTGCCTTCGATTATCCGGCCGTGCGGGCGATCCTGCGGGAAGCGGTGGCCGAGTACCAGCCGGAAAACGACATTGAGGACTGGATTTGGTTGGCGGATCGACGGGAAGAGTCGGCGGAACCGATGGACGCGGCGGTCAGCCCGCTGATTCCGCAAGTTCCGCCACCTCGGTCGGCCAGATGATCACGGTCTTGACTCGGTTGCCGGAAATTTCCACGATCTCGGTCAGGTGACCGATCAGCGATAGCCGGGTGCCCGGTTCGGGGATGGTTTCGAGGTGCTCCATGATCAGGCCATTGAGGGTGCGAGGGCCGTCGGTGGGCAGTTGCCAATCCAATGCCCGATTCAGGCTACGAATCGAAGTGCGACCGTCCACCACGTAGCCGCCGTCGGCGCGCGGGACCAGGTTGCGCTTGCCGATGGAGGCGGGATCGGTGGTGAATTCGCCCACGATCTCTTCCAGGATGTCTTCCAGCGTTACCAGTCCCAGCACTTCGCCGTACTCGTCCACCACCAACCCAACGCGCCGGCGCAATTGCTGAAAGTTGACCAACTGCCGGGTCAACGAGGTGCCTTCAGGGATGAAGTAAGGTTCCCGGATCAGGTTTTCCAGATCGGCCCGATTGAAGTCCGGTTTTTGCATCATCGTGTTGAGCACCTTGCGCAGGTGCAGGAAGCCCACGACCTGATCGAAGGTGTCGCGGTAGACCAGCATGCGAGTGTAGGGGCTGCGGGTTAGTTTAGCGACGATCTCCGCCCAGTCGCCCTCCAGATCGATGCCCTCTACCTCGTTGCGTGGCACCATGATGTCGTTGACGGTGATTTCCTCCAGCTCCAGGATGCCCAGCAGCATGGTTTGATGCCGCTTGGGAATCATCACCCCGGCTTCGAGCACCACCGTGCGCAGTTCCTCGGCGCTGAGCGAGTGCGGACTGGAGGTTTGAATCGTCACCCGGAACAGCCGCAACAGGCTATTGGCCACCATGTTGGTCAGCCACACCAGCGGGTAAAACACCTTGAGCAGCGGCGCCAGCACCGCGGAAGCGGGGAAGGCAATGCGCTCGGGGTGCAGGGCCGCCAGCGTTTTGGGCGCGACTTCGCCGAACACCAGCAGGATCAGGGTCAGGATGACGGTGGAGACCACGATGCCGGCCTCGCCCAGCAGGTGGAGGGCGATGATGGTCGCTAGCGAGGAGGCCAGGATATTGACGAAGTTGTTGCCAAGCAGAATGATGCCGATTAACCGATCTGGCCGTTCCAGCAGCCGGCTGGTGCGTATCGCGGCCTTGTCGCCTTCCCGCGCGCGGTGGCGCAGGCGGTAGCGGTTGAGGGTCATCAGTCCGGTTTCGGCACTGGAGAAAAAGGCGGAGCAGCCGATCAACAGGACCAGGACGACGCACAATACGCCAATATGAATATTGTCCAACTCGCGAAAACCTTGATTTTGAGTGAATGAGTCGTATTTACGAATTGCCGGTGCAGGCTGTCAAGCGTTGATCGGCATGAAGGGTTTCGGCCAGGGGCTGGCGGCGCATGTTCGATCAACGTCTCAGAATCAATTCCAGCACCAGCTTGCTGCCGAAATAGGCAAGCACCAGGAAAGTAAAGCCGCTCAACGTCCAGCGAATGGCGGTGCGACCGCGCCAGCCAAAACGCCAGCGACCCCACAACAGTATCCCGAACACTCCCCAGGCAATGAAGGACAGCACGGTCTTGTGCACCAGGTGCTGAGCGAAGATGTCCTTGAGAAAGAGTAGGCCACTGAATAGGGTGATGCTCAGCAGGATGAAACCGGCGCTGATCATTTGGAACAGCAGGGATTCCATCGCGGTGAGTGGTGGGATGCCGCGCAGGAAGCCGCCGGGCTGGCGGCGCCGCAAGCGCCGGTCCTGGATGGCCAGCAGCGTCGCCTGCGCCGCCGCCAAGGTCAGCAGCGAATAGGCCAGGATGGCGATGAGAATGTGCAGTTCCAGCGGCCATTGTCCGGGGTCGGCGACGATGCGCTCGGTGGCGAACGACAAGCCGAGGACCAGCGTGAGCGCGCCGAACGGCAGCGCGATGATGCCGAGACTCTCGACCGGCCGCACCATCGCCGCCGCCAGCAGCACCACGTTGATCAGCCAGCCGGTGAACGATAGCGCGTTGAAGAAGCCGAGATTGAGACCGGCGGGTTGGAACACGGTTTGGGCCAGAATCATGGCGTGCAGGATTACCGCCCCCCAGCCCAGGGCCAGCGGACCGCCCTTCGATGAACCTACCGCCGCGCCGCCGGCGCGCGCCAGCCGTACGGCCAGCAGCCCGCCGGCAAGCAGGTAGAGCAGGGCGGCCAAGCCGCCGGTGACCGCGTTCATTGGGATTCCGTAAAAGTCCAATATCCGCAACCATGATGGCATGGAACGGTGGCGGCTTGAAGCGCGCCGCGCCAAGTCGGGCGATTCTCCCTATAATCCTCCCCTCTTTTCCGATTTTGAATCAAGGTTTCCCGCATGTTCGAAAATCTCAGCGAACGCTTGTTGCTCACCGTCAAGAATCTGCGTGGCCAAGGCCGCCTTACCGAGGACAACATCAAGGATGCTCTGCGCGAGGTACGCATGGCCCTGCTGGAAGCGGACGTGGCGCTGCCGGTGGTGCGCGAGTTAATCGACCGGGTGCGCGCGAGGGCGATCGGCGAGGAGGTACTGCTCAGCCTGACGCCCGGCCAAGTGCTGATCAAGATCGTCCACGAGGAACTGATCCGAACCATGGGCGAGGCCAACGCCGAACTGAACCTGCGGGTCCAGCCGCCGGCGGTGGTGCTGATGGCGGGCTTGCAGGGCTCCGGTAAAACCACCAGCGTCGCCAAGCTGGCCCGCTGGCTAAAGGAGCGCCAACGCAAGAAGGTGACGGTGGTGAGTTGCGACGTGTATCGTCCAGCCGCCATCGAACAGTTGCGCAAGCTGGCCGGCGAAGTCGGCGCGGAGTTTTTTCCCAGCGATCCCGGGCAGGTACCGGAAACCATCGCCCGCCAGGCGCTGGATCATGCCCGCCTGCACGGTGTCGAGGTGCTGATCGTCGATACCGCTGGCCGCTTGCATGTCGATGCCGAGATGATGACCGAGATTCAGCGGCTGCACGCGGCGCTGAATCCCATCGAAACCCTGTTCGTGGTGGACAGCATGACCGGGCAGGACGCCGCCAACACCGCGCAGGCGTTCAACGCCGCCCTGCCGCTGACCGGTGTGGTGCTGACCAAGACCGATGGCGATGCTCGTGGCGGCGCGGCGCTATCGATCCGCCAGATCACCGGTCGACCGATCAAGTTTCTCGGTGTCGGCGAGAAGACCGCCGCCCTGGAACCGTTCTTTCCCGACCGGGTGGCGTCGCGCATTCTCGGCAAGGGCGACGTGCTGAGTCTGGTCGAGGAGATGGAGCAGAAGGTCGACAAGGACAAGGCGCTCAAACTGGCGCAGAAGGTCCAGAAGGGGCGAGGTTTCGACCTGGAAGACTTCCGCGAACAGATGGAGCAGATGACGAAGATGGGGGGTATCGCCAGCCTGTTGGAAAAAATGCCGGGTTTCAACGCCGCGCCGGCAGCGCTCAAGGAACAGGCGGCGGACAAGGAGGTCAGGCGGTTGGTTGCCATCATCAATTCGATGACTCCGGGGGAACGCCGCTTTCCGGACATCATCAAGGGTTCGCGCAAGCGCCGTATCGCCGCCGGTTCCGGTACCCAGATTCAGGACGTGAATCGGCTGCTCAAGCAGTTCGATCAGGCACAGAAGATGATGAAGAAAATGAAGGGCGGCGGCTTGATGAAAATGATGCGCGGCCTGCAAGGTAAGTTGCCGATGGGTGGGTTGCCGCCGCTGAAACGGTAAGCGGAGGCAGCCGCCAGCAATGGAATGCACGATCGGTGACGCCTAACGGTTTCAAACGCTGGAAATTTCGGATACTATTCCCCGCTTCATCCGGCCGCCCCGCTCGGGCAGCTCCTTCATCTACCGGAAAATCGAAATTCGCAAGAGGTATTCGCAGCGCATGGTTACTATCCGCCTGTCCCGCGGCGGCGCCAAGAAGCGCCCCTTCTATACCGTGGTCGTGACCGACAGCCGTAACCGGCGTGACGGCCGCTGTATCGAACGCATCGGCTTTTTCAACCCGATCGCCAGCGGTAGCGAAACACGTTTGAATCTGGATCAGGAACGCTTGCAATATTGGTTGGGCAACGGCGCGCAGCCATCCGAGCGAGTGATCAGTCTGATCAAGGAACGATCCCGCCAGCAGCCGGTTCAATAGCGGCCGAAGCGACGAAACCGTCGCCGCAATGACGGATTGGGTGGTGTTGGGCCGAGTGTCCGGCCTGTTCGGCGTGCAAGGCTGGGTGCGGGTGTTCTCCCACACCGAACCGCGTGAGGGGATCGTCCGCTACAACCCGGTATTCTTACATCGCGGCGGCGAGTGGCAACCTTTCGAAATCGAAGCCGGCCGCGCCCACGGACCGGGTGTGGTGCTGAAGTTTGTCGATTGCAACGACCGCGATCGGGCCGCGACGCTGTTGCGGAGCGAAATCGCGGTGCGCCGCTCGCAACTGCCGCCGCCCGAGCCCGACGAATATTACTGGGCGGATCTGGAAGGGCTGCGCGTGGTGACGTTGGATGGGAGCGATTTGGGTACGGTCGCCGCCGTGTTCGCCACCGGCGCCAACGATGTGCTGGTGGTCAGAGGGGAACGGGAACGATTGTTGCCCTTCGTGCGAGATCAAGTGGTGGTCGAAATCGACCTCGAACGGCGCGTGTTGCGGGTGGATTGGGATCTGGATTTTTGAGTCCTCTCATCCTCAACCCCTCTTCCCCTGTGGGAGAGGTACGCTAGGAAACGCAACAGCCATGCGCGTGGACGTGGTGACCCTGTTTCCCGGAATGGTCGAGACCTTGCTCCGTTTTGGAGTCACCGGGCGGGCCGTCGAGCGCGGCTTGTTGCGGGTGGTGACCTGGGATCCGCGCGACGATGCCCATGATCGCCATCGTACCGTGGACGACCGGCCTTATGGCGGCGGTCCGGGCATGGTGATGAAGGTGCAACCGCTGCGCGATACCCTGCAAAGGGCCAGAGCAGCGGCGCAGCCATCGGGAAAAACGATTTATCTCAGCCCGCAGGGTCGGCCGCTGACCCAGGATGGCGTGCGGGAACTGGCGCTGGACACGAGATTGATCCTGCTGGCCGGCCGCTATGAGGGCATTGACGAGCGGCTGATCGCAACCGAGGTGGACGAAGAGTGGTCCATCGGCGATTACGTGCTCAGTGGCGGCGAACTGGCGGCGCTGGTGCTGATCGACGCCGTGGCCCGGTTGTTGCCGGGGGCACTGAACGGCAGCGAATCGGCCGAGCAAGATTCGTTCATGGACGGGTTGCTGGATTGCCCGCACTACACCCGACCCGAAGAGATCGAAGGGCGGCGAGTGCCGGCGGTGCTGTTGAGCGGCGATCATGCCGCCATCGCCCGCTGGCGACGGCGCGAGGCCTTGGGGCGGACTTGGCTGCGACGGCCTGACTTGCTGGCCCGACGGCGGTTGGTGACCGAAGACCAGGCGCTGCTGGATGAATTCATTCGCGAATACCAAGAGAAACAGGGAGCGCCGGCGCCGCCGGACAACCTCCTGGAGCAACGTGGAGCGTAGTGTCATGAGTAAACTGGTGGAAGAATTCGAACGCGAACAGATGAACCGCGAGATCACAGCCTTCAATCCTGGCGATACCGTGGTGGTGCGGGTCAAGGTGAAGGAGGGCAACCGTGAACGCTTGCAGGCCTTCGAAGGGGTGGTCATCGCCAAACGCAATCGCGGCCTGAACTCGGCGTTCACCGTGCGCAAGATTTCCCATGGCGAGGGCGTGGAGCGGGTATTCCAGACCTACAGCCCGGTGATCGCCGACATCACCGTCAAGCGCCGTGGCGACGTGCGCCGCGCCAAGCTGTACTACTTGCGCGGTCTGGAAGGTAAGGCGGCGCGCATCAAGGAGAAGTTGCGTTAAACTCATTAAGTAGCGACGATCGGCGATGGGGCGATCATTCCAGGGTCGCCCTTTTTATTTGTATTGCCCTTTTCTCAAAGGGAGAGAGGCCGGGAACTCAGGGGGTGACATGCACGACCCATGGTTGAATTGGCTGGAGCCGGTCCGGATGCTGGCGGCGGAAGCCAGCGAGCGCATCCTGGAGGTCTACGCCACGGCGTTTGGGGTAACCGCCAAGGAAGATGACAGTCCGCTGACCGCCGCCGACTTGGCCGCTCATCACGCTATCATTACCGGCTTGCGGCGCTTGACGCCCGACCTTCCCATCCTGTCCGAGGAATCAGCGGCCGTACCGTTCGCCGAACGGTCGCAATGGCGGCGCTATTGGTTGGTGGACCCGCTGGACGGCACCAAGGAATTCGTGAAGCGCAACGGCGAGTTTACCGTCAACATCGCCCTGATCGAAGATCACGAGCCGGTGCTCGGTGTGGTGCGGGTACCGGTGACCGGCGTGTGCTATTTCGCCGCGCGCCATTACGGGGCGTTCCGCGCGGAGCCAGGCCAGTCGCCGCAACCGATCTCGGTCAGACCGTTGCGGGTAGGCGAACCGGTGCGAGTCGCTGGCAGCAAAACGCATGGGGGCGAGGGATTACGGGCCTTCGTTGCCGCTTTGGGCGCGCACCATCTGGTCAGCATCGGCAGTTCGCTCAAATTTTGCCGGGTTGCGGAGGGTGCGGCGGATGTCTATCCCCGGCTTGGCTTGACCTCGGAGTGGGACACTGCCGCCGCGCAAGCCATCGTCGAAGCGGCTGGTGGCCGGGTGGTATCGGCGGAAACGGGCGAGTCGTTGCGCTACAACACGCGCGACTCGCTGCTGAACCCGTATTTCATCGTTTACGGCGATGCTGGCCACGATTGGTTGCGCTACGTTCCGCGCGAGAGTTGAACATGATCGCGCCCGATGCGTATCAGGCGGTCATTGCCACACCGATCGGCATGATCGGTATCCGCATGGCCGGCGAGGCGGTGAGCGAACTCGATTATTTGCCCGCCGATGCGCCGGAGCGAGCGCCGACGGATGTCATCACCCAAGCCGTTGTGGCTCAGTTGCAAGAGTATTTCCACGATCCTCGCGCCCCGGTCACGGTGGCGTTGGCACCTGAAGGCACAGTGTTTCAGCAACGCGTGTGGAAAGCGCTTCGGGCCATTCCATCGGGGACGGTGCTGAGCTATGGCGAACTGGCGGCACGCCTCGGTACCGCCGCCCGCGCCATCGGCGGCGCCTGTCGGAGCAATCCGATCCCGATTCTCGTTCCCTGTCATCGTGTGGTGGCCCGACAGGGGTTGGGTGGTTACGCGGGCGAAGTCACCGGCGATCCATTGGGGATCAAACGTTGGTTGTTGCGACATGAAGGAGTGGATGTAGACCGGTAAGCTCCACTCTGTACCCACTCGACCGGGCAATAGCTCGAAACGGCTTCGCTCTCCAGCCCAACCACGGTTTACCCTGCAATCCCCTCCTCCCGGCGTCTACCACATCCGCCCCCTCTAAATCCAACCACGGCTTACCTTCCATCATGATGAACATGGGCGCCTATGATGAGTAGTAGCTACCATGTTTTTCAGGACTATTATGGCGATCCATAGCCAGTGCGGCGTCGTGCCCGCCAGATGAGCCCACCGAGTAGGGTGCTCAATATCAGCAGTGCCCATTCGCCCAGAGTGGGAATCGCTGCCGTTCCATTCCCAGCGCCGGGCACGCCGGGACCGCCCTGATCCACAATGACGCCGTTGTTGGGGTCGAGGTCATCATCCCCCAGGCCGCCATCGGTGATAGTGAAGACAGCGGTATTGCCGGTGATGGTGGCGGGCAGTACATACCAGTGGGCGGCAGGATTGCCTGAAGTAGGGCCATATTTCCAGTATTGCGTTCCTGCTGGCAGCAGATTCGGGTAAGTCAGGGTGAGGGTGACCGTGCCACCTGAAGGACAGACGGCCGTGAAGCCGAACACACCATAGGGGAAGGTAATGCCGGGGGGCAGGGGAGTGGGCGCGGCGGT
This sequence comes from Candidatus Competibacter phosphatis, assembly GCF_012939995.1. Taxonomy (GTDB): domain Bacteria; phylum Pseudomonadota; class Gammaproteobacteria; order Competibacterales; family Competibacteraceae; genus Competibacter; species Competibacter phosphatis. The sequence goes on along the minus strand of NZ_SPMZ01000017.1, from coordinate 23,091 downwards.
AAAACTCGTCGAGCCCAGGGCGAAACCGGCGCAGGTTCCCCCGGTGATGGCGGCGGTCACGAGACCGCCGCCGGCATTGCCTTGCGCGGTGGTCGGGAGGGAGACCACGGCGGTCGTAGCGGTGGCGGTGTTGTTCCCGGCGTTCCCGTCCAGAGTGGCGGAGGTGACAGTGGCTGTGTTGCTTAGCCCAGCGATGGCCGAGGCGCCGACCTGCACGGTCAGGGTGAAGACAGCAGGGCTTCCGACGCCGAGCGAGGCTATTGAGCACGAGACCGTGCCGCCGGCGCCGACGGCGGGCGTGGTGCACGACCAGCCACCCGGCGAGGACAGAGACACGAAGGTGGTCCCGGCGGGCAGGGGGTCGGACAGTGAGACCGACCCAGCATTGCTCGGGCCGGCGTTGTTCACCGTGATCGTGTAGGTGAGATCATTCCCGGCTGTCACCGGGTCGGGGGTATCCGTCTTGGTAATGCTCAGATCGGCCAAAGCGGCGAGCGTATCGGTATCGGTAGCGCTGTTGTTACCGGGCGTGGGATCGGTTGTGGCGCTGGCGATGGTGGCGGTGTTGGTCAGGGTGCCGGTGGCGGTGGGGTTGATGGTGCAGGTGGCGGTGTAGGTAACGGAAGCGCCGACCGGCAGGTTGAGCGCGGCATCGTTGATGTTGCCGTTGCCAGCGGCGGTGTTGCCGGTGGCGCCGCCCGCGGCAACGCTGGTATAGGTCGCGCCGGTGCAGGCCGCCGGGAAGGCGTCGGTGACGCTGGCGCCGGTCGCCGCCGAGGGACCGGCGTTCGAGGCGACAATCGTGTAAGTCACGCTGCTGCCCGGCGTGGCCGTGGTCACGCCATCGGTCTTGGTAATTGAGAGATCGGCCGATGCCGCCCGACAGGCCGTCACGGCAACATCGTCGATCGCCAGGCCGGCGAGCTGTACGGTGGTATCGGAATCGAGGTGGAAGCGCAGCTCGGCGTTAAGTCCGGCCAAGGCATCGGCACGGCCGTTGAAATTCGCCCAACCGGCGCTTTCGGCGATGGTGACCGTCGGATTGCCAACGGTGTTATTCATCGTGGCGCCCAGCCATTCGAAGAGGCGGATCGGATTGGCGCCGCCAGCTTCCTGGGCATCGACGAAGGCATGATCGAAACTCGCGCTTTCGATGTGGTAACGCTGCGCCCAGGAGACGATGATAGGAGGCGAATACCCCGTGAGATTGATGTTCGGCGACAGCAGATCCTGGCTACTCGAGGTGTTGTAGGTATTGTCGAGATCGGTCTTCCAGCAATTGGCGCCACTGTTGCAGGTGATGATCGGAACAAAGCTCGGCAGGCCACGCTCCCATTCGTCCTGGGCGCCGGAATGGGTGAAACCGCCGTCATCGGCCTCGAAGTTGGAGGAGTAGACCGTCTCCTGGATGAAGCCCGCCGGGCAGGATGGCGGCGGTGGCGGCTCGCAGATGGTTAGGCTCCAGGAATTGAGCGTGCCACCGTCGCCGGTCGCGTCGTCGCGGATCACCAGCGTCCAGACGCCGCCGGCATCTTCGCCATCGAACCAGTTCAGCCGATACGCCAGCTCGGGCTGATGCACCATGCTGGCCGACAGGGGGAAGGCGAAGGGCAGCGCCGCTTCGTCGTCGAGGCGGATGTCCATTAGCGTCTGTGGTCCGCCGACCGTGCTGGCGCCGACGTCGGTGAAGAGCCCGTTGTCATTGCCGGCCGGGGATTGCAGATGGACGTCGAGATCCTGCATGAAGGTATGGTTCAGGTTGATCGAGACGTCGAGGTCGGCGATGCGCGGGTTGCCGGGGACGGTGAGCGTCGAGGTGACTATACCTGGGCCGGTCGGGATCGCCACCGGCACGTCGGTGGAGGTGTAGGTGGTGCAGTTTGCCGTGGCATTCACATGGGGTAGCACCGAGACGCTCAGGTGGTAGGTGGCATTCGCGCCGAGTCCCGCTGCGCTGATCGAATCGACACTCACATAATAGGTGCCGGCGTCCTTGACGGTGAAAAAGAAGGCTTCCGAGTTCGGATCACCGGCGGAAGCACCGGCGTTGGCATCGTTGGCGTACAGAAATTGGTTGGCCGACGGGTTGCCGAACATGCCGAAACCGACGCGGCCATTCCACACATTCCCGTCGCGTTCGGGATTCATATCCAGGCTGAGAAAAACGCTGTCGCCGGCATTGAGCGTCAGGCTGTACACATCGGTCTCGCCAGGTGAAACATCGGTGATGGTACCGCTCACCCAGCCGGACGCCGGCAGAGGGTTGGCGGTGGCCGTGGTATTGTTCGGCTCGATCTCGGGCACCGGCGTCCCGCTCTGCAGCCTGAAGTGCAGGTGGTAGGGTCGGATGGTGCCGGTTATGGTGTTGTGGCGCACGCGCAGGAAATAGGTACCGTTGGCCGGGATGGCCAAGCCAGCGATCGACGATGAGTTGGAATTGAAAGTGCCGTCGTTATTGTCGGTTTCAAGCACCGTGGTGCCGTCGACGTCGAGAACATCGAGCACGCTGTCGCCGCTTGCCGAGGCGTCGAACAGGGTCTGGGTGGCGGCGTAGACGCGGTCGCCCGTGGTCGCGGTGAAGGAATAGAAGTCAACATCCCCGGCGGGGAAGATGTTCGCCTGCACCGCTACTGTGGAGCCACCCAGCGGCGTCGCCGTGGCGGCGGTGCCGTTGGGCTCGACCTCGGCGGCGAAGCCTGGCCCGGAAAGAGAGGTTTGTGGCAGCAACAGACCAATCAGGAAGAGAGCCGCCAAGAAACGACAATAGCCAATAAGCATCAATCTTTCCCTTCCGAGAGGTTTGAATCGTGGGCTGGCGGGCTCGGGAAACAGAGCAACGGCAGACATTACGTTTAGGTAGTTTAGCTTAACCTGAATTGTTGAAAGTGCACTGCCTTGAAATCCCGTCGCTTGCCCGCATATTGGGCCGAAAGCCGTGAACCCCATCCAGGAGCTTGTTACTCATGACCGTTGAAGCCCATAAGGAAACCCTTGGTTTTCAGGCCGAGGTGCAGCAATTGCTGCGCTTGGTCGCGCATTCGCTGTATTCCAACAAGGAGGTCTTTCTCCGCGAACTGATCTCCAATGCGTCCGACGCCTGCGACAAATTGCGCTTCGAGGCGCTCACCGACGGCGCTTTGTACGAGAGCGACCCCGAATTGAAAATCCGGGTGAGTTTCGACAAGGATGCCCGCACCATCACCGTGTCCGATAACGGTATCGGCATGGATCGGCAGGAAGTCATCGACAACATCGGCACGATCGCCCGTTCCGGTACCCGCCAGTTCATGCAGAAACTGAGCGGCGATCAGGCCCGCGATGCCAATCTGATCGGCCAGTTTGGTGTCGGCTTCTACTCCAGCTTCGTCGTCGCCGACAAGGTAACGCTGCGCACCCGCCGCGCTGGCATGGGGCCGGAGCACGGAGTGCTTTGGGAATCCACCGGCGAGGGCGAGTACGCACTGGAAACCATTGAGAAACCCGCGCGCGGTACCGAGGTGATTCTCCATCTGCGCGAGGAAGAGAGCGAGCTGCTGAACGAGTGGCAATTGCGCTCCATCATCACCAAGTATTCCGACCACATCACCCTGCCCGTGCTGATGCCGGTACAGAAGTTCAGCGAAGACAAGGATGCGCCGCCGACCATCGAGGAGGAACGCATCAATCAGGCGGCGGCGCTGTGGGCGCGACCCAAACAGGACATCAAGGAAGAGGAGTATAAGGAGTTCTACAAGCATGTCGGTCACGATTTCGAAGACCCGCTGGCCTGGACCCACAACCGGGTCGAGGGCAAGCTGGAATACACCTCGCTGCTGTTTATCCCAGCCCGCGCGCCGTTCGATCTCTGGGATCGCGAACAGCGTCACGGGGTGAAGCTGTACGTACAGCGGGTGTTCATCATGGACGATGCCGAGCATCTGATGCCGCGTTATCTGCGCTTCGTGCGCGGCGTGATCGATTCCAACGACCTGCCGCTCAACATCTCCCGCGAAATCCTGCAAGGCAGCAAGATCGTGGACAGCATTCGTGGCGGATCGGTCAAGAAAGTGCTGGGGTTGCTGGAGGACATGGCGGCCAACGATGCCGAGAAATACGGCAAGTTCTGGAAGGATTTTGGGCGGGTCATCAAGGAGGGGCCGGCGGAGGATCATGGCAATCGCGAGCAAATCGCCAAATTGCTGCGCTTTGCCTCGACTCACAACGACAGCGCCGAACAGACCGTCGCGCTGGCGGATTACATCGGTCGGATGAAGGAAGGGCAGGACAAGATTTACTACATCAGCGCCGACAGCTTCGCCGCCGCCAAGAACAGCCCGCACCTGGAAGTTTTCCGCAAGAAAGACTTGGAAGTTTTGTTGCTGACCGATCGAGTGGACGAGTGGCTGATGTCGCACTTGACCGAGTTCGAAGGCAAGCCTTTCCAGTCGGTTGCCAAAGGGGCGCTGGATCTGGACAAGATCGCCTCGGAGGAGGAAAAACAAGAGCAGAAGCAGGCCGAGGATCAGTTCAAGGATTTGCTGACCCGAGTCAAGGAGGTGCTGGGCGACAAGGTCAACGAAGTGCGGGTTTCCTCGCGACTGACCGATTCGCCGGCCTGCCTGGTGGTGGACGAGTACGCGCTCAGTGCCCACTTGGAGCGCCTGTTGCGCGAAGCGGGCCAGAACGTGCCAGCGAGTAAGCCGCACCTGGAATTGAATCCCCAGCATCCGCTGGTCGCCCGGCTGAAGGACGAAGTGGACCCCGGTCGCTTCGGCGACTGGACCCACTTGTTGTTCGAGCAGGCGATGTTGGCGGAAGGGGGGCAACTGGAAGATCCAGCCAGCTTTGTGAAGCGATTGAACGGCCTGTTGCTGACGCTGGGCCACTAAAAAGCGCCTACACTACACGGCGAGGGGTTGCGTGACCTGTTGCGGCAGGGTTGGCCCCCGTTGTGTGGTTTCTATCGCTAAAACCGACGATTCTGATAAATTATTATTGACGAGCTGTTTGGCTCGACCTGACGAAGTTAATGATGAGGGAGGTGTCTATCCATGATGCAATTGAAGGAAGTGCTGAAGAACAAAGGTGGCGAGCCCGTGGTCGTGCCGGAAGCCAGCACGGTGGCGTCCGCCATTCGAACCATGAATGCCAAACGGGTTGGGTCCGTGATGGTGCAAGGTCCTGGCGGCGAGCCGATGGGTATCCTGACGGAGCGCGACATGATACGGCTGTATGCCGATGGCGAAAGCGATTTCGAAACCATGCTGGTCAAGGATTGGATGACCACTAATATCTATGTCTGCAAGCCTGGCGACACCGTCGGCGAAGCGTTGACCGTGATGACCGCTAAACGGTTCCGGCATATTCCAGTAGTGGAGGACGGTAGGATGGTGGGTGTGGTTTCCATCGGCGACCTGGTGAAGGCCAAACTCGAAGAAACCGCCGTCGAAGCGCAGGCGCTGCGCGAGTACATCAACTCCTGACTCGATGGGGACGCCAGACGGCGTCCCTGTTTTCCCGCTGACTGGTCGGTCGCCATGAATGCCATCCCTCGCTTCTGGGAAGAAAAATTCCTTGCCGATTTGACCTTGGCGGAATGGGAAGCGCTTTGCGACGGTTGCGGCAAATGCTGCCTGCACAAGCTGGAAGATGAAGACACGGGTGAGCTATTCCACACCAACGTCGCTTGCCGGTTACTGGATCTTGAGACTGGACGTTGTACCCGCTACGCCGACCGGTTTCGCTGGGTGCCCGACTGCGTGCTGCTGACACCGGCCGAAGTGGAACGGGTAAACTGGCTGCCGCCCACCTGTGCGTATCGGCTGCGGGCGGAGCACAAGTCGTTGCCGAGCTGGCATCCGTTACGGACCCACGATCCCGATTCGACCCGCCGGGCGGGCATGAGCGTGTGCGGCTGGGTGGTGCCGGAACGACGAAGCCGGCGACTGGAAGACCATATCGTTGAGTGGCCATCATGAAAGTTCGTTGTTTTACCCTGGGCGCGTTCCAGGTCAATGCCTATTTGCTGGAAGATTCGGTCTCGGGGATCTGCGCCGTGGTCGATACCGGCGACGACTCGCAACTGGCGAACGCCTTGGCCGACTTGCAGCCGCGCCCGGACTTGCGAGCCATTCTGTTGACCCACGCGCATTTCGACCATGCCGGCGGCTTGGCCGACCTGCAGCGGGAATTCCCCGAGGCGGTGACCTACTTGCCGGCTTTGGAGCGGCCGATGTTCGAAGTATTGCCCCAGCAGGGTTCTCTGCTGTTCGGCATGGCCGATTTTGACCGACCGAGCGGCCGGATCGACCGGGAAGTGCGGGACGGCGATACCCTGGAACTTGGCGGCGAGTTGCGTTTTCGCTTTTTGTCCACCCCGGGACATACGCCGGGGCAGGGCTGTTATTACGACGATACCTATGTCTTCGTCGGCGACACGTTGTTCGCCGGCAGCGTGGGCCGGACCGATTTTCCCATGAGCGATCCAGCGCTGATGCAGGTTAGCTTGCGCCGGTTGTTGGATTTGCCGGGGCATCTGATCGTATGCAGCGGTCACGGACCGGTCACGACCTTGGAGCAGGAGCTGAAGAGCAATCCGTTTCTGGGTGATCTGCGTCGCGAGCGGGGTCTGGCGGAACCATCCGGCTGGCGGTCGCCGCTGGGGGCCAACTGGGGTTAGCGAGAGGGGTGGGAGATGTGCGAATTGCTCGGGATGAGCGCCAATGTGCCCACCGATATCTGTTTTAGCTTTACCGGCCTGATGCAGCGCGGCGGCAGGACCGGACCCCATCGAGACGGATGGGGCATCGCCTTTTACGAGGGACGTGGTTACCGCGCCTTTCACGATCCCCATCCCAGCGCCGAGTCGGAAATCGCCCGTTTGGTGCAGCGTTACGCCATCAAGAGCCGGATCGTGGTCAGCCACATCCGCCGCGCCAACCGCGGTCGGGTCTGCCTGGAGAACACCCATCCGTTCGGTCGCGAGTTGTGGGGTCGGCATTGGGTGTTTGCCCACAACGGCCAATTGCGGGGAGTAAAGCGGCTACCGCTGCATTTTTACCGCCCCATCGGCAGTACCGACAGCGAACACGCCTTCTGCTGGCTGCTGGACCGCATCCGCGCCCGATTTCCCCAACCGCCGCGTCGGCCAGCGGCGCTTTGGCGCTACATCCACACCTTGGCTGGGGAATTGAACCCGCGAGGGGTTTGCAATTTCCTGCTGAGCGACGCCGATTACCTGTACGCGCATTGCAGCACGCAACTGTCATGGCTGACCCGGCGGGCGCCGTTCGGCAAAGCCTGTCTGATGGACGCCGACATGATGGTGGATTTCCAGGCGGAAACCACGCCTGACGATGTGGTGACCGTGGTGGCGACTCGGCCACTGACCGACAACGAGCCGTGGACGGTCATGAATGCCGGAACTCTAGCGATTTTTGACGCTGGCGAGCCGGTGGCCATGCTCGATCGTTAGCCGGAAGGGCCGTTGCCGGACGGCGCCGCATATTGGACCAGCGATGTCGTGCCGCCAAGAAACGTTGCGCCTCCGACCAGCCGTTGTCGCCAATAGCGCCGATTCAAGCTGACCTTACGGACTTGGCCGCTGCCGGAAGAGGCATGGATCATTTGTCCCTTGCCGGCGTAGATGCCGACATGTGAAACCATGCCGTCGTTGCCGGTACGGAAAAACAGCAGATCGCCGGGCAGGACCTTGCGCTGCGGTCGTCCCGACTGGAACTGCTCCATTGCCGTGCGCGGCAACCGGATACCAGCTTGCAAGTAGGCGTACTGCACCAGACCGCTGCAATCCACCCCGCCGGGCGATTCGCCGCCCAGCACGTAGGGTGTGCCGATCAGCCGTTCGGCGGTGCCGAGAATGCGCTGGCGCGCGGCGGTGTACGAGTCACTGCGGGCCGGCGCCGACGGCGCCGCGCACCCTCCCAGCCAAAATAATCCGGTTAGCAGCAACGCAAGAAAAGCTCGGTAGGCACATGGCGGGATGGGCATCACGACATCTCCCTCTAAACCAAGGATCGCTACAGTATATAGGCTAGGCTGCATGTGGCGGGAGACCGGGAATGGTCGGATGGCCAGGTTTAGGGCGGCGAAAACGTCATCCATGATCTATAGTACAATTTTGATGCAACCTGACGGACGGGCTCATGAAGGCGGAAAAAGACAAAATCGTATCCCTGCATTACACTTTGACCGATGATGGTGGCGTGACTCTCGACTCCAGTCGCGGGCGCGAGCCACTGAGTTACCTGCACGGCCACGGCAATATCATCCGGGGTTTGGAGGCGGCGCTGGAGGGCAATGAAGCCGGTTTCAGTTCCTCTGTCCAAGTGGTGCCCGCCGATGGCTATGGCGAATACAACCCGCAAGCCGTGTTCGAGGTGCCGCGCGAGCAGTTTCCCCCGAATGAGACTATTCAAGTTGGCATGCAGGTCCAAGGCGAAAGTCCTGATGGCGTGCTGAATTTCACGGTGTTGGCGGTGAACGAAAAAGGTGTGGTCTTGGATGCCAACCACCCGATGGCCGGCAAGAACCTGAATTTCGAGGTGGAGGTATTGGAAGTGCGCGACGCGACCGCACAAGAATTGTCCCATGGACACGTTCATCCACACGGTCATGATCATTGAGCCACTAACCGCGGCTGGCTGGGTCGGATGCGTGTTCATCGGTAACGGTTGATGTGTAGAATGATGTTCCACACACGCGTTTAGCTCAAGGTGCCTCAACCGCCATGTTGCTGCAATCCTCTCCTCTCGCCAGCGAAGAGCCACCGCCCTTCGAACTCAAGGGTAGCCTGTTTACGCTGACTGTCCTGTATCTGTTCAAGTTGGATCGAGTCGCCATCGAGCGGCATCTGACGGAGAAAATCAAACAGGCTCCCGGTTTTTTCAATAACACGCCGGTGGTGATTGATCTGGAAGGGCTGCATGAATCCAGGGACGGCGTGGATTTCATCGCACTGTACGAACTGCTGAAAGGATGCGGCATGGTGCCGGTGGGGATTCGTAACGGCAATCCCAAACTGCAGGCGGTTGCCCGATTGGCGGGCTTGCCGTTGCTGCCCGAAAGCCGCTCCACCAGCCCCGCCAGGAAACCCGAGCAACGGATCGCCGAGCCGGTGTCGACGCGCGGCCTGATCGTGAGCCATCCGGTGCGTTCGGGCCAGCAAATCTATGCTCCGAATGGCGATTTGATCATTTTGGGTACAGTCAGTGCCGGCGCCGAGATCATGGCGGATGGCCATGTCCATGTGTATGGATTGCTGCGGGGGCGCGCTCAGGCGGGCATGAAGGGTGACCTGGAAGCGCGCATCTTCTGTCAGGGATTGGAAGCGGAATTGATCTCGATCGCCGGTCGCTACCGGGTCAGCGAGCAGATCGGTTCGGACGATTGGGGTAAGGCCGCTCAGATCCATTTAGCGGACGACCGGTTGATTATCGATCATCTGGCACGTTGACCGATGGGTCCGGCTCAATTCATGAACTTTTAAAATACAACTTGTAGGAACAGCAGCTTGGCAACCGTTATCGTTGTGACTTCCGGCAAGGGGGGTGTGGGCAAGACCACGACCAGTGCCAGTTTCGCCACCGGTCTGGCCCAACGCGGCTATCGGACCGCCGTCATCGATTTCGATGTTGGATTGCGCAATTTGGATTTGATCATGGGCTGCGAACGCCGGGTTGTGTATGACTTCATCAACGTCATCAACAACGAAGCCAATCTCAATCAAGCCCTGATTCGCGATAAGCGCGTGGAAAATCTATATATTCTTCCAGCCTCGCAGACCCGCGACAAGGAGGCGCTTACCAAGGAAGGCGTGGAAAAAATCCTGAACGAACTCAAGCAGAGCTTCGATTACATTGTCTGCGACTCGCCCGCTGGTATCGAGCGCGGGGCTCTGATGTCACTGTATTTTGCCGATGAAGCGTTGGTGGTCACCAACCCGGAAGTGTCGTCGGTACGCGATTCCGATCGCATCCTCGGCATTCTGGCCAGTCGTTCACGTCGGGCCGAGCAAGGGGACGAGCCAGTCAAGGAGCATTTGGTGCTGGCGCGCTACGCGCCGGAGCGCGCGGATCGGGGCGATATGCTGGGTGTGGATGATGTATTGGAGATCCTGGGCATCTCGTTGTTGGGCGTGATTCCGGAATCACCGACCGTTTTGCAATCCTCGAATGCCGGTGTTCCCGTGATTTTGGAGGAGGGTAGCGATGCGGGTGCCGCCTATAGCGATCTGGTTGACCGCTTCCTGGGTAAAAATCTGCCGCATCGGTTTCTTGTGACCCAGAAGAAAGGGTTTCTGAAGCGTCTATTTGGCGGGAACTAGGCCATGGGCATTTTTGATTACTTTCGTTCGCCGCCCAGTAAATCGGCGGCTCTGGCCAAGGAAAGATTACAGATCATTGTCGCGCATGAACGGGGTAATCGCCGCAGCAGCCCTGACTACCTGCCTGTGCTCAAAAAGGAGCTGCTGGAAGTGGTGCGCAAATATGTGCCGATCGATCAGAGTCAGATCAAGGTGCATTTGGATCGTGAAGGAGACTGCGAAGTTCTGGAATTGAACATCACCCTACCCGATGAAGAACAGCGCCTCAGCCAGCGCTAGGATAGGGTTCGATTGTTATTGAATCGAGATAGGGTCGGCAATGGTTGCGGGCGATAGCGAAAACCGGATTCGGCTCGATAAGTGGTTGTGGGCCGCACGGTTCTTCAAGACCCGCAGCTTGGCGGTCGCGGCGGTTGCCGGCGGTAAGGTTCATGCCGGTGGTCAGCGCGTCAAACCCGCCCACGCCGTGCGCATGGGGGAAGTCCTGTCTATCCAGCGCGGTCCCGATCAGTACATCGTTACGGTCAAGGCGCTTAGTGATCGGCGCGGCCCCGCCAAGGAAGCAGTTTTGCTATACGAAGAAAGCGTCGAGAGTCGCCAGTCACGCGAAGCGCTCGGCGAGCAGCGACGCCTGTCGCAGTTCGGTTCCTCCCCTCCCACTGGGCGCCCCACCAAGCAGGATCGCCGCCGCATCGTCCGATTTACCCAGCGAGGCGAGTAGAACGGAGCCATCGGCCGGGGTTTAAGCGTATACATATCAGGGATGAAGGACAATGCAAGCCAGTCTTGCACGACTGTATAAAGGGATCCCCAATCGTGGGAGTCGGCTGCTTCAAAAATCAATTGACCGGCAATGTCCAGGATTACATGTGCCAAATCTGACTGATGGGTTTGGCATTTTTGCCAGAGCCCGGTAAGAAGATGGGCGACCGTTCGAAACCCTGGTTCAGGAAGGTCAGAGGGTGGATATGCGGATGAAGAAAACCGCCGAGCACAAAACCGGACAAATGAAGGACGGGGTCGATGCGGCGAGGAGCCAAGTCGAAGAACTCCATGACCGATCGGTCGGTCCCTGGAACAAGCTGGAGGAAGTATTCCAGGGGCGCGTGGCGCGTGCCCTGCACCGCTTGGGCGTGCCGAGCCAAGATGACATTCAGTGCCTGTTCCGGCAGGTGGAGTTGCTGGACCGGATCATTCGGGATTTGAGCCGGGCGACGGAAGCAGAGGCCAAGACCAGAAAAACGCGTGTCGGCAAGGACGCCGATCCAGTAGCGCCCTCCAAGATTGCCGGCCCGGTGTGAGCACCGCCGCCCGGTTGTGGGTAACCGAGAAAATTGCGAACGAGCGTCAGGGAGAAAGGCAGAGTCAGGGAGCGGCCCTTTCCGCATTTTTAGGACTGGCTTCGGATTGGCTGCACGAAATTGACCGTTCGCCAGTCGCAAGGTAACGTAAGCGCCTACCGAAAACGGATGGGCAGGCATGACGGCTAAGAAACATTCCCCTCTTTCTTTCGAGGCGGCTCTGACCGAACTGGAAAGCGTGGTCGCGCGGCTCGAACAGGGCGAACTGAGTCTCGAAGAAACCTTGCAACGGTTCGAGCAGGGAGTTGCCTTGACGCGAACCTGCCAAATCGCCCTGCAACTGGCCGAGCAAAAAGTGGAACAATTGCTTGAGAAAAACGGTGACCTGGACATTCTGCCGTTCGACGAGACGACGGCGTGATGAACAAGGTTGCGGAATGGAGCAGGCACTATCGGAGTCGCGCCAACCAAGCACTCGACCAACGGTTGCCAGCTGCGGATCTCCATCCCGGCGATCTGCATCAGGCCATGCGCTACGCGGTCCTGGGAGGGGGCAAGCGCATCCGGCCCGTGTTGGTTTACTCGGCCGGCGCGGCGGTCGGCGCGATGCTTGAAGCCTTGGACGGTCCGGCTTGCGCGGTGGAATTCATCCATGCCTATTCCCTGATCCACGACGACTTGCCGGCGATGGATAACGACGAACTGCGCCACGGTCGGCCAACCTGCCACAGGGCGTTCGGAGAAGCGCTGGCGATTCTGGCCGGCGACGCCTTGCAGGCACTGGCGTTTCAGGTGTTGAGTCAGGATCCCGCCATGATCTCCGATTCCGTCATTCGCATGCGGATGCTCGGCCTGTTGGCGCAAGCCGCCGGTTCACGGGGGTTGGTGGGTGGCCAGGCCATCGATCTGGCGGCGGTCGGTCGGGATGATCTGACCCTGGCGGAATTGGAAAACATGCATATCCACAAGACTGGCGCATTGATTCGCGCTAGTGTGCTGCTTGGAGCGTTCAGCCGACCGGAAGTCGAATCCACGGTGTTGGAGCGATTGGATCGCTATGCCAAGTGCATCGGTCTGGCCTTCCAAATTCGCGACGACATTCTCGACGTGGTCGGCGATACCGCCACCCTTGGTAAGACCCAAGGGGCCGACCGGGCGCTCAACAAGCCCACTTACCCCGCACTGCTGGGTTTGGACGGTGCCCGCGAGCACGCTCGCGCGCTGCACCAGGAAGCGCTGGCCAGCCTTGGACCCTTGGGGTCCGAAGCCGATCCGCTGCGTTGGCTCGCCACTTACATCGTCGAGCGTGTCTACTAGCCAGCTTGCAAGCACTGGGTGGCCGAAGCCACTCGACGCATCCCTCACATAAAATCACGAATGGGCATGGACTTTGTCACGATGACCGCCGGATCCGCTTTTCCGTTGCTGGAACAGATCGATACGCCGCTCGACCTGCGGCAGTTGCCCGAAGCGCGCTTGCCGGAATTGGCCTGCGAACTGCGTGAGTTCCTCATCCAAACCGTGGCCAAGACCGGGGGGCATTTCGCCGCCAATCTGGGCACCGTGGAATTGAGCATCGCTCTGCATTATGTGTTTGACACGCCGGAGGATCGCCTGGTCTGGGATGTGGGCCATCAAACCTATCCGCACAAGATTCTGACCGGCCGTCGAACCCGGATGGAAACCTTGCGGCGCAAAGGCGGTATCGCCGGTTTTCCCAAGCGGGACGAAAGTCCCTACGATACCTTTGGCGTCGGTCATTCCAGCACCTCGCTCAGCGCGGCGCTGGGCATGGCCATCGCCACCGAGCAGGCGAACAGCGACCGCAAGGTGGTGGCGGTGATCGGCGATGGCGCCATGACCGCTGGCATGGCGTTCGAAGCGCTCAATCATGCCGGCCATCTAAAGCCCGACTTGTTGGTGGTGCTGAACGATAACGAAATGTCGATTTCGCCGAATGTCGGCGCCTTGTCGGCCCATCTAACCAAGTTGCTGTCGGGCCGATTGTTCTCCAGTGTCCGGGAAGGCGGTAAACGCATGCTCAGTCGGGTGCCGCCCATGCTGGAAGTGGCGCGACGCGCCGAGGAACACGTCAAAGGTATGTTTGCTCCCGGCACCCTCTTCGAGGAGCTGGGTTTCAATTATTTCGGGCCGGTGGACGGGCATGACCTACCGACACTGGTTCAGACCCTGCACAACCTGCGAGCGCTCAAGGGGCCACGACTGTTGCATGTGGTTACCCGCAAAGGCAAGGGTTATCCGCTGGCCGAGGATGAGCCGGTCGGCTATCACGGAGTTGGTGTTTTCGACCCGGCCTGTGGGCTCAAGCCAGCCAGGCCGGGCGGAAGGCCGAGCTATACCCAGGTGTTTGGGGAATGGCTGTGCGATATGGCCGAGCGGGACGAGCGTCTGATTGGCATTACCCCGGCCATGCGGGAAGGCTCCGGTCTGGTGGAGTTCGCGGAGCGCTTTCCAGATCGCTATTTCGATGTGGCAATCGCTGAACAGCACGCGGTCACGCTGGCCGCTGGTCTGGCCTGCGAGGGGCTCAAGCCGGTGGTGGCGATCTATTCCACGTTCCTGCAGCGCGCTTACGATCAATTGATTCACGATGTTGCCCTGCAAAATTTACCGGTGCTGTTCGCCATTGATCGCGCCGGATTGGTGGGACCGGACGGACCGACCCACGCCGGCAGCTTCGATTATAGCTATCTGCGCTGTATTCCCAATCTGGTGGTGATGGCCCCGGCCGACGAAAACGAATGCCGAGAGATGCTCTATACCGGCTTCCAGTTGAACCAGCCGGCGGCGGTGCGCTATCCGCGTGGCAAGGGCACCGGGGTGGAAGTACGGCGAGAGGAGATGCGAGCGTTGCCAATGGGGGGAAGCCGTCGTCCGCCGTCGCGGTCGGGACTTGGCATTGCTGGCCTTCGGCAGCATGGTGGAAGTGGCCGAGCTTGTGGCTCGACAGATGGATGCCACTGTGGTGAACATGCGCTTTATCAAACCGCTGGATGAAGCGGTTGTAGTACGGTTAGCCGCCGAACACCGCTGGTTGGTGACGTTGGAAGAGAATGTGGTGGCCGGCGGCGCGGGCAGCGCGGTGAACGAGTGTCTGGCGGCGCGGAGTATTCAAGTCCCAGTTTATAATATCGGATTACCGGATCGCTTCGTGGGCCAGGGTGAGCGCGACGAATTGCTGGCCCAATGCGGTTTGGATGTGGAAGGCGTGCTCCGGCAACTAACGGATTGGGGGATAAAGTATCCCGTCTCGCCCCCGGTTTGATAGCTGAGCGATATGCTCGGGAATTAACCGTCGATTTGATCATCCAACCACTGGCATCGAAGCACTTCCGCAACCGGTTGGAGCGGTGCGAGGCGTTGGATCTTGAATGAAGCGCGCGAAGGCGCGGTTGAGAGGATTGCATGAAGCCATCGATGATGAGTCCCGCGGCCATGCCGGCGGTCATCCATATTCCCGACGTGCAGAACAGCGCCGATACCCGCCGGTTGGCGATCAACAAGGTGGGAATCAAGGATATCCGCCATCCGGTCAGAGTCCGTGATCGCAGCGGGGGCGAACAGCACACCATCGCCACGTTCAACATGTACGTGAACCTGCCCCACAATTTCAAGGGCACGCACATGTCGCGTTTCGTGGAGATTCTGAACGTGCCGGGCCGCGAGATTTCGGTGGACTCCTTCAAGGACATGCTGACCGAGATGACCGGGCGGCTGGAAGCGGAAGCCGGTCATATCGAGATGACTTTCATGTATTTCGTCACCAAGGCGGCGCCGGTATCCGCGGTTCGGAGCCTGATGGATTACGAGGTGACCTTCATTGGCGAGATTCGCGACGGCCGGCCGGTCATGAACGTCAAAGTCGTGGTGCCGGTAACCAGCCTATGCCCCTGTTCGAAGAAAATTTCCAAATACGGCGCACATAATCAGCGCTCGCATGTGACAGTCAACGTGCGCGTCCAGGATTTTATCTGGATTGAGGACATCATCGACTTGGTGGAAAAGGAAGCGTCCTGCGAATTGTACGGATTGCTCAAGCGCCCGGACGAGAAGTATGTCACCGAGCGAGCCTACGACAATCCCAAGTTCGTCGAGGACATGGTGCGCGATATTGCCGCTAAACTGAATCAGGACGATCGCGTTGCGGCATATGCGGTGGAGTCGGAGAATTTCGAATCCATCCACAACCATTCGGCTTACGCCATGATCGAGCACGACAAGGAAACCAAGTAGCCGATGGGCCGATCTGGCCGGACACAAAAAAAAGCCGTTCCAGCGAACGGCTTTTTTTATTGCGAAGTGGTGGGCGATGCTGGGCTCGAACCAGCGACCCCTACCGTGTGAAGGTAGTGCTCTCCCACTGAGCTAATCGCCCGTCAAACGGGGTCGAGATTATAAGCAGCCGACCTCCTTTCTGACAAGCGTTTGTTTCATTATATGCCTTGGTTCTCCGGCGGATGACCCAAGCACAGACCGACGAGACCCCGATTCCCGGTAACAGGAATACGGCCAGATGACGCGGGCATCGCGGTTTCACTCAGATGTATTGTACGTCGACGATTTCGTAGGTTCTCAGACCGCCGGGTGTTTGGACGTCGACGATGTCGCCAACGAACTTGCCGATCAATGCTCGGGCGATGGGCGAACTGAATGAAATCTTGCCCTCTTTGATATCCGCCTCGTCCTCGCCAACGATCTGGTAGCGTTTTTCTTCCTCGCTGTCCTCCTCAGTCAGCAGCACGGTGGAGGCGAACACCACCCTGTCGGAGGGCGGTAGCTTGGTGACGTCGATAATCTGGGCATAGGCCAGCTTCGCTTCGATTTCCGCAATGCGGCCCTCCGTAAAGCTTTGCTGCTCGCGGGCGGCATGGTATTCGGCATTTTCCTTCAGATCGCCATGAGCACGAGCCTCGGCGATGGCGGCGGTAATCTGCGGTCGCGCCACCGTTTTCAGTTGGAGCAGCTCCTCACGCAGTTTTTCAGCGCCGGCGATGGTCATCGGTACCTTCTGAGTCATGCGTGCAGTTCCCGGTGCAGATCCTGGAGGCAGTTCACGCTCCCATTGTCGAGTTCGCGCAGGGCCTGGCAGGTGGCTCGCGCGGCGGCGATGGTGGTGGTGTAGCTGATTTTGTGCATCAGAGCCTCGCGACGGATGGAGTAAGAATCGGCGATCGCCTGTTTGCCTTCCGTCGTGTTGATGATAAGACTGATCTGATCGTTCTTGATCATGTCCACGACATGCGGCCGGCCTTCCCCTACCTTATGGACGGTGTCGCAGGCGAGGTCGAAGGCATGCAAGGCTGCCGCGGTTCCCTTGGTGGCGACCAGCCTGAAACCGAGCCGTTCCAACTCGCGAGCGACTTCGACCGCCTTGGGTTTGTCGACATCACGCACGCTGATGAAGGCTTGTCCACCGCGTGGCAATTGGTCGCCCGCGCCGAGTTGGGCCTTGGCGAACGCTTCGCCGAAGGTACGACCGACGCCCATCACTTCACCGGTGGATTTCATTTCCGGCCCCAATAGGGGATCGACGCCGGGGAATTTGACGAAGGGGAACACGGCTTCCTTCACGCAATAATAGGCGGGAATCACTTCGCCGGATACCCCTTGCTCGGCGAGTCCGCGTCCGACCATGCAACGGGCGGCGATTTTGGCCAGCGGTCGGCCGGTGGCTTTGGAGACATAAGGCACGGTTCGGGAAGCGCGAGGGTTGACTTCCAGCACGTAGATGTCGTTGCCCTGAATGGCGAACTGGGTGTTCATCAGCCCAACCACGCCCAGTTCCAGCGCCATCGCCCGCACTTGTTCGCGTAGCCGGTCCTGAATCGCCGGACTAAGGGAAAAGGGCGGCAGCGAGCAGGCGGAATCGCCGGAATGCACGCCGGCTTCCTCGATGTGTTCCATGATGCCGCCGATGAGGACTTCGCGCCCGTCGCTGAGCGCGTCCACATCCACCTCGACGGCATTGTTGAGAAAGCAGTCCAGCAGCACCGGCGAATCGTTGGAGACTTGCACCGCATCGGTCATGTAGCGGCGCAGGTCCTCTTCCTGGTGGACGATTTCCATGGCCCGGCCGCCCAGGACGTAGGAGGGGCGCACCACCAGCGGATAGCCGATTTCTTGGGCCAATCGCACCGCTTCCTCGGGTTCGCGGGCGGTGCGATTGGGCGGCTGCAGCAAACCGAGTTGGGCGATCATCTGTTGGAAGCGCTGGCGGTCCTCGGCGCGGTCGATGGCGTCCGGCGTGGTGCCGACGATCGGCACGCCGTTGGCTTCCAGAGGCCGGGCCAGCTTGAGCGGTGTCTGTCCGCCGTACTGGACGATCACCCCCTTGGGCTGCTCCTTGCGGACGATTTCGAGCACGTCTTCCAGGGTCAGCGGCTCGAAATACAGCCGGTCGGAGGTATCGAAGTCGGTGGACACCGTCTCCGGATTGCAGTTGACCATGATGGTTTCGTAGCCATCCTCGCGCAGGGCGAGGGCGGCATGGACACAGCAGTAGTCGAACTCGATACCCTGACCGATGCGGTTGGGACCGCCGCCCAACACCATGATTTTGGCGCGGTCGGTCGGTTCGGCTTCGCACTCTTCCTCGTAAGTGGAATACAGATAGGCGGTGCTGGTGGCGAATTCGGCGGCGCAGGAATCGACTCGCTTGTAGACCGGGTGGATGTCGAATTCGTTGCGCTGCTGGCGGACCAGGGTCTCGGTGACGCCGGCCAAGGTCGCCAGGCGGCTGTCGGAGAAGCCCTTGCGCTTGAGAAAATACAGGCGCTCCCGGTTCCGCAAGGCTGCCGCGCCCAAGGCGCGCACCTCGCCGGCGAGCTGAACCAGTTCGTCAATCTGCGCCAGGAACCAGGGATCGATCCGGGTGAGTTCGTAGAGCGCGTCCACCGAGTATCCCAGACGGAAGGCTTCGGCGACGAACCACAGTCGCTGCGGGCCGGGCATGCCCAGCTCGTACTTGAGCGCGACATGCGGGTCGGGGTGTTGGTGGTCGAGGATTTCGTTGAAACCGTCGGTGCCGATTTCCAGGCCGCGCAAGGCCTTGTGGAGCGATTCCTGGAAGGTTCGACCAATGGCCATCACCTCGCCGACCGATTTCATCTGGGTGGTCAAGCGTTGGTTGGCTTGCGGAAATTTTTCGAAGTTGAAGCGCGGCACCTTGGTGACGACGTAATCGATGCTCGGCTCGAACGATGCCGGGGTGCGGCCACCGGTGATCTCGTTCTTGAGTTCGTCCAGGGTATAGCCGACCGCCAGCTTGGCCGCGACCTTGGCGATGGGAAAACCGGTGGCCTTGGAGGCCAGCGCCGAGGAGCGCGAGACCCGAGGGTTCATTTCGATGATGACCATGCGGCCATCGTCGGGATTGATGGCGAACTGGACATTGGAGCCACCGGTATCGACGCCGATCTTGCGCAGCACCGCCAGCGAGGCGTTGCGCATGATCTGGTATTCCTTGTCGGTCAGGGTCTGGGCTGGGGCGACGGTGATCGAGTCGCCGGTATGCACACCCATCGGATCGAAATTTTCGATCGAACAGACGATGATGCAGTTATCGGCCCGATCACGGACCACTTCCATCTCGAATTCCTTCCAGCCCAGCACGGATTCCTCCAGCAATACCTCGCTGGTCGGCGACAAATCCAGGCCGCGTTCGAGGATCTCGACCAGTTCTTCACGATTGTAGGCAATACCGCCGCCGCTGCCGCCCAGGGTGAAGGATGGACGGAGGATGGTCGGAAAACCGATCTCGTGATGCTGGGCCAGTGCCTCCTCCAAAGTGTGAGCGACCACGGATCGCGGGGTGGCCAGCCCGATCTCGTGCATCGCCTGGCGGAAGCGCTCGCGGTCCTCGGCC
Organism: Candidatus Competibacter phosphatis; assembly: GCF_012939995.1. GTDB lineage: Bacteria > Pseudomonadota > Gammaproteobacteria > Competibacterales > Competibacteraceae > Competibacter > Competibacter phosphatis. Next base: position 3,584 of record NZ_SPMZ01000017.1, on the reverse strand, counting down.
ATGTCGATGGCGTTGGGAGAAGCGCCGATCATTTCCACGCCATATTGTTTCAACACACCATGGCGGACCAGATCCAGCGCGCAGTTCAGCGCGGTTTGGCCGCCCATGGTCGGCAGCACGGCGTCCGGGCGCTCGCGGGCGATGACCTGGCTGACCGTTCGCCAGTGAATCGGCTCGATGTACACGGCGTCGGCCATGTTGGGGTCGGTCATGATGGTGGCGGGGTTGGAGTTGACCAGGATCACCCGGTAACCTTCCTCCCGCAGCGCCTTGCAGGCTTGGGCGCCGGAGTAGTCGAACTCGCAGGCTTGACCGATCACGATGGGACCGGCGCCGATGATCAGGATGCTGTGCAAATCGGTGCGCTTGGGCATGGCTCAGGTGTCGGGTAGCAGGTATCGGGGTGTCGGGTGTCGGGTGTCGGACGAGGACAACAAGACACGAGCAGCAGCGGGGGCCTGTTTGGTGCCCGGCTCATGCGTCGGGTCGGTTTGCCGCCATCAGGTCGATGAACCGGTCGAACAGCGGCGCCACATCGTGTGGGCCGGGGCTGGCTTCCGGGTGGCCCTGGAAACTGAAGGCCGGTCGGTCGGTGCGGGCGAGGCCCTGCAGCGAGCCATCGAACAGCGAGCGGTGAGTCGCGCGCAAGTTGGTCGGCAACGTGGTTTCATCCACCGCGAAGCCGTGGTTCTGGCTGCTGATCATCACCCGGCCGCTGTCGAGATCCAGCACCGGATGGTTGCCGCCGTGGTGGCCGAACTTCATCTTGACGGTACGCGCGCCGCTGGCCAGTCCCAGCAACTGATGGCCGAGGCAGATTCCGAACAGCGGAATCCCGGTGTCCAGCAACTCGCGGATGGCGACGATGGCATAGTCGCACGGTTCGGGGTCACCGGGTCCGTTGGACAGGAATACGCCGGTGGGATTCAGGCCGATGACCGCGCTGGCCGGCGTCCGCGCCGGCACCACGGTGACTCGACAGTCGCGGGCCACCAGCATCCGCAAGATGTTGCGTTTGACGCCGTAGTCGTAGGCGACCACATGGTGGCGGGTGGCGCGCACGCTTGGGAAACCGTTGTCGGCCAAGCGCCAAGTACTCTCTTGCCACTCGTAGGGTTCGGAGACGCTGACGACCTGGGCCAAATCCATGCCCTTCAAGCCAGGAAATTCACGAGCCAGGCGTAGCGCCCGATCCGCGTCGGGAGCGTCGCCCGCGATCAGGCAGCCGCCCTGTGCGCCCTTTTCCCGTAGCAGGCGGGTCAGTCGCCGGGTATCGATGCCGGCGATGGCGACCACGCCGCGTTCACGCAGGTAGCTGTCCAGCGATTGCCGGTTGCGCCAGTTGCTGGCACGGCGCGGACAATCCCGCACCACCAGGCCGCTAGCGTGGATTTGGCCCGCCTCCTCATCGCCGCCGTTGGTGCCGACGTTGCCGATGTGAGGATAAGTCAGGGTCACGATCTGCTGGCAGTAGGAAGGATCGGTCAGAATTTCTTGATAGCCGGTGATCGAGGTATTGAAAACAACTTCGCCTTGGGCGAATCCATCGGCGCCGATGGATTCGCCCTGGAACAGGCTACCGTCTTCCAGGGCCAGAAGCGCGGGTTTCCTCAAGGGAGCCTCCAGAATGGACACACAGAAAGGGAGCAGCGCACGGGCCGCTCCCAGGATGCGATGCAAAAAACATGGTGAACTGGTGGGGAGTTTACCAAATCATGCCGTGTGGCTCTAGAGAGCGGGATTGCCGGCGGATAGCGCGTTCAGTGCAGGTCGAGCACGTCTCGCATGTCATACAGGCCGGGAGGACGGTTTGCCAGCCAGGCGGCCGCGCGCGCGGCGCCCTTGGCGAAGGTCATCCGGCTGGAGGCGCGATGGGTGATTTCGATGCGTTCGCCGTCGTCGGCGAACAGGACGGTATGGTCGCCGACGATGTCGCCGGCACGGATGGTGGCGAAGCCGATGGTGTTGCGCTCGCGCTCGCCGGTGACGCCTTCCCGGCCATACACCGCGCATTGCGCCAGGTCCCGACCGAGTACTCCGGCAATCGTCTGTCCCATCGCCAGCGCCGTGCCGGAGGGGGCATCTACCTTATGGCGATGATGGGCTTCGAGAATCTCGATGTCGACGCTGTCGCCCAAGGTCCGTGCCGCCAGCTCCAGCAGTTTGAGGCAGAGGTTGACTCCAACACTCATGTTGGGCGCGAACACAATGGGAATCCGTGCCGCGCCGGCGGCAATTTCCGCCTTCTGTTCCGTTGACAGGCCAGTGGTGCCGATCACCATCGCCTTGCCGGCGGATCGGCACAGCGCAAGATGAGCGATGGTCACCGCCGGCTTGGTGAAATCGATCAGCAGATCGAAGCGATCGACCAGTGGTGCGAGATCGGCGGTGATGGGGATGCCCAACCGGCCGATACCAGCGATTTCGCCAGCATCGGCGCCGATGAACGGGCTATCGGGATGTTCGGAAGCCACGGAGCAACGAATGCTTTCAACCCGGCTGCATGCGTCAAGCAACTGTCGCCCCATGCGACCGGCGGCGCCGGCGATCGCGACGTGAATCATGGCGGGCGTTCTCCCGTGGGATGGTCAGACGCTACCGACAACTGGCTTGGTGTCGGCCTTGAGGCGTTACCGCGAGGAACGTTCGCGGGTGCTCTTTGCAAAGACAAAGGGTTACGCGTTGCAACGTAACCCTGTCACTTTGGAGCGGGTGATGGGAATCGAACCCACGCCATCAGCTTGGGAAGCTGAGGTTCTACCATTGAACTACACCCGCCGCATAATCCCGCGCTCTTCCTGCCTGAACCCAATCAAGTGGGTAGTCCGGAAATCATAGAGATAAAGCGGGTAGGTTGCAAGATGGTTAAAGCACGCCTTCTTGGCGGAATTTAACCGCAAAATCTATTCAGGGATTCGGAAAACTTCGATATCATCCGCCTGCTTCAGCCAGCCCGGCCTTTTGCCACGTCCTGTCCATGTTTGTTCGGGGTTGCTGGGATTGCGGTATTTAGGTTTGCCCGGCGATCTCTTCCGACGGCCCGAATAGTTGATTACCTCTTCCGGTGTCATATCGTATTGATCGGCCATTTTGAACATTTGATCACGAAGGGCTTCGATTTCACCGGTCTTTTTTTTGTTCGATGGCATCTTCGGCTGTCTGGATCAACTGCTTGAGTTGCTCGACGGAATAGGAATTGATGAGGTCTTCGATGTTGTCGCTCATGGTTTTTCGTTTGCCGTTGTCAATGTTTGCTGTTAGGAGTCCTTGATTAGGACTATGCGATTATTGTAGAGCATTTTTTTTTTATGACTGCAATGATTTTGACTATATTTATGTGGTGGTTCTGGGAAGTAATCTTTCAGAGGATTAGCCGCTTTTTGTGATTAGCGATTCCAAATGTCGCTGCAGTGTGGATCGAAAGACCAATGAGTGCTGATGACACCGTGAAGTTTTCTGCGTCGACCTTCCCCGTCGTGGAGGATTCGAATACCGGCGGTGAAGCGCTGCGGCGGATCCGCAGCTTTGTCCGGCGCGAGGGCCGAATGACGCGCGCCCAGCGGCGGGCATTTGTGGAGTGCTGG
>NZ_SPMZ01000016.1 GCF_012939995.1 Candidatus Competibacter phosphatis | reverse complement strand
GGCCGCCGAGGTATCCGGTTCCAAGCCGTTGAGTTTGTTGTAGACCGATTTCACCGACACCGCGATCGGCACCGGCGCCGCCTGATAGGCCGCATGGATCGAGGGCCGCTGGCGACTGACCACCTGCAGCATCAACTGAAATAGGGTGGAAAATAGTAAGGTGCGCGTGTACTGCCCGCCAGCAACCGTCTCGAACCAGGTGTCCAGTTGCTGAGGATTGAGACAACGCTCCAACACGGCGCGGGCCATGACGGGAATCGGGAAATGCCCGGCAAGGCGTTGCAAGATCGGGGACAACAACGAGCTCATGAAGCATCTTCCAAGAGTAAAGCGCTCAACCTACCAAGGTTGGGTCCACCTTCAAAGCCCTGGGGTTCGACCTCCTGACCTGCGAGTACAACCTGCGCCCCCCGAACGACGACTCCGCCCGGTTTCACGGCCGTCTCGGATTCGCGGAGGTGGGCAGACAAAACACCGAACAGGGCCAAAAGGCCGTGTCGCTCCAGATCAAGACCCTGCGCGGGTCGAGCGGCCCCGTCCCCTCATCCACGTTTTCGGGCGGAGATTCCCAACCCGACGCACCGAGCGCCAAATGATGAGCGAAAAAACCCAACTCGTACTGCTGAGCCATTACAATCGGTTGATGAACGAGCGCCTTTACGCGGCGACGGCGAAAATGCCGGAAGCGCTCCAGCGAGAAAACCGGGGCGCCTTTTTCGGCTCGGTGATCGGAACCCTGAACCACATCCTGATCGGCGACATCTTGTGGCTGAAGCGCTTCGCGCGACACCCGAGCGGCTACCGGACCCTCGAACCGGTCCTGGCGATGGGCGATCCGACCAGCTTGCGGGAAATCCGCTTCGTCGACTGGGCGGAACTCCAGGCCGCTCGGGACCGGATGGACCAAATGATCGTCGACTGGTGCGCGGAAGTGCGGGAAGAGGACCTGGCGCGGCCCTTGGCCTACCGAGATTTCGCGGGTCGTCCCCACTGCAAGAACCTGGGCGGACTGGCGCTGCACCTGTTCCTACACCAGATTCACCATCGCGGGCAGGTCACCACCTTGCTCTCGCAAGCCGGCATCGATTTCGGCGACACCGACTTGCCGGAACTCCTCCCCGAAGAAGGCCCAGCGCTCGGGCGCGGCGCGGCGACCGCTGAGGGTGATTCCGGACTCGCCTGACGGCACCGAGCAGCGCTACGAGGAGGTCCATCTCGAAAAAAGCTGTCGAATTCGGGGGATCGCGATGCTGCACATCGTCCTGGAGCACAACCCGGCGATTGAGGACCAACGGATCATCGACGAAGGTTTCCTGACCGCCCAGGCGGAGCGGATGGGCGATCCCCATCTGGACGTGTTCGCGTGTTTCCTCCGCGACGAGCGCCGACCCATCCAAGGCGGTTTGCTGGGGCGGTTGTGGTGGCGCTGGCTGTATGTCGAGCGGCTGTGGGTGACGCCCGCTCTCCGTGGTCGGGGTTTCGGCCGCCACTTGTTGGAGCGGGCGGAAGCCCATGCCCGGCAGGCCGGCTGTGGGGCGGCCTTCGTTGACACCTTCGATCCAACGTCCTTGGCCCTCTACCGGCGCTGCGGCTACGAAATCGTCGCTACGCTGGCCGATTTTCCGCCGGGCCAACGGCAATATTTTTTGGCCAAAACCCTCGGCCTGTCGGATCGACCAGATGAGGTAGGCTGAATAAAGTAGGCGACGCTCCCGCTCTATTGGTGGTGGTCACGTACAACTTCACCCAGGACGCCACCGAGGTGTTGCGAGATATCCATGCCACGCTGTTCGCCGGGTCCAGCTTCGGGTGATCCGATGCTCGCTGGCCAGCGATTCGTCGGTGATGAATCTGTCCGAGGGCACAGGCCAGAAGGTCAGCGGCACAGCTTCTCGCACGGTCTTCCATCACCGTCGCCATCCAACGATTTGACGCCGCACTGTGTCAAATAAAACGTCGCTTCCTTACACGAGGTCATTTCCCCGCAACGACGCTTACCGGCGCAGGTGAAACCACTGTTGCCGGCCGCCGGGGCGGCGGTCGAAGTCACCGGTGCATGAGTCGTCGGAGCCAAAGCGGTGCTGCGGGTTCCGTGCCGCCAATCCCAGGGCGCGCGGCGTTGCGCGTCCGGCAGTGCCCACAGGCCGCGTCGCGCCGCCTTCGCTTGCTGTTCGAGCGTGATCAAAGACGGATCGCTGGAATATTGCCGATAAACCCACGCCGCCCCTCGTTTCACCAGTTCCGCGTTGACATCAAGGCTACCCACGTACACCCGCCCGACCGTGCGACCGTACTTGTCGGTGTCTTGCACACCACTCGGGCCTGCTTGCCGAACGCTAGATCAGAGAGGGCCTGCTTGGCGCGTTCGCCATAGGGTTGCTTCGATTCCGGGGTGTCAATTTCGGCCAGCCGCACCTTGACTGGCTTGAAACGGGACCCGTCCGAGACAAGCAGGGTGAGAGTGTCGCCATCATGCACGCCGACGACCTTTCCCGTCGTCAGATCGGTGGCAAGTCATGGCTCGGTCAGAAGCAGCAGCGCCAGGCAGGCAAACAACCGTAAAATCAGGTTGGGGTCCATTTCAATAATCACGCGAGACGGACCGACACCCCATAAAATTGTCCACAATAGCGGTGGATAACTCATCGAGGAGCATCGACAGATGACAGTCCGATGACGAGCTTACCGCGTCCTTCGGGATCGAACAAAAAAATAGCCGGCAGACCGACGCGATGTGTGGCCGATTGATCCAAATCACTGCTGGCGAGCTGTTGGCCGAGCGGTTCGAGTTGCCGGCGATATCGACGGTGACGCCGCGCTACAACCTCGCGCCGAGCCAACCGGTGGGCGTGATTCGCGTCGCGGCCGAGGGCCAGCGGGAATGGGTGGCGCTGCGCTGGGGTCTGGTGCCGGCGTGGTCGCCGGAACCGCGCACGGCGTACAGCACATTCAACGCCCGCGCCGAGACCGTGGCGGACAAACCGACCTACCGTCACGCTTTCCGCCGGCGTCGGTGCCTGATTCCCGCCGATGGCTTCTATGAATGGCGCACGGTCGGGAAACGCAAGCAACCGTATTGCATTGCACCGACCGATGACGAACCGTTTGCCTTCGCCGGACTCTGGGAACGCTGGGAGCGGGATGGAACCGTCGTGGAATCCTGTACGATCGTGGTCACGACCGCGAACGCCACCATCGCTCCCTTGCACGATCGGATGCCGGTGATTCTGGCGCGCGCGGACGAAGCCTTGTGGCTCGATCCGACCCAGACCGATCCCGCCATCCTACAACCCTTGTTGATACCCTGCGCGCCCGAGCGGCTGCGGGTCTGGCCGGTGGGCACGGCGGTGAACCGTCCCGGCAGCGAGGGACCGGACTTGATGGCGCCACTCCCGTCGTGAAAGCACCTAAAAGCCCTTGACTGGTCGAGTATTAACCCGCTATTTTGATTTGGTACAAAATCAATAGAGAGCGGTGTTCCCATGCCCGACGCGCCTCCCCGCCGGGGCGGTCAGCGGCCCGGTGCTGGCCGCCCCGCCAAATTCGGTGAACCGACGCGGGCGATCCGTGTTCCGCAACGATGGATACCGTCCATCAAGCGGTGGTTGGCTGAACACCACCCGGCCCCGCCACGACAAGGCGACACCGTGCACCGGCCGGTTCTCGCACCGTCACCGCTGGAACTGTTGCTTTATGCCGCTCGCGTGCCGGCCGGCTTTCCATCCCCGGCGGACGACGATGTGGAAGGCCGGCTCGACCTGAACCAGCACTTGATTCGCCATCCAGCGGCGACCTTCTTCGTGCGGGTCAGTGGCGAGTCCATGCTGGGGGCCGGCATCCATCCCGGCGACCTGCTGGTGGTGGATCGAGCCCTGGAACCGGCCCACGGCAAAGTGGTGATTGCGGTGGTGAACGGCGAGCTGACGGTCAAGCGGCTGTGCATCCGAGACGGTCAAGTACGGCTATTGGCCGAAAACGAGCGCTACGCGCCCATTGTGTTGTCGGGTGACATGGACCTTCAGATTTGGGGGGTGGTCACGAATGTCATTCACCCTCTTTAGGCCGATCGCGGCGCCGAGCGTCATCGGCTTGGCCGACGGAAATAATTTCTATGTGTCCTGCGAACGGGTATTCGCGCCTCGTCTGGAGGGAAAACCGGTCGTGGTGCTGTCCAACAACGACGGTTGTGTGGTGGCCCGTTCCAACGAAGTCAAGGCGCTGGGCATCGCGATGGGCACCCCCGTCCACGAGATTCGTGCGTTGATCCGGCGGCACCGCATCCAAGTTTACTCCTCGAACTACAGCCTATACGGCGACCTCAGCGCCCGGATGATGACCGTGCTGGGCCAGTTCGCGCCGCGCGTCGAGGTCTATTCCATCGACGAGGCGTTTCTGGACCTGACCGGGTTCGCGGACCCCGCGCTGCTGGCCTACGCGCAAGGGATCGTCCAAACCGTGCGCCGCTGGTTGGGCCTGCCGGTCTCCATCGGCATCGGTCCCACCAAGGTCCTGGCGAAAGTCGCCAACCGGATCGCCAAGAAACAAAAGATCGCCGGCGGCGTGGTCGCGCTGCTGGACCCCGACCGGCAAGCCGAGGCGCTCGCCAAACTGGACGTGGCCGATCTGTGGGCATTGGCCCGCGCTGGGCGGCGAAGCTACGGGCGCTGGGCATTAACACCGCCTTGCGGTTGCGCGAGAGCGAGGTTCGACTGATCCGGGCGCGGTTCGGCGTCGTGGTGGAACGGCTGGTGTACGAATTGCGCGGCATCCCGTGCCTGGCGCTGGAAGACATCGCCCCACCGAAACAGCAGATCATCGCCTCGCGTTCGTTCGGGAAACCGGTCACGGCGCTGGATGAACTGAAGCAGGCCGTCGCCATGCACGTCACCCGCGCGGCGGTGAAATTACGCAGGCAAGGTTCCGAGGCCCGGAGCCTCCAGATCTTTCTATCCACCAACCCGTTCGTGCCGGACGACCCGCAATATCACCACACCGGCACCCTCGAACTACCCGCGCCGACCGCCGACACCGGTCTCCTGATCGGCCAGGCAATGACTACGCTTCGGAACGGAAGGCTTTCGACAACCGTGGGTCATGCGCCAGGAACGGCGGTCGCCGGCCTATACCACACGGTGGTCGGACGTGCCGGTGGTGAAATAGTGCCGGCGGTGGGTGGTGGTCCAGTTTGAAATTTCGATGAACTGATGTATTTGATTGAAATGGCTTTTCTAAGAGCTCATTTTCAAAATGAGGCTCTACCAACCGATGAAGATCACAACCGCTGCGATTTCGCCTACGCTGGAAGGAGAAAATTGTCATGGTAGAAAAAACAGGTTCTATGAGATCTCCCGTGGAGACCACAAGATGTAGGGGTATGGCACCGGGAGCCGAGTTATGGAACGCTGGTCGGGTATTCCCGCCGATGGACGGCTGACGATGCCGATCACTCTTGCCGTACCCTTGGATCTGCCTGACGTGCGCGTGTTGGCCAACCGGATGTTGGAGGAAGGCACGGTGTTGATCGAGGTGGAAAGCACCGTGCGGACGGCCCAGTGCCACCGTTGTGGCCGGGACATCGACCGGTTTCACGGATTCGACCGACCGATCCGGTTGCGGCACCTGCCGGTGTGTGGGCGTCAGGTGGTCATCGAAATCCGGCCGAAGCGCTACCGCTGTCCCCACTGTGAGGGCGGGCCGACCACCACCCAGCGCTGTGCCTGGTACGACCCTAACCGCCCGCACGCCACGGCCTTCGAGCAGGACGTGTTGAAGCGGCTGATCCACGGCACGGTGGCCGACGTCAGCCGGCAATTCGGCCTGGGAGTGAAGGCGGTGGAAGGCATCCTGGACGCGCGTCTGGCGCCAGCGGTGGACTGGACGGCATTTTCCACGTTGGAGACCTTGGGCATCGACGAGGTGGCGTTGCTCAAGGGCCATGGCCATGACGTGGCGGTGGTCTGGATGCGGGACGCCGAGGGGCACAACCCTGTGCTGGCGGTGTTGCCCGACCGGTTGCGGGCCACGGTCCAGGCCTTTCTGGAGACGATACCGGACGTCCTGAAAGCCACGGTGCGGCGGGTCTGTATGGACATGTGGGAGGGCTATGCCGGTGCGGTGGCCGCAGCGCTGCCCGAGGCCCAAGTGGTGGTGGATCGTTTTCACATCGCCGTTCATTACCGGGAGGCGGTGGACACCTTGCGTCAGGCCGAATGTCACCGACTCAATGCCGATCGCCCCCCCGAGCGGGCGATACCCACCGCCGCGTTGCGGCCCTTGTTGCGCCGGGAATGGCGGTCGCTGAATCCCGATCAACCAGGAAAAGTTATCGAGCGGTTCGAACAGACCCCGACCCTGGCCAGCGCTGACGTACTGCGCACCCTGCTGACCGCGATCTTTGACCAGACCCCGGATCAAGCCACGGCTCAGAGCCGATTGCAACTCTGGGTCACACAGGTCAAAGCGTCTAATTTGCACTGTTTTGACAAATTCTTCGATACCTTGGATCACTGGCAGGATGGGATTCTCAATGATTTCGAGGGCGGGCATAACAGCGGTTTCGTCGAAGGACTCAACAACACGCTGAAGCTGCTCAAACACTGCTGCTTTGGCTTGGATGACCCGACCGAACTATTTCGTCGGCTGTGGTTGGATATCGAGGGTCCACGCCTTTGGGCATGAACTCCACACCCCTATATCTTGTGGCAACCACGGGAAATCTCATTGAACCGCAACTTGGCATCGCCACGTCGATATGATAGTGCATGGCGACAAATCTGATGAAACGAATACGGGAATTGCCATGAACGCAGGATTTTCACACGTCGGAGTCTCTACACACGATATGGAAGCCACGATCTATTTCTACTGCAACGTCCTCGGCTGTCGGCGTGTGGCTGATGAGCGTATAGAAATTGGAAAAGGTGGCGTTATCCGACAGGTCAGTATTGATGTCGGCGAGAGCCAATACATCGTATTCATGGAAGCTAAGGGCGTCGACGGTATCAGCGAGAACTATGATACGAGCATTAACCGAGCGCTCGGTGTTCCGCCTGGAATGTATCACTTTGCACTAAGAATCGAGTCACTAGACGAGTTGATGGTCAAAACCAAAGCCATTGCCGGCTATGGCATCACGGTTTCGAAGATCACCGACCTCGGAAATGCCAAGGCAGTCTTCTTACAGGACCCTAACGGATTGCAACTTGAACTGGCCGTTAAACTAAGAGACTTCAACGAATCAGATATCGGCCGTGTATCGCGGGCGGAAGTCGCTAAAAGTGCCAACCCGCAATGAATTTACTTCGAGGTGGAGGTTATAGACGAAGACGTCAATATCACGCGTGTCTAAGCCTTGCGCAGTGATAGTCATCTTCATCACATTTATTCGCAGTATCGTGGTACACTGCGGTTCTAGCCGACATAAATAATTGGTGGGCGCATGAGTTCAATTCCGGATAAAGTGTTACGCGAATTCCAGCGTTTTCAGAAGGTGACGAGTTCAATTTTTGTGGTTGCTGGCGGCGCTCGCAACCATAATATATTGTTTTCGCGAGTCTGCTGTTGGTACTCAAGTTTTTTCTACGCGCTTCTAGCTTGTAACCCCAATAGCAATGGTGAATCAATTCGCAATGTTGGTTTGGTATTGGCGGCCTTTTTTAGGTGCACCACTGTTGATTTGGCGATCAAAGATCGCGTTCGATCAGGCCCAAACCGCGCAAGAACGCATGATTACAGATCGCTTTTCCAAAGCGGTAGATCAACTAGGTACTGTGCGGCGTGTTCCACATAATCAATCAGCTAGCGAGACTGGTGTAAAGAGCAGTTGGGAAGAGGAACGGCCGAACATTGAGGTCCGGCTTGGCGGACTCTATACCTTGCAACGCATTTCCGAGGACAGCCTACCTGATCATATTCGGGTTATAGAGACTATATGCTCTTATGTGCGACTAAATTCGCTGCGCCAAGCAATTACAGATGAAGATGCCAAACCACCCCGCTTGGATATCGATATCGAAGTTGCTTTGAATATATTGGGTAAGAGGTCTTACGAACGATGCGTGTTTGAGATGAATAATTTGCTCCCTCTTTACCTAATGCGAGCGACGCTGCCGAATAGCAACCTGAACTCGTTAAAATTCCCATTTGCAGACTTCCAAAGCTGTGATCTAAGGTACACTACACTTCGATATACCGATCTTCGTCAAGCTTGGCTAGAGTGGACCAACTTCCAGTTCGCAGACTTCCACAAATGCAGATTGCATCGGGCCTCACTGCGAGGAGCGGATTTGAGAAACACTAATGTCACAATGGAAGCACTTAAGTTAGCTCACGGAGTCAAGTCTGGATTCGGAGAAACGAAACTACCCGGCGGAATTGAACCGCCAGATCACTGGTTTGAAGCTCCAACAGCAGAAAAAGACTCGGAGGCTTCAATCGCTGCCTATATGACCCATTACCGGAAGTTCCTTGAGTTTGATAAAAGCGCATGGAGACCAGAACTTGGAAAGAAAATTAAAATCGATGAAGTCAGGTTAGATGAGAATCCTTGATAATCCATTTGTCCAAACATATTTGTATAAGATTCATTAAAGTAGATGATCCGTACTTTTGCATGTGGTTTTGCAAAAATGCGAGTTATAACCGAATCTGGTGTACGGAGGGGTTTGAAGGAAGGCGGTGTACCCTGCTGAAACGAGATGGACGAGATCAGGTTTCAGCATGCACGAAGAGGTACGCCATGAATGAAAATAGCGAGAGGTGGTTAGGAACGCCAGGGTCGATCCAGGATTCGCTCACGGAGTTGTTGCGGCAGGGTGCCCGAGGGCTGATTGAAAAAGCCGTGGAAGCCGAATTGCAGGGGTTGCTGGATCAGTATGAAAACGTGATCGATCTGGCGGGACGCCAGGCGGTGGTCCGCAACGGCTACCTGCCCGAGCGGGAGATCCTCACCGGGCTGGGACCGGTGCCGGTGCGGATTCCCAAAGTCCGCGACCGCTCCGGGAGCGGCGTCAAGTTCAACTCGGCGCTGGTACCGCCGTATGTCCGGAAAGCCCAACGGGTGGAAGCGGCGCTGCCGTGGCTGTACTTGCGCGGGATTTCGACCGGGGACATGCAGGAGGCGCTGTCGGTCCTGCTCGGTGACGAGGCCCAAGGCTTGTCGCCGGCGGTGGTGAGCCGGCTCAAGGCAGAATGGTCGGAGGCCCATGCCGCCTGGAACCGTCGCGACCTGAGCGGGGAATCCTACGTTTACGTGTGGGCCGATGGTATCTATTCGGCGCTGCGCGGCGAGGACGACCGCCTGTGCTTGTTGGTCCTCATCGGGGTCAACGAACAGGGCGAGAAGCGACTGCTGGCGCTGTCGGATGGCTATCGGGAGTCCAAGGCATCGTGGCTCAGTCTCATCCAAGACCTGCAAGCGCGTGGATTAAAAACGCCGCCGGCACTGGGCATCGGCGATGGCGCCCTGGGGTTCTGGGCCGCGCTGGACGAGGCGTGGCCGCAAACCCGCAGCCAACGGTGTTGGGTCCATAAGACGGCCAACGTCCTCAACGAAATGCCCAAATCCATTCAGGCCAAGGCCAAGGCGGGTCTTCATGAGATCTGGATGGCGGAGACTCAAGTCCAAGCAGAAAAGGCGTTTGACCGGTTTGCGCGGGATTTCGGCGCCAAGCACCCCAAGGCCGTGGAAAAATTGCTGAAGGATCGCGCGGCCCTGCTGGCCTTTTACGACTTTCCGGCCGAGCACTGGATGCATATTCGCACCACCAACCCGATCGAATCCTCCTTTGCCACAATCCGCCACCGTACGATTCGGACCAAGAACTGCGTGTCCCGGAATACCTTGCTGGGCTTGGTGTTCCAATTAGCGCTGACGGCGGAACAGAGTTGGCGCAAGCTGGGTGGCTTCAGACTTCTGCCCGAGGTGGTGCGAGGGGTTCGTTTCCAGGATGGCTTCGCCGTCGTCGATCCCCCCGGCGAAGCCGAGAACGATCAGCAGAAACTCGCCGCCTGATCCAGACCCGCCATACACCAAATTTGACTATAGCTCCAAAAATGCATACGGTACAGTCGTAATACCAGTTCTCGATAACCCCGCAATCTATAGCATGGCGCGAAGGATACCAGTAATAGTGCGATTGGCCTCGAGCAGACGCAACCAAACCCCGGCCATCCTGGGGTACAGCTTTCGAATCTTCCCTTCGGGCCATATCGAGTTACGCACCCTGGCAATCCGAGACAACGAGGCTGTGAGTGAAACAGGTTCACTGAAACTCACGAGATCGTCGAACCCGAAATCGACACAGCGCCGGCTGACGCCGAGCAAGGCTATGTCTTCCTGTGTCGGATAGACAATGCGCTTGCGAAGAGCGCGCCATGCATTGGTCGATTGCTGTACGATCGCTGGGACAGAGGCAGGATCAAGGGTCGCAAGATAGTCGAACGCTCCAGCTCTAACCGGGTCGCTGTCTGGAGACAAGCGCTCTCGCCAGTTCGGCTGCTGCAGATTCGATAACACCTCCCCATCGGCGGCGCGTTTGTAGGTGCGCACACTAGGCAGTTCGGGCTCGAAGAAGGCTTCGATGAGCGGCCAGTAGAGACGCGACACGCTTCTTGGTTTCCAGGGACAATAGTGGTCCTGATCACACACCAATCCAATAGCGGGTGGTAGCACCAATTTGGCGCTCCTTTTGTAGTTTGCACGAAACAGCAAGACTGGGTGCAATACTTTGTCCGGCAGTCCAAGCGCAAGATAATATCCGATCGACCCGAACACACCGGTGTCGACAACATGCAGTGATCGGGCACCGACGCTGATCAAGGCAATATGTGCCCGTAGCAACATAGCCTGCTCGATCATCGCTTCGTGCACCTGACGTCCCACCGCATCAGCAGACATCAATTCGAATAGTCTCTCGAATCTATACGGCTGTGCCCAGTCGCCACGACTCAACACAGCACGACCGGAGAGTACCGAAGCCGCTGCTGCACAACTCCGACCTTCAAATTCCAGCGCGAGCAGCGGTGCCGCCCGCACCGGGCAGACTTCCAAAGCCAATCGAGCGGCTGCGAGCCGTGACACCATGAAGTCCTCACCGAGGATCGGTGGCGCCCGTTCGATACGCTCCAGATAGCGTTCCAGCGCACGCTTTAATATCAAGCCGCCTCGCGCGCAGTACAAGACACGCGACTGGCCGCCATCAGCAGCTGCGTCCAGATAGGCATACAGCGCATGACAACATTCGGCAAGAATTGGACCCATAAGGCCGAAACCGAAACGATATCGGGTGGTTGACGATGCTTGTGAAATTGATCGATCAGACATCCTTTGATCCAAATCAGGCGAGATATACTAAGCCGTTGCACTTGCAGGTTTTTCGGAGGTCCAGATCGATAATGTCACGTATGCCATTCGAATTCCGCCTTTCCGTACTTGGTCTGGACGAAGTCAACCACATGCTACTGAAGTCTGTCAGCCATGTCGTTTCGCTTATCGACCCGGGTACGGTGTTGTTATGGGCCCTTCAGGACACTGGCGACGGACGTCATTTGGTCATAGAAATCCATGACGCGCTCGATTCGACCGCCGGCAGACGCGCACCTGCACGCGAGGATGTGGTGGCACTCTGTTGCTATGCAGATACGCTGAACAGAAAGCATCTATCACATTTGCTGGTACATTGTCACATGGGGCGCTCTCGCTCGGCGGCAGCGGCGGCGATCCTTCTCGTTCGGCTAGGTTACTCGCCGCTGGAGGCGTTTCGGCGTGTGCGCGCGGTCAGAGATCCAGTATGGCCGAACTGGACACTGGTCGAACACGGTGATGACGTTCTCGGTTGCAGCGGCGAACTGCGTCATGCGTGTCAGATTGTATACCAACAGGTACAGGAAACGTTCCCTCGATGGGTGAAGGATCCTCGCCCCGAAATGCTTGATAATGCCACTTTGATCCCACAAACACCGTCGCGCAAAGAGTTTCAGAGATGACCCAGACAGATAGATTCGAACCGACAACCGAGTGCGACCTGACTCTGGATCGCGACGCCTACGGCAAACTCGGCGAAGCACTGGCTCGTGTACAGCTACAGGCTTTTGCGCGCAGCACGAAAATCTCTATTGACTGTAATCGATTGCGGCTAGTGCTATGCGGGGCCGATCTAGGCCACCATGATGCCGATCCGCATCTTCACGACATCGTCAGGTCTTTACCAGCGACAGTCATTGAAGGAGAATATGCTGGGTTTCATGTGCAATTGTCCGATTATGATCTGTGTATGGAGGACAGCTGGACCGGATACTTTGTCTCACGATGTCTGGTCACGCAGACGCTGCCAGAACCGCTCGTATTCATTCATCTTGATGACCATACGGATATGATGGCCACTTTGCTTGTGCTGACCTCTGATGGCCTTCAAGACCCCGGCACCTGTCAGCCGTTCGATCCAGCTAAGCCGGCCGATTGGCCGCCCGCCATTCGCAGCGGCGCCGTCGGAATCGGCAGTTTCGTGACCGCGCTTTACTATCTTCCCCAACCCGTTCACGTCATGCATCTTAATCATGTGGCCAACAGCCGCCACGAACGATACGTTGTAGTGCAACGGGTGATTACGCAACCGCTTCTTCCTCATGCCCGGTTTGCTGGCATCATGAAACGAACACGGGAATCGATCGATCAGCTAGGCACGTACGTTGGAGGGTCGGACGCCACCCGCTTGCTGCGTTCGGTTCCCAAAGGCCGCCTGATCGTCCATATCGATCTGGATTACTTCATCAACGATTACAACGGAAATCCAGGCACCAAACCCGCGTTGTCCCTTGACGAGCTCCGCGAGAATGCATCTAAACGGATGAGGAAGTTCTTTGACGAGCTTGCACGCACCAACGCCACAGTCGAGCGCTGGATCATAGGCACCTCACCAGGCTTCTGTTCCGTCCGTCACTGGGACTGGCTCCTCAATGCACTGTCCACGTACATCAAAAATACGTCATTCGTATGACTCTATCCAAATGGCTCAATTGGTTGATTGGTGATACTCGTCGTGATTGTCGGATAGCCTGCGATCAGCCGAGTCGATGAAATCGAGCGCAGCATCAATCAAGGTCTTTACATGTACCAGACATTCGACAGTTTCTGGAGTATCGTGGCCAGTGTTATTTTCATCGCGCCACTGTATCAACTCGAAACCGCCGGGGCAGACAGAAAAGTACTCGCATTTCGCGGCGCAACGTTGGTGGCTTTTGTCGAAGTCGTCTACCATCGCTGCGAGCTTGGATGATCGGAGCATGCCGGCAAGCGAAGAGCGCCGAATATTACCGAGCGCTAGACCGGATCCATCGCCGTATCGGTCAGCCTCAGTACCGATGTCCAATCCTGCATAGAAAGTAGTCAGATTTCCATCGGCATCCATATTGAGGGATCGTAGGGGCGCACTCGTCTCGCACACGTAGGATGGCGCTTCGGAATGACCGTACATCGCTAGTCGTTCGAGAGTTTGCGACAGGTTTCGAATAGGAAAATCACCGCCCGCCATACGTTTTTCTTCCCACCAGTTGAACAGGCGACGATAGAACTGATAGAACTTGTTTCTATCGTTGGAACCGTACTCAAGATCGCCGCTATTGGCGATGGGGCTGGCCAGCACGTTGAAATGAAAATCAATCAAAGAACGCCGTCGTTCGTAGAAAAAATCCAGAAACGCTTCGGGATTCGCCAACGTCCTTCTCGTAACGACAGCGATGGCGTTGTACTTGATGCCTCGATCATCGAGCGTATTAATTCCCTGCATTGTGCGATCAAATGTGCTCTGCCCCTTTCTATCAACCCGAAAGGAATCGTGCAGCATTTTTGGTCCATCACAGCTGACGCCGAGGTTAATAACCGAGGCGTACTTTTCGAAAAAAATCGCACCAAGCATTGTCAATTAGGGTGGCGTTAGTCTGAAAATCGAACGACACAGCGACGCCAGGCGCATTTTTCTCGCACATATCGATAATCGCTTCAATCATGGCCGCATAGTAGCCGGGCGGCAGCGTCAACGGTTCTCCTGAGTGCCAGACGACGATGAACTCAGACGCTAGCAGCGCTTCACCGATCAGCTCACGGATCAACTTTAGGACTAGATCGAGTGGCATTCGAGATTTTGTACGTCTGCTCTCTTTGCTGAGATCGCAGTATGTGCAATCAATGTTGCAGAATGACGTGCCTTGCAGCACTAACTGCTCGACTGGTTTGAGGTGGTAAGGCTCGCTTGTGAAGAACACAGCAACACCAGAATTTTGCGGTCGGGAAGCGTGACGATTACGAAGTGATCGTCACGCCTTATAACTAGATCAAACAACCATCAACGGCGCATCGCCGATCCCCAACTCATCTGCACCTTTCCACTTGTCTTATCTTTTTCGATTAAAATCACCGCCTTCACGGTGCTTTTTGTGCAGCACGGTGGAGGCACGAGCAAGACGCGAAGAAAGCTGACTGTTCGAAATCATAAATTTCTCCTTGAGTTTCTGAATAAAATTTAACACCTTAAAATGAAGCAGTTACTCTTGGCACGGAAACAAGCTCACTTTGAGTGTGTCACAAGCCAGAATTTAAGTGTGTCACAAGCCAGAAGGAAATACAACCGCATGGTACCCTATCGACAAACAACGAACTCTGTCGGTTTTTCATGCTCCTTTCGGCGAGTTCGTGCTGTGTTTGAGTGCGGTCAGTGCGTGCGGTCGGGCTCAAGGCTGTTCAACGCTAGAGTCCTTGGTAGGCGAGGAGCCGGTCGAAGTTGAGGGCATTGTCGTAGAGGCCCAAGCTGATATTACTGATGCCATTAAAACGCAACAGGTTGAGGGCAAAGCTACGTAGCAAGGCAAAGATCCCGGGGTTATGGCGGATGCGGCTGGCATCCTCACCCAAGGTGACATCCCGAACATAGTGAAGACGGTTCTCGATGCTCCAATGGGCGCGGACGGCGTGGGCGGCGTGGGCCGCCGATAAGGTTGCGGTGGACACGTAATAGGCTGTTTCTTGACGGGATACCCAGTCTTTTTGACGGGTATCGAACACGTCGGTGTGGCCCTGGATTTCGACCAAAGTGCAAAAATGAGCGTGCCAATCCTCGGTGCCGACCTCAAGCGGTAAGTACCAAGTCTGAGTTAAACGCCGTTCGATACGGTGATGGCGACCGATCTCGTGGGTGTGGTGCCGGTCCTGGGGTGGCTGTGCGAGATAGGTCTCGGTGAGGTGTTGGAGCAGCGTGGGCTGGTTGGCTTTCACGGGTACCAGGAGGTGATTACCGGTCGCCATGACGGATTCAACTGTTTTTTTGGCAATGCAACGCGTCGAGGGTGAACAGCCGCCCGGTGAGACCGAGTTCGTGAATGAGTTGCCGCGCCGCCGGAATTTCATGGGACTTGTCGGCCGCGCCGATCAGCACATGCCCCAGGATCAACGTCCGGTCCGTGGTCAGGGCGCTGAGAACTTACAGCGCCTTCTGATCCTGGAACCGATCAAAACTGCCGCGCAAGGTTTTGCCATCCAGCGCGATCAGGGTCCGGTCAGCCGGTGAACCGGCGAGCACCGCCGCGTGACCCCGAAAAGCGCTTTCAACATCGACGGGGTCTAACCCCCGCAAGGCGTAGCGGATCGCGGTATGGGCCGGCGCTCGTTTCCAGTGCAGCCCGCAGAGTGCGTTCAACTGCGGTAGCCGAGCCGCGATGAAGCGCTGAATCTTGCGGTACGACGTGGCGTCCGACAGGATCGCGAGAATGCTGAACAACAACAAGTGCTCCAAGCCATACCGCCGACCTTGGGGACGGCGATGATCGGGTATCGCGGCGAGAAAGATCGGCAAGAGCATCAGTGCATCCTATGATCTGAAAAATCCGTAGAATGCATCAGTTGAGAAGCATTGAACAGCCCTGTGTTTCTACCAAAGCAGCCATTGCTTCTGATTCCGGAAGGCTGCTTGCCTTCAAACCTGAAATTACGCCGACTTGATCTTGCGCTGGTTGGTTCTGGCTGACTTTCCATTTACCAAGCAACTTTGTGATTACCATTTCTACACCAACTATGGCCGCCATGATTCTTTCGATATATTCAGGTGGTGCGTCGGAGACCGCCCATGGTTCTGGAAAGGACGATTCATTGTGCTCGGTGAGAGCATCAAGTTGTGCACGCAACCACGACGCATTATCTACGACGCGCAGAACGCCATAAGCATGCACGACGGCATAATTCCAGGTGGGCACAACCTTTCCGATGGCGTACCACGAAGGCGTTATGTAGGAGTCGGGACCATGGAAGATGGTCAACGTTTCAATGCCATCGGAAATTTCTCCAAACAATGGATTCGCTCGGGCTATATGGACCCTGCAACGCGCCATAGGGTGCTGGCGACTGAGACAAATGCAGCGGAATGTGATTTGCGTTTAGCCCATTTGAAGAGTGTGTAACCAGAGTCGCCAACAGATATGCACGGATAAGCTCGTGCATGACATCGATTCGCGGCTCTTCAAATTGCTTAGGAATATACATGCTCTATCCTTTGCTCGCTAACGTCGAACCAAGCGGCCGGCATGTCAGCGACGGTCGGCTTCAGCGAGGGGTTAGGTGCCATGCTATGCCCAGTTGTATGTGGAAAGAAGCATAAATGCCAACGCTGTAGGAATTGCGCAAACGATAGCCCACATCAAGCTATGCCAACCCATAACGACCGACACCAGGACCAAGAATCCGGAAACAAAAGCAGCGGCGCAAGCGGTAAACCCGAAGATATATGGATCTATGTAAGATGCGATGGCCAATCCCAACGCAGATATCAACGCCCAAGCCAAATAGAAAGTACGACTGGAAAGAATCGCTCTGATCTTCACCGATACCGCACTTCATAGCACCTAACGATCAAGCTCACCTGGCGAAAACTATATCGCGGTTTTTGGTCTGGTGGAGCGCCTCGTTAGGCGATATTTATGAAAGACCACCTTCATTTACCCAATGCTCTTCAGTGATAATTACAAGGGGCATACCTTCTTCTCGATATTGCATGGCTTTTTCTATTTTTCTGCCATATGTTTCATGCGCCCAGCTATCGGTAACATAAGTACCCAGTACTAGATAATTAAGTTTCTTTGTTACCCCTTTTGCATTTACTCCGCCAAGTGACTCTATTGCAGCCTGACATTGTTTTCTCGTGCCATATGCACAAGTGCCTGTAAAAAGAAATTCCATACCTTCAAATGTTACAGATGGGAGTGGACGGTCTATTGGGAGAGATGTTGTTTTTGCTAACTCACCTATTTCAGATGGTTCGCCATTAATTTTATGCAGGATACTGAGTAGCTCGGCAGATTCATCTAGATCTAAGACCCCATCCTCCAGCATAGAATTAACTTTATCTAGTAGATTTATTATTACCGGGTTGTCTGTATTTTGACGGGCTTGAATTAGCCAGCTTAAGAGAAATTCGGCTTCTAATTGATTTATTTTACCATCAGCCACGAGACCTTTACTTATCCCTATAAGTGTATCGATTTGTCTGTCATCGATACTTTTTCGGTTAAACTTGGTAAACAAATCCATCAAGAGCCTCCAATTTTCTTGCGCCTAACAAATTATTATACGGTTCTGCTTATCTTGCTCCATGGCAAGATAAACGGATCGGACCAGGATCGAACCCCGAACTGCGCCCCTCACCCCGAACCGCACCGGGCATTGTTCGTTCAGTTGACGACTGTCCAATCATAGCCCCGCGCGGTGACGCTTTCTAGCCACTTTTTTCCCGCTCCTCATTCATAACCGTCACCCTCCACAGGCTTTTTTTCGTCCCGCCCGCCGAAAACTCGCTTGTCAAGTTGAAATGAACATCGTTTAATTCATCGTCGTTCAATTGATGGGGAACGCTGATGGAAACCTTTGACCGTTGCGTACGCGCCATTTTGTCGGAGGAGCGCAGTGGAATTTGCGATCCGTGTTGATTTTCTTTGTTAGCCAATAATTCACGCTAATTTATCCGAATGGGAGCCAACAACCCAAACAACAAATAGAATTGCAGAAAAAAGTGAAGGCAATGACCTGTGCTGGAATTAGCCTATTTGTCCATTTGCCGAGAATATCCGTTTGGCTCCTCAATGCATCAATTTCCACTTCTTGTTCTTTTGAATCGCGATACCTAGCGATTCTGGCAGTTAAGCGTGCATCGCGTAACCGAACCAGAACGACAACGCTACCAATCACAAGTGAAAAAAATAGCTAAGAAACCACTAAAGATATATGCATATGACCAATCTATTTTTGCTACATCTTCATCAACTAGAACTGACGCCTGAAACGCTAGTATGGCTGCGGCATATGCCAAAAAATGAGAATTGACGGCTGTACGGCTTTCTCGTGCATACCC
This sequence comes from Candidatus Competibacter phosphatis, assembly GCF_012939995.1. Taxonomy (GTDB): domain Bacteria; phylum Pseudomonadota; class Gammaproteobacteria; order Competibacterales; family Competibacteraceae; genus Competibacter; species Competibacter phosphatis. Next base: position 224,256 of record NZ_SPMZ01000016.1, on the reverse strand, counting down.
TTGCCAACGAATCATTGCTTCTTTATCTAACATGCTTTTTTCTTCCAATGGCTAACGCCCACCCTCAACGGTTGCCGGAAGCGCGCGAGCGCTGGAGGCAATCCGATTGCAGGGCGTTGTTAGGGTTGTCTTTCAATTCCATTGTCACGGAAGGAGAATCGTTTCCATGGTTCGTAAGGAAAGATCGGCTTCAGCTTTAGCATTGAAATCACTTCGTCAAAGGCAACAAGTTTCATGTCGTATGGAACCGACGTCGGTGTGGCGATCTGGGTGCTCTCATGGGCTCTCGGCGTGAACGCATGAGCGGTTGTGATGACCATGCCCCTCGGTATTCCCTCTTTAAATAGGACACCATTCAGAGAGCGTACGACCTCCACTCCTTCTTTTCTATCTAGAAAGCTACGCCTCTTGACTTGCACGAGATAGCACGCGTCGTTGGCAAGAATGAGTTTAAGATCTATTCCGCCGTCGTCACTGCGGCCAACGTGGATTACCTCGCATGGATTGAACGCATCTCGTAGACAATCTGCTATTAGTCTCTCAAAAACCTTTGGATCAACGTGTACGATGTCTCGTGGATGGCGCATAAGATAGCTTCGGAGTGCTCGTATGGGAACATCAAGAGAGCTAACTTTGAACTCCTTTGCGATTGCAGATATTGATTGTATGTCTTCGGCGCCAAAACCATGAGACACCTCTTTCAGGTCTAATAGTTTCCACCAGCCGCAATACCCGCACTGACAGAGTCCTTCGTCATCCGTGTGCTCTGGGAATTGAATGTATGAAGACTTGCAGTATGGGCAGATCCTGAGACTATCGATATCCCTGATTTCACAAAAGTCATAGACCGTGACCCTATCGCGAGTTGCTTCCGCATGCTCGTAGGCGATGACAGGAATAGGATGCTTCATGGCGTCTCTTCAGCCCGTCTCTTCGGCCCTAACAAATTATTATCCCGTTCCACCCATCCCACACCATAGCAAGATAAGCGGATTGAAACAGGATCAAACCCCGAACCACGCCCCTCCCCTCCAACCGCACCGGGCATTGTTCGTTCAGTTGACGCCTGTCCAATCATAATCCCGCGCGGTGACGCGTTCTAGCCATTTTTTCACGCTCATCATCCATAACCGTCACCCTCCACACGCTTTTTTCGTCCCGCCCGCCGAAATCCCGCTTGTCAAGTTTAAATGAACAGCGTTTAATTCATCATCGTTCAATTGATAGGGAACGCTGATGGAAAACTTTGACCGTTGCGTGCGCGCCGTCTTATCGGAGGAAGGCGGTTTGTCGGACCACAAGCAAGACCCCGGCGGTTTGACGAAGTGCGGCATTTCCAGGCGCGCTTATCCAGACCTCGATATTCGGCGCTTGACGATGGATGACGTGATTGAAATCTATCGCCGCGATTACTGGAATCCGGTGCACGGTACCGACCTACCGGCTTCGTTGGCCCTGCTGGTGTTCGATAGCGCCGTGAACCAGGGCGTGGGAACGGCCGTGCGCTTGCTGCAAAAAGCGATGGGCGTGACGGAAGACGGGAACATCGGCCCCGTGATCTTGCGCGCCGCTCTCGCTCTGCCGCTGGAACAAGTGCTGATCGACTTCTGCGCGGAGCGCGCCTTGCGCTACGAGTTCAACCGGAATGAGGAAGTCTTCGGGCGCGGCTGGTATCGGCGCCTGTTTCGGATGTACGCCACCGCATTGGGCAACCGCCTGCTTCAGGTCATACTGGCACTGGCTTGGCGCGATTCCAACCCCATGCAACCGAACGATTCACCGTTCCGGCTATACCCCACTCGCACAATTCAGGCTACCATGACGCATCCAATCCCACCGGGATTCTCCGCATGGCCAAACGTACTCCTCTGTATGCCCGCCACGCCGCCCTGGGAGCGAAGCTGGTGGACTTCGGCGGCTGGGATATGCCACTGCATTACGGCTCGCAGCTCGACGAACATCATCGGGTGCGCCGCGTCGCCGGCGTATTCGACGTGTCGCACATGACGGTGGTCGATTTCGCCGACCCCGACCCGACCCGCGCCTTGCTCCGCCACTTGCTGGCCAACGACGTCGCCCGCCTGTATCCCGGCAAGGCGTTGTACACCTGCATGCTGAACGAAGCCGGCGGGGTAATCGACGACTTGATCGTCTACGACCGGGGCGAAACTGGTTACCGATTGGTGCTGAACGCCGCCACTCGCGATAAGGATCTGACCTGGATCGCGCCGCATGCCGAACGCTTCGGCGCCGCTTGGCGCGAACGCGACGATCTGGCGATGCTGGCGGTGCAAGGTCCCGAAGCACTGGCTCGACTGGAAAGCGTCCTGGGCGCCGACACCCTGACGGCCGTGCGTGCGCTCAAACCGTTCCATGCCCTGGAAACCGACCACGGATTCATCGCCCGTACCGGTTACACCGGCGAGGACGGAGTGGAAATCCTGCCGAGCGCCGCCACCGTACCGGAACTATGGGACCAGATCGTCGCCGCCGGCGTCGCGCCCTGTGGACTGGGCGCCCGCGACACCCTGCGCCTGGAAGCCGGCATGAATCTGTACGGCCGCGACATGGACGAAACCACCACCCCGCTGGTATCCGGGTTGGGCTGGACCGTGGCCTGGGAACCGGCCGAGCGCGACTTCATCGGTCGTGCCGCGCTGGAACGGCAACGCGCGACCGGTGCGCCGCAAACCTTCGTCGGCCTGGTGCTGGAAGAACGCGGCGTGTTGCGTGGCCATCAGCACGTTTTCGACGACGGGCGCGAGATCGGCCAGATCACCAGCGGCACCTTTTCCCCCACCCTGAACCGCGCAATCGCCCTGGCTCGGGTCGACACCGGTGTCGGCGCGCGTTGCCAAGTGGAGATTCGCGGCAAACGCCTGCCGGCGCGAGTGGTCAAGCCGCCATTCGTCCGCCATGGCCGCGCCCTGATCGAATGACCCCACCCCAGAACCCCCCGTTGTTGAGGAATCGAACCCCATGAGCAGCAACATCCCCCGTCGATCTGTGTTACAGCGAATCTCACGAATGGGCGCGCGCCAACGACGACGGCACCGTCACCGTCGGCATCACCGATCATGCCCAACACCTGCTGGGCGATCTGGTGTTCGTGGAAATCCCGGAAGTGGGCCGCGCCGTGGCGGCCGCCGAAAGCTGTGCGGTGGTCGAGTCGGTCAAGGCCGCTTCCGACGTCTACAGTCCGCTGGAAGGCGTGATCGTGGAGGTGAACGAGGCTCTGGCCGACACCCCGGAACTGATCAATGAAGATCCGTACGGCGAGGGCTGGATTTTCCGACTCAAGACCACCGCCACGCTGGACGGATTGCTGGACGCGGCCGCCTACGAAGCCATCGCCATCGCCGACGATGAGGACGAAGACGCCAGTTCACTAGCCAATCCCAGGCTGGTCGAGTAAGGCGGGGCGAGATCGTCATGCCGTTTATCCCCCATACCTCGGACGATGTCCGAGCGATGCTGGCCGCCATCGGCGCGCCAGATCTGGACACACTGTTCGAGGAAATCCCGTCGGCGCTGCGGGTCGGCGAACTACCGGCCCTCCCGGAGGCACTGAACGAGTTGCAGGTCACCCGGCTGATGGAAGCGCGAGCGGCGGATTATCCACGCCCGCTGTGTTTCCTGGGCGCCGGCGCCTACGAGCATCACATCCCGGCGGCAGTGTGGGAGATCGTCGGCCGTGGCGAATTCTACAGCGCCTATACGCCCTACCAGCCGGAGGCCAGTCAGGGCACCTTGCAGGTGCTGTACGAATATCAAAGCATGATGGCGGGCTTGACCGGCCTGGCCGTGTCCAATGCCTCGCTGTACGACGGTGCTTCGGCGCTGGCCGAGGCGCTGTTGATGGCGGTGCGCGCCAACCGCAAGTCCAAATCCAAGCGGATACTGATCCCTCGCGCCCTGCATCCGCTATATCGGCGGACCGTGCATGCCATCGTGCACAATCAGGGCATCGAACTGGTGGAAGTGCCCTACGATCCAACCGGAGGCCATACCCCGGTCGAAGCGCTCGCCCCCTACGCCGGACAGGATTTCGCGGCGCTGGTCATCCCGCAGCCCAATTTTTTCGGGGTGCTGGAAGAGGTGGACGCACTGACCGATTGGGCGCACCAACACAACGCATTGGCGGTGGCGGTGGTCAATCCCACCGCATTGGCGATTCTCAAACCGCCCGGCGAATGGGGTGACGCCGGCGCCGACATCGCCTGCGGCGATGGTCAGCCACTCGGTTCGCCGCTGTCTTCCGGCGGCCCCTACTTCGGCTTTCTGTGCTGCCGGCGGGAATGGGTACGGCAGATGCCCGGTCGGCTGGTGGGTCGCACCGTCGATCTGGACGGCAAGACCGGTTTTACCCTGACCTTGCAAGCCCGCGAGCAGCACATTCGTCGATCCAAGGCCACATCCAACATCTGCACCAATCAAGGCTTGATGGTAACCGCCGCCACGCTATATCTGTCGCTGCTGGGTCCGCGCGGCCTGGAGCAGGTTGCCGCCGCCTGTCATGCCAATACCCGCGTACTGGTGGAACAACTGACGCAAGTGCCGGGGGTCAGCCGGGTTTTCGACCGGCCGGTGTTCCACGAAACAGTATTGCGACTGCCGCGCCCGGCGAGCGAGGTGCTGGACGGGTTGCTGGCGCGCGGCATTCTCGGTGGCTTCGATCTGAACGACGATTACCCCGAGCTGGGCCATGCCCTGCTGGTGTGCGCCACCGAAACTCGGGAGGAAGCCGACCTGCGACGCTACGCGGCGGCGCTGGCGGAAATCGCGTGAAAATCAATTTTTGCCGAACGCGCGGCAATTTTTCCCAAGCGTCATCAAACGGAGGACATTGCTCATGGCAAACATTACCTTCAAAGGCAACCCCATCCATACCAACGGTGAACTACCCACTGTCGGCGCGGCCGCGCCCGGTTTCAAGCTGGTCACCGCCAGCCTGAGCGATGTCACCCTGGCCGATTTCCCCGGCAAGAAAAAACTGCTGAATATCGTGCCCAGTCTGGATACCTCGGTGTGCGCGCTGTCCACCCGCAAGTTCAACGAACACGCCAAGGCCCATCCCGACACCGTCATTCTGGTCATCTCCGCCGACCTGCCCTTCGCTCAACACCGGTTCTGCGGCAATGAGGGCCTGGATAACGTGGTCACCCTATCGATGATGCGTTCGCGCAAGTTCGCCAAGGATTACGGCGTGCTGCTGGAAGACGGACTACTGGCCGGCCTTACCGCCCGCGCCGTGGTGGTACTGGACGAGAACAACACCGTGCGCTACACCGAACTGGTCCCGGAAATCGCCCAGGAACCGGATTACGACGCGGCGCTGGCGGCGTTGGGATAATAATTCCGCGTCGAAAAAACCATGACGATTCCTCAAGCCCTGGTGTTCCCTTCATGCTGATCTTCGACCAGTCCCGTCCCGGCCGACAAGCGGTCATCCCCGCCATCGCGCCCGACGATGCCTTGTCCGACCTGCCCGCTTCCCTGCGCCGCCGCCGCGCCGCGCCGTTGCCGGAAGTCTCGGAACTCCAGGCGGTGCGCCATTACACCCGGCTGTCGCAGAAGAACTTCTCCATCGACACCCACTTCTATCCGCTGGGTTCCTGCACCATGAAATACAACCCGCGGGTCTGTCACCGGTTGGCCTCGCTGCCCGGTTTGCTGGCCCGCCATCCACTGGCGCCGGAAGGCATCAGCCAAGGTTTTCTGACCTGCCTGCACGAATTGCAGGAGATGCTGCGGGAAGTGACCGGCATGCAGGCGGTGTCGCTGACACCGATGGCGGGCGCTCAGGGTGAATTCGCCGGGATGGCGATGATCCGCGCCTATCACGTCTCTCGCGGCGATCACGCTCGTCGCGAGGTGCTGGTACCGGACGCCGCTCACGGCACCAATCCCGCCACCGCCATCATGTGCGGTTTCACGGTTCGGGAAATTCCCACCGACGCCGCCGGCGATGTGGATCTCACCGCCCTGCGCCAGGCGGTCGGCCCACAAACCGCCGGACTGATGCTGACCAATCCGTCAACTCTGGGCGTATTCGAGCGGAACATCGCCGAGATCGCCGCCATCGTCCACCAGGCCGGCGGTCTGCTGTACTACGATGGCGCCAATCTCAACGCCATTCTCGGCAAGGCCCGACCCGGCGACATGGGCTTCGACGTAATGCACATGAATCTGCACAAGACCTTCGCCACTCCGCACGGTGGCGGTGGTCCTGGCGCCGGTCCGGTCGCGGCCAACGCCCGCTTGGCGCCGTTCCTGCCGATTCCCATCGTCGGCAAGGAGAGCGAGCGCTATCGCTGGTTGAGTGAAACCGATCGCCCCCAGAGCATCGGTCGCTTGTCGGCGTTCATGGGCAACGCCGGAGTGATTCTGCGCGCCTACGTCTACGCCCGCTTGCTGGGCCGCGCCGGCATGGGCCGGGTCGCCGAATTCTCCACACTGAACGCCAATTATCTACTGGCGGAACTGATGAAGACCGGCTTCGACGCCGCATTCCCCCAACGACGGGCCAGCCACGAATTTATCATCACCCTCAAGCGGCAGGCCAAGACGCTGGGCGTAACGGCGATGGATTTCGCCAAGCGGTTGCTCGATCTCGGGTTTCATGCGCCAACCACCTACTTCCCGCTGCTGGTGCCGGAGTGCCTGTTGATCGAACCGACCGAGACCGAATGTAAGGAAGAACTGGACGGCTTCGTCGCCGCGATGCGCCAAATCCAGCAGGAAGCCGAGAGCAGTCCCGAGCAAGTCCAGGGTGCGCCCCACCACCGACCGGTGCGGCGTTTGGACGAGGTACGCGCCGCCCGCGACATGGATCTGGCCTGGCGGCCGGTCGAGTCCTGATCCCGATGGCCTTTCAAAATCACACGGGTTGGCGCCGGTTAATCAACGCCACCGGCTATTCCTGGGCTGGTCTGAAAGCAGCCTGGCGCAACGAAGAAGCGTTTCGTCAGGAAGGGTTTTTATGCGCGGTACTGACCCCGCTGGCCCTGTGGTTGGGGCACAGCCCGGTGGAGCGGTCGCTACTGATCGGCAGTCTGCTGCTGATCGTGATCGTCGAACTGCTGAACACTGGCATCGAGGCGGCGGTGGACCGCATCGGACCGGAACACCACGAGCTATCGGGTCGGGCCAAGGATATCGGCTCAGCGGCGGTGTTTGTGGCGCTGCTGAACGCCGCCGTGGTGTGGGTGCTGATCCTGCTCACGTAAAAGGCCACTTCCGCTCATAAAGGCGGAAGCACGCATCGCTGCAATCAAGAAACGCCATCAAGAATTTGTGTTGACATAAATTTAATTACGTCAATAATGACGTACGTCTATTTTGACGTAATTTCTGATGGGCGTATGCCATGAAAGCAAATCCTGGTGGGGCGGTTTCTCCTGAAAACGTCATGGGGCGAGACCACCTCATCGACCGCCTTTGGGCCACCCTGAAGCACCAAAGCCTGGTGTTGGTGGCCGAACGGCGTATGGGCAAGACCTGCATTATCAAAAAGATGGAGGCGCAACCACCAAACGGCATAACGATTCAGGTTCGAGATGTCGGTGGCGTCAGCACCCCTATCGAGTTCGTGGAACGAGTCGCCGAGGATGTGGAAAAACACCTTAAGCTGTTCCAGAAAACGGCAACCAAAACCAAAGAGCTCTGGGCCGCCTTGGGAGGCACCCAAATCCTCGGTGTAAAACTGCCCACAACTGCGGCTCCCCACTGGAAAGCACTGTTGGAACGGATTCTGGGCGATCTTGCCCAACACAGCGACCGACAAGTCATTTTATGCTGGGACGAGTTGCCCTGGATGTTGCAGAAGATCGCGCGTTCAGAAGGGGAAACGGTCGTCATGGACCTCCTGGATACGCTGCGTGGCCTGCGCCAAACCCACGCCAATCTGCGCATGATTTACACGGGCTCCATCGGCCTGCATCACGTCGTGACCGCCCTTCGCGAAGAGGGCTACGTCAATTCTCCGGTCAACGATATGCGCACGGTCGAAGTGCCGCCTCTGGATGATGGGCACGCCGAAGCCTTGGCCAAGGCGCTGATACAGGGAGAAGGGCTGACCAGCGGCACCCTGGATAAAACCGCCGCCATCATCGCAAGGCGCGTGGACGCTATCCCCTTCTATATCCATCATGTGGTCGCCGCCATGGCAGATCGAGGCCAAGCCGCGACACCCGAGATCGCGGAAACGATCGTCGCCGAGGCGCTTGCGAATGCCCAGGATTGGGATCTGGAACATTTTCGCAGCCGGCTGAGTAGCTATTACGGCGAGCGCGCCGAAGTGGTCCGGGCGCTGTTGGATCAGTTGGCCGAGACTGAACCGCTGATTCTCGACGAGTTGCACGAGCGGCTTAAAATCAATCTCTCCCGACTCGGCACAAACGCCCAGCGCATGGTCGAAGGCGACCGGGAAGCGCTCCGCACCCTGCTCAAACTCATGCAGCGGGATCATTATCTGCATCAGGATCAGGATGGCGGTTACCGGTTTCGCTTCAGTCTCATCCGTCGCTGGTGGCGTTTGGATCAAGGTCTCGCCTGAATGAACGCGCCCTACCATTCGACATTCACGCCCAGCCAAAGCGATCCCGAAACGCTGGAAGATCTGTTCGTGGCGCGGGAGAAACTCGCTCAGCGCATCCTGGATGGCATTCAGGAGAGCGCCACCGGCGCTAACAAGCACCAACGGCTCTTGATCGGTCCACGCGGCATCGGCAAGACCCATCTGGTGGCTTTGCTCCATCACCGAGTACGGCGCGATGCCGAACTGGACGACCGATTGCGGATTGCCTGGCTGCCGGAAGATCCGTACATCGCCGGCTATCACAACCTGTTGCTGCTGATTCTGCAAACCCTGCAACAGACTTACGCGCTGGAAACCCTGCGCCAGCGGCTGGAGGACGTGCTCGACCTGGAAGATGCCAACCAGGCCGAACCTCTGCTGGAGCAGTTGCTGGTTGAATTTGTCGGTGATAAGACGCTGCTGCTGATCGTCGAAAATCTGGATGATCTGCTGGCGAATCTCAAAGAAACGGGCCAGCGCAAGCTGCGCGCCTTTCTGCAAAATCACCCGATAACCACGCTTCTCGCCACCGCCACCAGCCTGAGCGAAGCGGTGGCCGAACGCGAAAACACCTTCCACGGCTTTTTCAAAATCCACACGCTCGACCCGTTCACCGTCGAGGATGCTGTGCGCCTGCTGACCCGCATGGCCCAGCGCGCGGGCAGTGACGATTTGGCCAATGCTCTCTGTAGTCCGATGGGTCGCGCCCGCGTCCGCGCCGTTCATTATCTGGCTGGGGGCAATCCACGCATCTATGTGGTCTTTTACGACTTTCTCACGCGGGAGTCCTTGGACGACCTGGTCCGGCCGTTCATGAAGCTGATCGATGAACTGACCCCTTATTACCAGGCGCGAATGGACCGGCTTGCGCCTTTACAGCGCAGCATCATCGATATCATGCGCCGGTTGCGCGGCGCGGTCACGATCAAGGAAATCGCCCGCCAGGCCATGAACACCTCCCAGACCATTTCCGCCCAACTAGGCAAACTCAAAGACCTGGGTTACGTGATTCAGGCCGCTGCCCTGGGACGTTCCAATTACTACGAGTTACGCGAGCCCTTGATGCGATTCTGTCTGGAAGTCAAGGAACAACGTGGCCGCACGGTGGAGCTGTTCGTACAGTTCTTGCGGGTCTGGTATTCGGCAACGGAACTGGCACGGTTGGCGCCTGATGGCGTCATCAGTCTCGAACAAACCCATTTGCGGGAAGCCATGCAGCGGGCGCAATCTGAGCTAGATCCGGTGTGCTCGATGCTGAAAACCGACTTCCAAACCTATTTGATCGCCGGTAACCATCAAGCCGCTCTGGAAGCGGCGGAACTGGCGATTCAGCGGGATAACGATGATAAGGAAAGTTGGTTTTGTAAGGCCCTGTGTCTGGAAAAACTGGACCATGATCTCGAAGAACAACTGGCCTGTTGGCGGCAGGTGACGGAGATTGATCCAGAGAATGGTCTTGCTTGGCTGAGTCAAGAAATCATTCTTAGTCAATTGGGGCGTTTTGAAGAAGCGCTGCTTGCCTCGGCCAAAGCGCTGGTGCTGAAAGCTGATAATTATTTTTTCAATATCAGTCATGCTTGGTCTCTCAAGCGAGTGGGACGTCATGCCGAGGCGCAAACATATTTTGATAAGGCCCCGGAACTAATAGGAGAACCGAAAACCGCCCATGCATGGATTCAAAGTGGGCTCGTCTGGGTAATGGATCGACCGGAGGAAGCCTTGCGTGCCTTCGGCAAGGCGCTGGAGTTGAATCCACGCGCTATCGATAGTTGGGGTTTTATTTGGGATTTATTTGAAGAACAGGGACGCTATCGACTCTGGCACCGGATGGCGGAGCAAATGACGGCTCTTTTGCCCGAAGAACCAATATTCTGGTTTTCATTCGGCATCGCCAACGCAGAACTGGGCCGATACGAAGCGGCGCTGACGGCTTACGATCGAGCGCTCAAGATCGATCCCGAGCTAAACAAAAAAGGGATACCTGCTGATCTTCACCGTACCGTAGTGTTAAGCAACCTTGGCCGCCACACTGCCGCCCTGGAGGTGCTGGAATCAACCCCGGCGCCTGCTTCTGAAATCATACAATTCCGGCACGACCTTGTTCATGCCGACACTCTGATGTGGCTGGACCGCTGGGAAGAGGGCTGCGCGGAACTGGACGATGTTTTGAATCGTTTTGCACCGGGTCTCTGGACAGGCTGGGATTTATATATCATTACCAAGCTCATCAGAGGCACGCAAAACCCGGCCATCTGGAAGCGCTTCATCTCGGTCTGGCTGGAATTGTTCGCACGCCACGAACGACTCACGAAACTGGGCCAAGGCTTGGTCTGGCGCATTCGTGCATTAACGCTGCCCTGGATCAGCGACTCGGTGGCCCGCGCCTGGCATGACACTTGGCAAGAGCTGGCCGGTGATCTCGAAGAAATGGCCCTACCCTTGCGGCTCCTCAAGGCCGGCGTGGACTACAAGGCGACCCGCAATCCCCAAGTCTTGCTGGCATTGGCTCAGGAGGAACGTCGGCTGCTGGAACCCTGGCTGATCAACCTGTTCAAGGAAGAACCCGATGAAATCGACCGCGAGATGGAAAATCTGCTGCATGTGGTGAAACAGCGGCTGACGCGAGCGGTGGACTCAGAACTTATGCCCCGCGCCGCCACCACCAACGCCGCCGACCCACCGGCCGCCGATGCATGAAGAACCGGTACAGCACCGGGATCACGAACAGCGTCAGCACGGTGGAAAAGGCCAGTCCCCAGACGATGCTGGCCGCCACTGGCCCCCACAACAGCGACTTCCCCGCCAGCCCGAACGCCAGCGAAAACAATCCCGCGATCGTGGTGCCGGTGGTCATCAGAATAGCGATCACCCGTCGGCGCGCGGCGTACAGCGTGGCGTGCAGGGTAGACATGCCGACGGCCCGGCGGGCGTTGGCGGCATCGATCAGCACGATGGCGGCGTTCACCGCGATGCCGGTCAGGGCAATGATCCCGTAAAGCGTATACAGCGACAAGGGATTGCCCGACACCAGCAGACCCAATGTCACGCCGGTGAAGGCCAGTGGTACCGTCACCAGGATCAGCAGCGGCTGAAAGTAGCTGCGAAACTGCGTCGCCAAAATCAAATAGATCAGCCCCACGCCGAGCAGAAACAACGGCCCCATCGCTTCCAGCGATTCGTTGATGTCGTCCAGCTCGCCGGAAAAATCGAGATTGGTGGCGGGGTAACGCGCTCGAATCTTTTCCCACTCCGCGCGCAACCGATTGTTCGCCGCCAAGGTATCGGTCGTCTCCTTGTCAAGATCGGCCTCCACGGTGATAGCGCGGCGCAGGTTCCAATGCCGGATCAGGCCAAGACTCTTGCGTTCCTCCGTCACCAGCAGCGCGGCCAGGGTCGTGGTCCCGCCACCGGGCAGGGCGATGGGATCGTCCAGCACCTCCCGCACGCGCGCTACCGTGCGCGGGGCCGCGCGAACCCGCAATTCCACCTTCTCGCCCCGGTCACGCAGATCGGCCACCACCTCGCCGTCCAGGTGCAACCGGACCAAACGGGCCACCGTGCCGGGGTCCAATCCGGCGTTGCGGGCAGCGTTCACGTCCACCCGCAGATTCAGCTCGTCGCGGCCCGGCGTGTCGTTGTCCGTCACGTCATGGGTACCGGGAATGTTCGCCACGATGGTCTTGACCGCGTCGGCGGCGGCGCGCAGCTCCGCGCGGTCGTCGGCGCGTACCTTGACGCTGATCGGCTTGGCGGTCGGCGGACCCCCGGACAGCTTGAGGAAGGAAATCGTCGCCCGGCCCGGCGTTTGAGTCACCGACTCGCGCATTTCCTCGATAATATCGTCCAGTCCGCGCACGCCCGGCGCGGCCGGATTGAGCGAAACCGCGATCTGGCCGTACTGGTCGCCATAGAGCGGTTCCATCTCAGTAAATTTGATGCCGGCCAGCGAGGTCACCGAGCGCGCCTCGCCGGCGCGCAGCCCGGCGCGTACCCGCTCTTCCACCTTCAGGGTCTGGCGCAGGGTTTCCTCGATGGGCGCATCCGGCGGCATGTCCACGTTCACGTAGTACAAGCGGATCGGGTCGAAGGCGAAGAATTGGAATTTCACCAGTCCGGCGCCCACCGCTGCCGCCGCGCCGAGGAACAACGCAAAGGCCAAACCCAGATACGTTTTCGGGTAGCGCATCACATGAATCAGCAGCCGGGTGTACTTGACCCGCAGCAAATGGGTCCACTTCTCGCGAAGTGCCTGTGTCCGCGAGCGGCGGCTGATGGCGCGTTCCCCCAGCGCCACGACATGCGCCGGCAACATCCAGAATGCCTCGATCAGACTGACCGTCAGCCCCACCGTCACCACGAAGGGGATCACGAACATGAACTTGCCGACGATGCCCGGCAGCAGCATCAATGGCAGGAACGCCGCGATCGTGGTGGACACCGCCGCCAGCACCGGCCAGCCCACCTCGCGTATGGAATCCAGCGCGGCGTCGAGCGCTTTCATCCCGCGTTCCATGCGGAAATACATGGCCTCCACCAGCACCACCGCATCGTCCACCAACATGCCGAGCACGATGACGATACCCAACAGCACCGAAACGTTGAGCGTCGAACCGACAGCGTTCAGCAGCACAAAGGCGCCGGCGACGGAAAACACCACGCCCAAGGCCACCATGGTGGCGATGCGCGAGCCGAGGAACAACCAGCACACGCCCAGCACCATCAATAAACCGATGGCCGCGTTATTCTGCATGATGCCCAGCGCCGAGCGAGTCGCCACGGTCTGGTCGTCGGCCAGCACCAGTTTCAGACCGCTCCCGGCCAATACCGCGTTCTTGCGATCGATGTAGTCGCGGATGTCGCCCACCAAGTCCAGGGTGTTGGTATAGCCGATCTTGCTCACCGATAGCATCACCCCCGGTCGGCCCGCCATGCTGGCGAGCTGGCGGGGGTCGTCGCGCCCGCGTCGTATCCTGGCCACGGCGTCCAGTGGCACCCGGGCGTCGGCCGCGCCCGGCGGTTGCAGGTAAAAATCGGCCAGCAATTCCGGGTCGGCGGTGGTGCCGTTCACCCGCACCAGCCACTCGCCGCCGCCGGTCTTGATCTTGCCGGCGAATACGTCGCGAAACCACAGCCGCAGCGCCTCGGCCAGATCGGCGGCGGTCAGCCCGCGCGCGGCCAGCGCCGGTGGGCTGAATTCCACCAGCAGTTCCGGGTCCTGAAAGCCCAACGCCAGCACCTGATCGATGCCGGGAATCTGTTCCAGATCTTCCTTGACCGTGCGCGCGGTGGAACGCAAGGTTTCATCATCGGCCTGACCGGTCAGCACCACCATGGCGGTGGGAAACCCATTGGAGCTGGTGATTTCGAGGATTTCCGGGTCCAGCGCCTCCACCGGCAGTTCGGCGTTGGCCTTGTTCTGGATTTCGCGACGCAGATCGTTGACCCGTTTGTCGAACACCCGCACCGGGATGTCGCGGAAACGCACCAGGATGTTGGAGACACCCTCACGCGAGGAACTGACCACGAACTTCACGTCCTGAACGTTGCGGATCGAATCTTCCAGCGGGTTGGTGACGCGCTTTTCCACATCCTCGGCGGAAGCACCGGGCAGAGCGGTGGAGATGTTCACCCAGTTGAAATTGATTTCGGGGTCCTGCTCGCGCGGCATGTGCGTGTAGGCGAGCAGCCCCATCAGGATCACCACCACGAAGGCGATGTTGGCCAGCGGATGGTTGGTGATCAGCGCCTGGAAAAAGCGCATGTCAGCGCGTTCCGTCGGTGATGGTCACGGCTTGGCCGTCGGTCAAGCCTTGCTGGCCGCGTACCACCATCGGGGTTTCAGGCGACAAGGCCATGGCGAAGGGTCGGCCTTCCTGGGCGGCGGGCGCCGGCAGGAAGCGAGCATGGCCGTTCTCGACCACGAACGCGCCCAAGGTTTGGTCACGCTTGACCAGCAGTTCGGGTGGCAGCAACACCCCCGGCGCGAGCCAACGCAAGGTACCGCTGCTGCCGGCCGGGGCAGCCGAATCGCTGAAAAGCAGCCGGGCGACACGGGTACGAGCCGCGACATCGACCACCGGCGACAATCGCAACAACCGGGCCGGGTAGGATTTACCCTGGCTTTCGAACACGATTTCAGTCGCTGCTGGGAGTTCATCGGCCTGGGCCGCCTGAATCTGAGCTTCGATCTCGGGCGGCGCTAAATCCACCAAGCGCAGTAGTGTCGTACCCGGTGCGGCGGTCGCGCCGACCTGCGCCTGACGCTCCAGTACCACGCCGGTGAACGGCGCCAGGATGCGGCATTTTTCCACATTACGAGCGGCCACCGCCCGCTGCGCCTGGGTCACGTCCAGATCGGCCTCGGCGGCTTGCACTCCGGTTTGCAGTTCCAGCACGGTATCGTCGGACACGAACTGTTTCTTGCGCAGCGACAGCGCCTGCCGTAGTCGCTGTTCGGCCAGCGCCACTCGCGCCCGCGCCGCCGAAACCTGGGCATCGGCTTGGGCCAACGCCAGCCGGTAATCGGTGGCGTCGAGCTCCAACAGCGGTTGCCCGGCCTTGACCGTGCCACCGACCTCGGCGTAAACCCGCGCCACCTTGGCCGTAACCTCGGCGGCGATCCGACTGTCGTTGGGGGCGATCACGCTGGCCGGCGCCGTGCCCCGATCGGGTATCGCCACTTCCCGCAAGGGTCGGACGCCAACCTCCACCGGCGCGACACCTTGGGCCAGCGCGATCGCGCAAAGGAGCAGGCCGAAGATTGACAGGGAAAGTCGTGACATGGAGAGGCATTCCAAGATGGCGACGAATGGCGAATTTTGCGGGGAACGGCAAGAACACTCAATCCAGAAATGTGATGCGGGATCGAAAGTGGCTCGTCCCCAATCCAATTTCCTGGATATTGGAACCACGCCGCACCTGCCCCGCAACCACTCGTCCAATCCGACGAGAATTCATATTAACTTTTTTATTTTTAAATAAAAAATGTCAGAAAATTATCATACTGTGCCTCCTTTCGTTGCAAGCCCCTAGCCCACCGAAGGGAGATATGTCATGTCCGTGCGCATCTGGACCGGAATCGGTCTGACTTTGCTCGCTCCGAGCGTATTGGCCGCCAGTTCGGTCTTCATCAGCGAATTCCACTACGACAACGCGAGTACCGATACCGGCGAATTCATCGAGGTGACCGGACCGGCCGGAACCGACCTGACCGGTTGGAGCCTGGTTCTGTATAACGGCAATGGCGGTGCGGCATACGACACCGCTTCGTTAAGCGGGGTGATTCCCGATCAGTGCAGCGGTTCTGGCACGGTCGCGGTCGATTATCCCAGCAACGGCATTCAAAACGGTGCGCCGGATGGCATCGCCCTGGTCGATGCCAGCGGTGCCGTGGTGCAGTTCTTGAGTTACGAGGGCACATTCACGGCGGTCGGCGGTCCCGCCGATGGGCTGACCAGCACCGATATCGGTGTCAATGAAGGTGGTAGCGATCCGATCGGTCTGTCGCTGCAACTGACCGACAGCGGTTGGCAAGCCCCGGCGGCCAATACCAAGGGCGCTTGCAACACCGGTGGCACTCCGCCTCCGCCCGTCGCCTGTAATTTATCAGCCACGCCGATCGGTTTGATTCAAGGCAGCGGCGCGGCCTTCGACCCGGCTCATGGCGGCCAGCAGACGGTTCGCGGCGTGGTGGTGGGCGATTACGAAGGCTCTTCGCCGAACCTACAGGGTTTCTACCTGCAAAACCTGCCTGCGGATGCCGACGGCGACCCAGCCACTTCGGATGCGATCTTCGTTTATAACGGCGCCAGCGATTCGGTGAGTTTGGGCGAGATCGTGCAAGTCACCGGTACCGTCTCCGAATATCAGGATCAGACCCAGCTTTCCAACCCGGTGATCGCCAATTGCGACGCCACCGGCTCGGTCGATCCCGTCGATATCGACATGCCGTTTGCCAGCGCCGACGCGCTGGAGCGTTTCGAAGGCATGTTGGTGCGGTTTCCGCAGACGCTGTTCGTGACCGAACACTACCAATTGGGGCGCTTCGGCCAGGTGGTAATGAGCGCGGGCGACCGCTTGCCGCAACCGACGAATATCGCCTTACCCGGTTCCGATGCCGCCGCCGTGCAAGCGACGAACGATCTGAATCGCATCATCGTCGACGACGATTCGAACGGACAAAATCCCGACCCGATCCGGTTTGGTCGGGGCGGCAATCCGCTCAGCGCCGCCAACACCTTGCGCGGTGGCGACACGGCGACCGGCTTGGTCGGCGTGATGACCTATACCTGGGCCGGCAACAGCGCCAGCGGCAATGCCTACCGGCTGCGTCCGGTCGGCGCCTTGGGTGGCGGCGTGCCGAATTTTCAGCCCGTCGATCCGCGCCCGGCGGCGGTACCCAGCGTGGGCGGTTCGCTCAAGGTGGCGAGCTTCAATGTGCTCAATTACTTTGTGACGCTCGATTACGCAAGCGGCGATCCGCTGGACAATGCCTGCGGTCCCTCGCGGGATCAGGAATGTCGCGGCGCGGATTCGACCACCGAATTCGAGCGTCAGCGCGCCAAGCTGATCGCCGCGCTGACCAAACTCGATGCCGACGTGGCGGGTTTGATCGAGTTGGAAAACACGGACGGTGCCGAGCCGTTGGCGGATATCGTCGATGGCTTGAACGCCCAGGTCGGCACCGGTACCTATGCCTATATCGACACCGGTACGATCGGCGGCGACGCGATCAAGGTAGGCTTGATCTATAAACCCGGCGTGGTCGTGCCGGTCGGGATCTACAAGATCCTCGACAGCGGCGAGGACGGTCGTTTCATCGATACCAAAAACCGCCCGGCGTTGGCTCAAACCTTCCAGCAAACCGCCACCGGCGGAAAATTGACCGTCGTGGTCAATCATCTCAAATCCAAGGGCTCCGACTGCAACGATGTCGGCGACCCGGATTTGGGCGACGGTCAGGGCAACTGTAATGTCACCCGCACTCAAGCGGCGCTGGCGCTGATCGACTGGTTGAACAGCGATCCGACCGGTAGCGGCGATCCTGATCTCCTGATCCTCGGCGATTTGAACGCCTATGCCAAGGAAGATCCGGTTCGGGTGCTCGAAGATGCCGGCTATGTCGATCTGGCGCCCAAATTTCTTGGCGCCGATGCCTACTCCTACGTGTTCGATGGCCAATGGGGTTCGCTCGATCACGCGCTGGCCTCGGCGAGTCTGAGCGCACAGGTCACCGGCACGGCGGAGTATCACATCAACGCCGACGAACCGAGCGTGCTCGACTACAATACCGAGTTCAAGAGCACCAGCCAGCAGACCAGTCTGTATGCCGCCGACGAGTTCCGCGTCTCGGATCACGATCCGGTCGTGGTGGGTCTGAATCTGGAGACGGCATCGGCGGTGCCCGTCGCCTTCGGTGGCTTCGGCGTCGATCAGCTCAGAATCAACCTACGCCTCAAGACACTGTTCCTGGTGTCTCATTTCACCTTGGGCGGCGAGAGCGACGGCATCGACCCCACGACGGAGCCGGTTACGTTGACGGTGGCCGGCTATACGGCGACGATTCCGGCGGGCACGTTCCGCAAGGGACGGTTGGGCGTTTATAGCTATGTTGGCAAGATCGACGACGTCTGGATCGAGGCGTTGATTACACCCTTGGGCGGCAATCGCTTCGGGTTCCAAGCCGCCGCTTACGGCACCAACCTGGCCGGAACCACGAATCCGGTGACGGTGGAACTCGCGATCGGCAACGATGGCGGCAAGAGTTCGATCGACAACGCCGTCATCCGATAAAACCTTCCATCCATCACACCAAGCGCGGTGAAGCCGGTCCGGCTTCCCGCGCTTGGCCGCGATTCGGTTTCGTCTCGGACCCAGCGCCCGCTCGACTGTACCGGATGGCTCAATTCAAGGTGGAGTTTCCCCGATGGGCACATTCAGACGATCCAATGCGTGGGATCGTCTCCCGCGCATCCACACCGCCACGACAGCGGCAAACAGCGAGCAAGCCAGCGCGCCATATCCCAGCAGCCACGGTAGGGAGGCATGGAATATCGCGATCTCGCTTTCAGGTGAAACCGCTTCTTCGCGCAACACCGCCAGCAATCCCGCATACAGCAAGCCGAGCGCGCCGTAACCGAGATTGAAGGTCAAACCCTTGAAGCTCAGCACCGTCGCGCGTTGAGTGGAATCGGTGATCGCGTTGAGATAGTGGCTAACTAGGAAAGAGGTCAGCAGCATCGCCACATGGAGCAATACGACCGGTAGCAAACCCAAGCCGAACGGTAACGCCAATGCCGCACCGGCCAAGCCCAGCAGGCATAACAGCGTCAGCAGCACGAAGTTGAAACGCGGCGAGCGTCGGCCCAATGCCGCGGCTGGTCGGGCGATGGCGACGCCCAGTAAGGCGATCCCGGCGCCGATCAAGCCGAAACTGGCGTCCGGTAAACCGATCAGCCGGAAATAGGTGCTGTTCAGCGTCACGAACAATCGGCAGAGATGATCGAACAACATGCCCCCGACGATGACCGTCAAGGCCAGTGGCGTGTTCAGAATCCAGCGGCCGGCGTTCAGCGTCAGGCGAAAGGCGGCCAGGATGGCTTGGAGCAAGCCGTTCTTCCGTTCGGGCCGCTCGCCCGGCTCCGTCATCCCCAGTGTCGCCCACCACGCGCCGAGCGCGGTGATTAGGGTCAGATACAGCGGAAAACGCATCGTGGTTTGTTGATCGAGCGTCAGATCCCAGCCGAGTCCCCGCAGCAATTCTTGTAAGGTCGCGGCGTCGTAGACCAGCGCACCGAGCGCCAGCGCCGCGACGAAGGCCAACGAATTCCAGCGCATCAGCGTGGCCAGCACGCGCGGCCAATCCGCCGCCCGACCGCACGCTTTCAGGCTATCGTAGGCCAGCGCCTCGTCGGCGCCGCTGGCCAATGCCTCGGCCAGACCGCTGAGCAAGCGGTTGAGCAAAAACACCGCGAACACCAGTTGCGGATTGCCCAACGGGACGAAGCAAAGCAGCGCGATCTCGACGACCATGAGCGCGCCGGCCGCCACCAGCAGCGCGCGCCGACCGAGTGCGTCCGCCAGGGCGCCGGACGGCACTTCGCAGAGGACGATGGCCCCCGCCCAGATCGCATTCAATACGGTGAACTGGCCGATGCTCAAGCCGAAATCGAGAAACAGCACCGCGAACACGGGGTAGTAGAAACGGACTCCGAACAGTAGCCGAAAAGCCAAAAATCGACGGATGTTCGGGATGGCAAAGATCGTGACGGGCGGGGTGGTTGGCGGATCGCCGATGGCGTTCATGATCTTCCTTCATGCGGCCCGAGGACCGATGAACTATAGCAATCCTGTTGGGATAGTCGATCGCTTGGGCAACCGCCATCCAAGGAAAGCGACCGAATCAGCAATATGGCTCTCTACTCAGTCGGTGAAGAAGATATCCACTCGCAATGCAGCGGTGGCAGCGCTTCGACTCGATCCAAGAACCCCGCTAACCCCATGTATTGCCGATATCTTGGAGGCGGCGAACCGTGTTGCGCCGGCAATCCCAAGCATCGAACCGAAGCTCCCTTCTCCGTTCCCTTCGCTTCGAACTTTCGGAAAAGAGATTGGGGAAGTGCAAGAACACGAAAACGCACTAACAGGGCGGGGGGGGAGCAACTTGGAGATTTCAACTTATGCTTATCAAGGCGTAGGGATCAAGGTGGGGATTGGAAAACGCGCTTCCTTTGTCTAAAATTTAGACAATTTTCTCGGTTTGCAGGGTGCCGTTTAAATTGGCCGAGGGGAGACATATGGAATTTTATATTATAAAATTAACGGCTTAAATAGTGCCTATTCCAATCCCAAGACCCTCATTTCTCGATTCCTGCGAGCTTTTAGGTGCCTTTAATGGTGAAAGAAGGTGGCGATCCAAAGACGGAGATCGGTTGTATACCTGGGACTCATTGCACGGTGAAATTGAGGTTTTCAACAAACGTGGAAAGCATCTTGGTGTAATAGATGCAATACACGGCAGACTGATCAAAGAACCCGTGAGAGGAAGAAAGATCGATGTCTAACTTTGTCGAACTTTGCCTACAAGGCGAGTGCCTGCCTGAGGAGATTGACAATTACGTCGATACTTGGCACGAACACGAATCCGATGTGCCACTGCACAAATTCTTGGGCATGACAAGAGAAGAGTACAGCTTATGGGTTACTGAACCTAGTGCACTCTATTTTATCTTGGATGCTCACCGTACTGGTAGAGATGCAGTTGAACTAATTAGAGATTTCAACGCATTGCCAATAGCGGCGCGCGCTGAGTCCACCAACAAGGCACAACAGCTGGTATGCTGGCTCCAGAGCAACGGATTGTGGGAATAGTCCTGACAGTACCCGCCAAGTTCGCTAAGCGGCTCGCTGAGGTATATAAGCTTACACCGCCTGTTGACGTTCGTTCATTACTCAGGCAGTACGCCGATGTTGTCGATGCTGTGATCTCGATCAATGGAGTTGACGGCGTTTGCCTCAATCTAAAGGTTCCTGGCAAGAGAGCGAGAGTAGTAATCAACTCCTCGAATCATCGACTACGGCGGAGATTTACTGAAGCCCACGAGCTAGGTCACATCGTCATTCCCTGGCATTGGGGAACGATAGTTGATCACCTTGATCCCAACCATATCGAAGCCAAGGGCGAATACTGGGTTCACGAGGACGAAGCGAATCAGTTTGCCGCAGAGATCTTGATGCCGTCAGGTTGGCTATCTCGTCTGCTGACCTCGACCCAAGACCTCAGCGAGTGTCATGTGCGTCTATGTCATGACTGCGAAGTATCGGCACAGGCAGCAGCGAAACGGTTGAGTTCACAGCTCCCACCTAACATTATCTTCGTGTCCGAACGAGGTGGCATGGTCGAGTTCTCTGGGCGCACTTCGGGAACACTGGCTAGTGCACCCATCTGGGGGGTACCATTCGAGCCTTCTATATTTCATTATGCTGATCTTCATCAAGTCTCGGTTTTCGGACACCGTCGCTTGCACTGGTGGACGTTACCACACGAAATCAAATGCTCTACAACTGATTTGCGCCCGTGGCGAGAAGTACTTGATGCAATCACCGCAGATCTAGATGTGCCATTGGAGAAGCGCAAGCGCTTCAAGATGTCTGTAAACGGAGTACTGTCGTTAGCGAATAGCACGGTGAAACGAGAGGGTACACATACAGCCGAAGCCGTCGTCGCTGCCTGCTTACAGCGCTTCAACGGTAGAGATGATCTCTTCGGGATTGCCAATCACCCGAATTTCATGGACTTCGTGATCAAACGTGCAGAAGAGCTAACCAAGCCAAAGTAGGTTGGGTGAAGTACGCACTACCCCAACCACCTAGACTCCAAGCTTCCAACACTCCCGCTTCCCTGACCCTCTCGCTCAAGCTCTTCCAATTCACTCTGTCTCGCCAGGAAATTTCATCATAAATTCAGGTTGTTGCAGCAAGGTACGAAGCTGAAAGAGTCTTGAGCGCGTGGCGCGCTCATCGGGAAACGATTCCTTTATTGCCCGCTTCCCGGAGTAGGAGGTGAACTGGCCTTGGGACATCCTCCACCCGGCTGTTGCTGGGCCGCCCGGTGGCGGGAATGCTGCCGAACCTTGATCCCGATGGCGCCAACACCCTGTTTTGGAACTTCGCTTTGACAAGCGCCCTGTTTCTGGCGAGGCAGGCTGGAATGGCAACAGCGGCCACAGCGCCAGACTTTGATTTCCTCTTCCTCGGAGCGGTGTTTTGGGCAGTGCTGAGGCATACACATCGGGATAAACTCGTCAGGTCGAAAGGGTCGATCGCCATGCGTCAATCCGATGATTGAACGAAAGGCGGCGCATCCACCAGAATTCTACTGCAGGTCGCGTTCGATCGATCCTGAAAAAAAAGTTGCTCCACCCATTTTGTTGCCATCGTTTATGGACCCGCCAACCACCATGTGGACCTCCTCAATCCAACGCCGCAAACCGCCCCGCCTCGGTCCGCGCAAGCGTCTGCTCCGCGACCTGCTGCTGCTGCTCGTTCTGACCATCGGGAGTGTGCTGGTCGCCGTGTTCTTTGCCGGCGAATCGCTGCGCGACAAGCTGGCCCAGGAACAATTGCAGGCACTGGCCCAGAAAACCAGCAACGACCTGACCGGCTTTCTGCAAATCCCGGAAAACAGCCTACGCATAGCCCAGGGCTGGGGTGCGGCGGGCGCCCTGAATCTGGACGACGCGGCGGCCCTGGTCGACCGCTTCATTCCGGTCCTGGAAAATTTGCCCCGAATATCCGCTCTGGTGCTGGGCGATTCGGACGGACGGTCTTTCTACCTGGCCCGGAAGGACAAGGCGTGGCTCTCCCGCAGTGTGGACGCCCAGGGAAACGCGGTCTGGCGACGCTGGAGCGGTCCCGGTGTGCAAATCGAGGAACGCCGGGGACAGGAAGACTACGATCCGCGCTCCCGAGCCTGGTTCAAGGGCGCTCTGGCAATGACGGATGCCAGTGGCGTCTTCTGGACCCACCCCTATCTGTTTTTCACCGAACGCACGTCCGGCATCACCGGTGCCGTGCGCTTCCAACGTTCGGACGAACCCGGCCGCAATTACGTGCTGGGACTGGACTTACCGCTGGGTAACGTCCTCGGCGCGCTGGCGGGATTGAAAGTGAGTTTAGGCGGCGCGGCGTTCATCACCGAAGCCAACGGCGCCGTGCTGTTGCCGCCGGCCATGGACGAGAACACGAGTTCCGCCTTCCCGGTCAGCCTATCGCCCGAGCAGTTGGACGCCGGACCGGTGTTCGCCGCGGCAAAGGCTTGGCTGGCGGCCGGCCGCCCGGCGCGGCAACCGCTGACCTACCCGAGCGGCGGCGGCAACTGGTGGGCCTGGCTGCAACCGCTGAGTAATCCGGACAAGGGGTTGTGGCTGGGCATCGCGGTGCCCGAACTGGATTTTCTCGGTGCCCTGCAAGGCGGCTGGACGCTGGTGCTCACGGTGGGAACGCTGGCGCTGGCCGCCGGTTTGCTCGTAACCCTGCTGCTCACCCGCCACTACGGCCGCCAATTCAAGGCGCTGCCCTCCCTGACCGACCATCCGGCCGAATTCGAGGAAAAGGTACTGGCCCTGATCCGCTACGGCGAAAGCCCGAATCTGGAATTCAAATCCACGCTGCGCACCAACCTCAAGACCGGCAAGGCGGGCAAGGAAATCGAACTGGCCTGGCTCAAGAGCGTGGTGGGCTTTCTCAACACCGACGGCGGCGTGCTGCTGATCGGTGTCAACGACGGCGGCGAGGTGGTTGGCATCGCGGCGGACCAGTTCGAAAATGACGACAAGTGCCTACTGCACTTCAAGAACCTGATCAACCAGCACATCGGCGCCGAATTTAGCAAGTATCTCCATGCCGAAATCCGCCCCGTCGCCGGCAAGACGCTGGTGGCGGTGGTCTGCGAAAAGGCCAGGGAACCGGCGTTTCTGATCGTCGGCGGCGGCAACGAGGAATTTCATATCCGCAGCGGGCCGTCGAGCATCAAGCTCACGCCTCGGCAGATGTTGCAGTATCTCAGCGCACACTGAATGGGGCGGGTCCGAGTTGCGTTTCACTCCGCATGGCCGTGGCTTTACCTACGCAAGGCGATGCCGAAAACCGTTCCCAATGCGGCCGGATCGCGCTCAAGCCGCGTGCTCAGGACCAGATGATGACCTTCGGCGGTGGTTTCCGCAGTCGCGGGCTATCGCGCATAGCCTCCCATTTCAGATGGCGACGTGGAATTCCACCGTTTAGAGCAGTCGCCGTACCGGAAACGATGAGTTGGTCGCCATTTTTTCGACGGTCAACACAGCATTGTGGAGCATGTGGTCGGCCTTGATCGGTCCTTCGTATTCACACAGAGCAACATAAGCGAGATTGACGATACGGGTCAGCACGGATTCCGCGATCGATACGGAAATAGTGTTCTGTTGCTGGTTGAGCCAAGCGCGTAGGGCTGTTTGAACCGCCTCGGGTTGGCGCAAGGTTCCTAGATTGTTCAGCATATAGAGGCGGACCCCGCCGCTTTTTTTCCGGGGACAGACCGCGCATGAGCGTGTCCACGAGCAACATGCAAGTCCAGGTGGCATCCTGTTGGGGCACGCGGCTTGATTGCGCCACCTTGACAGGAAGTTCGGCATTTAGTTGAGAGGCACGCACGGGTGACGAGGATGAAAGATTGGTCAGAGTCTGAATCAGTGCTTGTAGTACCTTGCCACGTTGTACTTGCAACGCCGTGCTATCGCATAGCTCGTTGACAAACCGTGTCAGACCGAAAATCGGCTCATTGGAGTATTTCTCTTCCCAGATTTGCAGGGCGAGGAGCAGTCGTTCACCGTCAAGAAAAGGCATCAATCCTTGCTCAACGGCGATCCTTTTTTTCTTCGAATCTTAGGGTTTCGAACTTCATACCAATTTCTCGGAAAGTATTTGCATGTCCAGTCGTCGAGATGGTGATATCGAACTGGAACTTGCGCTTAGCCTGCCTCCAGGGAATGGCAATTCGTCTTCGTGGCTTGAGCGAATCCCGAACAACGATCGGGCACGCGGGCTCGGTTGCGCCACGCACAGATGAGATCGTGTGACAAACCCCTCCCCAAGCTCTTCATCGGCGGCGAAAATCGCCCAAGATGACGAGCAACCCTAACGGTTTAAACTATCCGGGTTAAAGGCATGCAGTTGTTGAAACTCGGGATAGCCAATTTCGTTATGCTCGGTCAAATCGAGGCCGCGCTGCTCATGGATCGCGTTGGAACGGATACCCATTATGCGAGCGAGTAGCAGATAGGTGATCGAAGCGGTGCCGAATCCCCAGATGAAAGCGGTTGCGATACCAATGGCCTGGATCATGATGCGGTATGTATTGAACAGGTCTCCGCTGTAAAACAGCCCAGCCGCCAGCGTTCCCCAGACACCGCAGAATGCATGAACGGAAACGGCGTCCACCACGTCATCCAGGCGCATCCTCGTCAAGATGGCGGGTCCTATCGTCGCGATGATGCCAGCGACAGCGCCAGTGAGCACCGGCGTAGGGGGGGGTCCATCGTGGCGCAACCAGCGGTGATGGCCACCAATCCACCGATGCTGGCGTTGACGGTCGCCGTCATCAGGATGGGCCGACCCAGGAACATGCTGAGCAATGCGGCGCTGGTGGCGCTGGCGCAAGCGCCCAGATGGGTATTGATCAAGATTTTGCCAATGCTGACGTCGGCCGCGAGCGTAGAACCGCCATTGAATCCAATCCAGCCGAACCAGAGAATGAACCCCCCCAATACGACCAGGCTCAAATTATGTCCAGGAACGGGGCGTAGTTCCCCGTTCGGGCCAAACCGTCCTAAACGCGGTCCTAGAACCATGATCCCGGCCAAGGCGCACCACCCGCCGATGGAATGCACGACGGTCGATCCAGCGAAATCGACGAAGCCCAATGCCTTGAGCCAGCCATCGCCACCACCGTAACCACCCCAGGCCCAGCTACCGAAAATCGGGTAAATCAGCCCGGAAATGACACAAGCACCAATGAGATAGGCGCTGAAATGGACGCGTTCCGCCATTGCCCCGGAGACGATGGTCGTGGCGGTCGCGGCGAACATCATCTGAAACAGCATGAAAGTCCAATCCCAAGGGGATGCGCTGGACAAGGCGAAATGGCTGGTGCCAAACCAACCGCTGGGATTGTTGCCGAACATGAGGCCGAAACCGACCAACCAGAAGAGGATGCCACCCACGCAGACATCCATGTAGTTTTTCATCAACACGTTGACGGCATTCTTGCTGCGCGCCATGCCACCTTCGAGCAAGGCGAATCCCGCCTGCATGAAGAAAACCAATCCCGCGCTGATGGCTAACCAGATGGTATCGACGGCGGATTGGGAAGCGGTGGTATCGGCGGCCAGCGCCGGCGAACTGATCAAGACGCAGACGAGCAGCCAGCGCCAACGGTGCGTGAGCCATAAGGACAGCACGGACGACCCCCTTGGTAACAAGACGAATTCGTTGAAATTTCTAACAAACGGATTGGGTAATTACCGTTGCAATACGATGAATAGTTTTAGGAGAGGATATGCAAGCTTCAAACCAATGGGATTGTGGCCGTGCGATTGCGAAAGACCCAAAGCATGGGAGCAACACGCAAGAGATTAAAAAAAGTCAGCAAAAACTCAAGCGTCCTTAGCAAATTGCAATACGGAAAAAGTTATCTTGCCTTGTGTGGAAGGCATGGGACGCCCCGAACAGCAAAATAATTATTTTTTGTATGAGTTATGGTTTATTAAAGCCGCACCAGAAAAGAGCAATGACTTTAGGTGAGCGCTTTATTTTAGTGCTTTCGTCTCGAATATTAAGCAAAACTCCGCATCGTCATGATGCGGAGTTTTGCTTATAATCAATATAGGCGCGTGAAGATGTTCCAAGGTTGTGACCCATAAGCCGATCAGCAGACAAAGGTCCGATTAGCGATTGCCGCGCCCGTACACGTCCTCGAAGCGGACGATATCGTCCTCGCCCAGATAACTTCCCGATTGCACCTCGATGATTTCCAGCGGAATCTTGCCGGGATTGGTCAAGCGGTGCTGGACCCCGACCGGAATGTAGGTGGATTGGTTCTCGGTCAGCAGGAACTCCTCATTGCCCCGGTGTACGCGGGCGGTGCCGCTGACCACCACCCAGTGCTCGGCGCGATGATGGTGCATCTGCGCGGAGATACATGCGCCGGGCCGGACCATGATACGCTTGACCTGAAAACGGGCATCCAGATCGATCGAATCGTAGCAGCCCCAAGGGCGATAGACCTTGCGGTGCATGGAACCTTCCGGGCGGCGGCTGGCTTTGAGCTGGTCGACGATGGCCTTGACCTCCTGCACCCGATCCTTGCTCGCCACCAGCACCGCATCGGCGGTCTCGACCACCACCAGGTGCTCGACGCCCACGGTGGCGACCAATCGCGAGGCGGCATCGATGTAGGAATCACGAGTGTCGATGTTGATGACGTCGCCGCGCTCGATGTTACCGTCGGCGTCATGCTGGCCGACTTCCCACAACGCCGTCCAGGAGCCGACGTCGTTCCAACCCACCGCCAGTGGCATCACCACCGCATGAGCGGTCTTTTCCATCACCGCGTAGTCGATCGAATCCTTGGGGCAGGCGGCAAACGCTTCCGGTCCCAGCCACAGAAAGTCCCGGTCGGCCTGTTCGGTGGCCAGCGCCTGCTGGCAGGCGGCCAACATCGCTGGAGCGAAGCGCTCCAGTTCCGCCAGAAAGGCCGAGGCCCGAAACATGAACATGCCGCTGTTCCAGTAGTAATGGCCGGATTCCAGGTAAGTCTGGGCGGTGGCGACATCGGGTTTTTCGACGAAACGCTCCACCACGCCGATGCCGGAGTCGTCCAACGGCGCGCCGGCCTTGATGTAACCGTAACCGGATTCCGGAGCAATGGGGACAATGCCGAAGGTGATCAGCCGACCGGCTTCGGCGTGAGGCACGACCCGCCGCACGGCGGCTTGGAAACCGGCGATATCGGCGATGACGTGATCGGAAGGGAGCACCAGCAGGATCGGGTCGTCGCCGGCGGCCTGGGCGTGCAGGGCCGCGACCGCGACCGCCGGCGCGGTGTTGCGGCCGATCGGCTCCAGCACCACTGCCGCCGGCCGCACGCCGGCCGATCGCATCTGCTCCGCGACCATGAAACGGTGCTCCTGGTTGCAGACCACCAGCGGCGCGGCGACATCGGCCAAACCAGCCAGCCGCAACGCAGTGTTCTGCAGCATGGTGTTCTGGTCCACCAGCGGCAGGAACTGCTTGGGATAGGCTTCACGCGACAGCGGCCACAACCGGGTACCGCTACCGCCGGACAGGATGACGGGGACGATCATGCTTGTTCACCTCGACCGATGGCGTAATAGGCGAAACCTTGTTCGCGCAGGTAATCGGGATCATATAGATTGCGGCCGTCGAAGATCACCGGCTGTTTGAGCGCCTGGCGGATGGCGGCAAAGTCCGGGCTGCGGAACAGAATCCACTCAGTGACGATGACTAGAGCATCGGCGTCGGCCAGTGCCTCCATCGGCTGTTCGCATAGCTGGAAATTGGGCCGTTCGCCATAGATGCGCCGGGCTTCGCTCATCGCCGCCGGATCGTAGGCGCGCACCGCGCAACCGGCATTCCACAATGCCTCCAGCAAATTACGGCTGGGCGCCTCGCGCATGTCGTCGGTGCCCGGCTTGAACGCCAGCCCCCAGACGGCGAAGGTTCGCCCGCGCAACTCGCCCTGGAAGTGGCGACGGATCTTGTCGAACAGCACCTGTTTCTGCCGCTCGTTGACTGCTTCCACCGCTTGCAGCAGGGTGGCTTCGTAACCCGCCGCGCGAGCGGTGTACTCCAGGGCCTTGACGTCCTTGGGAAAACAGGAACCGCCGTATCCCGCGCCCGGATAGATGAAGTGGTAGCCGATGCGCGGGTCGGCGCCGATGCCCACCCGGACTTTCTCGATGTCGGCACCGAGCCGCTCGGCCAGGTTGGCGATCTCGTTCATGAAGCTGATCTTGGTGGCGAGCATGGCGTTGGCGGCGTATTTGCTCAGCTCGGCCGAACGCACGTCCATCTCGATCAGTCGGTCGCGGTTGCGGTTGAACGGCGCGTACAGGTTGCGCAACTGCACGGTGGCGCGATGATCGTCGCTGCCGACGATGATGCGGTCTGGGCGCATGAAATCCTGGATCGCCGCGCCTTCCTTGAGGAATTCCGGGTTGGAAACCACCGAAAACGGAATGTCCCGGCCGCGTTCGGCCAGCACGGCGGCGATGGTTTCATACACCACGCCGGCGGTGCCCACCGGCACGGTGGATTTGTTGACCACCACCCGATACTCCTCCAGGTGCTGGCCGATGGAACGGGCCACGGCGCGTACGTGCTGCAAGTCGGCGGAACCGTCCTCGTCGGGCGGGGTGCCGACGGCGATGAACTGGAACAGGCCGTGAGCGACGCCTTCGGCCACATCGGTGGTGAACCGCAGCCGGCCGGCGGCGCTGTTGCGTTGCACCACCTCATCGAGGCCTGGTTCGTGGATGGGAATTTCGCCCCGTTGCAGCATTTCGACCTTGCGCGGGTCCACATCCACGCACAGCACGTCGTTGCCCACCTCGGCAAAGCAGGCGCCAGTGACCAGCCCGACATAGCCGGAACCAAAAATCGTGATTTTCATGCGTGCAGCACTTTTCGTCAGTTGAAGAACGCGGGTGTTTGTAGTCGATGACGGCCGGATCGTACCAAAAACCTAAAACAATATTGAGACTGTAGCATAGCAATCAGGATCGCCTGGTTTTGCTAGAATCGCCGACCATGGACATTTCCTGGATACTCGACGATCTCAACGAACCCCAGCGCGCGGCGGTCACGGCGCCGCCGGGTCCCTTGCGGGTGCTGGCCGGGGCCGGCAGCGGCAAAACCCGGGTACTGACCCGGCGCATCGCCTGGCTGCTGGCGGTGGAACACGCCTCGCCCTGGTCGATCCTGGCGGTGACCTTCACCAACAAGGCCGCCACCGAAATGCGCGGCCGGGTCGAGGAGCAGATGGATCAAGCGGTTGGCGGGCTTTGGATCGGCACCTTTCACGGTATCGCCCACCGTCTGCTGCGCCAGCACTGGCAGGAAGCCCGGTTGCCGCGCGCCTTCCAGATCCTCGACAGCGACGATCAGACCCGGTTGATGAAACGGGTGCTGCGCGACCTGAATCTGGACGAAAAAAAAATGGCCGCCGTCGCAGGCCGCCGGCTTCGTCAACCGTTGCAAGGACGAAGGTCAACGCCCGGCCGATCTGGCCGGCGACGATCCGGTCCAGCGCCAGTACCAGCGCATCTACACCGTCTACCAGCAGGAATGCGAACGCGGCGGGCTGGTGGATTTCGGCGAGCTGCTGCTGCGCGCCTACGAACTGTGGCGCGACAACCCGGAATTGCTGGCCCATTATCGGGAGCGGTTCCAGCATGTGCTGGTGGATGAGTTCCAGGACACCAACACCATCCAATACCGATGGGTACGGCTGCTGGGCGACGGCCGAGGCGACGTGTTCATCGTCGGCGACGACGACCAATGCGTCTACGGCTGGCGAGGATCGAAGGTCGAGAATATTCAACGCTTCGCCGACGACTTCCCCGGTACCACCACCATCCGGCTGGAGCAGAACTACCGCTCCACGCACAACATTCTGAAGGCCGCCAACGCCCTGATCGCGCAAAACACCGCTCGGCTGGGCAAGAACCTGTGGACCGCCGACGCCGACGGCGAACCGATCCAGATCTACAACGCCCTGAATGAAGTGGACGAGGCGCGTTTCGTCGCCGGGCGTATTCGTCAGTGGATGGAGACGGGTGGCCGCTACCGCGACGCGGCGATCTTGTACCGCTCCAACGCCCAGTCGCGGCTGTTCGAGGAAACGCTGATCGGAATGGCGATGCCCTACCGCATCTACGGCGGGCTGCGCTTCTTCGAGCGAGCCGAGATCAAGGACGCCCTAGCCTATCTGCGGCTGGTCGCCAATCGCGACGACGATCCGTCCTTCGAACGAGTGGTCAATGTCCCGGCGCGCGGCATCGGCGGGCGAACCCTGGATCTGCTGCGTGAAACCGCGCGCGCCCAGGGCGATTCGCTGTGGCGAACCGCGGCGGGCTTGCTGACGGCGGGCGGGCTGAGCGGACGGGCCGCCAACGCCGTGCGCGGTTTCCTGCTCTTGGTTGAGGCGCTGGATCGTGACAGCCGCGACCGGTCGCTACCCGGCCGAATGGAACATATCGTCACCCATAGCGGCTTGTTGGCGATGTACGAGCAGGACAAGGCCGACAAAGGCGAAATGCGGGCCGAGAACCTGGAAGAACTGATCAAGGCCAGCGCCGATTTCACCGCCAACACCGACCCGGTCGTGGTCGGCGCCGACCCGACCGAGCCGGACTGGCTGAACGCCTTTCTGGCACACGCCGCCCTGGAATCCGGTCAGGGACAGGGCGCGGCCGGCGAGGACTGCGTGCAGTTGATGACGCTGCACATGGCCAAGGGCCTGGAATTCCCGCTGGTGTTCCTGGTGGGGATGGAAGAAGGTCTGTTCCCGCACAGCCGCTCGATCGCCGAAACGCGCCAGTTGGAGGAGGAACGGCGACTGGCTTATGTCGGGATCACCCGCGCCCGCCGCCAATTGTACGTGTCCCACGCCGAGCGACGCACCTGGTACGGCCGCGAAAACTATCCACCTCCCTCGCGCTTCGTCGATGAAATTCCCGAGGAACTGACCCGCGACGTACGCGCCCGCGCCAAGCGGCCGGAAAAGAAGATCCCGCCGCCAATACCTCGGATCGATACCACTCCCACCGGTCTGCGACCCCGGCAACGGGTGCGTCACGCCCGTTTCGGCGACGGCGTGGTGCTGGAAGTCGAAGGTGCCGGCTACCACGCTCGGGCACGGATCGATTTTCCGGCATCGGGCGGCGCCAAATGGTTGGTGGTGGCCTACGCCAAATTGGAAACACTATCATGAGTCCCCTGGATTTCACCACGCCGGTTTCCCGTCCCACCTCGAACGCCGATCCCCAATCCGGTCCCTCGTCCCGGCCGCGCGTCCCACCGCATCGGCTGGGCCTCAAGGAAGTGCTCAGCGAACTGGTGGCTGATGGGCTGTTGGCCAAGGCGGACGCCGATCGGGCCGGACTGGGCGCCCGACCGGAGGGTGACGAGCTGCATCCGCTGGTGGTGATTGCCAACAAGCAATTGCATCAAATCCGGCCGCCGCATCGGGTGTTGAGCCTGGAGTTGCTGACCGAGTGGCTGGCCGGCAAGGTCGGACTCCCGTACCTGCGCATCGATCCCCTCAAACTGGACATCGCCGCCGTCGAGCGCCTACTGCCATTCGTGTCCTACGAGTACGCCGCTCGCTACCAGATCCTGCCGGTCGCGGTGGACGCGACCCGAGTCGTGTTCGCCACCACCGAACCGTATCTGACCGAGTGGCAGGATATCCTGCGGCAGACCCTGCGTAAGGAGATCGAGCGGGTCATCGCCAGCCCGCTGGATATCAACCGCTATCAGATGGAATTCTACGGCGTATCGCGCTCGGTGCGAGGCGCGATGCAAGGGTCGCTGGAACCGGCTTCTGGCATCCTCAATTTCGAGCAGTTGCTGGAACTGGGCCGGCGCGGCGAGATGAGCGCCGACGAACGGCCGATCGTGCAAATCGTGGACTGGCTATTGCAATACGCCTTCGCCCAGCGTGCCAGCGACATTCATCTGGAACCGCGTCGCGAGCAGGGCCATATCCGCTTTCGCATCGACGGCGTGCTGAACGCGATCTACCAGTTGCCGCCGGTGGTGATGAGCGCGGTCACCAGCCGCATCAAGATCCTGGGACGGATGGATGTGGCCGAAAAACGCCGCCCGCAGGACGGCCGCATCAAGACCCGCACCCCGGCCGGTCGGGAAGTCGAACTGCGGCTATCCACCATGCCCACCGCCTTCGGCGAAAAATGCGTGCTGCGCATTTTCGATCCGGATACCGTGACCAAGGGTTTCAGCCAGCTTGGCTTTGCACCGACCGAGGAGGCAGTGTGGCGCAAGATGATCGCCCGGCCGCATGGCATCGT
Source organism: Candidatus Competibacter phosphatis (assembly GCF_012939995.1). GTDB lineage: Bacteria > Pseudomonadota > Gammaproteobacteria > Competibacterales > Competibacteraceae > Competibacter > Competibacter phosphatis. The sequence goes on along the minus strand of NZ_SPMZ01000016.1, from coordinate 191,031 downwards.
GCTGGTGACCGGTCCGACCGGCTCCGGCAAGACCACCACCCTGTACACCACGCTCAAGCAGTTGGCGGTTCCGGAGGTCAATGTCTGCACGGTTGAGGACCCCATCGAAATGATCGTGCCGGAACTCAATCAGATGCAGGTACAGCCGGCCATCGATCTGACCTTCGAACAAGGCATTCGCACCCTGCTGCGGCAAGATCCCGACATCATCATGGTCGGCGAAATCCGCGACCTGGCCACTGCGGAGATGGCGGTGCAGGCGGCGCTGACCGGACATCTGGTGCTGTCCACCCTGCATACTAACGACGCCATCTCGGCGGTGACCCGCCTGCTCGACCTGGGCGTACCGTATTACCTGATCCAAAACGTGCTGATCGGCGTCATGGCGCAACGCTTGGTGCGCACGCTTTGCCCGTATTGCAAGACGAGTGGCCAGATCGAAGACGGGCTGTGGGAAGCGCTGGTCCGGCCCTGGCCGTTGCCGAAACCCGATACCGTCGGCGTGCCGCAAGGTTGCTCGGAATGCCGCAAGACCGGTTATCTGGGTCGCGTGGGTTTATACGAACTACTGATGGTGACGCCGGAACTACGCCGCTTGTTGCGGGCTGAAACGGACGAGGAGCTCGTGCGGCGCGGCGCCTTCGAACAGGGCATGCGCCCGCTAAGGGTCAGCGCCGCTAGTCAGATCGCCGCCGGTCTGACCACTTTCGAGGAGGTCATGCAGACACTGCCTCCCCTGGACGAGGGATAGACACATTGCTTTTCTTGATTGATACACCTCATTTTTTTTTGACGAAAGTGTTGTGAATAGCACACAATAACCTTGCTGTAATACAGTTTTTTATTCGCCATTCACATACACCATCGGTTCAATAACAATAGGAAACGCATCATGTCTTCGAAACTGGTTAAAAGCGCGGTGGCGGCGGCCTGGCGGGCGCTTTTCTGGCGGGTGCGGCGGCGCGGGCTTACGAGGCGGGCGACTGGGTGGCCCGGGCCGGTATCTGGGGAGTGTTTCCCAAATCGGATAACCTGACCAATCTCCTGGGCCAGCCCGGCGTCAATATCGATGTGGACGACGGTTACAGTCTGGGTTTCAACTTCACCTACATGGTGAATCCCAACATCGGTATCGAACTGCTCCTCGCCCTACCGTTCAGGCACGACATCGAACTGACGGGCGCCGGCAAGGTCGCAGATACCTTACAGTTGCCACCGACGCTCTTCGTGCAATATCACTTCATGCCGACCAGCAACATCCGCCCGTATGCCGGCATCGGTTTGAACTACACCTTTTTCTTCAACGAAGACACCACCGGCGCCTTATCCGGCACCAGCCTTTCGCTGGATCCGTCCTGGGGTCTGGCGGGGGAATTGGGCGTCGATATCGACGTGGCGCCGAACTGGTTCGTCAACGGCGTCGTCAGCTATATGGACATCGACACCAAGGCCAAACTGAACGGCGTCAGTCTCGGTACCGTGGAGATCGATCCCTGGGTGGTCGGCATCAACATCGGTACCCGTTTCTAATCGCGAGATCCTATTTGCCGCGGCACGGAGGCCGCCTTGCTTCCCGCCGTTTCGTTCTTCAAGCGGTTTTTTCGGGATACCCCAGCGCTTGCAGCGCCGCGCGCAGTTCCGCTCCGATATCCCCTTCGGTTTCCACACTCACCCGGCCGGTCGGCACGTCCACCGCGACTGCCTTGACGCGGGCATCCTGGCTCAAGCCGGTTTGAATCGCGCTGGCGCAGCCGCCGCATTTCACATTTTCAACCAGAAATTCGACTTTCATTTCGATCAACCTCGTGACGATGGTGTTCTTGATGGATGGGCACGTCCTGGGTATTTCGAGGGCAGGGATTTCCAAATGCCCCCTGATCTTTCTTGTTCGGAACAAAATATTAGTGCTTTTCTGAAACACTTCTCCGCTCTTATGGGTTTTTTTCATTTCATCAAAGCAGTTACCGAGTGCCATCCAAGCTTGATGATCTTCTGGCCAGTAATCAAGTGCTGCTTTAAACTCATTTTTTGCCAAGCTATAGAGGCCTTGTTCAAATAGCTTGACACCACGCCCGTAGGCCTCATGGTTCTTATCTGAGGCTGCATCTTCTAGCGATTTCTTGGATTCCGTTTCCATTTCTTTCTACATATAACGGGGCGGCGGATAAGCCGCGAGGATGGAAAAGTCGAAGGCTTTGACGGCCGATGTCGACTTGATCCGCGTGGTTGTGCGGCGTGGAGCGCCAAGCAACCATGTGGTTTGATGTTAGGCGGCGGTTTGCAGTGACAGGCAGTAGAACTTGGTGTCTACCGACATGACCGGGAACGAGTCAGGTAGGTCTGATTTCGCGATTTGGAGAAAGCCGTTCTTCTCATAGAACCTGTGTGCGGCAAGGAACTGCTCCGTGGTGCCGAGATAGATGCGCCTGAGTTGCTTCTCTCCGGCCCACTTCAGCAACTCTTGGAGTAGGCGTTGCGCCACCCCGTGCTCCTTTCCGCGAAATGGCTCCGAGACGAACATCTTTCGCAGCGCGGCATCGCCATTACCAATATCGAGGAGGGCAATGGTTCCGACGATGCGACCCTCGACCTCTGCAACCCAGAAGTTGCCGCTCCCGTGTTGGTAGAACTCTTGAACGTTTCGTAGATCCGGCTGCGCCTCTATCGTGATTGGTATGCCAAATTCATGCTGCTGAATCGGCAGGATCACCGCTGCAATAGCGTCAGTGTCTGTTGGGGAATATGGTCGAAGTTGAATCATAGGGTCGGTGTGCCGCATTACGCCTGAATTAAGCCGCGCCGCGAAGTGGTGTCGGCTCGGATGAGTTGTTAAGTATGATTGGATTTCCCCACTTTCTGAGTCGTCCGGTAATTCCCTCATCAACGCGGCATCAGCGCGAACACGCCCCAGCCCAGGTATTCACGCGTATAAGCGGCGTAGCGCTCGGGTTCCGAGGTCAGTTGGGCTCGAACCTCTTTCGCGAGTTCGTCGTTGGGATTGTCTTCAAGCCATCGGCGCATGGTGAGCCACTTGGCCGCCTCGTATCGATCCCAGCCGTCTTGGTCAGCCAGAACCATTTCCACGACGTCGTAGCCAAGGTGGCCGAAAGAGGCGAGAAGTTCTGGAAGCATGAGAAAGTCGGAGATCGAGTGGGCAAGACATCCCTTGGCAACCTCTTCCGTCGGCGGTAACTGTCGCCAGTAAGGCTCGCCGATGAGGATGATCCCTCCGGTGCGCAGGCTCCACGCCAGGAGCTCGATCGTGCCGGCGACTCCCCCGCCGATCCAAGTAGCACCGACACAAGCTGCAACATCGACCTTCTCGTCAGAGACGTAGCCGGCCGCATCGCCATGGATGAACGTAACTTGATGGGCGACGCCAAGTTCTACAGCACGGCGTTTCGCTTGCTCGGTGAACAATTGGCTCATGTCGATGCCGGTGCCGATGACACCGTGATCGCGTGCCCAGGTGCACAGCATCTCGCCCGAACCGCTACCGAGGTCGAGCACTCGGGTCCCCGATTCCAGACGCAGCGCTGCGCCGAGAATGGCGAGCTTTTCGGGTGTGATCGGGTTGTGGATGCGGTGAGCACTTTCAGTGATATTGAATATCCGTGGGATGTCCATTTCGGGAAATCTCCTTATGGGTGTGAATAGATTCGGTCACTGCTTAACATCGCAAATAACCGGATGTAAAAGACGCGTAGCGGCTTTTGTAGTCCGTGTTGATTTGCCTTTTTTATGCCTTGAATATCTTGTTTATAAACTCTGCACATATTATTAAGGTTAAATATCCTTGAGGGGCAATTGTATTACTACCATGTGCGTACACGTTTCTCAGATAAGGAAGAGACTCAACAAGAACAGAGGTGTATCGCCCCTCTTCAGGGATACCTGCCTGAGGCTCTATATTGAGAAACCCCTTTAGCTGTTCAGCATGGGCCTTGTCTCGCTCAAGATTTTGTCGGTGAATATAAAAAATCATTATCCATTACCCAGCCTTCTTTTACCGCATGAGCTAAAAGCCTTTTTAACCCCCATTTCTTTTTACCTGTTTTTATCTTTAATGCGTATTCTAAGGATGCTATAGCATGAAACTCCGCAACAGGGATAAATCTATACACAAACCATGAATAAAGAACGAGATGCTTTGAGGTAACGAAGTGCGTTTTAATTGCATCTGGAACATGCTCGTTTAAATTAATCTCCATTAGTTTTCTATGGACGTCAGAAATTTCACGTTCTCTGAAGTCCCCCAAGGATTGATCATATATATGAAACATATGAGTCCTTGGATCAGGCTCGGTTATTTCATGTAATTCTTTAAATATCTCCATGACTCTTATTGGGCATAACAAGTAATTGTACAGTTTCTGTATATCTACCCGGATTTATGATGGTTGACAGTAATCACTTGATCTTGCTGGTATTTTCTAGAAACATAACATTCTTCGCGGCCTCGCCACCCTGAAAACCCCACCAATCTCATCGTCCCTCTGGAAAGCACCTGTCGCTACGAAGCACGGTTCGGTTGACACGGCAAATCTACTGGCTGGACAGCATCCACCCCATCCCTTGTGGCCGTGCTATTAACGGGACTTCTGTCACAAGTATAACCTTACCTCGACAGTTCGCTAGAGCTCGCCCGCTTTTCAGGAAAAACTCGATGAGCAGCCGCTGCATGGCTTCGACATCGCGGTTGTTCACCCCATCATCACGCCCAAATTGCCTATGCCATTACATCTTCCGCCAGCCGGCGGAGGCCCGGATAATCGGGCTTGCCGGAACCTAGTAATGGGATTTCCGGTACCGTCAACACCTGGCGGGGAATGTACAACTCGCTCAGGCCCATGCGCCGCGCGGCCTCGATCAATTCCTGGCGATCGGTATCTTGGCGAGTACTGAGCAGTATGATGCGCTCACCCTTGACCGGGTCCGGTCGGCTGAGGGCGGCGTGTTGATGCTCGGGCCAGCAGTTGGCGGCCAATTGCTCAACCGTGGCCAGCGAAATTTGCTCGCCGCCCAGCTTGGCGAAGCGCTTGATCCGGCCGAGAATGATCACAAAACCGTCGGCGTCGATCCGCGCGATATCGCCGGTATCGTGCCAACCCAAGCCGCGTTCGGTGCGCGGCGGGTACAACTGGCCCGGCTGTTCAGGCAACAGATAGCCCAGCATGACGTTCGCTCCCCGCACGCATAACAAGCCCCCGTCGGCGATACCCTCCACTGTTTCCATGGAGTGCTCGATGCCGGGCAACAGTTTGCCGACCGTGCCGTTGCGATGGTGGCGGCGGTTGTTGACGGCCAGCACCGGGCTAGTCTCGGTCAGACCGTAACCCTCGTTGATGCGGATACCGAATTTCTCGGCCCACAGTCGTTGGGTTTCCTCGCGCAAGGCTTCCGCGCCCATCACCACCAGCCGCACGTTGAAGAAATCGTAAGGGTCGGCGTGGCGACCGTAGCCCATCAGAAAGGTGTTGGTGCCGAACAGTACCGTCACATGGCGTTCGTAGGCCAGTTCGGGAATGACGTGGTAGTGCAGCGGTGAGGGGTAAAGGATTAGCCGGGTTCCCAGCAGCAGCGGGGTCAAGGTGGCGGCGGTCAGGCCGAAGGCGTGGAACAGCGGTAGGGTGTTCAGGACCACGTCGCGCGGCGTGATGTCGAACACGGCGCGGACCTGAGCGACGTTGGCCAGCAGGTTGCGATGGCTCAGCACCACGCCCTTGGGTTCCCGCTCGGAACCGGAGGTGAACAGGATCACCGCCGGATCGTCGGCCCGCACCGTCCCCGCCATGCGCCGAAAACTCCGGGTCGGTAGCCGCGCCCGTAGCAGACCGCGCAGCCGTGTCGGCAGNGTNGCCCGTGGCTGCAAGTCCTCTAGAAACAGCACCGTAACCTGTGCCGCCAGCGCGGCAATGTGCGCATCCAGATTGGCGGTGGCGACAAAGGCTCGCGAGGTGCAGACCGTCCGTACTTGGGCGGTACGGCAGGCGGCGAGCAGGTCGTGGCTCCCGGCGGTGAAGTTGAGGAGCACTGGCACCTGTCCCCGCAGATGCAGGCCCAGGATGGCGACGACTGCGGCGGCGGCGTTCGGCAGCAGCAGACCGACGTTGCGTTGTCCCGCGCAATCCGACTCCAGCAGTTCGGCGAGGATGAAGGCGCGTGTCAGCAAGGCGCGATAATCGAGACATTGCCGCTGGGCATCTTCCAGCACGATGCGACTGTCGCCGTGCCGCTCGCGGGCTTCCAGCAGTGCCAGGAACAAGGGCTGATCGATGTTCATCCCGACGTAGGCCAGTTCGACCATCAACTCGTCCAGTTGCCGGCCAAGCTGTTGGCGGCGGACGCGGCTGGCGCCGGGAGGCGCGCTCAATCGGCGCGGCGGCAACATGGTCAGGCGGATGCGCGGGAACAGGCGGCGGCGGGCAATACCGCCCAGCCGCGACAGCAGACTGTATTGCGCGCCTTCGATGTACACCGGCAGCAGGGCGGCGTCAGCCTTGTCGGCGGCCAGCGCCGGTCCCTCGTAAATTTTCATCAGCGCGCCGGTCAGGCTGAGCCGTCCCTCGGGGAACACCGCCACCCGTTCGCCGGCCTGGATGTGCTGGATCAGCGTTTTCAAATAATGCGGGGTGGTGGGATCGACGCTGATGTGGCGGGTGATGGCGATGAACGGCTTGACCCACCATTGACGGGCGACATGAGTGTTGATGACGAAAACCGGCAGATCCGGCAGGAATGCCGCCAGCAGCATGCCGTCCAGATAGGACACATGGTTGGCGACGATCAGCAGGCGGGGTTCATGGTGGGGATAGTGCTCCCAGCCGCGTAGTTCGACCCGGAACAGCCAGCGGCAGAGAAATCGGGTCAGGCGTTGCAGGACAAGACGCATCTTCAATGTCGCCCGTGTTCGCGGGTGGCGGCGAAACGCACTTCCGGCCAGCGCTCCTGCGTCAGTTGCAGGTTGACCCGGCTGGGGGCGATGTAAACCAGCTCGCCGTGATGATCCAATGCCAGATTATCGTGGAGCTTGGTTTTGAACTCCTCGAAGCGCTTGGCGTCGGCGCAGCTCACCCAGCGAGCGGTGGTGACATTGACGTTCTCGAAGCCGCATTCGACGCCGTATTCGCTGCGCAAGCGGAAAGCGGCCACGTCGAATTGCAACACACCGACCGCGCCCAGAATCAGGTCGTTGCTGTTGAGCGGCCGAAATAGCTGGGTCGCGCCTTCCTCGCAGAGTTGTTCGAGACCCTTTTGCAGCGCCTTCATCTTCAAGGGATCGCGCAATCGGGCGCGACGGAACAGTTCCGGGGCGAAGTCGGGAATGCCGGTAAAGGTGAGATCCTCGCCCTGGGTGAAGGTGTCGCCGATACGGATGGTGCCGTGGTTGTGCAGGCCAATGATGTCGCCCGGATAGGCGGCATCGGCATGCTCGCGTTCGGCGGCCATGAAGGTAAGGGCATCGGCGATCTTGACCTCGCGGCCCAGCCGAACATGGCGGAGTTTCATGCCAGGCTGGTAGGTGCCGGAGCAGACCCGCAGGAAGGCGATGCGGTCGCGGTGCTGCGGGTCCATGTTCGCCTGAATCTTGAACACGAAGCCGGTGAATGCGTCCTCTTCGGGCGTGATTTCGCGGCTGGCGGCGGCGGAGGGGCGCGGCGGAGGGGCATTTTCGACGAAGCCGTCCAGCATTTCCTGGACGCCGAAATTGGTCAGCGCCGAACCGAAGAACACCGGGGTCAGCCGGCCGGCGCGGTAGTCGTCGAAGTCGAAGGCGTGGCTGGCGCCGCGCACCAGTTCGATTTCCTCGCGCAGGGCGTTGGCCCGGTCCGCGCCCAATTCCTGATCCACCGCCGGGGTGTCGAGACCCTGGATAGTGTGGCCGGTGTTGATGCGGCCGTCGCGCGAGGGGTCGTAGAAGTGGATGAAATCCTGGTCGAGGTGATAGACACCCTTGAGTTCCCGGCCCATGCCGATGGGCCAGGTGATCGGCGCGCAGCGGATCTTGAGGATGTTCTCGACTTCATCCAATAACTCGATCGGTTCGCGGCCGTCCCGATCCAGCTTGTTGATGAAGGTGAAGATCGGGGTATCGCGCAGGCGGCAGACTTCCATCAGCTTGATGGTGCGTTCCTCGACGCCTCGGGCGCAGTCGATCACCATCAGCGCCGAGTCCACGGCGGTCAGGGTGCGATAGGTGTCTTCGGAGAAGTCTTCGTGGCCGGGGGTGTCGAGCAGGTTGACGATGCGGTCGCGGTAGGGGAACTGCATCACCGAGGAAGTCACCGAGATGCCGCGTTGCTGTTCCAGTGCCATCCAGTCGCTGGTGGCGTGACGGGTGGCCTTGCGACCCTTGACCGTGCCGGCCATCTGGATCGCGCCGCCGAACAGCAGCAGTTTTTCGGTGAGGGTGGTCTTGCCGGCGTCGGGGTGGGAGATGATGGCGAAGGTACGCCGGCGCTTGAGTTGGTCGAGGAAGGTGGTCATCGGGGGTGAATGGCTGATTCAGGTTGAAGTGTGACGCGATTTTACCCCAAGACAGGTGTGTTTCCGCCTCTCGACGAGCCTGATCACCGCATCGACCAGCCCTGATGGATACTGGTTTGTTTTATTTTTTGTGACTAAAAGTGCTTTATTTTGTCATTTTTTTCCAGATTGTTAGCTGAAAGCATGTCCTGTTTCTACTTCGGTTTTTTTTAGACTCTCCAAGAATAACCGGGATTGCATTGTAACAGTGGGGTTTGTCACGATAACTTCATGAATTTCCGAACTGAATGAAGCGGTTGCGGCTGATTTCTGAGATCAGGACAGTATTGAGCAGGATGCTGTAAGCGCCTCTGATCGGAAAAACGTGAGGTGAATCCAGATGTCTCTGCTAGGCGATTTAGCCAACATGGGCAGTGAGCGAGCTTAATCAATTAGTTGCTGATATTTGGTTGGATGAAGTGGCATCAAATGCAACGCAAAGTTGAGCGCTATTTGAAGGATCTGATTCATGGTAAGCAGCTTTCGTCTTTCGTATGTCTTGCCATGGTACAGAATATATTGAGCTGTATAATCAAGCTGGCATCGGCTGTCAAATCTTTCAGCTTTTCCGTTATCCCATTAGAGAGAGAAAATGAAGTCATACACAGAATCTGAGAAAAATATGGCTAGGGCACTTGTAATAGATCACGCTATAAAAAATCCTTACGAAAAAAACGGCTTGAATCAACACTCACGCGCCGCTCATATGTAAGAGATGTTAGGGATCATCTTGTACAACATGGAAATCCATACGATAAACATATTGCTTATCAGCTTTCTGATCAAACTATAGAAAGGTGGGAGTCATTCTACGATTCTATTGTCCAAACCAGATCATCTGCTAATCTAAAAAATCGCTTATCTATCTGGCCCAAATCCAGAAAATGACCTAAGGGTATTTAGTCAAGCTGGAGTGCTTCCTGAAAACATCTGGGCATTTTGAGTCAGAAAATTCGACTTATTCAGATGCGGTTGTTTTCTGCACTAAACTCTGAATTCCCATTTATTAAGATAATAAATGGTGGACTCGACAACTTCATTGAAGCATCACCACAAAAATTTGACGTTATATATCTCGATTTTTGCGGCCCTCTGCCAAGCAGAAACAGAAAACAAAAAAACACTGAGTGCTTTGACTAGAGTTTTCGCGAGGCACGCGCTTAACTCTCCCGGTGTTTTAATAACAAATTTTTTCTTTGCCCACAGAGGAACAAGATAAATCAGGCCGCTCGCTAATTGCAAAGCTTGTTTCGTGTTATCTTTATCCAAAACAATTTCTTGAAGATAGAAATTCAGGAAGCGGCCTTAATGAAGGCCCTGTTTCGCATGGATTTAATCATGAAAGCTGGCATAAGGTAGTATTAGATGATTTAGATTATTATTATGGCCAGTTTGTTACTCGTCTATTAATTGATCATGCTAGCTTAATCTCGCCTTACAACAGGTTTCCAAAAAATAATTTTCCGTATAAGAAATTTTTTTAATGTAGAAGGAAGTGTTCTGCTAAGAGAGCTAAAATGTAGATTTTTTCATTTTGATGACGAAGGCAGCGGTGGCGATGTTATTGTAGACTCAGATCTATGTCCTATATTGTGGTCATTAGCTGCATTAGACAAGGAGTTAAACGGGAAAGATTCTAACTATCCAAACATTGTATTTGAGGATGATGAATTCTCCAGGTTTTCAGAGCAGTTCCTATCCCAATTAGATGTTTCAGGAAATAAAAAGGAACTAATCAATACTTACGTGTTAACTTCTTATCTGCTATCTGAAGGCAGTGGCCAAGAGAATTATTGGTCGGAAACCATAAAAAAAACTATATGACAATCACAATATATGGAGCTTCCATCAATTTTGTGATCTAGTCTTATTTCATCAAATAATTGAAGCATTATTCCGCCAAGTTGCTGTTCCGTATCATGTAAACATTAGTGAAACAAAGCGCTGGAGTTATAAAAGCAAAAAGACACGCCGATGTTTATGGATATGTTAGTTCTCGATGAGTGTCGATATCTATATGATTGGATGCCAACCGCAGATATGTTTTCACATGCAGTAAAAAGATATTGAACGACAACTCAGCTATCGGTTCGTTCTTGATGGAGTTGCAAAGCATCGGCGCTGGTACAGCCCTGAGTATTTTTTTTGGCACAGCTATTGTTGATCAAGGTGAAAATGGCTTTACGGCGAAAACACTTGAACCAAGAAAATTAATTAAATAGTGATCTCTAACCAAAGCGTTGCTGTCGGACAAATTTTCCACCGCGCTTCAAGTTTGCCGCAGAACGCCCCGCATCGCGAACTCTTTGCGCCCGCGAAAGGGGTCGGCGGATTCCAATCCGCGTGGTTGCTTGGCGCTCCGTGCCGCACAACCACGCGGATCAAGCCGACATCGGCTGTCAAAACCTTCGGCTTTTCCACTCTTGCGGCTTCCCGCCGCTCCGTTAGACGTCGCACTTGAACGATGAGATTACACTTATGACGAAGACACTTACCGGTAGGCGAATTCTCGTTACGCAAGCAACCGATTTCATGGGGCCAACACTTTGCGAGGTGTTGGCTGAGCACGGTGCGGATATTGTCGCAAGCCGGGCACCACTGTCAGAGCCAACCGCCCCGGCAAGTATCATCGCCTCTGCTGGACCCATTGATGTGCTCATCGCCAACCTAGCGCTGCCCGCGCCGAGTACACCTGCATTAGAAGTATTGGATACCGAGTGGCGCGAAGTGTTTGCAGCATTGGTCGATCCTCTGCCTAAGCTTTTGCAAGCGGTTCTACCGGGAATGCTTGAACGCGGTCGAGGCAAAGTGGTCGTCATCGGAAGCGCGTCAGCGCTACGCGGCATGCGCAGAGCTTCGACTTATAGCGCGGCCAGAGGAGCCCAGCTTTCCTATGTTCAAGCCGTGGGAGTTGAGGTTGCCCACCAAAACATCCAAGTCAATGCCATCGCACAGAATTTCGTCGACAACCCCACGTACTTCCCTGCTGAAGTTCAGGCAAATCCGCGCTTTCAGGACAGATTGAAGCGTGAGGTCCCACTCGGGCGGCTTGTATCGGCAAGAGAAGATGCGGAATTCGTCGCGTACTTGTGTAGCGAGGCGGCAAATTGCTTCGTCGGCCAAGTATTTCCGGTTTGTGGGGGCTGGGTGTCGCGTTAGTTGGTGCGGTCGGTTAGTTCAAACGTTCACGATGTTGATTAAACGTGGAACGATCATTTACTGGAGCGATGAAGATAGCGCCTTCAATGCGAATTAAGTGCTTTGTGGCAAGACATTGTGCATAAACATAGCGGCGGCCAGGCGCCCGAAGACATGGACGAGAAGACCCTGGGAAGAACGCACCTTGCTGGCCATCTCAATGCTGGTTTTCTCCTCGATCCAATTGAAGAAGGACTCGATGGGTTGACGTACCCGCGAGACGGCGCGAGACCGATGAAGCGCGAACTCGGCAGCGTGCCGGGCTGAAAGTCGCCGACCACATGGACCTTCACGCCGTGGTCATACCGGTGTTGGGTCGGGCAGTACTGCTGGCCAGCTCGGGGGTGACTTTGGCGTTGCAGCGGCGCCCCTGCCGGGCGGGATCACCGGCATGGCGTCGACCAACCCGGCGAACGACGCCGTCTCCCCCGTCTCGCGGAACCGCTCCAACAGGGCTGGAAAGCAATCCGCAAGTCGATTCAGGCGCTGCCCATAGGCTCCATAGCCAGACAGCCGGGGGAATCAGTCCCGCCCATAGCGCCCAGCATGCCGGTTGGCGCAGGGGCCAGAACTCGCCGGCCCAGTCATCAAGTCATCAGCACCCATGGAAGCGCGGGATAAACACGGGTTGACCGCTCTAATCCAGCACCACCGCCAGATTGTCAATCAGCCGAGCTCGGCCCAGCCAAGCCGCCGCGAAGATTCGTAAATCGACATCCCCCGGAGTTGGTTTCCGCAAGGTGTCGGAACAGCGGATCTCGAAGTAGTCTGGACGGAAGCCGGCCGCCTCCAACTGTGTCTTCGCCGCTGCCTCCAGCACCGAACAATCCCGTTCACCTGCCCGCAGCTGCTCCGCCGTCGCCCGCAAGGTCGCGTACAGCGCTGGAGCCATCACCCGTTCCTCGGCCGACAAATAACCGTTGCGCGAACTCAGCGCCAGTCCGTCGGATTCCCGCACGGTTGGCACACCGACGATTTCAACCGGAAAGTCGAGGTCGGCTACCATCCGGCGGATGATGACCAGTTGCTGCCAATCCTTCTCGCCGAACACCGCCACGTCCGGCTGCACCATGTTGAACAGCTTGGCTACGATCGTGGTGACGCCACTGAAATGAATCGGTCGGCTGACTCCGCATAGGATTGCGGACAGCTCCGGCACCGTCACTTGAGCCATGTCCGTCAGCGGGCGCGGGTAGATTTCCGTCAGCTTGGGCGCGAACAGTAGATCCAATCCGACCGCTTCCAACTGGCGGCTGTCGTCCTCCAGGGTGCGGGGATAACCGGCATAGTCTTCGTTGGCGCCGAATTGCATCGGGTTGACGAAAATGCTGGCAACGGTGCGCGGCGCCAATTCGCGGGCACGCTCGACCAGATGGATATGGCCACGGTGCAGGTTGCCCATGGTCGGCACGAACGCCACCCGCTCGCCAGCCTGTTTCCAGGTCGCGATCCGGGCGCGCAACTCGGCAATGGTATGTACGGTTTTTTGCATGGCACGCGCTCTTGGGGAATCAGGCGAGGCAGTGCTCGGGGCCGGGGAATTCGCCGCTCTTGACAGCCTGTACGTAGGCTTCCACCGCCGCTTGCAAGCTGTCGCGACCGGTCAGGAAGTCCTTGGAAAACTTCGGCCGGCGGCCGGGCGTGATGCCCAACATGTCGTAGCTGACCAGAACCTGGGCATCGCAGCCCGGTCCGGCACCGATACCGATCACTGGAATCGCCAGTGCCTCGGCCAATCGTGCCCCCAGTTCGGCCGGGATGCATTCCACCAGCGCCACGTCGGCCCCGGCGTCTTGCAAGGCCAATGCCTCGTCGATGATCTGGCGGGCGGCGGCCTCCTCTCGACCTTGTACTCGATAACCGCCCAGCTTGTGGATCGATTGCGGCAACAGGCCCAGGTGAGCGCAGATCGGAATGCCGTTGCGGCTGAGTTGGCGCACTGTTTCCGCCAACCAGCCGCCGCCCTCCAGCTTCACCATTTGGGCGCCGCCTTCTTGCATCAGGCGGGCGGCGTTACGGAGTGCTTGTTCGACCGTGGCATAGCTGGCGAACGGCATATCCGCCATCAGCAGGGCGGTCTGGCGACCACGCGCCACCAGGCGGGTGTGATAGATCATGTCGTCCAGCGTGACCGGCACGGTGGTGTGCTGGCCCTGGACGACCATGCCCAGCGAATCGCCGACCAGCAAGACTTCCACGCCCGCTGTTTCCAGTAGCGTCGAGAAGCTGGCGTCGTAAGCAGTCAAAACCGTGAATTTCTCCCGGTCGCGCTTCATCTTCGCCAAGGTGGCAACCGTGATCGGCTTTCGGGTCGGTGCGTCTTTGTACATGGCGTGCTCTGACTGAGGCCGCGCCATTTTGCGAAAGGCAACGGCGGCGGCGAATTCGAAGGAGAAAAGTCTGTCGGGGAAACCGGCGGGAGTATCGTAATCGCTTATTCGGCGCTGTCCAGACGGACAAGGGCCGTTTGCGGGAATTTTGTGAGCAAATCGGTCAACAATCCGTGGCCGGGGATTTCCAGATCCGGCGCAATATCGTACAGGGGATACAGTACGAACGCCCGTTCGTGCAAACGGGGATGCGGCAGCGTCAAGCGTGACTCGTCAAGCACGAGTCGATCGTACAGCAACAGATCCAGATCCAGAGTGCGCGGTCCCCAACGCACGGTCCGAGTTCGTCCCTGCGCGGTTTCGATGGCCTGCAGCGCAATCAGCAGTTCGTCCGGCGCGAGCGTGGTGTCCAGGGCGGCGGCGGCGTTGAGGTAATCGGGCTGCCCCGACGGACCGCCGACCGGCACGCTGCGGTACAGCGGCGAACAGGCCACACAGCGGCTGGCGGGGAGTTCGCGCAAAGCCCGAAACGCGCGGCGCATCTGGAGGAGCGGATCATCCAGGTTGCCGCCGATGCCGATATAAGCTCGTGCCGGCCGCATGCGTTCGTCGCCGGAAATCAGGCTTCTGGTGCCGGCGGCGCGGCCGATGCGTCCTTACGGGCGGAGCGGGGCTTGCGCCGGCGGCGGGATTTGCTTTTTTTCGCTGGGGTCGCCGTTTGGGTCATCCGGTTCCGTCCGTTTTCATCCTGTGCCAGCAACCGGGTCCACCAATCGGCCAGTTCCCTCGCGGATTCGTCGGCCTCGCCCCGCAGCAGCAGAAAATCGTAGGCGGCGCGAAACCGGGGATGGACCAACAGTCGCAGCGGGCGCTTGCCGGTGATGCAAGTCAAACGCTGCTGCATCTCCCAGATTTCCCGCATCGGCAGACTGTAGCGACGTGGCAGGGAGGCATGGCGGATTTGCGCCTGGACCACCGCTTCGGCGGCAGCCTGTTGAGCTTCGTGCGCGTCCAGCCCTTCCGCTTCGAGATGTTGCAACCGTTCCCGAAAAGGCTCCCATAGCAGGGCGGCGAACAGGAAGGCCGGATGGACTGGTTTGCCTTCGGCCAAGCGTTGATCGGTGTTGGCCAGCGCGTGCACCAGCAGGGTTTTGGGGTAATGATGCTGCTGACGGTTCAGGCAACGCTCGGTCGCCGGGAACAACCAACCGAACAGGCGATAATGGCGCAGCAGCTCGAAGGTCTGGATGGCGCTGCCGCTCATGAACAACTTGAGGATCTCGTCGAACAGGCGAGCGGGCGGAATCTGCTCCAGCAGATGGCCCAAGCGATGTAGCGGTGCCTCCGTGGCGGGATCGAGCCGAAACCCGAGCTTGGCGGCGAACCGCACGGCCCGCAGCATCCGCACGGGGTCCTCGTGGTAACGTTCGCCCGGATCGCCGATCAACCGGATCAGACCCGCTTCGAGATCGGTCATGCCGCCCACGTAATCGAGCACCGCGAAATCGGCGATATCGTAATACAGGGCGTTGATGGTGAAGTCCCGCCGCCAAGCATCGTCCTCGATGCTGCCGTAGACGTTGTCGCTGAGGATACGGCCATCTTTGGTTCGTTCCACGGCGGGACCGTCGCCCTCGTCGCCGATTTCGCCGCAGGCACGAAAAGTGGCAACTTCGATGATTTCCTGGCCGAATTGAACGTGAGCCAACCGAAAACGGCGGCCGATCAGCCGGCAATTGCGAAAGAGGGCATGAACCTGCTCGGGCCGGGCGTCGGTGGCGATATCGAAATCCTTGGGCTCGCGGCCGAGCAGCAAATCGCGCACCCCACCGCCGACCAGACAGGCTCGATGGCCGGCGTCGCGCAGCCGGTACAACACCTTGACCGCGTTGGGGCTGATATCGGCCCGCGAAACGTTATGGGCGGGGCGGGGAATAACGATAGGTTGGGATTTCGAGCTTCTTGCTTCCAAGGAACGTTCGCAAACTCTTGTAAGTATTTATAACATTCGTATAATACTACTTTCCTTCCAAGACGCCAGTCATTCAGCTCCCTTCGTCTAGTGGCCTAGGACACCGCCCTCTCACGGCGGGAACAGGGGTTCGAAACCCCTAGGGAGCGCCAATCCCGGTGTTCAATCCACCATCGCCGTCCTTGTGTGGCGCTTAAGACCACACTCATCCTTGCTCCGCCCTGCTTCCAGCACCAAGGCAACTTGCGCGAGAATCGCGCCAGACTGCATTCGAATTACCACCTCAAATACCACCTGTGTTGGATCAATCGGAATTCGATGGGCAACCACGCTTGAGATCATTACCTCGTCATGATGAAAAAAACTGTCGTGATAAAATCAATGGAATATTGCTTTGCTTATTCTATTTAAAAAAATCAGTCACTTGCTCCGGCATGATCGATTGGAGCAACATTAGGTAAGTAGATGGATCATTCGACACAAAAAACAGTTGGTGAGCTTAGCATCTTGCTAAACTCATTTGCCGAGACGGGAGGGCTGAATAAGTAGCCTTGAATCTCATCGCAACCAAGGTTATCAAGATAATCAAATTGCTCTTTTGTCTCAACGCCTTCGGCAACGACACTTAATCTCAAGCTATGCGCTAAAGTAATAATTGATTTAACAATGGCCGCGTCTTCGAAGCTGGTGTCAAGATTACGAATGAATGATTGGTCAATCTTGAGAGTGTGAATCGGAAAGCGCTTCAAATAATTTAGTGAAGAGTAGCCTGTCCCGAAGTCATCAATGCTAAGATGAAGCCCCATATTGTTGAATGTGCCTAAGATTGCAATGGCTTTATCAATATCTTCCATGGTGGCGCTTTCCGTAATTTCGAGCTCCAGCTTGTCGGGGCTAAGCTCCATTATGTCTAGTGCATTCCTGATTTGTTTGATTAAATCAGGTTGCCGGAATTGTAAGGGAGAAAGATTGACGGCGATACGTAACGCTGGAAGACCTTGATCCTGCCAGATCTTGGCCTGCATACAAGCAGTATGAATTATCCATTCTCCAATCGTGATGATTAATCCAATCTCTTCACAGAGAGGAATAAACTGCGCTGGTGAGACCCGCCCCTTTTTTTGGGTGATTCCAACGTAAGAGAGCTTCGGCTCCACAAATTTTTTCTACTTTTTGACTTCTATTTTTGGCTGATAATATAATTCAAATTCACGCCGCTCTAATGCGTGGCGAAGGCTATTTTCCATATCCAGGCTTTCGAAAGCCGCGACATTCAATGCCTTGGAATAAAACTGATAATTGTTTTTTCCAATAGATTTTGCGTGATACATGGCTGAATCCGCATTTTTCAAAAAGCTCATTGATTGTTTGTCCGTCAGTTGGGTAACAAGCGATGCCAATACTGGCTGTTGAATAAACTTCATGGTTATTAATATTGAATGGTACTGACAGATCAGCCATAATTTTTTTTGGCAATAGCTGTCGTTACCGAAAATGATTCTTTGCTGTTTTCAAAGTGCGAAATTACGATAACAAATTCATCGCCTCCAATTCTGGAAATCGTATCTTCACTTCGTAAATTTCTACTTAGTCGTTGAGCTACCTCACGCAATAATAAATCGCCTACCATATGCCCAAGAGAATCATTGATATATTTAAAAACGATCCAAATCGATGAATAAAATAGCCACAAAAAGTTTTTTTGTCGTTCAGCCCTAGCTAGCGCTTGCTGTAATCGATCCTTGAGCAGTAGTCGGTTAGGTAGTCCGCTTAAAGCATCATAATGAGCCATATAATATAATTGTTCTTCCCAGCGTGCATTGGATAGCGCGACGGCTACACGATTGGTAAAATCGCAGGCTAGAAATATTTCTTCTTCCTTAACGGTGAAGGACATTCGATATCCAAGACAGATCATCGCAGACACTTTTTTCCTTGAGTATGACAGGCAATACCAAGAATGAAAGCGCGCCTAGTTGGAGTAATGACAAAAGGTAGCGTGGTGGATTTTTTTTGATTAGCTATGACTAAATATTTCTGGTTTTCCAAGAGTGTTTGATATTCTGACGATGTTATTTTTCAGCGTCTCTGTGGTTATTTGCTCTCTAACTGGGTTGCTCTGGGTATAAGTGCGACAAGATTCATCATGATCATGATCAATAATCGTCATGCTGATATAATCATAAGAAACAATTTCACGCATACGATTCAGTACAATTTTAATGATATCTTCGATTTTTTAATGTTGATAAAATAAGTTGATCAATATCCGCCATTGTAGACAAGGCATGAAAACTGCTTGTCTATTTGAATCGCCATATTGTTCACTGAAGTGGCTAGTTCTTCAAATTCATCACCACTATTCACCTCTACAGGCTTATCAAATTTTTTTATTGGTGATATAGTGAACTCCTTCCATTAGTTTCTCGAGTGGAATTAGACTCCTACGAATTTGATAAACGCTCAGTAACGCCACGATGGCAAGCGTTAACGTAATCACAAATAAAAAAAATGTTTCTGAAATTAGTTATGGGTGAGAATACGTTGGTCTTCGACTGGCTGCTGACTATCGTCCACTTTGGCACAAAAAAAATTAGGCTCCAGAAATAGAGACCAATAATTCACCAAAAAACTCCTCATTATTATAGTTATACCATGCAAATTGCTCTGAAGATGATGTTTTTTAATTTTATTAATTCTTCAGGGCTAGGTTCGTATTCTTGATGCGAACAAAATAATGCTCTATTGAATTCATCAAAAACACAGAGTTGTATTTCTGGATCAAGTGAATCAGCATTGCCCCATAAATAAGATTGATCAATTTCTCCAATCAATACCGCTTGCTTTGGGTATCGTGGATCAAGCATCCGAAGTAAAAAAAATTCTTGATGAGAAATGAGGTTGATAATCGCTGATGAGGATGCTGTTGCCTGCCTTGAGATAGTCTTGTTCTGCTTGAATGAGTGCTGCTATTTTTTGTGATGTTTGCCAATGGAAAGGTAGATTGGTTGGCGCTGTTAATCAATCCCATTCTTTTAAAGTCTTGACTCATTCTCAAGTTAAATTGATGGTTTTCTGTCAAGCGAACCGATAAATCCTCTTGGGCAAGACTTTGGGCAATCCAATTTATTTGTTTTTTTTAACAATAACAAGCGCTCAAATACTGTTATACCGTATTGCTTGTTGGTTTGCCTAAGTTGCTCATGTTGCTGTGTAGAAATCAGATTATTTACTTGCCTAAAAGCCAAAAGCATTAATAATATGACAGGAATTAAAGATGAAATAATAAACAGCGTGAATATTCTTCGTGCTACTTTGCTACGAAGAAAAGCTATTTCAATTTCCATGGCAAGTTAAAAATATTTTTAATGTCAGTATTCAGAAGCTAGCCCAATAAAACCTCCATTATTAGCTCGAATAATATCGTCTCGGCTTGCTTTAGCTGTCAGTGGAGATACGCTTTTCCCATCTTTTCCCATGCTGTAAAGATCATAATCGGTATTCAAGGGAACTAAGTTGTGATCCTTACGGACCTTGCCTTTTTCCTTTAGTAGTGGTGATGTTCAGATATTGGTAAGGGTTTCCCCATGGGTCCAACAGGGGAATTTGTCCTGTCAACTGGCTAAGGGATCCAGGATAACTTAAATTAATTGTGTAAAAACGCTCGAGCTCTGATTCAATAAGTAGAAGATCAGCTTTTGCTTGCCCGATTTTTAAGCGCTCCATATATGCCCCGTATGAATTTACCGCAATAGTCGCTAAAATACTGCTTATCAACAACGCCAATAATAATTCTACCAGCGTAAAGCCGCAATATTTTTTTCATATTTGTTTGTATATTCTCTATAAATCGACTAATCATAATTAATCATGATTTTTTAAATTGTCATTGATTTATATCAATTTTGAATATATGAGGCAATGGGGTGGCTTTGTATTCCAACAAGGCCCAATATGAATTGCAAGCAATTAGCTACCTTAGAGACCAGCAATTCCAAAAGGGGTCTAGGCAAGACTATTCTGCGGGTATGGGTGTTAACGCCGACCTGAAAACAGCCTGAGGAATAGCAGTTTTCTCGATGAAGATTCTCGATGGGGTTGCAATCAGGAGCGCAGTGACGACCGAAAGTCCTCGGCAACGGCGACATGGAAGCTATCGCCATCGCGCTGCGGTGGGAACATCAAGCCCTGTCAGCGCAATGCAATCGAAGGATAGTTTCGTGTTATTTGATGTCATCCCACTGGTTCTGGCGATTGCACATCGTCGGGCCAGACTTTCGCGTCAGTTTGGAACTTGTTCAGTGTACGCGTTCGCCCTGACCGGAACCCCTCGGTCTTACCTGTCCGAAATCCATATTGAGCCGGATTTTTTAAGCACAAATGATGCCAATCATATTTGTTACATTAATTCTTACAAGCAGGGGAGTAGGGATGATCAAGCTGTACGGTTCATCAACACTTCATGGCGTCGATCTACTGTCCCTATTGTTAGACATTAGTAGTACTAAAGACGGGTGATGGGTGCGCAACAAGGGTCGACGCGATCTCTTCGTCGTTGAGCGAAAAATTGCTTGTTATTTTCATAACGAGATTCGTACCCACACTGATTCATTCAATTCGATAATGTATTAAAAATATTTGTTACCAATATGTTAGCGAGTTTTGAGGCATGCTGCTCACTCTGGAAGATGGAAGGAGTATTTTTCCCGGTGACGATTCTGTTCTCTCAAATATGGTTCAGTCATGACGCTATAGGGCACATTGCTGTCTTCGATTGGATAACGAAACCTCAAAAAATTGTCAAGTGTCATGAGTTTGGCTTGTTCAGCGCCGCCAGGACGGACCGCGCCGATGCGTGCCGCGCTTGTTTTTTCGCCATCCACGTCCGCCAATCTGGTCAACACCTTGACGCTGCGGGCCGGCGCATTGTTCGATTCGAATTTGGTCAGCGCTTTCGTGAGCTTTTCGAATT
Organism: Candidatus Competibacter phosphatis; assembly: GCF_012939995.1. Classification (GTDB taxonomy): domain Bacteria; phylum Pseudomonadota; class Gammaproteobacteria; order Competibacterales; family Competibacteraceae; genus Competibacter; species Competibacter phosphatis. The sequence goes on along the minus strand of NZ_SPMZ01000016.1, from coordinate 170,033 downwards.
ATGAGAATGGCGATTGTTGCGTGTCCATTCAGGCGCTATCGCGTGAGCAGTGTTTTTGATCCGCCTTGGAATATCCTTTATTTTTTAGGCGGTTATTCGATGCGAGTTCTTAATAATACGCGTCGATTTTTCAGTTATAAAAAATAAGATGCTAGCCCTTCCATTGCCCTAATCAAGTGCGTCTGAATCATTGATCAGCTTCATATTAATGCAAAAAATACAATATCGTGATGATCGTCGATCATATTATCGCAGTGATACCGTTCATCTGCCGTTCAGATAAAAACCCGTAAAGATCGATATACATGATAAGCGCAAACAAACGGTATCGATTGGTCATGTTGAACTAAAAAACAAGTTAATACAGCGAAGAAAAGGCAAAAAAATTTGTCAATAACGCACACGAAAAAATGAGGCGATGGCTAGAATCATATTTTTTCATCATTCAGTCATCAGCCTTAATGGCGCGAGAATTGAATGATTCTTGAGGCCACGATAAAGATTTTTTTCCACCAAGGTAGAGATAAGGAGCAGAACCATCTCGCCATCAAGGATGGCGGTGAATTCGAGGAGAGGCAGTATTTTGGAGAAGTGTCATGAGTACCCGCGTATTCCTGGTTTGTCCTCATTGCCGTTATGAACTGAGGCCCGAGCATCCTGACAATCAGGGACCGACGGCCTACGGTTGGTGCCAGATCTGCGATCGTCATGTGGTCAAAACGCGTTCGGCAATCTGCAACTCCGCACTTCCACAGGGATTTTTTCAACCCGCCGAACACTGCGGTTGGATCGGCTAGCCGGTTGGAAGCGCCTGGTGCGCGTCCAACCCCCACAACCGACCCTTTGAGGATACGAGCCATGTCGAAACTGACCCCTATCATCCAGTGCCTGAGTTGCACCCGGGAATCCGTGCTGGCGCACAGCCAGTGGCCAACCGCCGCCGAGGCGCGCTGCGCGCACTGCGGTTCCTATGGCTGGCGCGCTATCTCGTCGAGCAACGGACCGTTCGCACCGGCATTCAAGGCATTCCGACTGCCGCATGCGTCATTTTGATGCATGAAACTGACAAATAATAACAATCAACGCAACATCAATTGTTCCTGGAATGGTCATTTTTCCATGGTGCAATTTGTGTATGCGATGACTTTTGTAGTACAGACCCATTGAGTTTCATTTGGAAATAGGAGAAATACCATGCCTTATCGCACGCTTCGTAAGATTGTCGAGCACCAGAAAATTCTGACTGCCGCACCGGCCAAAACCACCGTCAGTGAAGCCGCCCGGGTAATGAAACAAACCCGGGTCGGTGCTCTGCTGGTGGTGGAACACGGTCGCTTGGTGGGTATCTTCACCGAGCGCGACGCACTCTTTCGGGTTCTCGCCGAAGGGCTTAATCCCGATGTCACCCCATTGTCCGAGGTGATGACCTCCGACCCATTGACCGTGCATCCGGACAAACCGTTCGCACATGCCCTGCATATGATGTACGAAAACGGTTTCCGTCATGTGCCGGTGGCCGAGAATGGCCGGCCGTTGGGCATGGTGTCGGCTCGCGACGCCTTGGCGCTGGAAGCGGAGGAATTCGAAGTGGCCTTGCACCGCCGCGAACACCTGCGAGAGATTCTGGGTTGATATAGCAGCCGATTTTGTAGGCTTTACGATAGCCCCGGTGGGACGCAACGTCCCACCGGGTTTTTTTGATCGGCGCCGTTCTGAAAAAGACCCGGCAAACAATTCCTTCGTCCGGTCGTGCGAGCTCTTTTCGTCTCTGAGTGCCGATCGGCTCACTTTGAGCCTTGTTGGTTGACTTCGGACCAGAATGGCGCCAGAAGGCTGGCCATGGTGACCCGATCAGTTCGGGCCAGCAGTTGCAACGATCCTTTTAAATTTTTGAAAACAAACGCATGGATATGATGGCATGATTCTTCCTAATGTATTTGGCATTGCCGCGCATCACCTCCGGGAGAATGACCGCCATGACCGCCGCCTACATCCCCCATCGCTTTCTTTCATCGCCATCCTGGTGGCGTACCCTGCCAGCGTTGTTGGGCGGCTTGATGCTGGCGGGCGTCGGATTGACGCCGGTCTCGACCCAGGCGGCGAATACATCGGCCTGCATGGGCATCCGCCCGGCACTCTACGCCGGTTCCGCGCCCACCTTTGTGCGTCCAGGCCAGGAGGTCGTCGTACATGGCATCGGCCTGCGGAACTATCGGGACCCGGTCGTGGTGGTGCGGGACGGGCGGGGGTTGAAGCAGGATCTGCGGATTGCCGCGCGGGTGGAAAGCGACAGTACCTTGGTATTCACTTATCCGGCCGATCTGGCGCCGAACGTGCCGGTCGCCCTACAGGCGCATGTCGAAGACAACACGATCAAAAGTAGTCCGGCTGTGTGTGCCGCACTGCGCGAGGAACGCGGTCGCCAAATCCTCGATCGGCTGTATTCGGTCGCAACCGATGCCGGTTGCCATGACGATCCGGTGGTGTGTCCCGCAGCCGATGATCGTTTGCGGTCGGTGACCGGCATCACCCTGAACCTCGTTCCGTCGGCCATGTCGGCGGGGCGGGTGGCCAGCCTCGAAATCGACAGTCCGCCGGGCATGAGCTCGCCTTTTTGCAACGGGCAACCGATGGTGAGCGATGTGGCCGCCTTTTTCGACACCGGCCCGGACGGTGCGACCAGCGGGTTCTCCAAGGTTGCGATGCACCAGTCTTCTTCCGCCGGGTGGGGACAGCCTCTCGCCAACGAACCAGGCGACGGGACTGCTTCACCCACTGGGGCCAAGCTGGTGGTGGTGGCACGCTTTCAAAGCTGCGCACAGGATGCGCCGCAGTTCGTGGCCGCGCACTTCATGGTGTACGGTTCGGCGGAGGGCTCCATGATCGAACCGGTCAAGCTGATGGCCGGTGATGGTTCCGAAGTCACCGGGTCCGCCAGTGCCCCGCGCCAGGGAGTCGTGCTGAGCGGCGAAATCCAGAACCAGAAGATCCGGCTCGCCAGTGCCGACAGCGTCGAGGGCAGCGTGGCCGGTCTGGTCACCCAAGGCGCGGATTCGACGACTCGCGGCGCCTTGCTACGCTTCAACTTCCGGGTGCCGGTGGAATCGCGCTGAGTGGATCGCGATCTTGCCTCCCTTTCTCCCCAGCGAGAACGAGACTGAGGGTCAGGGGCCTAACCGGCAGTCGAACAACACGTCCTCGCCCATCGCGTAGCGGCGGTGGCGAGGACGCAATCCCTGGGATAAATCCTCGATCGCCGGCAAGGTGATGCCCGGTCGGCCGGAACCGATGATCAATGGCGCCACCGCAATCTGCAAGCGATCCAGCAAACCCGCCTGCAAGAAGGCCGACACGGTCAGGCCGCCGCCTTCGATGAAAATGCCGTACAGGCCACATGCGTGCAGGTACCGCACGATTTCCGAGAGATGCAGGCCCTGGTCAGTGCGAGGCACGCCGATTATCTCGACATGATCCGGTCCTGGTCGATCAGTCAGCGCTTCGTCGCAGACCAGCAGGGTCGGGGCGGCTCGATCTTGGAACAGGCCATGCCCGGCCGCGAGGCGGCGGCGAGGGTCGAGCACCACGCGTACCGGATGCGGGCCGGCAACCCGGCGGGTGGTCAGTTGCGGATCGTCGCATTCCACGGTGCCGGCGCCAACGACGATCGCATCGCACAGCGCGCGCATCCGGTGCAGGTGCGTCAGGTTCTCGGGGCCGTTGATGTGACAGGACGCGCCGTTCGTGGTGGCGATGCGCCCGTCCAGGCTTTGGCCGAGATGCGCCACCGTCAGCGGTCGACTCCGACCCACCAAGGCGACCGGCAGATAAAGATCCAGTAATTCCGCGCCGGTTTCGCTCATCGGCATCCTGGCAATCCAGGAACCGTCAGCGTGCACGATGACCCAGGCGGCGGGATCGTCGGCCGACAAGATGGCTGGCTGTCCGGCATCCAGCCCCAAACCGAAGCAGCCGGGAACCATCGATAGCGTCCGAGCCGTGCGACGCAGTTTCAGCAGCAGCAACCAGACTTGTTCCGGGTCGAGAGGATGTTCGGTACCTTGCCGTTGAGCGATCATGCGTTGTCTGGCTCCCTGTGGTTGCCCGCGACCGGGTCAAGGCGCGCGTAAATATCCCCGGATCGGCCGGTCCGGGCCACGGCGGCGAGCCATTCGAGCAGTGGCGCAGCGTCCAGCCATTCTTCCGACCGCAAGCGCTGCGCCTCTCCGACCGACCCGTTGAATCGGTACGGCCCGAGTCGGGCCAGATAAGTCACGCAATCCCGCGCCAGCTCCAGACAGGCCGGGACGTACTCGAAGGAAAGGGCCGGAATGGGTTGCGACAGCCCCTTCAGTACCTCCAGTTCATATCCCTCGACATCGATCTTGCAGAACGCCGGCAGGCCGTGCTCGGCGATCAGTTGATCCAACGTGGTCACCGTGACCGGAACCCGCTCATCCCAGCGCACGCCAGCAAACCCACGATCCCGCCGGACCGCCGCGATCCAAGCCGGCGACAGGCTGGTCACGGTCGGCGTTCGGGCACTGACCAACAGCTCGGCAACGCCGGGCGCGGCGCCGACTGCCTGCTCGATCAGGGTGATGTGCGCCAAATCGCCGTACCAGCGGCGCAGCAGGGCCATGCACTCCGGTTGCGGTTCCACGGCGAGGATGCGAGCGCCCAGCGGTGTCCAGGCCCGCAATCGGCTGCCGACATGGGCGCCGATGTCGAAGCACAGATCGCCCGACTGGATGAACTGGGCGTAGAACCGGGTCAGCCGGCGCCGGCGCAGCGGGATGGCGTGGTACATCAGCACGGAGCGCCACAGCCCCAGGCGGTGCACGAAACGGATTCTGGAGGTCATGGGTCGGCCGCTAGACGAAGGCGAACAGGAAGGCGACCAGAAAACCGGCGATGGTCGCCAGCCCCACGGCCGGCCCGCCGTCCTCGTAGGCTTCCGGCATCATCACCGACGACACCATGGCCAGAATGCCGCCGCCGGCGATGGCGCCGATCACGGTGAGCAGCACCGGCGACGCCTCGGCGAGAAAGGCGCTGCTCAGTCCTCCCGCCAGCGTTGCCGCCAGCACCAGCAGGCTCCAGAGGGTGAAAATTCGTCGTGTGCCGAAGCCGGCCTGCCGCATGCCCAGCGTGCTGCCGATCGCTTCCGGCACGCTCGACAGGAAAATCGCCACCAGGAAGGTGAAGCGGAAGGCATCCAGCGTTTCGAAGTTGGCGCCGATGACCACCGATGCCGGGATGCCATCCAGCGTGGCGCCGAGAAACAGCGCCAGCGGCGAACCGGTGGCCACCTGTTTGGCCAGCAGCACGTCCTGTTCCTTACGGCTCAGACGCTGCACGTTGGCCAGCGCGATTTTTTGCCAGGCCGCGGCGTCAGGTCGCTCGCGCAGGGTGGCGACGTTTTGCAGCAGGCGTTGCGAGTTCAGGGTTTCGACCGCTTGGCGCAGGCGGGGCGATTCGTCGAGCAGCTCGTCGAAATGCTCCTTGCCGATTTTCAGCAGCGCGACGTCGGTGATGGCGGTAACGGTGGCGGTGCGCGGTTCGCCGGTCAGCAGCGCGGTTTCTCCGAACGACTGGCCGGCCGCCAACCGTGCCAGTGGTACCGCGTTCGGCGCGGTGGATGTATTGGAGGCCGAATCGTTGACCAGCACCGCCACCTCGCCCTGATCGATCAGATACAACGCATCGCCGGTATCGCCCTGCCGAAAGATGGTTTCGCCGGCCGCGACATGCACCGGTTGGACGCACAGCAGCACCTCTTCCATCTCCTCGGGCGGTAGCGAGCACAGCAAATCCACTCGCGCCAACCGGCCCAGCAAATCGGCCGATCGTTCCCGCTTCTGGCGCAGCAGGTACAGCTTGGTCAGCGCCGGATGGCGCAGGGCGGCGCCGTAATCGTCCAGCCAGTGGTTGCCCAGGGAATACAGCACGCCGCCCAGCACGAAGCCGGCCGCGACCCAGCACCAACTGACCAGACCGCTCAGGTGAGCCTCTTCGATCAGGCGCTCCGCGCCCTCGAATGCCAGTTCCAGCGCCAGCGCCTGGATCAGCGCGCCGGTGCCGAAGGCCATGATGATGGCGTTGGTCCGCCGCGACGGCCGGCCGTACAGCCCGATCACCACGCCGATCAGCAACGAGGTCATCGCCAGCGTGGCCAGCAGCGCGGCGCCGAGGATTCTGAACGGATCAAGCAGCATGGGGCGCGCTCACTGGGGCGTGGCTGGAACGGGAGGTTCCGGGTTGGAAGACTCCTGAAGCCAAGCCAGCAGCAGAGTATGGGCGATCGCCACCAGGGTCGGCCCCAGAAATACACCGATCAGGCCAAACGCCAGCAGGCCACCGATCACTCCGGTAAACACGAGGGTCAGCGGCATGCGAATGCCGCGCGTGATGAGTAGGGGACGCAAAATATTGTCCAGCCCACCCACCACCAACAAGCCCCAGCCGGCCATGAACAGCGCCCAACCGGTTTCGCCCTGCCCCCAGTACAACCAGCCCGCCACCACCAGCAATGGCAGCGCCGCGCCGATCTGGGCGATGGCCAGCAGAAAGCAAATGAAGGTGATCAGCACCGCTAGTGGCACACCGATCAGCAACAAGCCCAGCAGCGCCAGGGCTGACTGAATGATGGCGGTCAGTACCACCCCGAGCGCCACCGAGCGAATGGCCTGCCGTGCCTGGTCGCGGGCCTGAAGCGCCTGTGCTCCGCCGATGCGGTGGGCGATCCGTTCGGTGAGCGCATCCAGGGTAGTTCCGTTGACATAGAACACCAGCGAGAACACCACCACCAGCAACAATTGCAGAAACAGCGTGCCTATCGAGCCGATTTGCTGAAGCAGCCAGTGGCTGCCCTTCTGTAGTTTCGGCGCGAGCCGCGTCCGCAGGCTTTGGGTATCGTTGACGGCTTCCCGCCATTGTTTCGCTAGCCCGGAACCGACCAGCGGCAAATCCGCCAACATCGCCGGCGGCTCGTCGGGAATCTTTTCGACGGCGGCCTTAATATCGGTCACCAGCGTTTCGCCATGAGTGACGAGCGCGGTGATGCCGGTCAGCAGCGGCCCGATCAGCACCCCGATCAGCATCGACGCCAACAGCAACGTGCAGGCCAGCCGGTTCCAGCGAAAACGCTGCCGCAACCAAGCCAGCCCCGGCCATACCGAAATCACGATGAACGCGCTCCACAGCAGGCTGGGCAGAAACGGTCGCAGGATGTACAGCACGGCGAGCAGCAGCGAACCGACGATCACCAGCCGCAAGGCGGTTCGCACCGGTTCGGACAGGGCGGGGGACGAATCGACGGTATTCATGCGGCGGGTCTCCGGCGGCAAAACCGGCAAGCACGCGGAGCGGCGGCCGGTTCGCGCGGGTAGCGACGGGTTGGGTGATCGCTTGTAAGTATAAACGCCGTTCCGCGCGACTTCGCCGGTCGGGGTTGTGGCGATGGAGATATCCGTGGCGTGCTGGAGGAGAAACGCCCAAACGCGTTGCCAAGACTCCCAGGCGCTATCGATAGCCTTGCAACTGAGCAGGTTGACCCAAAGGGAGCACGGGGTGGCGCAACGCCTGTTCCAAGAGTTGCTGAAGTGGGCTGGAGAGAAGCAACTCAGGCGTGTCTATCTTGGCACCACGGAGCAGTTCCTTGCCGCACACAGATTCTATGAGAAGAACGGCTTTCTCCAAATCGCGAAATTAGACTTACCTGGCTCGTTCCCGATCATGTCGGTAGACACCAAGTTCTACTGCCTGTCACTGCAAACCGCCGCCTAGATTTTACGCCCTCACAGCTTATCCGCCGCTCCGTTAGGCGCCATGCTTGCGACGTACACTGAGAATTGGCGGTTCACCATGAAGCAGCTTCCCGTGCTCCATCACATGGACAGCCGGAATCTTCGGGTTGTTAATGTCCTTCCCGCCGTCCGCATGCCACTTCTGTTCCCACTTCGTGAAGTAGAACTCAAGGTCAGCCGGTTCGAGCAGGTACACCGCCTGTAACACGATGTGTCGGTAGATGGCAAAAACCCAAGGCACTTGCCGATATTTGGCGATAATGCTCGGGTTCATGTGGTGATGGGTCGAGAATCCTTTGGTCAGTTCGATATTGACCGACTTCAGTTCATACTCTCGCCCGGAGGCGTCCACCGCATCATTACCCTCGCGGCCCGGAAGGATCGTCAGACCCATCAGCAAGAGGACCTGAAGCAGCTTTCCGCCGTTGTCCTGAAAGATGTCATGAATCCCGTGCTTCGTGGCAAGGGCTTGATACTCCTGGACGGCGGGCCAGATTTCGAGAAGGCGCGCGTAATCGTCGTGCGGGGTCAAGGTCACTGCTTCGCTTCCGCCAGTAGGGACGCTGGAGAAACCCCAAGTGCCGCTGCCAACCGCTCAATGTTGTCGATGGAGATATTCCGCTCCCCGCGCTCCACGGAACCCACGTAGGTTCGATGGAGGCCCGCGGCATCGGCCAGCGCCTCTTGAGACAGGCCGAGCCGCTCCCGCGTCTTTCTCAGATTGAGAGCGAAATGCTTTCTTGTGGCTGATGGCTTTAACTTCTTGTTCACGCGCTGGATAATGGGCGCATGATGACAATGAATCTACAGACTTTGAGTAGCACTTTATGCTGATGACGACGAAGACCGCGCCCGCTTACTACACGTCCAAGGGGGCCGCATTTATCGGAGATTCGCGGGAGCTGCTGGAGGAGCTGCCAGACGGAAGCGTGAACCTCGTCATCACCAGTCCGCCCTTCGCCCTACAGCGTCAGAAGGAATACGGGAACCTCGACCAGCACGAGTACATTGACTGGTTCCTGGAGTTTGGGCGGATCGCCCACCGCAAGCTGCGCGATGACGGCAGCTTCGTTGTTGACTTCGGCGGGGCTTACATGAAGGGCCTCCCTACCCGCAGCCTCTACAACTTCCGCGTCCTCATCCGCATGGTCGATGAACTGGGCTTCTTCCTCGCCGAGGATTTTTATTGGTTCAACCCCTCGAAGCTACCAAGCCCGATTGAGTGGGTGAATAAGCGCAAGTTACGCGTGAAGGACTCGATCAACACGGTGTGGTGGTTCGGCAAGACCGAGTGGCCGAAGTCCGATATCACCAAGGTCCTCGCCCCTTACAGCGACCGCATGAAGAAACTAATTGAGGACCCGGACAAGTTCTACACGCCCAAGGTCCGCCCCTCTGGGCACGACATCGGTAAGGGGTTCTCAAAGGACAACGGAGGAGCCATCCCGCCAAACCTGCTCCAGATTTCCAACTCGGAATCCAACGGCCAGTACCTGTCCGGCTGCAAAGCGGTAGGGATCAAGAGCCATCCGGCGCGCTTCCCGGCGAAGTTGCCGGAGTTCTTCATTCGGATGCTCACAGAGCCGGATGACCTCGTTGTGGATATTTTCTGCGGTTCAAACACCACGGGGCAGGTTGCGGAGCAAGAAGGTCGCCGCTGGATGGCATTTGAAGCGTTGCCTGAATATGTCGCCGCTTCGTCATTTCGCCTTCTCAACAAAGACACACCGCTTGATGTGATGAAATCAATCTATGCCAGAATTCTCGCAGGAGAGTCTGTCAATATCGAAGATTATCTTCGGCAGTCACGATTAGATTTGCGCGAGGAGATCGACGCATATGGCTCCTAACAATTCGTTCCAGCGGACGCGCTTCGCGCCCGCGAAACGGGGGCGGCGGATTGCAATCCGCTGGTTGCTTGGCGCGAAGCGCCGCACAACCACGCGGATCAAGCCGACTCCAGGCATCCATCGGCTGACGGAGACGCTGGATTCAGTCAGCGCGACCACTGGCTCAGCGTGAAGACCCGCTAGCGATGGCGCCCGCCGCGCGCGCCCTGCGCCCGCTCTTCGTTCACCTTCAGGCGCTGGCCGCGTAGTTCCTGGCCATTGAGCGCGCTGATCGCGGCGCGCGCCTCGTGGCCTTCCATCTTGACGAAGCCGAAGCCACGGCACAGGCCGGAAAAGACATCCCGCGTCAGCCGAAGTCCGTGAACCCGCCCGTAGGCGGTGAACAGATCAGTGACTTCTTGATCGGTGGTATCCGAGGGTAGATTACCGATGAAGACGGTTTTCATGCACGGTCTCCTGTAGTTGCGACCCTCCGGGTCTGATGGTGAGCTTTATTTCGCCGCCGGGACGCATCGTGCGCCGTCGTTTCCGGGCGGGCGGGCCGGTGAGCGGCCGGCCGTTCTCCGGTCGATGCTCCAGCGGCGCGGTGGGCGTGGTGGTGGCGCGCGCTGGCCGAAGGGGCCGCGACCGGTGCCCGCGCCCGTTTCGCGGGGTTGGGCTCGAATCCTTCGACCACCGACGACGGCAATTTGCGGCCAAGCAGCCGCTGGATAGCGTGCAGACGCGGCATCTCGTCCGCGCTGACCAGCGAGATCGCCAAGCCGGCGCGGCCGGCGCGGCCGGTGCGGCCGATCCGATGGACGTAGTCCTCGGGCACATGCGGCAGTTCGTAATTCACCACCCGTGGCAACTGGACGATATCCAGACCGCGAGCAGCAATATCGGTGGCAACCAGCACCTGAATCCGGCCCTGCTTGAAATCGTCCAGGGCCCGAGTACGGGCCGACTGACTCTTGTTGCCGTGCAGGGCGGCGGTGCGGATGCCTTCGCGTTCGAGCTGGCGGCTCAGCCGGTCGGCACCGTGCTTGGTGCGGGTGAACACCAGGGTCGCATCCCGTTCGCCGGCGCTCAGCAGGCGCCCGAGCAGAGCGGCCTTGTCGGTCTGCTCCACCGGATGCACCTGCTGCTCCACCAGGTCGGCGGGCGCGTTGCGCGGAGCCACGTCGATCACCGCCGGCTCGTGCAGGAAATCGCCGGCCAACTGGCGGATCGGATCGGCGAAGGTGGCCGAGAACAGCAGGGTTTGCCGCCGCCGGGGCAGTAGCGCCAGCAGGCGGCGAATCGCCGGCAGAAAGCCCAGATCCAACATGCGGTCGGCCTCGTCCAGCACCAGAATCTCGACACCGGCCAGGCTGACGGTCTTCTGACTCAGATGGTCCAGCAGACGCCCTGGCGTGGCCACCAGGATATCCACCCCGCGCCGCAGCGCGTCGCACTGCGGCTTCATGCTGACGCCGCCGACCACCAGCGCGGTGCGCGGCGCGACGTGGCGACCGTAGACGCGCACGCTGTCGGCGACCTGGGCGGCCAATTCGCGGGTCGGGGCCAGCACCAGGGCGCGCGGCCGACCGGCCGGCATCCGCGTTTCGGGACGGGTTTGCAGGCGCTGCAACAACGGCAGGGTGAAGGCGGCGGTCTTGCCGGTACCGGTCTGAGCGGCGGCGAGCAGGTCGCGCCCCGCCAGGATGGCGGGAATCGCTTGGGATTGAATGGGGGTTGGCATGGTGTAACCCCGGGCGGCAACGGCGCGCGCCAGGTCATCGACCAGGCCAAGAGAAGCAAACGGCATTGAATACTCCTGAATCCGCCTGCCCATGCGCGGCGCATGGAACCGGTCCAGGCAGAATGATAATGAGATTGAGGGTGATCGAGGCGTACCCAGCCAAGGGGTGGACCACGACAGGTTTGCGGGAGGAACGGGAATCGGAAAACCCGCGGGCGACAATTCCGAGAGGAACGGCTGGAACCTCGGGGCGCGCACCGGACCGCGCCGCGACAAACTTATCTGCGACTTTAACATGATCCACGCGGTTTGACTAATTCGCGCCTCGGTTGGCATTTCCGCCCGCCCTGAGGCATCGTTCAGCCACCCACCAGCACCACATGCAGCCGGAGCGGGCCATGCGCGCCCATCTGCACGGTTTGCTCGATGTCGGCGCTGCGCGAAGGACCGGTAATGAAATTGACCGTGCGCGGCATCCCTAGACCACGCGCGCGCAGCAGGTCCCAGGCATCCTCGTAGGCACCGACGATGCGGTCGGCGCGCAGCACCACGATATGCGTGTCCGGCAGGAAATTCAGCGTGGTCGGACTGTACGGCCCGGACAGCAGCACCAGCGTGCCGGTCTCGGCGATACCGGCAAAGGCGAGCGACACGCTGGTCTGGTCGCCATCCACCGCCGCGCGTCGTTCGATATGCAGGGTTGGCGCCTCCGACCACGGCAGCGCCGCCAATTCCGGGTCCGGCGCCATGACCAGTTCAGCGGGCAAGCCTTCGCAATCCAGGAACGCCGAAACCGCCACCGGCACATCCGCCGGATGGGTCACTGGGTCCACGGTCGCCGCCGCGTTCCGAGCCATCTGTACGAACAAATCCACCTGTTCGAAGTGCGGACGCAAGGCGCGCGCCGGAATCACGTTGCGCGGCGGATGCGCCAGCCGCGCTTCCAACTCCGCCCGCCGCTCGCCCGCCACGGGACCGCGTTGCAAACCCCGCCGAAGCGTATTCAGAATCTGTTCACGCGCGTCGCTCATGACCGTGCTCCCTGGCGTGCCGCCCATTGCTGTTGGAAAGTTCGACCTTGGGGGGCGGGCAGGTCGCGCCAAGCGGTCCAGCCGCCCGCCAGCGGCAGGCGCTCGATCCGTCCCTTTCGGCTGCCCAGTCGCCGCAGCAGCCAAGCACCGACACCGGCGACGATTCGGTAAAGTCTCGGGCGCTTGGCGAAAAAGGCCCATGCGCCCAGACCGAAGCGGACCGCCGCCGGAGACAGATGCCGTTCGAACTCCCGCTCGCGCCAGTGGCGCATCATCTTCGGCAGCGGGATACGCATCGGGCAAACTTCCTCGCAGCGACCGCAGAACGTGGAGGCGTTCGGCAACTGGCCAGCGGCGTCGATGCCGACCAATTGCGGGGTCAGCACCGAACCCATCGGTCCCGGATAGACCCAGCCGTAGGCGTGGCCGCCGATGGCGCCGTACACCGGGCAATGGTTCATGCAGGCCGAACAGCGGATGCAGCGCAACATGTCCTGGAACTCGCCGCCCAACATGCCGCTGCGGCCATTGTCCAGCAGCACCACATGAAACTGTTCCGGGCCATCCAGATCCTCCACGCGGCGCGGTCCGCTGGAAAAGGTGGTGTAGACGGTGATCTCCTGGCCGGTGGCGGAACGGGTCAGAAGCCGGGTCAAGGTGCTGACGTCTTCCAGGGTCGGCACCATCTTTTCGATGCTGGCCAGCGCAATATGGACGCGCGGCAGAATCTGGGTCAGATCGCCGTTGCCCTCGTTGGTGACGATGACCGTGGTGCCGGTCTCGGCGATGCAGAAGTTGGCCCCGGTGATGCCGACATCGGCACTCAGGAATTGCTGGCGCAACACCTGGCGGGCCTCGTTCATCAGCGCGCGCGGGTTCTCGTTGCGTTCGGTGAAGCCGTAGGGGCCGTGATGGGCATGAAAAGCGTCGGCCACCTGATCGCGATTGAGGTGGATGGCCGGAGCGATGATGTGGCTGGGATGCTCGTGGCGCAGTTGAATGATGTACTCGCCCAGATCGGTCTCCACCGGCTGGATGCCGTGGGCTTCGAGAAATTCGTTCAGACCGATTTCCTCGCTGATCATGCTCTTGCCCTTGGTCACCCGCCGGGCGGCGACCGAACGGCAAATGTCGAGCACGATTTGCCGGGCCTCGGCGGCGTCGCGCGCCCAGTGAACCTGGCCGCCCTGCTCGATCACCTTGGCCTCGAACCGTTCCAGATAGAAATCCAGATGCTCCAGCACATGGTTCTTCAGATCGCGGCCCGCGTCGCGCAGTTGATCGAACTCGGGCAGCTTGGCGATGGCGGCGGCCCGCTTGCCGGGAAAACCGGCCTTGAGGTTTTTCAAGGCCCGTTGCAAGGCGGCATCGCGCAGGGCGACGCTGGCGTTGCTTTTGAAGGTTTGGCTGGTCACTTGCATTGGCGTATTTCCTCAGTCGGGTTCGCCGATGGCCGGTATGTCGGTCATCCCGGCCAGTACTTCGGCAATGTGACGAACCTTGATCGCCGCGCCTTCGCGTTGCAGTTTGCCGGCCATGTTCAGCAGGCAACCCAGATCGCCGGCCAGCAAGGTACCGGCTTCGCTGGTCTGGATGTGAGCGGCTTTTTCGCTGACCATGCGATTGGACAATTCGGGATATTTGACGCAGAACGTGCCGCCGAAGCCGCAGCACACCTCACTCTCGGCCATTTCCCGCAAGTCGAGATCCGCGACCGTGGCCAGCAAGCGGCGCGGTTGCGATTTGATGCCCAATTCCCGCAACCCGGAACAGGAGTCGTGATAGGTCACGGTATCGGGATAACGTGCAATCACTCGCTCCACACCGAGCACATCGGTCAGAAACGACACCAGTTCGAAGGTCTTGGCGCTCAGACGTTCGGCGCGGGTTTGCCAAGCGGGATCGCCGTCGAACAGATGCGGGTAGTGTCGTTTGATGGTACCGCCGCAGGAACCGGACGGCACGACCACGTAATCGAAGTCCTCGAACGCGGCGATGACCTGCCGCGCCAAGTCACGAGCGTCGGCGCGGTCGCCGGAATTGTAGGCCGGCTGACCGCAGCAGGTCTGGGCGGCCGGAACCTCGACCGTGCAGCCGGCGTCTTCCAGCAATTTCACGGCGGCGAAACCGACCGTCGGGCGAAATACGTCCACCAGACAGGTGACGAACAGGCCGACGCGCGGCTTGTGGGGACAGGATAACGTTGCGCTCATCGCGGTCCCCTATTCCTGAATGCGCAGGGTAACGACGAACCGTTCGGTCACCGAACCCTCACCTTCCCAGATCCGCCAGTGCTTGAGCTTGAGCACAACCTCGCCCGGCTGGCGTGCGGTGAAGGTGAAGGTGCGCATGCCGCGTGCGCCAATGAAACCCTCCGTCGGGTCTTCGAAGCCGGTGCTGTCCAGCGCCAGCCGTTGCCGGTCGGTTTCATCGATGGCCCAGACATAGCCAGTGCCATGTTTTTCCGGCAAGCGCACTCTGATTTGTTCTCCAACCCGGACTTCGGCGGTGCGCTGATCATCGTCGCGGGTAAGCACCAGCACGCCGTTCTCCCGCGAACCGGCGCTGGATTCACTGTCGGGTTTGGAGGCGCAGCCGACCACCAGCAGCGCGGCCAACGCCAGTAGTGCTGAGGCGAGACGCGCAAGGGGGAAAAGACGCGATTCAGGCGCTAAGGGCATACGATTTCACCGGTTCGTTGGCGGGCGGGGGTTGTCGTCAAGAATGGATGTCGCAAATTGTAGGTGAGGCGCAATCTGGTCGGAAAGTTTCGAGCGATGTTCCGGCCCTCGCCGGTCGTTTCATACCCGCGTCGCCGCCCTCCGGCATGACAGCATTCCGATTCAAAGTCATACTTTGGCCTGAACTCGATGCCAGGACTGTCATAATGCTGAATCTTATCGCGCTATTGGTCACCTTGACCGCTCTTTTCAGTTACATCAACCACCGTTTCATCAAACTCCCCACCACTATCGGGGTCATGGTGCTGGCCCTGGTGCTCAGCCTGATCCTGATGAGCCTGGGCGAACTGGGATACGCACCGGTCGAACAACGGGCCGCAGCCATCATCGGCGGCATCGACTTCAACCAGGTACTGATGCAGGGCATGCTCTCTCTGTTGTTGTTCGCCGGCGCCCTGCACGTCAATCTGGAGGAACTGGCCCAGCAAAAATGGCCGATCGGCATCCTGGCGACCGTCGGCGTGGTGGCATCCACCTTCCTGGTGGGCATCGCTTCCTGGCTCGTTCTCAATGTATTGTTCGGCATCTCGATTTCCCTGCTGTACTGCCTGCTGTTCGGCGCCCTGATTTCGCCCACCGATCCGATCGCCGTGCTCGGCATCCTGAAATCCGCCAAGGCACCCAAAAACCTGGAAATCAAGATCGCCGGGGAATCGTTGTTCAACGACGGCATCGCCGTGGTGGTGTTCGCCATCCTGCTCGGCCTGGCCGTGGGCGGCGAAGAGGTGACGCTCGGCAGCGTCGCCCTGTTGTTCACCGAGGAAGCGCTGGGCGGCATCGTGTTCGGCCTGGCGATCGGTTATGTCGCCTATCTGCTGCTGAAAAGTATCGATAGCTACGATGTCGAGATTCTGATCACCTTGGCGCTGGTGCTGGGCGGCTATGCGCTGGCCATTCACCTGCATGTTTCCGGACCCATCGCCATGGTGGTGGCCGGCCTGATGATCGGCAATCACGGCCGCAGGCTGGCCATGTCGGACACCACGCGGGAGCATCTGGACACCTTCTGGGAACTCATCGACGAGATTCTAAACGCTATGTTGTTCGTGTTGATTGGTTTGGAAATGATCATCCTGACCTTCGAACGCGATCATCTACTGGCCTCCCTGCTGGTAATCCCGATCGTGCTGCTGGCCCGACTGGCGTGCGTGGGCGTGCCTGTGCACATCATGCGGAGCAGGTTCGGTTTCGTGTTTTCACCCCACGCCATCAAGATCATGACCTGGGGCGGGTTGCGCGGCGGCATTTCCGTGGCCCTGGCGCTGTCGCTACCGCTGGGACCGGAACGTCAGATCGTGCTGGCGTTGACCTATATCGTGGTGCTGTTCTCGATTCTGGTGCAGGGCTTGACGGTGGGCAGACTGATCAAAGCGACGGTGGCCCCCGCCGGCTCCGGCGCGGGTGATTCGTAAACCGGCCGGGTTGCCGCCGTACTGTCGTCGGGAGGGTCGAGCATGATGAAACCCACGCTGACGCTCGCCATGGTGCTGGCGCTGGTCCTACCGGCTCGGGCGCAGGTCTATAAGTGGACCGACGCCGACGGGCAGGTCCATTACGGCGGGACTCCGCCCGCCGCGGATCGACCCTCGCAGACCCTGGATATTCAGTCTCAACCCACGCCGGACGGCGAGGTGGATAACGTCAGTTCGATGCGACGGGCCACTCGGGAGCTGCGCGAACTGCGCGCGGTGAATCGGGGCGTCCCGGTGCGCGAACTCGACCGCCCCCGTTCCTCGCGCCGCAAGAAGAACACGCCCACGCATATCGGCTACGAGGATCAAGCCAAGATCGACAATCTCAACAGCGACATTCGGCGTCTGTCTTCCTCGACCCTGGGCAGCGCCAGCAGTCGTGCCCGGGAGATCCGCGCGGCCA
This sequence comes from Candidatus Competibacter phosphatis, assembly GCF_012939995.1. Classification (GTDB taxonomy): domain Bacteria; phylum Pseudomonadota; class Gammaproteobacteria; order Competibacterales; family Competibacteraceae; genus Competibacter; species Competibacter phosphatis. The sequence goes on along the minus strand of NZ_SPMZ01000016.1, from coordinate 153,008 downwards.
AGAGCGAATTGCGGCAGATCTATCGCAAGTACGGCATCAAGCCGCCGTAAATCAAAGCCGGGGGCGATGCATGCGGATCAGCCGCCGCGCCGCCAACCTTGGGTCCGTCGGTGCAACCAGTGGCTCAAGGCCGTGTGCAGCAACCGCACCGCTCCGGCAGTGAGAACGATCAACATCGCCATGGCCGCCGCCGGCGCGGTGTCGCCCGCATCGTCCATGTTCAGCACCGCCACCGAAGCCAGCGTGGTGTTCGGCGAGTAGAGGAAGACCACCGCCGAGACCGTGGTCATGGCGTTGATGAAAAAGTAGATCGCGATATCCAGAATCGCCGGTAGGCACATCGGCGTGGTCACCCGCCACAGGGTCCGATAGAACGGGGTCTTGAGCGAGGCCGACACCGATTCGAACTCCGGGTCGAGCTGCTTGAGCGCGGTTAGCGCGGTGAGATGACTGACCGTGTAGAAATGCGCGATGGTGGCCAGCACCAGGATGGCCATGCTGCCGTACAGAAAATTCAATGGATTGCCGGGTGCATTGAAAAAGAAGATATAGGCCAACCCCAGCACCATGCCCGGCACCGCCATGGGAATCAGCGCCAGCAGATGGGTGGCCGTCCGCAACGGTTGCGCTACCCGAGCCTTCTCCACCAGATAGGCCCCGGCAAAAACAATCATGCTCCCGAAGAACGCCGTATACAGCGCCAGACGGATCGAGTTGCCATAAGATGCCCAACTGCCGCCGTCAGCGGCGCTGAAGTCATAGTGACTCAGGGTCAAACTGAGATTGTAGGGCCACAACTTGGCCAGCGAGGCAAAGGCCGCCATGCCTAGAATGCCCAGGATCATCGCCGCCACAACGCTCACCAGCCCGAGCAGCACCAGGTCACGGGCTGACCGGGGCTTGGGACGATAAGGCACCGCACGGCTGGATACGGCGGAACTCTGCCGGGTCTGCGCCCAGCGTTCCACGAAGAAAGCCACCACCGCCGGCAACAGCAGAACCAAGGAGACGACCGCGCCCATCTGGAAGTTCTGCTGCCCCACCACCTGCTTGTAGATATCGGTGGCCAGCATGTTGAACTGGCCGCCGATCACCTTGGGCACGCCAAAGTCAGTGATGACCAGGGTAAACACCACGAAAGTCGCGCTGATCAGACCATAGCGCGCACCCGGCAGCGTCACGGTGGTGAAGGTCCGCCAGCGACTGGCGCCCAGTGACTCCGATGCTTCGTACAGCCGGGCGTCGGCGGTGGACAGGGCGGTGATCAGGATGATCAGGGCATGGGGAAAGGTCCAGAACACCGAGCCCATGACGATGCCGATCGGTCCATAGATGCTTTCCCCGAACAGCCAGTCTTTCAACGCGCCTTGATTGCCGAACAAATAGATCAGGGCGATGGCCGACAACAAGGACGGGGCCAGCAGCGGGGCCATCGCCACCAGCCGGAAAAAACCCTTGAAGGGAATGCAACCACGGGTCAGGGCATAGGCGTAACCGAAAGCCAGGGCAATGACGATCAGGGTGGCCAGCACCGAGACCCACAGGCTGTTGCCGATGGCGCCGGACAAGGCAGGATTGGTGAAGTAATGGGCAAAGTTGCTCAGACCGACAAACGCGCCTTCGCGATCCTGCACGCTTTTCGCCAGCATGATGACCAGCGGAACCAGCAAGGTGACGGCCAGATACAGCGCCAGCGCCAGCAAGCCGCCGCCCATCAGCCACTCGTCGCGGCCGAGTCGCGGCCGGACGCGCGGCGCGGTCATCACCACCGTGTCAGCCATGGGGATACCCATCGGGGAACAGGCGGATGTGTTCGGCCGGAATGTGAAAGTGCGTGGAATCGCGCGGGTGCAAGTTCAATTCACGCGCCTGCTGACTGGGCAATTGCGCCCGTAGCCGATGCTCGCCCAATTCTCCGCCGCCCAGACTCAACCAGAAGAACGGTCCCATGAACTCAAGATCTTGCACTTCGGCGTGGAAACTGTTGGCGTGGCCATTGGTGCGTCCGGTGCAGACGACATCCTCGGGACGCACGGCGGCCTGTACCGCCGTGCCCGGCGCAAAGCCATTGACCTTGCAGGCCAGTCGCGCTTGCCCCAGTTGAATTTCGCCCTGTTGCACCAGCAGCGCGGGCAATAGATTCATGGCGCCAATGAATTCGGCGACGAACAGGGAAGCCGGTTGGTGATAAATCTCCAAGGGGGTACCGACCTGCTCGATCTTGCCGGCCCGCATGACCACGATGCGATCCGCCATGCTGATGGCTTCTTCCTGATCGTGGGTGATCATGATGGTGGTGATGCCCAGTCGCCGTTGCAGCGCCTTGATCTCATCGCGCAGATAAACTCGCACCTTGGCGTCCAGCGCCGACAGCGGTTCATCCAGCAGCAGCAAACCGGGAGACACGGCCAGCGCTCGGGCCAGCGCCACCCGTTGTTGCTGGCCACCGGAGAGTTGCGAGGGATATTTGTTCCCGCTGTCGGGCAAGCCGATCAGCTCCAGCAATTCCTGGACCCGTTGCCGAATCGCGGCCTTGGGTTGTTTGCGATTCTCCAGGCCATAGGCAATGTTGCGGGCCACCGTGAGGTTCTGGAACAGCGCGTAGGATTGAAACACGATGCCGAAATCGCGTTGCGCCGGCGGCAGCGCGGAAATATCGCGGCCATCCTGTTCCACCGTGCCGTGAGTTTGGATGTCCAACCCGGAAATGGCCCGCAGCAGGGTGGTCTTGCCGCAGCCGGAGGGACCCAGGAAACAGACGAACTCACCCTGGTGAATATCGATACTGACATCGTCCAGCGCGGTGAAATCACCAAAGCGTTTGGTGAGATTGCGGATGCGGAGATAAGGCGTGGTCATGGGCGATATCCTGATGGCATGGATTCCTCTCTCCCGCTGGGAGAGAGGTCAGGAGTGAGGGCGTTCGTGCCGCGAGTCGCGCCCCGACGGTGACGAACCGGCTTATTTCTTCGGCTCCGACTTGCTGTCGTAGCGCTTGCTCCACTCGGCCAGAATCGCCTCACGATGCTTAGCAGCCCACTGGAAGTCGTTCTTGATCATCTTCTTGGCGATATCGGGCGGGAAGTTGGGCACTGGCTTGGCCACGCCGGGCATGGCCACCACCGCGTAGCCTTCGTTGTACATTTCGTTGGCCTTGAGCGTCACCGACCAGTCCGCCAGCTTTTTCGCCGCATCCAGTTTCTTGGTGTTTTTGGTGATGGCGAATGCCTCCAAATCCCAGCCCACGCCTTCGCTGGGGGCGATCACCTCGACCGGCGCGCCTTTGGTTTTCTCCTGGGCGCCGCGATAGGCGAAAGAGATACCGACCGGCACTTCACCGGCGGCGGCCATCTTGCAGGGCTTGGAGCCGGAATGCGTATATTGGGCGATGTTCTCGTGCAGACCATCCATGAACTTCCAACCCTTGTCTTCGCCCCACATTTGCAGCCAGGCCGACACGTCGAGGAAACCGGTACCCGAGGAGTTCGGATTCGGCATGATCACATGGCCCTTGAAGGCCGGTTGGGTCAGATCCTGCCAAGAAGTGGGTTTGGGTAGCTTGAGCTTTTCGGCTTCGACCGTGTTGAAGCACAGGGAGGCGATCCAGGCGCGTTGCCCGACCCAGACCGGTGGCTTGGCGCTATCCACGTACGTGGGATCAAGCTTGTCCACACCCTTCGGTGCATACGGTTGGAAATAGCCTTCGTCGGCCAGCAACTTGAGGCTGGTCGCCGCCAATCCCCAGACCACGTCGGCTTTGGGGTTGGCTTTCTCGGCCAGCAGTTTGGCGGTGATGATGCCGGTGGAATCGCGCACCCATTGGATGTCGAGATCGGGATAGTCGGTTTCGATGGCTTTCTTGAAAGCCGCCAGTTCGTCGGCCTCGACGGCGGTGTAAACCAGTAGTTCGGTCTTGGCTTGGGCCAAGCCGGTCACACCGGCCGCGACGACGGCGCACAACAACAATCGAACGAACTTAGTCTTGTTCACCGGGGCACCTTTGTGTATTGAAATCAAGACAGAAATGACGGACGAGCGTAGACTGGCTCGCATGATTTTTTTCAATTTAACAAGGCGCTATTGCTGTTTGGTGACAAGCCGGATTGGCTGGAGAAACGGTTTGATCGATGCTAACCGGAGGTCTTGCTCGAACGAGCCTGTTCACAGCGCTGACGGAAGGCTGGACTCAACGGATCGACCGGACCGAAACGTTCGATCCGGAACGGCGTCAGATCGAACGGACTGGGGAGTCCGGCGGCCAGCCGGGCCACGCCCAGCCCGACACCGCCAGCGGCGGCGATCCCGGCACCCGAACAGCCGGTGGCGGCCAAAAATCCTTGCAGACCCGATGCGGGTCCCAGCGCGAACAAACCATCCGGGGTATAGGTGGACAAGCCACTGATGTGGCTGGCTATCTTCAGTTGGTCCAGTGCCGGCAGGAACCGGCGCAGTCGCGGCGCTCCTTCTTCCAGCGACGACCAGCCGCCTTCCTCGCCCAGCGCGAAGCCGCTCAATTCGTCGGGCAACTGGCACGGGTCGAAACTGATCGACTGACGTTCCCGCAACCCGAACAACAAACCACCCAGTTCCGGGCGACTGTAGGCGCTGGCGTCCGGCATGATGACCATGGGATGGTCGCGGGGAAACAGCGGATCGGGCGCGGTGATCCAATATTGACTGCGCACTGGCGCCATCGGCAGACCGATGCCGATGCGCGCCGCCAGCACATTGGCCCAGGCACCGGCGGCATCGACCACGCAGCCGGCATAAATCACCCCCTGGTCCGTCACGACCCCGGTAATGCGTTCGCCCTGCTGGCGAAGATCGCGAACGGCGATCCGTTGCCGCAACGACGCCCCATACATCCTGGCGGCACGGGCGTAGGCCATCGCCAAGCGGTATGGATCGACGAAGGCGTCTTCGGCCATGAACGTGGCGGCGGCGACCGCTTCGGGATTCAACCAAGGCACTCGCCGACTCGCTTCGTCCGCTGACACCCACTCCACGCGAAAGCCTGCCTGTTCGGCCACGATAACCAGTTCCCGCAATTCCCGCACGCGCGTTTCGCTGGCCGCCAGATGCAGGCTACCGACCTGGCGCAAGTCCAGCGATTCGCCGAGTTCCATCTCCAGCAAGGCGATATCGGCGTAGGTTTGGGCGATCAGCGGCATCAGCGCGGTCTTGGCGCGAGCCCGTGTCAGCAACGCGGCGGCGCGACTGGTAGCGGCGGTGGCCAAGGCATTGCGTTCCAGCAGCAGCACCCGACCCGCCTCCAGGCGGGCATAGTGATAGGCAATGCTCAGACCGAACACACCGCCGCCGATAATGACCAGATCGGCATGCTGGGTCGGCGGGGAGCTCGTGCTCATGACGGCGGTGGCCAATCCCGCTCGGTTTCGGCGATACAGCTTTCCAGAATATCCAAGGCCGTATCCATCTCGGCGCGGCTAATCACCAGCGGCGGGCTCAAGGTCAACACGTTGCCGAGACTGAGCTTGAAACTCAAGCCGCGCGCCAGCGCCCGATACAGCACCGCTTCGGCGGCCTCGTGGGCGGGCGCCTTGGTGGCGCGATCCGCAACCAGTTCCACACCGAGCAACAAGCCGCGCCCCCGTACGTCGCCGATCGAGGGATGGCGCGTTTGCATGTCCCGCAACCGGTTCAGCGCGTGCTCGCCCTGTCGCCGGGCGTTTTCCACCAGATTTTCTTCTTCGATGATATCCAGCGTGGTCAGCGCCGCCCTGGCCAGCACCGGATTTTTCTCATGGGTATAGTGACCGAAGGCCCAATCCTGTCCCACGTCCAGTTCCGGCCGGCACACGGTCGCGGCCAACGGCAGCACACCGCCGCCCAGCGCCTTGCCCAGCACCAGAATATCCGGCACGACCTCCTCGTGTTCACAGGCGAACAGACGGCCGGTTTTGCCCAACCCGGTGGGAATTTCGTCGAAAATCAGCAGGGTGCCGCAAGCGTCGCAGGCCTCGCGCACGATCCGCCAGAAACCGGGAGGCGGAAGGGTGGGTACGGCGCGGGCCGGTTCGGCGATCACGGCGGCGACATCGCCTTCCCGTTCCAGCACGTAGCGCACCAGCTCGGCGCAGCTCAGCCGACAACGCTCCAGATCGGGTTGTCCCCGCTCGTCGCAGGGATGACCGTAGGGGCAGCGGTAGCAGGTGAATGGCGGCAGATGCTCGGTCCCAGCCAGCAACGGTCCGATCGGGCCGGACCGGAACAGTGCCTCGCCGCCGACGCTGGCCGCGCCGAAACCGGCGCCATGAAAGGCGTCCCAGAATGATAGGGTCTTGAAACGGCCGGTGGCGGCGCGGGCGATCTTCAGGGCAATTTCCACCGCGTCGGAACCGCCGGTGGCGAACAACACTTTTTCCAGGCCCGGCGGGCTGATCTGGCTCAGACGTCGCGCCAGATCGACCGCCGGTTCGCAGGTGAAGCGGCGCGGCGCGAACGAGAGTTCGTCCAGTTGCGCCTTGATGGCCGCCAGCAGGCGGGGATGACCGTAACCGAGGTGGTGAACGCTGTTGCCGTGGAAATCCAGATAACGACGACCGGCGCTGTCTTCGATCCAGCAGCCTTCGGCGCGGCGAATGGCCGTCAGGCAAGGCGTGGATACCGACTGCCGGAGAAAATACCGCGCATCCTCGTCCAGCAAGCGGCGGCCTTCCTCGTCCAGGTAACGTGCTTGCCATGCGGTTCGCTGGGACGTCGTATTGATCTCGCTTTCGCCCGGCGGTGGGGCAACTTGCGAGATTCGTCGGATCACGGTCGCTCGCCGCGCGCCAAGCGCGCTTCGATGATGTCCAGGCAGCTCGGCAGATCGGCGATGGTGTCGATCACGTAATGCGCGCCGCCGCCGAGCAAGCGCTGGCGGGCTCGGGTGCGACGCCGACCCTGCTCAAGCTGCGGTAATGCCCGCCAGTCGGCCAGCGTCAGCCCAATCTCGTTGCCGCTGATGGCGATGCCGACCGTCCACATGCCCGCATTCAAGCCTTCCTCGATACCGGGCACGGTATCATCCACCTTGACGCAGGACTGTACCGCTTCCACGCCCAGCTCGATGACGTTCTTAAGGCTCATGCAGGGATACGGTCGGCCGCGTGGCACTTCGGTGGCGCAGACCGTGCTGTCCGGCATGTACCTCTGTTCGGCGGCGGCGAGCAGCAGCGGTTCCATCATCTCGCGACTGTAACCGGTATTGGCGCCGATGCGGATACCGCGCTCGCGCAGCGCGGCGACGGTTTCGCGGCAACCGGGAATCAACTGCGCATGATCGCGGATGGCGGCCAATTGCAACGGCACGAAGGTTTCGTACAACCGGTCCACGTCGACCGCGTTTGGTTCCCGGCCATGGCGTTCGCGCCAACGAGCCGCGATGGCCGGCGTCTGACACAATTGGCGAATGTGCTCGCGCTTTTCCAAGCCCATCGGTCCGCGCGCCTCGGCGGCGCTGATCGTGACCTCCTGTTCGGCGAACAGGCGCACGAAGGCCGCCACCGGCGCCAAGGAACCATAATCCACCGTGGTGCCGGCCCAATCCAGAATGACGGCCTGAATCGGACCGCGATAGGAGCGCTGATAGTGAAAGTACATGAGGGTGCTTGCTCCGCGATGGCTCAGAATTCCGGCTTATCGAGATCTTCCGGTCGAGGCGCACCGTCCGGGATGTCCAACTCGTCCAACGCGGCGCGCACGGCGGCCAGCACGCCGCGCATCTGCTCTTCGAACAACTGACCGATGCAGCCGATGCGGAAACTATCCACCTGGGTCAGCTTGCCGGGATAGATGATGAAGCCGTGCTGTTTGATCAAGTCATAAAAGCGTCCGAATTCGAAATTCGGATGGCCGGGGGCGTGAAAGGTGACGATGATCGGCGACAGCCAACGGTCGGCCAGCAGGGTATGAAAACCCATCGCGCGCATGCCCGCGACCAGCACCGTTTCGTTATGGACGTAGCGCGCCAGCCGACCGGCGGCCCCGCCTTCGGCCGCATGTTGTTCCAGGGCACTGGCAAAGGCGGCCACCACATGAGTCGGTGGGGTGAAGCGCCACTGGCCGCTGCGCTCCAGGTAGGTCCATTGATCGTACAAATCCAGGCTCAGGGAATGGGCGTTGCCGACACATTGTTCCAGTGCCTTGCGACGCAACAGGGCGAAGCCGAAACCGGGCACGCCCTCGAAGCATTTGTTGGCCGAGGACACCAGCCCGTCGAAGGGCAATTCGCGGGCATCGATCGGTAAGGCGCCGAAGGAACTCATCGCGTCCACGAACAATCGCCGCCCTTGCCGCCAGGTCACTTCGGCGATGGCTTCCAGCGGGTTGAGAATGCCCGAAGAGGTTTCGCAATGCACCGCCGCCACATGGCTGATCTCGGGATCGGCGGCCAGTATCACCTCCACCCGTTCGGGCGGTGGCGGCAGATAGTCGCCCATGTCCAGCGTTTCGAAGTCGCGACCCAGATATTGGAGAATGCGCGCCATGCGCTGACCGTAGGCGCCGTTCATCAACACCAGGGTCTTGCCGTCCCAAGGCAACAGGGTCGCCAAGGCCGCTTCCACCGCGTAAGTGCCGCTACCTTGCAAAGGCACGCAGACGTGGGTTTCCTCGGCGCGCGCCACTTCCAGGAGCCGGCGGCAAACGCCAGCGGTCAGTTCGTTGAAATCGCTGTCCCAGGAGCCCCAATCGCGCAGCATGGCGGACTTGGTGGCCAGTGAGGTGGTCAGTGGACCGGGAGTCAGCAGGTAGGGTTCACGAGATCTGTTCATGGGGATGGGCGTTCGATGGTCGAATCGGTATCATCCCCAATGCCTGTTATGGTTTGATGAAAACCGGCATACCTTTCACGCGAAGGTCCATCCTGCTTCTCAACGCAACCGACAGGGTTTTCACGAACCGCCGGCGGCACGACCCGCCGTGACGATGCCGCGCGCCGCCGCCCATTGAGCGAGATCGCGCCGCGCGACGGCGGCGGCCATCAGATCGGGAAACTGATCCGGCGTACAGGCGAACGCCGGTGCGCCCATTCCGGCCAGCGTGCCGGCAATGCCGTGATCGTAGGCGGGAGCACCCTGGTCGGACAGCGCCAGCAGCACGATCAGATTGACCCCGGCGGCGATCAGACTGGCGGCGCGTTTGAACAGTTGCTGGCGATCCCCACCTTCGTATAGATCGCTGATCAGCACTAGAATGGTGTCGTTGGGCGCGCGCACCAATCCCTGACAGTAACCCAACGCCTGCTGGATATCGGTTCCACCGCCCAATTGGGTGCCGAACAGCACCTCGACCGGATCGGCCAACTGCTCGGTGAGATCCACCACGGCGGTATCGAACACCACCAGCGAAGTGCGTACCGACCGGATCGACGCCATGACCGCCGCCATGATGCCGGCATAAACCACCGAGGCGGCCATCGACCCGCTCTGATCCACACAAAGAATGATGTCGCGCAGGGCGGCGGCACGGCGGCCGAACCCGATCCGGGTAGCGGGGATGACGGTGCGATACGCGGGCTGGTAATGGCGCAGGTTGGCGCGAATGGTGCGATCCCAGTCAATCTCGTTGTGACGGGGCCGGCGGTTGCGGGTGCCGCGGTTGAGGCTACCGGTAATCGCCTGCCGCAAGGGATTGGCCAGCTTGCGCTCCAGCTCGGCGACCACCCGGCGCACCACCAACCGGGCGGTATCGCGGACCTTGGCCGGCATGACGCCGCGCAGCGCCAGCAGGGTGGCGACCAGATGCACGTCCGGCTCGACCGCCGCCAGCATCTCCGGTTCCAGCAGCATGTGTTGTACGCCATGGCGATCCAGGGCGTCTTTCTGCAACACCCGCACCACCGAGCTCGGAAAGTAGCGGCGGATGTCGCCCAGCCAGCGGGCGATCTTGGGCGCGGACCCGCCCAGTCCGCCCGCGCGCTCCTCGTCGTAGAGATTTTCCAGACAGCGATCCATGCCGAGATCGGCCCCCGCCAACGCACAGCCGATGCCATCGGCCGCGCCGCCACCGAGAATCAGCCGCCAGCGGCGCTGGCGCTCGTCACCGGACCCGGATTCACCGGTGGATGAGGCATCGAAAGATAGGGTTTTCATACTGGAAATGGTCAAATAATCTGTTGTCGGAATCAAGAACCCGTTGAGCAAGGAGCCCGTTCCATGAAATTCTGTAGTCAATGCGGCGCCCCGGTCATCCTGCGCGTCCCCTCGGGCGATAACCGGCCCCGGCATATCTGCGATACCTGCGACACCATCCACTATCAGAATCCGAAAATCGTCGCCGGCTGCGTTCCCGAATGGGGCGACCGGATCTTGCTGTGCCGGCGAGCCATCGAACCTCGCTACGGGTTGTGGACCCTGCCGGCGGGGTTCATGGAAAACGGCGAATCGGCGGTGGCGGCGGCGGCGCGCGAGACCTGGGAAGAGGCCAACGCCGTGATCGAAAACCTGACCCTGTACGGTCTATACTCTTTAACTCATGTCAATCAGGTTTATCTGATGTTTCGCGGCCAAATCAAGGACGGCGCGGCCAGTCCCGGCGAGGAAAGTCTGGAGGTCGGATTGTTCGCCGAGGAAGAGATTCCCTGGGAGCAACTCGCTTTTACCGTGGTCCACGAAACCTTGCGTCAGTACTTCACCGAGCGGCGGACCGGCGTGTTTCATTCCCATGTCGGCGACATCATCCGCGAAGCCGACAACCGGTTTCGCGTCCATCGCTACTATTGAATGCCAAGCCCGGAGGAACACTCATGAAACCCTATCTCATCGTCGTGGAAGAACCAAGTTCCGACCAACTGATCGATGTAGCGCTCATCGAGGCCGAGAGCGAACAAGAGGCGGAAACCCAGGCCCAGCGGCTTTTTCCCAACTTGCCCGATCAGGATCTGTGCGTGTACGACGTCCATGAGTTGAACCACGACCATCCCGACGGTTGGACTTATCGGGATTGAACAAGTATCCGCCGCGCCACCGCTCGTTGGTCCGCGCGGTGGATCGAGAAAACCCCTTCGGAGCCCCACCGCGTGGAAACAAGTCGCCCCCCCCCAGCTCGACGAAGCCATGCTCGCCGGCATGTCGCATGTCCTCAAGGAAGAAGATCTGTTGGCGAAAACCTGGAGCGCTCAAGATCGCGCCGAGCATGCACTGAGCGTTCGGGAAAGCGTCGAGCAGACCGGTAACCTGCGCCAACGCCTGGGAAGGCTGCGCGCGCGGACCGACAGCGTCTGGGAGCGGTTCGTCACCCTGACACTGGAGCGGGCGCTGTCCGGGCAACTCCGTCAGTTTCTCGATGAAATCGACCTGGAAACGCAGGAATCGAGCCAGCAATTGGTAGAATTGGATTGCGAGATCGACCGATTGCGGGCTCGCGTGCAGGAACGGCGGCGGTGCTTGGAAGAAAAGATCACGGTGTTGGAACCGCTGGCGCACCGCACGTCCACTCAGAACCATCTCAGCATGATGCTGGCCCGGGTGGAGGGTTTGGAAGCCTATTTATCGGGCAAGCAAGACGCGGCGCCGGAAGCCGGTGAAACCCATGACAAGCGCCAAACCAACGTATCCAGCGATCTGCTGTATCTACGGGTGCGGCTGCTGACGACCCGCATCGCCATTTTCGCGTCCAGCCGCGGCAAGCAGATCAGTGACTGTGATACCGAACTGGTCTCCCTGCTGCCCGAGATCGAACGGCTCAAGGCTGATTTCGCCGTGTTGGCCGCCCGGATCGACAGCATGAACGAGCTGTCCCGTTACTGGCTGGCGTATCTCGATATCGCGGTCCCGGAACGGGAGCCGTAAAACCGGGAGTTCGGGGAACCGGCTGGAAACCCTGTCCCCCGAACCCTGAATCCGCCGAATCCTTTCTACAAGACCCGCACGCTCAACACGCCCTGAACACCGGCGATCTGCGCCATCACCTCGGCCGACACCGTGCTGTCGGTATCCACCAGGGTGCAGGCGATTTCGCCGCGCGACTTGTTGAGCATGTCCATGATGTTGATGCCCGCTCCGGAAATCGCCTTGGAAATGCGCTCGATCATGTGCGGGACGTTGGCATTGACGATCGCCAGGCGTGGGCCGCCGTTGCGCGGCATGGTGACTTCCGGGAAATTCACCGAGTTGTGAATCGTGCCGTTTTCCAGATAGTCGCGCACCTGATCAGCCACCATGATGGCGCAGTTCTCCTCGGCCTCCGCCGTGGAAGCGCCCAGATGGGGCAACATGATGACGCGTGGATGATCCTTCAGTCGGCTGGTGGGGAAATCGCAGACATAGGTCTTGAGCTTGCCGGCTTGCAGCGCCTCGAACAACGCTTCTTCGTCCACCACCCCCTCGCGCGAGAAGTTCAGCACGGTCAATCCCGGCCGGATGTTTTTCAGGAACTGGGCGTTGATCAGGTGGCGGGTGGCATCGTTCAGCGGGACGTGCAGGGTGACGAAATCGGCCTGCGCGGCCATTTCATTGACGCTCAGCACCTGCTCGACCTGCGCGGAGAGCTGCCAGGCGTTGCTAACGGTGATATGTGGGTCGTAACCGATTACCCGCATCCCCAGCGCGCGGGCGGCGTTGGCGACCCTGACGCCGATGGCGCCCAAACCGATCACGCCCAGGGTACGGTTGGGCAGTTCGGTGCCGACGAACTGCTTCTTGCCGGATTCGACCTGCTTGGACAGTTCGGCGTCGTTGCCTTGCAGCTTGCGGGTATAGTCCCAGGCGGTGCAGATGTTGCGCGCCGACAGCAACATACCGGCGATGACCAGTTCCTTGACGGCATTGGCGTTGGCACCGGGCGCATTGAACACGCAAATGCCCTTGGCGGTCATCTGGGGCACGGGGATGTTGTTGACACCGGCGCCGGCCCGGCCCACCGCCTTGAGGCTGGCGGGAATGGTCCAGTCGTGCATCTTGAAGGAACGCAGCAGCACGGCGTCGGGATTTTGGATTTCCGAGGCGATCTCGTAACGGTCGCGCGGGAGGCGTTCCAGGCCGGAAACGCTGATGTTGTTGAGGGTCAGGATTTTGTACATGGACGGGTAACCATTCGCCTGAAAAAAGAACACCCCGGACGCGAGCGTCCGGGGCGGGTTCGCAAAGAAAGTCGTCTAGCCGCGCCGTTTCTGGAAATCGGCCATGAAGTCCACCAGCGCCTTGACGCCTTCCAGCGGCACGGCGTTGTAAATGCTGGCGCGCATTCCGCCGACCGAACGATGGCCAGCCAGGGTCACTAGACCGGCGCTCTTGGCTTCGGCCAGAAATGGTTTGTCCAGCGCTGCGTCGGGCAGGATGAACGGCACGTTCATCCAGGACCGGTAGGCCGGATCGACCGGGTTCCTGTAGAAACCCGATTCGTCGATGGCCTTGTACAGCAACTCGGCCTTGGCCTTATTGCGCTCGCCCATGGCCTTCAGCCCGCCTTGCGCCTTCAGCCACTGGAACACCAGCCCGGCGATGTACCAGGCATAGGTCGGCGGAGTGTTGTACATCGACCCTTCCTTAGCCATCGCGGCGTAGTCGAGCATGGTCGGCGTGCCGGCCACGGTCTGGCCCATCAAATCCTCGCGGACGATGACGATGGTCAGGCCGGCGGGGCCGATGTTCTTCTGCGCGCCTGCGTAGATGACGCCGAATTGGCTCACGTCCAGCGGCCGCGACAGCAGGGTGGAGGAAAAGTCCGCCGCCAGCGGTACGCCGACCTCGGGAACCTGGTGCATCTCGACGCCGCCAATGGTCTCGTTCGGCGTGTAGTGCAGGTAAGCGGCTTCCGGGTCGCACTTCCAGTCGGCGCGGGCCGGAACGGTGGTGAAGTTAACCGCCTCCGAACTGCCGACCACGTTGACCTGACAGAATTTCTTGGCTTCGGAAATCGCCTTCTTCGACCACTGCCCGGTGTTCAGATAGTCGGCCTTGGTCTTGCCGCGCAGCAGGTTCATCGGCACCATGGCGAACTGGCTGGACGCGCCGCCTTGCAGGAACAGCACCTTGTAGCCGGCGGGAATGTTCAACAGCTCGCGCAGATCGGCCTCGGCCTGTTCGGCGATGGAGACGAACTCCTTGCCGCGATGGCTCATTTCCATCACCGACATGCCGGAACCGCGCCAGTCGAGCATTTCGGCCTTGGCCTGTTCCAGAACCGCCTCGGGCAGCATGGCGGGACCTGCGCTAAAGTTGTATGGGCGTGGCATTTTGGACATCCTTCGTGACCGCACTGAAATGTGGCGCATAGTAGCAGAAACGCCCTTTTCGGATAATGGCTAAAGTCGCCACGGCGCAAGCCGCATCGACTCCGGCGCCTTCCAACGACCCGCCACCCGCGAAACCAAAATCTTTCATGAAACGCATCTATCCGTTTCTATTCGTCTTTTTGTGGAGCACCGGCTTTATCGGCGCCCGGTTCGGCTTGCCGTTCTCCGAGCCATTGTCCTTTCTACTGATCCGCTATCTTTGCGTCATCGTCCTGATGACCACGATTGCCGTGCTGAGCCGCGCGCCGTGGCCGCAACAGCCCAGCCAATGGTGGCATATCGGCATATCCGGATTGTTGATTCACGCCATTTATCTGGGGGGCGTATTTCTATCGATCAAGCACGGTTTGCCGGCGGGTATCAGCGCGTTGGTGGTCGGCATGCAGCCGCTGCTGACCGCCGCCAGCGCCGGTTGGCTGCTTGGAGAACGCGTCAACGCGCGGCAGTGGGCCGGGCTGACGCTGGGGTTCATCGGGCTGGCGCTGGTGGTTTCCGGCAAGCTCGGCGTCGGCGCCGAACTCGGGCCGATGCTCATCCCGGCTTTGGTGGCGTTACTGGGGATTACCGCCGGGACGCTGTATCAGAAGCGATTTTGCACCGGCTTCGATCTACGCACCGGCTCGGTCATTCAATTCGGCTCAAGCGCCATCGTCACCGCCGTCGCCATCGCCCTGTTCACGGAATTCCAGATCACTTGGACCGGCCAGTTCGTATTCGCGCTCGGCTGGTTGGTGCTGGTACTGTCCATTGGCGCAATCAGTTTGTTGAACCTGCTCATTCACAGCGGCAGCGCCGTGAATGTCGCCAGCCTGTTTTATCTGACACCTCTGAGTACCGCGCTGATCGCCTGGTTCGCGTTCGGCGAAACGCTCCCCCCACTCTCCCTGGTCGGCATGGTGTTGGCGGTGGGGGGCGTCTATCTGGTCGTCAGGCGGTAGAGAACGCCCATCCATGGATGGGCGGGCGGTCCGCGCCGCGTGGGCATGGGGTTCGAAGCATCGTTCCCCATCACACCATGTTCAGTTCCAGCTTGGCGCGCATGGACATCCGCGCCGGCGTCCACGGCGGCTCCCAGACCAGTTCGACCTTGACCGACTCCAGCCCGGAAGCATGGCGGGCGGCGTTTTCCACCCATTCCGGCATCGAGCCGGCGACCGGACACCCCGGAGCGGTCAGCGTCATCTGAATGTCGGCGTGATTGCCCAGCGGATCGACGTTCAGATCGTAGATCAAACCCAGGTCGTAGACGTTGACCGGAATCTCGGGATCGTAAACGGTCTTCAGCGCCTCGATGATCCGGGCTTCCAGCTCGCCAGCGTCCGGCAGATCCGGGGATGTGGGAATTGCGCTCATGTTCACGCCTCCTGAAAGGGGAAAGGATTACTCGGTCGCCACCGCTTCCTTGCGTTGTTCCAGGGCGGCGCGCACGGCATGCCAAGCGAGGGTGGCGCACTTGACCCGGCTCGGATAGTCGCGCACCCCGGCCAGCACGCCGAGCTTGCCCAACCCGCGCGGACATTCGCAGTCGGTGGTCACCACATTGTGGAAGGCTTCGAACAGATGTTCGATGTCCTTGACCGGCTTGCCCTTGAGCGCTTCGGTCATCAACGAGGCCGAGGCGCTGGAAATGGCGCAGCCGGCACCTTGAAAGGCGATGTCCTTGATCACCCCATCCTCGATATCCAGAAAGACGCTGATCCGATCGCCGCACAAGGGGTTGACGCCGTCGGCCTTATGGGTCGGTTGCGGCAGAACCCGAAAATTGCGAGGCCGCTTGTTGTGATCCAGGATCACTTCCTGGTAGAGATCGCGTAAGTCGCTCATTACTCGAACAACTCCTTGACTTTCCAAAGGGCCGCGACCAGGGCATCCACCTCGTCGCGGGTGTTGTAGACAGCGAACGACGCCCGCGCGGTGGCGGGCACGCCGTAGCGCTGCATGACCGGCTGGGCGCAGTGATGGCCGGCGCGGATGGCGACCCCCTCGCGGTCGAGGATGGTGCCGATATCGTGAGGATGAATCCCCTGCATGGTGAACGCCGCCAACGCCGCCTTGTCGCGGGCCGTGCCCATGATCTTCAGGCCGGGAATCTCGTTCAAACGAGGCGTGGCGTATTCCAGCAGGTCGTGCTCGTGCGCGGCGACCGCGTCCAGGCCAATGGCGTTCAGCCAATCCAGCGCCGCGCCCAGCCCGATCACCCCGGCGATGTTGGGAGTGCCGGCCTCGAACTTGTTGGGCAGATCGGCGTATTCGGTTTTTTCGAAAGTCACCATCTGGATCATGTCGCCGCCACCCTGATACGGCGGCATCGCCTCCAGCAGTGCCTTCTTGCCGTAAAGCACCCCGACCCCGCTCGGCCCGTAGATCTTATGGCTGGAAAAGGCATAGAACTCGCAATCCAGTTCCCGCACGTCCACCGCCAGATGCGGAACCGATTGCGCGCCGTCCACCAGCACCGGGATGCCGCGGGCATGCGCCAATTCGATCAGGGTCTTGACCGGATTGATGGTGCCGAGGGCATTGGACAGGTGCACGAATGCCACCAGCTTGACCCGCCCACTGTCCAGCAGCCGTTCATACTCTTCCAGAATCAACTCGCCGGCATCGGTGAACGGCACGACTTTCAAGGTCGCGCCGCTGCGTTCGCACAGCAGTTGCCAGGGCACGATATTGGAGTGGTGCTCCATGCCGGTGATGACGATTTCGTCGCCGGCCCCGATCCGCTGGCTGCCGAAACTGCTGGCCACCAGGTTGATGCTTTCGGTGGCGTTGCGGGTGAAGATGATCTCTTGGACGCTGGCGGCGTTCAGAAAAGCCCGCACCTTTTCCCGTGCGCCTTCGTAGGCGCTGGTGGAGCGTTCCGACAGCAGATGGACACCGCGATGGATGTTGGCGTAATAGCCGCCGTAACACTCGCCGATGGCGTCGATCACCGCCTTGGGTTTCTGCACCGAAGCGGCGTTGTCCAAATAGACCAGCGGCTTGCCGTGGACCCGTTGGCGCAAAATGGGAAAATCGGCGCGGATGCGGGCAAGATCCAGCTCCGACGCGGCAACCGGGGCGGCGGAAAGCGCGAGCGGGGCATTCATGTCACTGTTCCTCGATGTTGCCCAACGCCAGACAGTCGGCCAGGGAACTGGCCAATCGTTCGCGCAGGGGCGTTAGCTGAATCCGGTTGAGGCTGTCGTTGGCGAAAGCATGCACCAGCAGGGTCCGTGCCTGCTCGGCGGGAATGCCGCGAGCGCGCAGGTAGAACAAGGCATCGGGATTCAGAAAGCCGGTGGTGGAACCATGGCCGCATTTGACATCGTCAGCCAGAATTTCCAAGCGCGGGTTGGCATTGGCCCGAGCCTGCTTGGACAGCAACAGGTTGCGATTGCTCTGGCGGGCATCGGTCTTCTGGGCGTGCGGGCGGACGTGGATCATGCCGTCGAACACCGAACGCGCCTGACCGTCCAGCACGCTCTTGAACAGTTGTTCGCTGCTGCCATGCGGCTGAGCGTGCTCGACCCGGACATGGTAATCGCCCATTTGCCGGTCGTGCGCCAGAATCAGGCCGTTGAGAACGCAACTGGCGCCCTCGCCGTCCAACAACGTATCCAGGTCGGTGCGCGCCAGTTGGCCGCCGAACGACACCAGATGCAGATTTGCCTGACTGTCGCGACCCTGGCGGACCCGGACACCGCCGAGATGAAACGCTTGCGACGCTTCTTCCTGGACCTGGTGGTAGTGCAGCACCGCACCCGCGCCCAGTTGCAATTCGGCGACCGGCGCATTCAGATAGCGGCCCTTGCCGCGATACTCGACCACCACCGTCGCCTGGGCGCCGTCTTCCAGCACCAGCAGCAGACGCGGATAAACGGCGATGTCGTCGCCGGTGGCATGGAAGATCAAATGCAGCGGCGTTTCCGCCACGGTTGTCCGTGGCAGATACACGAACGCGCCGTCTTCCCAGAACGCGGTGTTGAGCGCGGCGAACGGGTGTTGGCTCAGGCCCGGCAGCCGTTCCAAATGCGGCTCGATCCGTTCGGGATGGGTCAGCAGGGCCTGGCCGAGGCTGGCGATCAAGGCTTGGCCGGGCAATTCCCGCAACCGCGACAAACCCGGCGCGAAACGACCGTTGACGAAGGTCAGTCGGTGCACCGGCAGGTCGAGCGTCGGCAAGACTCCGGCATCGACCAGCGCGTCGGCGGGCCGCTGCAAGTCGATCTGGGCGAGCGCGCCCAGATCGGCGAGGCGCCACGCTTCCTGCTGGCGGGTCGGCCAGCCCAGGCTGGCGAACCGGTCGAGCCCCTCGCGGCGCAAGCGGGCGATGGCGTCCGGCTCGCGGCGACCCGCCGCAAACGCGGCGAACTGCTGGCGGAACGGATTCTGAACGACAGGGGCGACGCTACTCATGGCCGACCTCACGCCGCGGCCCGGCGCGCACGGCCGGGTTCTTCGTTGTACAGCGCGTAACCCTGTTCCTCCAATTCCAGCGCCAATTCCTTGCCGCCGGAACGCACGATGCGGCCATTGAACAGCACATGCACATGATCCGGTACGATATAGTCCAACAGGCGCTGATAGTGGGTGATGACCAGGAAACCGCGCTCCGGGCCGCGCAGGGCGTTGACGCCGTCGGCGACGACTCTCAGGGCGTCGATGTCCAAGCCGGAATCGGTTTCGTCCATCACCGCGAAACGGGGTTGCAGAACGGCCATCTGGAATACTTCGTTGCGCTTCTTCTCGCCGCCGGAGAAACCTTCGTTGACCGAGCGCTTGAGCATGGATTCATCCATCTTCACCAGCTCCATGCGCTCCTGCACCAGATCCCAGAAATCCATCGCGTCCACCGACGGTTCGCCGCGATACTTGCGCACCGCGTTGACGGCGGCTTTCAGAAAGTACAGGTTGGCGACGCCGGGGATTTCCACCGGGTATTGGAAGGCCAGGAACAGGCCCTCGCAGGCGCGGACCTCCGGAGCCATTTCCAGCAAATTCTTGCCATCGAACAGGACCTCGCCCTCGGTGACTTCATAGCCTTCGCGGCCAGCGATCACGTTGGCCAAGGTGCTCTTACCGGAGCCGTTCGGCCCCATGATGGCATGGGTCTCACCGGGGTGAATGACAAGGTCGATGCCTTTGAGAATCTCCCGGCCGTCGACGGTGGCGTGCAGGTTGCGAATTTCCAGCATGGTGCGTGTTCTCCTGTAGCCAATAGCCTGTGATGTTTACGTCAGGTAATGATTTTTACCTTGTGAGGAAACTCAGGGATCAAAACTGATGCTTTTAACTGCCCATTTTCATCAAAAAAAGCCATGTTTCCGTTTTCATTGCAAACCCAGAATTCGATGGCACCCGCCGAAATATACAGTGCTCTCTTTTCTTCCATTTCACTACTCGTGTTACTGGAGGAAACCACTTCTATACAAACTTCCGGGGCAATGGAGCACTCCGCTTCTCGTTCGATCCTTGCGAATCTCTCCTCTGAGCACCAGGCAATATCGGCAACCTTGGTTCCTCTTGAAGTCTTGATGGCGCACTCGGCTAGAACGATCCCATGTTTCGGTAATAACCGAGAGATTTTCCCCTGAAAAGCGGAGTGATAGACTTTTACAGGAGACATTAAAATCTGTCCCTTTTCGTTTAGCTCAATCTTAAAGGGCAAATTCCGCAAGCTGGGATGTTCGCAGACCTCTTGCCATTGCATAAGATCATCATTCCTTTCAGATTAAATAGTTAAACTGAAAAGTCGCGGTTGTAGGGTACGCCTTATGCATTTTGCGTCCACCGCACTCAGACGGATATCCCGCTTTTTCATTAACCCACGCTGCCTTCCAGCTTCAGCTCGATCAGTTTCTGCGCCTCGACGGCGAATTCCATCGGCAGTTCCTTGAACACTTCCTTGCAGAAACCGTTGACGATCAGACTAACCGCATCTTCGGCGCTGATCCCGCGCTGTTTGCAGTAAAAAAATCTGATCCTCGCTGATCTTCGAGGTGCTGGCCTCATGTTCCACTTGGGCACTCGGGTTCTGTACTTCGATGTAGGGGAAGGTGTGCGCGCCACATTGATCACCCATCAGCAAGGAATCGCACTGCGAGTAATTGCGGGCGTTCTCGGCGGTCGGCAGCACTTTCACCAATCCTCGGTAGGCGTTCTGGCCGTGGCCGGCGGAAATGCCCTTGGAGACGATGGTGCTGCGGGTGTTCTTGCCGATGTGGATCATCTTGGTGCCGGTGTCGGCCTGCTGCCAGTCGCGGGTCAGGGCCACCGAGTAGAACTCGCCCACCGAATTTTCGCCGCGCAGCACACAGCTTGGATACTTCCAAGTGATGGCCGAACCGGTCTCGACCTGGGTCCAGGAAATCTTGGAATCACGGCCCTTGCACAAGCCGCGCTTGGTCACGAAGTTGTAGATACCGCCCTTGCCCTCGGCATCGCCCGGATACCAGTTCTGCACCGTGGAGTATTTGATGGTGGCGTTGTCCAGCGTCACCAGTTCCACCACCGCCGCGTGCAACTGGTTTTCGTCGCGTTGCGGTGCGGTACAGCCTTCCAGGTAGGAGACGTAAGCCCCCTCGTCGGCAATGATCAGCGTCCGTTCGAACTGGCCGGTGTTGCTGGCGTTGATGCGGAAGTAGGTGGACAGTTCCATCGGGCAGCGCACGCCCGGCGGGATGTAGACGAAGGAACCGTCGGAAAACACCGCCGAATTCAGCGTCGCGTAGTAGTTGTCCCGATATGGCACCACCGTACCCAGATACTTGCGCACCAGCTCGGGATGCTCGCGCACCGCCTCGGAGAACGAGCAGAACACGATGCCCAGTTCGGCCAGCTTGCCCTTGTAGCTGGTCGCCACCGATACCGAATCGAACACCGCGTCCACCGCCACGCCGGCCAGAACGGCTTGTTCCGCCAGCGGAATACCAAGCTTTTCGTAGGTACGAAGCAACTCCGGATCAACTTCATCCAGACTTTTAGGGCCGTCGCCTTTCTGCTTGGGCGCGGCATAGTAGGAAAGCGCCTGATAGTCGATGGGCGGATAATCAACCCGCGCCCACTCGGGCTGTTTCTGGGTCAGCCAATGACGATAAGCCTGTAGCCGCCACTCCAGCAGCCAATCCGGTTCCTGCTTTTTAGCCGAAATCAGCCGGATGACATCCTCGTTCAAGCCCGGCGGCACGGTGTCCTGTTCGATGTCGGTGACGAAACCGTACTTGTAATCACTGGTGGCGAGTCGTTCGAGGGTTTGGGTGCTATCGGTCATGATGGGGATTCCTCTTCCAGAAATGCGGGCAACTCAAACGGGTCGGCCGGCGATACCGGCGATCGCGGTCCGCTGCGACGAATGGAAGTGCAGCGGTCGCGGCGAATCGGGATGACTCATTTCCTCCAGGCTGATGCTCTGCAACGCGGTATAAATGGCTTGATTGATGCGTGGCCAGTGGCTACTGACCTCGCAATGATCCTGACGCGAACAACCGTCGTGCATATCGGTGCTACATTCGGTGATGGCGAGGGGACCCTCCAGCGCACCGATGATGTCAGCCGCGGAAATATGCACCGCGGGCCGCGCCAGGTGATAACCACCCTGCGCGCCGCGCTGCGAGTTCAGCAAACCGGCCCGTGCCAAGGCCTTGAGAATCTTGCTGACCATGGGCAATGGCAACCGGCGTTGCCGCGCCAGGGCGGCGGCGCTGCACGGCTGGCCATCGGCGCGGGCCAGACAGGTCATGAGCACGATGCCGTAATCGGCTTCCCGGGTAATACGAATCATGAACGCTCCGCAAGACTCGTCTAATCAGTACTGTATTGGTTCTATTTGTGGGTAGCATAATTCCAAACGCGGCGCTTGCCAAGAGGAAAGCGCCGCGAGCCGGACAGAGGCTGGGAATTTGAGGTTGGGGGGTGAAAACCGGATGACGAGGGCGCGATCGCGCCTTCGCCGGAGATCTCAGGTCGCGAGCCGGGCCGGCAGCACGCCCTTCAGCTTGGCATGGGCCTCGCGCAGCATGGTTTCCGTGGTCGCCCAATCCACGCAGGCATCGGTGACCGACACACCATATTTGAGCTGGCTCCGATCGGCGGGGATGGACTGGTTGCCCGCGCCCAGATTGCTTTCGATCATCACCCCGACGATGGAACGATTGCCTTCCATGATCTGATGCACGCAATCCCGCATCACCAGCGGTTGCATGGCTGGGTCCTTGAAGGAGTTGGCATGACTGCAATCGACCACGATGTTGACCGGCAATTTCTTGTCGCGCAGCGCTTTCTCGCACAGGGCGATGGACACCGAATCATAATTCGGCCGGTCGCCGCCGCGCAGCACCATGTGGCCGTAGCGGTTGCCCAAGGTGCGGATCACCGCCGATTGGCCGAATTGATTGATGCCGAGAAAACTGTGAGGACTGGCCACCGATTGCAAGGCATTGATCGCCACTTCCAGACTGCCGTTGGTGCCGTTCTTGAAACCGACCGGAGTGGACAGGCCACTGGCGATTTCACGGTGGGTTTGCGATTCGGTGGTGCGGGCGCCGATCGCGGTCCAGGCGATCAAGTCGTGGATGTACTGCGGAATGATCGGGTCCAACGCCTCGGTACCGGCCGGCAGGCCCAGTTCGGCCAGTTCCAGCAGCAAATCGCGAGCGACCTGCAAGCCTTCGTCGATACGGAAGGTGTCGTCCATGCGCGGATCGTTGATCAGTCCCTTCCAACCGACGGTGGTGCGCGGTTTCTCGAAATACACCCGCATGACCAGGAACAAAGTGTCCTGAACCTCATCGGCCAAGGCTTTCAAGCGCCGGGCGTAGTCGCGGGCCGCCACGACATCGTGGATGGAGCAGGGGCCGACCACCGCAAATAGCCGAGGGTCCTGGCGGTCGAGGATGCGCTTGATCGTTTCCCGCGCCTGGAATACGGCATTCGCCGCCGTTTCGCTCAGCGGCAAACGCTGCTTGATCTCCTCCGGCGTGGGCAGAACTTCCAGGGCGGCGACATTGATATTGTATAAGTTGGGCATGGGCATGGCACCGACGGTGATAAATGGAATGGATTGAGTTCAGTCCCGTAGACTGATGATCGGCCAGCCGCGCTCGCGCGCGTGTTGGGCCAGGGTGACGTCCGGGTCCACCGCCACCGGATGGGCGACCCGGCCAAGCAACGGCAGATCGTTGTGCGAGTCGCTGTAAAACCAACTATCGGCGCCATCGTGACCGGTTTCCGCCAGCCAAGCCTCCAGCCGTTCGACCTTGCCGTGCTGGAAACAGGGAATCCCGCTCGGCCGGCCGGTGTAGCGCCCGTCGGCGAACTCGACTTCGGTGGCCAGCAGATGCGGCACGCCCAGCCGTTCGGCGATGGGTTCGGTGACGAAGCGATTGGTGGCGGTGATGATCAGCAGAGTATCGCCGGTCCCACGGTGCCGCTCCAGCAGATCCGCCGCCTTCGGCAACAAAATTGGTTCGATCTTTTCCACCAAAAACCGTTCCCGCCACGCCAGCAACTCGGCCAGCGGCTTTTCCGCCAGCGGCCGCAAGCCGAAGGCCAGAAACTCCTGGATGTCCAGCGTACCGGCTCGATACTCGTCGTAGAAACGCTGGTTCTCGCGTTCGAAGGTTTGATCGTCGACCAGTCCCCGTTCAACCAGGAACCGGCCCCATAGATAATCGCTGTCGCCGTCCAGCAGGGTGTTGTCGAGATCGAAGATCGCTAGGCTGCTCATGTCATCGTCATCCGCCGAAAGCTCAACCCAGACCGTACCGCCGGAGCTTCTTGCGCAGAGTGCCGCGGTTGATGCCGAGCAGATCGGCCGCCTTGGTTTGATTGCCGCGAGTACGCTGCATCACGATCTCCAACAGCGGCGGCTCCACTTCCCGCAACACCAGATCGTACAGATTGCTGGGTTGCTGGTCGCCGAGATTGTGAAAATAAATGCGCAAGGCCTCATAGACCTGATCGCGCAGCGGGGTGGCGGGTAACAGCTCGACGGGGGGTTCAATGTCAGTGATCATGCGGCCAGAGGCTCCTCATTGGCCAAGCGCTCGAAAAAATCGCGGACCAGCAGCAGTTGCGCGCGGCCGCTTTCAGCCGCGTTCGCCCTCGCTCGGAACCCCGCGCTCTCGGGCCAATGCTGGCTGTACCAGATCAAATGTTTGCGGGCGATGCGAACACCGGCGGTTTCGCCGTAAAACTCGTACAGTTGGGTCAGATGCGCCGTAACCCAGCGGCCGATTTGCAGCGGGGACGGCGGCGCCAGCCGCTCGCCGCTCGTCAGAAAGTGAGCGATTTCACGGAAGATCCACGGCCGGCCCTGGGCACCGCGACCGATCATCACTGCGTCCGCGCCGGTGTAATCCAGTACGCGACGGGCTCGTTCCGGGCTGTCGATGTCGCCGTTGGCGATCACCGGAATGGTCACCGCTTGCTTGATGGCGCGGATGGCGGCGTAGTCCACCGGCCCGCTGTAGCCGCAGGCGCGGGTGCGCCCATGCACGGCCAGTGCCTGGATGCCAGCCTGTTCGGCGATGCGAGCGACGGCGATTCCGTTGCGGCGCGTCAGGTCCCAGCCGGTGCGGATTTTCAGGGTGACCGGAACGGCAACCGCCCCGACCACCGCTTCCAGGATACGCCCGACCAGCGTCTCGTCGCGCAGCAGCGCCGCGCCGGCTTGCGCGCCGCAGACCTTTTTGGCCGGACAACCCATGTTGATGTCGATGATGCGGGCACCCCGCTCGACGTTGCAGCGCGCCGCCTCGGCCATGGCGCGCGGGTCGGTGCCGAGAATTTGCACGCTGCGCGGGTCGGGTTCGCCGGTGTGATCCAACCGCAGCCGGGTCTTGCGGCTATCCCACAGTCGTCGGTCGGCGCTGACCATCTCCGAAACCGTCAGCCCCGCGCCCAGCCGCCGGCACAATTGCCGGAACGGCCGATCGCTGACGCCGGCCATCGGCGCCAGCACGACGGGCGGAGAAACCAGATGGGGACCGATATGCATGGATGGGAACTGTATGGGTAAAAAGGGCGGTTATGATACCGGAATGTGGCAGTTGGATGAAGTGCCATGATGATTTGCACGGATTTTAAGGCGAGATGTTTCCGCCTGTTCCGGCCCCGCGGTGCCGTGGATTCGAGCTGGCCCGCGCCGATCCCGCTATTCCGCTGCAAAGACGAGGCGCGACGGGGGGAAATCGTTCAATCCGGTCGGCGCACGCCTTCCAGCAACATCCAGTCTTCTCGCTGCCTGGAAGGCTCGAAGCTGAAGTCGGCACTGAAGGCGGTTTGTACCGCCTCGGCGTGCGGTTCGAGAATGCCGGACAGCACCAGCCGACCGCCGGGTCGGACCCGCCGGCCGAATTCCGGCGCCAACCGCACCAGCACGCCGGCCAGAATGTTGGCCAACACGATATCCACGTTCAGCTCCGTCGGCAGTTCGGCGGGTATGGCCAGTTCGATGCGATCCTCGACGCCGTTTCGATCGGCGTTGTCGTCGCTGGCCAGCAGCGCTTGTGGATCGATATCCACCGCCCAGACTTTACGCGCGCCCAATTTGGCGGCGGCCACCGCCAAAATCCCCGACCCGCAACCGTAGTCCAGCACGGTCCGACCGTTCAGATCCACGCCGTCCAGCCATTCCAGGCACAG
Source organism: Candidatus Competibacter phosphatis (assembly GCF_012939995.1). Classification (GTDB taxonomy): domain Bacteria; phylum Pseudomonadota; class Gammaproteobacteria; order Competibacterales; family Competibacteraceae; genus Competibacter; species Competibacter phosphatis. Next base: position 127,144 of record NZ_SPMZ01000016.1, on the reverse strand, counting down.
CGCCGTGGTCGGGTGGGTGCCGGTGCCGAAGGCCAGCCCCGGGTCCAGGCGGATGTTGACGCCGGCCGGATCGGGTGGGGTCCGCGCGGTCGGACAGACCCACAACCGCTGGCCAAAGCGCATGGGGTGGAAATTCTCCATCCAGGCCCGTACCCAATCGCGCTCTTCCAATTCGGTCAGCCGGCATTCCGGCAGGATGGGCGCGTGCAGGCACCGCCGCAACTGCCCCTTGATCACTTCGATATCGGTCTGGGCGTCGAACAACCCGGTGACGCGGGTATGGACCCACAGCGGGGTTTCGCCGGGCGCCGGCTCCAGCACCGGCTGATCGCCGGCGTCCTCCAGCGTGACCGCCAGCGCGCCGGACAGCAGCAGGGCGTCTTCCAGTTGTTCGGGGCTGTGATCGATAGCTTCCAGGGTCAGTTGCAGCCAGGGAGCGGTCGCGGCGTCGCTCATGGGATGGATGTCCTTGCGCGGTCGGCGGAGATAATTGAACAGCCTAGCGCATCCGCCGCCGGACCGCCAACGACCTGCTGGGATCGCTCGCCGTCAGCGGGTACCAAGCAACTGTTTTTCCAGATAATGAATGTCGGTACCGCCGTCCAGGAAGCGGGCGTCGCCGAGAATGCGCCGGTGCAGGGGCGCATTGGTTTTGATGCCGTCCACCACCAATTCGGCCAGTGCCCCACGCATGCGGGCAATGGCGGCTTCGCGGGTTTCGCCGTGGGCAATCAGCTTGCCGATCATGGAATCGTAGTTGGGAGGCACCCGGTAACCGTTATAGATATGCGAATCCACCCGGATGCCCGGCCCGCCCGGCGCATGATACTGGGTGATAGCACCTGGCGATGGAGCAAAAGTGTCTGGGTCCTCGGCGTTGAGCCGGCATTCCAGGGCGTGTCCTCGAACGTGGATGTCGTCCTGACGGTAGCCCAGCGGCGCGCCGGCAGCGATACGCAACTGTTCCTTGACGATGTCCACTCCGGTGATCAGTTCGGTGATCGGGTGCTCGACCTGGATGCGGGTATTCATCTCGATGAAGTAGAACTCGCCATCCTGATAGAGAAACTCGAAGGTACCGGCGCCGCGATAGCCGATACGCTGGCAAGCGTCCACGCAGGCTTGCCCGATCCGGCGACGCTGCGCCGGCGTGATGCCGGGCGCGGGGGCTTCCTCGATGACTTTCTGGTGGCGGCGCTGCATGGAGCAGTCGCGCTCGCCCAGATGAATGGCGTGGCCGTGGGTATCGGCCAGCACCTGGATCTCGATATGGCGGGGATGATCCAGATACTTTTCCATGTACACCGTCGGATTGCCGAACGCCGCATTCGCCTCGCTGCGAGTCAGATCCAGGGTAGTGAGTAGCGCGGCCTCGCTATGGACCACCCGCATGCCGCGACCGCCGCCACCGCCGGCCGCCTTGATGATGATGGGGTAGCCGATGTCGCGGGCGATTCGCAGGATCTCCGGCTGGTCGTCGCCCAGCGGGCCATCCGAACCGGGCACGCAGGGCACGCCGGCTTCCTTCATCGCCCGGATGGCCGACACCTTGTCGCCCATCAAGCGGATGGTTTCCGGCTTGGGACCGATGAAGATGAACCCGCTCTGCTCGACCCGTTCGGCGAAATCGGCGTTTTCGGACAGGAAGCCATAACCGGGATGGATCGCCACCGCGTCGGTCACCTCGGCGGCGCTGATGATCGCCGGCATGTTCAGGTAGCTTCCGGCGGCGGGCGACGGACCGATGCAAACGGTTTCGTCGGCCAAGCGGACATGCTTGAGGTCGCGGTCCACGGTGGAATGCGCGGCCACGGTGCGGATGCCCAGCTCCCGGCAGGCGCGCAGAATGCGTAGGGCGATTTCCCCGCGATTGGCGATGACGACTTTTTCGAGCATGGCGGGGATTATTCGATGACCAGCAGCGGTTGGTCGAACTCGACCGGTTGACCGTTCTCGACCAGGATGCGGGTAACGGCGCCGGCGTGATCGGCCTCGATCTGATTGAACATCTTCATCGCCTCGATGATGCAGACCGGGTCGCCGGCGTTGACGCGCTGGCCGATCTCGACGAACGGCTTGGAGCCGGGCGCGGCCGAGCGGTAGAAGGTGCCGACCATCGGCGAGCGCAGCACATGGCCCGGCGTTTCCGCCTCGGCGGCGGGCGCGGGCGGCGTGGCGGGTGGCGCGGCGGACATCGGTCCGGCTAACGAGGGACCGTAGCCGGGCGCGGCCCAGATCGGCGGCATGGTCAGCGGCGCGGCGCCGTGCGCGTGGCGGCTGATTCGTACCGAATCCTCGCCTTCCTTGATTTCGATTTCGGCGATGCCCGAGGTTTCGAGCAGCTCGATGAGTTTCTTGATCTTGCGGATGTCCGTGGGCATGACGGTGACTACCGGCGTGGGGTGGCGAGGTGGCGATCGGCGGCGCGCAGCGCCAGTTCGTAGCCCTGTGGTCCCAGTCCGCTGACGACCCCGACGGCAATGTCGGACAGATAGGAATGGTGGCGGAACGGCTCGCGGGCGAACACGTTGGACAGATGCACCTCGATGAACGGAATGCCGACGCCGAGCAGGGCGTCGCGCAGCGCCACGCTGGTGTGGGTGAAGGCGGCGGGATTGATGACGATGAAGGCGACGCCTTCCAGACCGGCGGCATGGATGCGATCGATCAGGGCGTGTTCGGCGTTGCTTTGAAAGCAGGCCAAGTCGTGCGGCCCCAGTTCCATGGCCAGCGCCGCGCAGCGCCGTTCGATGGCGGCCAAGGTGTCGGCGCCGTAGATTCCCGGTTCGCGGGTACCGAGCAGGTTCAGATTCGGTCCGTTGAGTAACAGCAATTTTGCCATGATTCAGGCAGGGTCCTCATAAAGGGCGCGATTTTGCGTGAAGGTCCATCGGTTGTCTAGCCAGAAATACCCTTGTTCTATCACTGATAGGGTGCGTGGACCACGAATTGCGGGTACATCGCGTCAACCCCGTGCGGCCAGCAGCGTCCGCAGATGCGCATCGAAGGCTTCGGCGCTCAGGAATCCCACCAGCCGGTATTCGCGGCGTTCCCGCCCATCCGGGCCGAAAAACAGGATGGCCGGCGGACCGATGATGCCGAATTTTTCCATCAGCGCCCGATCGTCGTCGTCGTTGGCGGTCACATCGGCCCGCAGCGTCACCATCCCGGCCAGCGCCGCCCGCACCGTGGAGTCGGCGAAGGTTTCGCGCTCCAGTTCCTTGCAGCTCACGCACCAGTCGGCGTAAAAATCCAACAGCACCGGCCGCCCGGCCGCCCGACGCAGCGCCTGGTCGACATCGGCCAAGGTCTTGACCGGGCGAAACAGCGGGCTTTGCGCCGCGTTGGCCGACTGAGCGACGAACCCGACCCCACGCAACGGTTGCCAGGGATCGCGACCGCCGGCGGCGACGCCGATCAGCAACAGCACGCCGTAAATCAACAGCACCATGCCCAGGCCCTTGACCAGGGTGCGCCAGGCCGGAGCGCCGTGCGCCACCGCTTGCAGGGCACCCATGTAAGTGGCGGTGACGATGAACAATGTCGCCCACAGCACCATGACGGCCGCCGCCGGTAGAATCCGCTCCAGCAGCCACAGCGCCACCGCCAGCAACAGCACGCCGAACACCGTCTTGATCCGCTCCATCCAATGCCCGGCGCGCGGCAGCCAATGCCCAGTGGAAGCACCGATCACCAGCAGCGGCACACCCATGCCCAGGCTCAGCGCGAACAGCGCCGCAGCGCCCAATACCAGGTCGCCGGTCACGGCGATGAAGGTCAGTGCGCCGATCAGCGGCGGAGCCACGCAGGGTCCGACGATCAGCGCCGACAGGAAGCCCATGATCGCCACCCCAGCGAACTGACCTCCGCGTTGGCGGTTGCTCAACTCCGCCAAGCGGTGTTGCAGGTAGGCGGGCAACTGCAAGTCGTACAGGCCGAACATGGACAAGGCCAGCAGCACGAACATGCCACTGAACACGGCGATGACCCAGGGATTTTGGAACCATGCTTGGATGTTCTGCCCCAGCAGCGCCGCCAGCACGCCGGCCACGGTGTAGGTCAATGCCATCGCCAGCACGTAAACCAGCGACAGCAGGATCGCCCGTCGGCGGGTCAGTTTCGCGCCTTGTCCGGCAATCAGGCTGGACAGAATCGGCACCATCGGGAACACGCAGGGGGTGAATGCCAGCAACAGGCCGAAACCGAAGAAGGCGGGAATCGCCAGAAACCGCTGCTCGCCCAGCAGGCGCGCCAGCCGGTCCTGCTCCGGCTCCGGTTCGTTGAGGGCGGGAACCGGCGTTGCCAGCGTCTCCGAAACCCGCTCTCCAGCCGGGGTCGGCGGAGTGGGCGCGGGCTGGTCGGCGGTCTCCGCAAGCGAGCCCGGCGCCGGCAAAGCGACGGTCACGGTCTGGCTCAGCGGTGGATAGCAGACCCCGACTTCGGCGCAGCCCTGGTAATCAGCCTTGATCCGCAGGGTTTGCGCGCCGCCCGGTTCGCGCCGCAGGTGGGCGACCAGCACCGCTTCGTGGTGAAACACCGCCTGGCGACCGAAATACGGGTCTTCCTTGGGTTCGCCGGGTGGGATGTCGATCCGGGAGATGGTCGTTTCCTCGTCATCCACCAAAACGAGCTTGAATTTATCGCGATAGAGGTAGTAGCCGGGCGCAATGATCCACCGAGCCTCCAGGGTGACCGGATCGACGGCGCTGACGGTCAGTTGGAACGCTTGGTCGGCGTCGAGAATCCGCTCTTGCGAAGCACCGCCGAAGCGATCGAACAGCCCGGCGACGACCGGGCCAGTCAGCAGCGCCAGCAACAATATCAGCCCAAACCCGGCCCATCGGCGCTGCCTCATGCCGATGCTCCCGTGTTGGCCGCGATCCAGTCCAGATATGCCGATGATCCCATTCGCACCGGCAAGGCGATGATTTCCGGCACATCGTAAGGATGCAGCTCGCGGATGCGCGCCTCCAGCAGCGGATAGACCGCACCCTGGGTTTTGGCCAGCAGCAACAGTTCGGTATCCCGTTGTATTTGTTCCCGCCAGCGGTAGACCGACGTCAGCCCCGGCAGCATATTGACGCAGGCGGCCAGCCGCTCCTCGACCACGGTCGCGGCGATGCGCTCGGCGCTGGCTTGATCCGGGCAGGTGCAAAAAACCACCAGCGGTTGGCTATCCATGAGGGCTCCTATTCGAAAAAACGGAAGGCGGGGAAGCTTGCGCCACAAGGGCGATTCGGACCCAGCTTGCTCCAGCGAGCGTAACGATAGACTCCGGTCGCGGCAATTTTCTTCCCGCCGTGCCCTTGAAATTTTCCCACGCCTCCCCACTTCAGCGCCAAGCCCTTGACAGAGTGTTTTCGCTGACTATGATTAGCACTCACTAAAGCCGAGTGCTAACAAACCAGCGTTAGCCTCAAGTCCCCGAACCTCAAAATCCCCAGGAGATTTCATCAATGAACATTCGTCCGCTGCACGATCGGGTGCTGATCAAACGTGTTGAAGAGGAAACCAAGAGTCCGGGCGGCATCGTCCTGCCGGGCAGCGCCGCCGAAAAACCCTCGCGCGGCACGGTGATGGCGGTGGGTCGGGGCAAGCTGCTGGAAAACGGCGATGTACGGCCGCTGGACGTCAAGGCCGGTGATCTGGTCCTGTTCGGCAAGTATTCGGGCAGCGAAGTGAAGGTGGACGGCGAAGATCTGATCGTCATGCGCGAAGACGAAATCATGGCGATCATCGAGAAGTAAGCGTCTCCCTTCCCGAATTTCCGCATTCGAATCTCTCAAAACGGTTTCAGAGGAATTAGAAAATGGCTGCAAAAGAAGTCAAGTTCGGTGACGACGCCCGCTCGCGCATGGTGCGCGGTATCAATGTGCTGGCCAACGCCGTCAAGGTCACCCTGGGTCCCAAGGGCCGCAACGTGCTGCTGGACAAGTCCTTCGGTGCCCCCACCGTCACCAAGGACGGCGTGTCGGTCGCCAAGGAAGTCGAACTGGACGACAAGTTCGAGAACATGGGCGCGCAGATGGTGAAAGAGGTCGCGTCCAAGACTTCCGACGTGGCCGGCGACGGCACCACCACCGCCACCGTGCTGGCCCAGGCCATCGTTCGCGAAGGCATGAAGGCGGTCGCCGCCGGCATGAATCCGATGGATCTCAAGCGCGGCATCGACAAGGCGGTCGGCGCCACGGTCGAGGAACTGAAGAAGTTTTCCAAGCCCTGCACCGACGACAAGGCCATCGCCCAGGTGGGCACCATTTCCGCCAACTCCGACGAAGCCATTGGCCGGATCATCGCCGACGCCATGAAGAAGGTCGGCAAGGAAGGCGTCATTACCGTCGAGGAAGGCAAGAGCCTGGACAACGAACTGGATGTCGTGGAAGGCATGCAGTTCGACCGCGGCTATATCTCCCCCTATTTCATCAATAACCAGCAGAGCATGAGCGCGGAGCTGGAAGCCCCGTACATCCTGCTGTACGACAAGAAGGTTTCCAACGTCCGTGACCTGCTGCCGCTGCTGGAAGGCGTGGCCAAGGCCAGCAAGCCGCTGTTGATCATCGCCGAGGATGTGGAAGGCGAGGCCCTGGCGACCTTGGTGGTCAACACCATTCGCGGCATCGTCAAGGTCGCGGCCGTCAAGGCCCCCGGCTTCGGCGACCGTCGCAAGGCCATGTTGCAGGATATCGCCATCCTGACCGGTGGCCAGGTCATTTCCGAGGAAGTCGGGCTGACTCTGGAGAAAGCCACCCTGTCCGATCTGGGCACGGCCCGCAAGATCGTGGTCGGCAAGGAAAACACCACCATCATCGACGGCGCCGGCAAGGCCGACGAGATCCAGAGCCGAGTCGAGCAGATTCGCCGCCAGATCGAGGAAGCCACTTCCGATTATGACAAGGAGAAGTTGCAGGAGCGGGTGGCCAAGCTGGCTGGCGGTGTGGCGGTGATCAAGGTCGGCGCGGCCACCGAAATCGAAATGAAGGAGAAGAAAGCCCGCGTCGAAGACGCGCTACACGCCACCCGCGCGGCGGTCGAGGAAGGCGTGGTGGCCGGCGGCGGCGTGGCGTTGATTCGCGCCCTGCAGACCATCAAGGGCCTGAAAGGCGACAATGCCGATCAGGACGTGGGCATCTCCATCGCGTTGCGCGCCATGGAAGAACCCGCGCGCCAGATCGTCGGCAATGCCGGCGACGAGCCTTCGGTGGTTCTGGACAAGATCCTGCAACAGTCCGGCAACTACGGCTATAACGCCGCGACCGGCGAATATGGCGACATGGTCGAGATGGGCATTCTGGACCCGACCAAGGTGACCCGCTCGGCGTTGCAGAACGCGGCCTCCGTGGCGGCGCTGCTGATCACCACCGAGGCGATGATCGCCGAACTGCCGAAGAAGGACNNCGGNGGCGGCATGGGCGGCATGGGCGACATGGGCGGCATGGGCGGCATGGGCGGCATGGGCGGCATGATGTAAGTCAGCGTCTCACGCTTCCATCTGCAAAAAAAGCCCCGCTTCGGCGGGGCTTTTTCATGCGCGAACCGGCGACAGGACGACCGTTATCCCTTACGGCCGAAATAGGCGCGAAACAGGTCGAATTCCACATCGCAGCCCGCTTCGGCGAAACCGGCGTCGCGGATGGCCTGGACGATGGTGTCCGGGGGAACGCAATTCTCGATGGTGTCCCAGTAATAGCGCATCAAGGTCTGCATCTCCCGCTGGCCGGTGCTCAAGCGGCCGAGCAGCGGAATCACCCGGCCCAGATAGAATTTGAGGGCCGTGCGCTTCAACGGCGTGGTGGGCTGGGCGATTTCCAGGATGAGCAGCACGCCGCCCGGCTTCAGCACCCGCTGAAATTCGCGAAAGGTGGCATTGAGATCGACGACATGGCGCAGCGCATAGCCCATGCTGACGAAATCGAAACGCTCATCGGCGACCGGCAATTGCTCCATTTGCCCCTGCACCAGCGGAATATCCAGCAGGCGGCGCACCTCGTCCAGCATTCCCGCGCTGACATCGAGCCCGACCACCGCCCGCCGGTCCTGGGTGATCGCCAACGCCTGCCGAGCCACCAGACCGGTGCCAATGGCGACATCCAGCACGCTCATACCGGGCCGCAGACCGGCGCGGACCAGCGCGTGGCGCCGATACCAACTGCCCGATCCCCACGACAGTAAGAGGTTGACCCGATCGTAATAGCCGGCGGTACGGTCGAACAGTCCGCGCACAAAAGCAGGGCGCTGGGCCAAATCCGGATAGTACTCGGGCAGCACCGGATGGGGTTTCAACGGTTGGTCGGATTTCACGAGCAGGCATCCTGAGGGTGATTTTACGAAGCGGAACCAACCGCCAGACCCTCGATTTCGATCAGCAGTTCCCGACGGCAAATGTCGGCTTGCAGGAACAAGGTCGGCGGATCGGCGTCGAGCGCCTGGGCGATCCGCTGTCGCAATGCCGCCAAGTCGAGATCCGACCGGCAGTAGACCTTCAGCAAGGCCGGGCGCAGCGGTTCCGGCATCAGACGGTTGGCCTGGGCAAGCAGCGCCCGCAGATTGAACAGCGTCTCGTCCAGTTGCGCCATCAGATCGACATGTTGGCTGGCGTGGCCGACGATGCTGGCCGTGCCGGATATATAAAGATGGTGATGTCGCTCTCCCCAGGCTTTCAGCACGGCGCGCGAGAACGAGGGACTGCGCGGCCCGTACTGGCGCGGGTAGTGAAAGGCGCTGGTTTGCCGCGGATTTTCAATCTGGATTCCCGCTGTCCGACCGGCCAGCGCGTACAGCCGCAATCCTGGCTCGTCGGTGCCGATGGCGCAAGCGGCCGGCAGGTGCGTCTCGAACTCCGTCAGTTCCGCCACCAACGCCTGATGCCGACCGGCGCAAAACGCCCGATAGCGTTCCAGCCCACCGCATTCCCGGTTGATGGCGGGGAAATAATTCCAGACCCGCAGCAGGTGCGGGTAGCCCAGTTCGCGCGCCGCCGCGAACAAGCGCCGATAGGCCATGGCGGTCAGGGGTTGCAAGGCATCGGGCGCATACTCGTCCAAACGGCACTGGAGAAAAAGCACGGTATCGTTGCCGGCGTGACTCACGCCGTGGGTAACCCCGACGCGCACCGGCTGAGCGCTGAGCCAGACCTCGACGGTCGAACTTCCACCCAGTTCGGGCAAGGGAATGACGCCGGATCGCGGATCTATCAGGGGGGCGGCCGGCTTCCGAAATCGAATCAGCGCCAACAAGCGCTCGTCGTCCAGCGCGCGGGCGGCTTGCGTTTCGTCGCGATAGACGACCTGGAAAGGAAACATGCGCGTCGTCTTACAATCGCTATGAATAGAAAGGATTATCGCTGCTCATGAATGCGAGAGACCGTGCCGGGTTCGAGCCGTTCGGGTTGGGGAATCGTGCTCCCGGGCATTCGATGAGGCCGGGCGATGAGAAGTTTTTCGGATAAGCCATGGTATAGTTTATGCTCGAATTCACAAGCGTCGATAGCGTTGTTGCGCCCACATCCCCCATCCTGACGAGGTCACCCATGGATGTTCTCTCGCCGTTCGAGTTGGAGGTGGCTCGACTGTTGGTCGAGACCCTGCACCTGGAAGATATCAGCCCGGAAGAAATCATTCCCGAAGAACCGTTGTTCGGCGAAGGGCTCGGCCTGGATTCCATCGATGCCCTGGAACTGGCGCTGGCGATTTCGAAAACCTATGGCTTTCAATTGCGTTCCGACGACAAGGAAAACCGGCGCGTGTTCGCCTCGCTGCGCGCCCTGAGCGCGCATATCGCGCAATGCCGTGCCCGTTAGGCATCGATCGCCGCGAGGAATGCTGTTTCCGCGCCCGTGGCCCGAGCCGATGGGCAAGTAAAATCATCCGGTTGTTGCTGATCTGATCGGTACCGATGAGTCGATTTGCGTGGAGTACCACCTGGGTCATGAGCGCGTTTGGCCTGACCCTGGCCTTGGTGGACGCCAGTCCGGGCCGAACCTGGTTGCTGACCGGGTTGGCGGGGTTCTACATCGTGCTGCTGGCAATCGGCGCGTTGGTGCCGCGCCTGGATTTCTATCTGCGGGCGGTATGTCGCGGTCCGGCCGACCAACCCTGGGTGGCATTGACCTTCGACGACGGCCCCGATCCCGCCATCACCCCATTGCTGCTCGAACTGCTGCGACGCGAACGAATCCGCGCCGTATTTTTCTTCGTGGGCGAGGCGGCCCGGCAATATCCGGCCCTGGTGGCGCAAGCCGCCGCCGACGCTCACTTGATCGGCAATCATTCCAACCAGCATGGCCATGGTTGGGCGTTTTCATCCACCCAGGGGATCGTCGCCGAATTCGAGGCGGCCAACCGCACCTTCACCGAAATTCTGGGCCATGCCCCACGCTTCGCGCGGACGCCGGTCGGGGCATCGTGTCCGGGTTTGGCCAAGGCGTTGGCCTGTCTGCGCCTTGGCAACATCGCCTGGGACGTGCGCGGTCTGGAAGGGCTGTACCGCGACCCGACGCGCATTTCGGCTCGTGTCGTCCGCCGGGCGCGCAACGGTTCGATCATTCTGTTGCATGAACTCTATTATGGCGTGGCGCGCTTCGAACCCCAGCAGGTGCTGGAGACCGCGCAACTGACGATCGACGGGCTGCGCGCGCGCGGTTTTCGCTTCGTTCGTCTGGATCGGTTACTGGCGCAACCGGAGAGCGCGCCTTGGCCGGACGGCTGGGAGTCGTCACCCGAAACCGGCGCGCTCCTGGCCAAAGGCCGCACGGGCGAATCGATAATGAGCGACCACATCGCATCCACCACATCGAGAGCAGGTCGTGCATGAGCCAGCAGTGGGCACGGTTGCCGGAGCGAGGCAATCCGCTGGCACTGCGATTGATCTGCTGGATCGCCCTGCATGTCGGCCGACCTGCGGGCCGTGTTCTACTCTATCCCATCACCCTGTATTTTCTGATAACCGCCACGGCGGCACGGCGTAGCTCCCGACGCTATCTGCGGCGGGCACTGGGCCGCGAGCCGGGCTGGCGGGATCTGTTTCGCCATATCCACTGCTTCGCCGCCACCATTCTGGATCGGGTCTATTTTCTGACGGGGCGACTGGAGCAATTCGAGATCGAGATTTTCGGCGGCCAACGTATTCTGGATCAGGCGGCATCCGGTCGAGGCTGCATTCTGTTGGGGTCGCATTTGGGCAGTTTCGACGCCTTGCGGGCGCTCGGCGTGAGCTTGCGCCACCTGCCCATCAAAATCTTGATGAACACCACCCACAATCGGGCCATGACCCAATTGCTGGATGCCTTGAATCCGACACTGGCGCAAACCATCATCCCCATCGGCACGCCAGATACCCTGTTGAAAGTCCAGGAAAGCCTGGAGCAGGGCGACATGATCGGCGCACTGGGGGATCGAGTAGCGCGGGGCGAGAAGGCGGTTCCCTGCCGCTTTCTCGACCAGGAAACCGCCTTGCCGATCGGCCCCATGCTGCTGGCGGCGCTCATGAACTGCCCGGTGATTCTGTGCTTCGGCCTGTACCGAGGCGGCAACCGCTACGACATCCATTTCGAGCCACTGGCCGAGCATATCGTTCTGGACCGGCACCAGCGCCGGGAGCAACTCGGTGTTTGGGTGCAGCGCTACGCCGACCGGCTGGCGCATTACGCGCGTCTCGCACCCTATAACTGGTTCAATTTTTACGACTACTGGGAAGAAGACGGATCATGAAACCGGCCACGACACCCGCCAAGCGCTTCGTCCGCCAGCGCGGCATGGGTTGGGACGGCCTGACCACCTTGCTGCTATCCAATCTGCTGCTGCTGGCAACCTTGGGCCTGAGCGGGCTGTGGTGGTTGCGTCGCGTCTGGCGCATCGCCCGCGACACACCGTACGCCGGCGTCGAAGGCGACTGGGTGGTGGTGCTGGGCGCCCGCCTGCAAGACGACCAAGTGGCGCCCGGCCATGCCCGCCGACTGCGCCGCGCCGCCGCGTTGTACCAGGCCGATCCCCGGCAACGCATCCTACTGGTCGGCGGTCGCACCGGCGGTCGCGTCAGTGAAGCCGAACGCGGCCGGGAATGGCTCCTCGAACTCGGCATTCCCGCCTCCCGCCTGGCGATCGAGGATCAATCCCTGAACACACTCGACAATCTGCGCAACGCTCGGCAATTGCTGGCCGATCTGCGTGAGCGTCCCTTCGTGCTGGTCAGCAGCCGTTATCACCTGGCCCGCGGTCAGGCATTGGCGCGCGGCCTGGGTCTGCAACCGGTATTGTGCGCCGCCGAGGAGCGTTTGCGCCGCGATCCCTGGACCTGTTGGCGACTGGCCTTGGAAGCGTACTACCTGCATTGGTACGCAGTGGGCAAAACCTGGTCGCGCTGGACCGGCAACCGCCACAGTCTGGCCCGAATCACCTGAGGCATCTGGAACCCCCCCGTTGATCGACAAGAACCAAATTCAGGCGCTGATTCCGCACGCCGGCGCCATGTGCCTGCTGGAGGAGGTGACCGCCTGGGACGGGCAATCCATCGCCTGCGTGACCGAAACCCATCGCGATCCCGCCAATCCGCTGCGGCGACAGGGTCGACTGCCGGCCGTGATGGCTTTCGAGTACGGCGGCCAGGCGGCGGCGATTCACGGTGGTTTGCGCGCCCGCGCCGCCGGCCAAACGGCGCCGCCCGGTTATCTGGCCGCGCTGCGCGACGCCCGCTGGTTCGTCACCGATCTGGATGGCATCGCCGAGCCCCTGGAAGTCGCCGCCCAACTGTTGCTGGGCGATCAGGCCCATTGCCTCTACGCGATTCAGGTCAGCGCCGCCGGCCGCCTACTGGCGGAAGCCCGCATCGCCATCGCGCCGCAAGCGACGGCGGAAACAGCATCATGAAGCGTTGGGGCTGGTTGTTGTTGTTACTGGGAGGCTGGCCGCTGGGGCTGTCGGCCGCCGATGAGGCGTTGGATCAGGTCATGCGGGCGCTGGCGGCGGTACCGGCGGTGCAAGCGGCCTTTCGCGAGGAAAAGACGCTCGCCATCTTGCAAGAGCCACTGGTGAGCAGTGGGGTGTTGTACTACCGCGCCCCGGCCTATCTGCGCAAACAGACCTTGCAACCACAGCCGGAGGAATACGAAGCCGACGACCATTGGTTGACGGTCGAAACACCGACCGACGGCCGCCGGCAATTCGATCTGAACGGTTACCCGCAACTGCGGCCCTTCGTCGAAGCGATTCGCGCCACCCAGGCCGGCGACCGGACCACGCTGGAGCGCTACTATCGGCTGGATTTTCAGGGAACGCCCGCCGACTGGAGCCTGCGCCTTATCCCGCGCGAACCGGAATTCGCCCAGTATCTGACCGCCATCGTCATCCGGGGCCACGCGGCCTGGATCGACAGCGTGGAAACGCTGGAAGCCGACGGTGACCGTAGCCTGATGACGGTGAGCCCACGGTGAAGCCTCACTCCCCCGGTTCCATTCCCACGCAGCCAGCGGAGCGCCGCCGCCGCTGGTGGATTCCACTGCTCTGGCTGCTGGCCGCGCTGGGCTGCGGTTGGATCGTGGCGACCACTCCGGTAACCGCCGATCTGAGCGTATTCGTGCCGCGTGGCGATCCGGTCGCGGATCTGCTGCTGGAACAATTGCGCAACGGCCCGACCACCCGCCTGATTCCGATCGGCCTGACGGGCGACTCCGAAGCGGCGCGCGCCACTGTCAGTCGCCGTTTGGCCGAACGGCTGCGGGACAGTGGCCAGTTCGCGCGGGTCGCCAACGGCGCGGATGCGCTACCCGAGGCGGAATTGCAGGCGCTGTTCGAGCATCGCTATCCGCTCAGCCCGACCGTCACGCCGGAACGCTTCACCGCCGAGGGTTTGCACGCCGCGCTGGAACAACGATTACGGGAATTGCAATCGCCGCTGGCGGTACTTCAGAAACGTTGGTTGCCGGCGGACCCGACCGGTGAACTGCTCACCCTGCTGAGGGTGTGGCGGAGCGGGGTCAACGAACCGGCCAAACGGCTGGGCGTGTGGTTCTCGCCCGATGGCGCGCGCGCCCTGTTGCTGGCCGAAACCCACGCCTCCGGCTACGACCTGGCCGGCCAGCACGCGGCGGTGGCGGCGATTCGCGCGGGCTTGGCCGCCGCCGGCGCGGGGACCCATGTGGAATTGGCCATGAGCGGCCCCGGCGTGCTGGCGACACTGGCCAAGGACCAGATTCGCGCCGAGGCGGAACTGCGCAGCACGCTGGCCATGGCGGCGATGATCTTGCTCCTGATCGGAGTTTACCGGTCACCGCGCACGGTCTGGGCCGGCGCGCTGCCGATGCTGGCCGCCCTGCTGGCCGGCGCGGCGGCGGTGGATCTGCTGTTCGGCAAGATGTACATGATCACGCTGGCCTTCAGCATGACCCTGCTGGGCGAAACGCTGGATTATCCCACCTATCTGTTCAGCCACCGAGGCGCTGGGGAAACCGTCGAAGGAACCTTGCGCCAACTGTGGCCGACCCTGCGGCTGTGCGCGGTGACCACTTTGCTCGGCTGTCTGGCGATGATCACCCCGAATTTTCCCGGCCTGAGTCAGTTGGGCGTCTTCACCATCGCCGGCATCGCCGCCGCCGTGGCGACCGCGCGCTGGTTGTTGCCGGCGCTGCTGCCGCCGGACTGGATTCCGCCGCGTCCCGGCGAGGTCGGCGCCTGGGCGGATTGGCTGCTCGAACCGCGCCCGAAACTGGCGCTGGCGTTCGGCGCCGTGGGCTTGCTGCTGCTGGCGGTGTTGATCGTTCGGGCGCCGCCGCTGTGGGAAAACGATATCGCCGCGCTCAGTCCGGTGCCGCGCGCGCTGCTGCGGCTGGATCAGGAATTGCGCGCCGCGCTGGGTGCGCCGGAAGTCGGCCGCCTGATCGTCATCACCGCGCCCGACGCGGAAACAGCGCTGCGCCACGGCGAACGCATCGCCGCCTGGCTCGACGCCCGCCAAGCGGAAGGCGCGCTCGACGGCCATGACGGCCCCATGCGCTATCTACCCAGTCAGCAGACCCAACGGCAACGGCTGGCCCGGTTGCCGACACCGGAAATGCTGGAAGCCAATCTGGCCATCGCCACGGCGGGATTGCCGTTCAGGCCGGGCTTGTTTCAACCCTTTCTCGATGCCGTCGCCGCCGCGCGCGCCGCGCCGCCGTTGCGCCCCGAGGATCTGCGCGGCACCCTGCTGGGCATGCGGCTCGATGCCCTGCTGTTGGCCGGCG
The DNA here is from genome assembly GCF_012939995.1 of Candidatus Competibacter phosphatis. GTDB lineage: Bacteria > Pseudomonadota > Gammaproteobacteria > Competibacterales > Competibacteraceae > Competibacter > Competibacter phosphatis. Next base: position 111,933 of record NZ_SPMZ01000016.1, on the reverse strand, counting down.
AACGCGGCTGGACCGCGCTGCTGCCGCTGAGCAGGGTGCGGGACGCACGCGCCCTGATCGCCGACCTGCCGCAAGCCACCGACAGCCAGGCGCATTACCTGGATCTGCGGATCGAAACCAACCGGCTGGTGGCGGATTTCCGCGATACCGCCCTGATCCGGTTCGGCTGGGGCGCCGCGCTGATCGTGGCGGTGGTCTGGGTCGGGCTACGATCCTGGCGGCGGGTCGCCGCCGCGCTGCTGCCGGTGCTGCTGGCGCTGGTCGTGGTGGTGGCGGCGCTGCTGGCGCTGGGCGAACGGCTGTCGCTGTTCCATCTGGTTTCGCTGCTGCTGGTATTGGGCATCGGCGTCGATTATGGTTTGTTCTTCAGCCGGCCCGGCACCGATCCGGCCGCGCGCCGCCGCACCCTGCACGCGCTGCTGGTGTGCTGCGGTTCGGCCTTGACCGTGTTCATTCTATTGTCCACGTCCACGCTGCCGGCGCTGCATGCCATCGGCCTGACGGTCAGTCTGGGCGTGGTGGCCAGTTTCGTCGCCGCCCTGACGCTGGCGCGACCGTTGCTAACCCGGATGAGTTGAAGTCGAACCATGGCCATCAAGCCGCTGGCGGTCACCGCCTATACCGTGACCAATGCCTTGGGACGAGGCATTGCCGCTTCGCTGACGGCACTACGTCGCGGGGAAAGTGGGTTGCGCCCCTGCGATTTCGAGGACGCCGCCCTGTCCACCTGGATCGGGCGGGTCGCCGGTCTGGAAGAAGACCCGCTGACAGGAGAGTTCGCGCCGTTCGATTGCCGCAACAACCGGCTGGCGCGACTGGGCCTGGAGCAGGACCGGTTCGGCGCGGCGGTGCGCGCGGCCCGCGAACGCCATGGCGCCGACCGGATCGGCGTTTTCATCGGCACCAGCACCTCCGGCATCGGCGCCACCGAACACGCCTACCGCCAGCGCGATCCCGCCACCGGCCGCCTGCCGGCTGGCTTCGACTACCGACACACCCATAATCTGTTTTCGGCGGCGGATTTCACCCGGCGCTGGTTGGCGCTGCGCGGCGTGGTGCTGACGGTCTCCACCGCCTGCTCGTCCAGTGCCAAGGCCTTCGCCTCCGCCTACCGACACATGCAAGTAGGGTTCTGCGACGCGGCTGTGGTCGGTGGGGTGGACAGCCTGTGCCTGACTACACTGTACGGCTTCAACGCTCTGGAATTGGCCTCTTCCCAACCCTGCCGACCGTGGGATGTCGACCGCGACGGCTTGAACATCGGCGAGGCGGCCGGGTTCGCGCTGCTGGAATGGGCCGAGCCGGACGATGCGCGCCCCCTGTTGCTGGGTTATGGAGAAAGCAGCGACGCCCATCACATGAGCGCCGCCCATCCCGAGGGCGCCGGCGCGGTCCTGGCGATGCAACAGGCACTGGCGCGGGCGGAACTCCGCCCTGGGCAGGTGGATTACATCAACCTGCACGGCACCGCCACGCCGTCGAACGACGCCGCCGAGGATCGAGCGGTGCTGCGAGTGTTCGGCCCGGACACGCCGTGCAGTTCCACCAAGGGCTGGACCGGACATACCTTGGGCGCGGCCGGCATCACCGAAGCGGCATTCGTCTGGCTGTGCCTAGAGCACGCGCTGATTCCCGGCATGCTCAACACCCGCCGGATCGATCCGAATCTGGGCGCGGGCGTCGTGCTGGACAATCGAGAACAGCCGCTGCGCGTGGCGCTCAGCAATTCCTTCGGTTTCGGCGGCACCAATTGCAGCCTGTTGTTCGGACGGAGGGCCGCGTGAACACACTTCAAGTGGAAGGCGTGGGCCTGATGGCGCCGGGACTGGCGGGCTGGCCGAACGGTCGGGCGGTGCTGAGCGACGCGCGGCCTTATGTCGCCGAAGCGATGCCCACCGCCATCGCCGCGCTGCTGCCGGCCAACGAACGGCGTCGCACCACCGCCACCGTCAAACTGGCGCTGCAAGTCGCTCAGGAAGCGGCCCTGCATGCGGATATCGATCCAAGCACCACGCCAACGGTGCTGGCCTCCTCGGGCGGCGACAGCGAAGTATTGGACAAGATCTGCGCGGCGCTGACCCTGCCCGACCGGCCGGTCTCGCCGACTCACTTCCACCACTCGGTGCACAACACGCCCGCCGGTTACTGGTCGATCGCCACCCGCTGCGCCGCCGCTTCACTGAGCCTCTCCGCCTACGACGACAGCTTTGCCGCCGGCCTGATGGAAGCGGCGGCGCTGGCCTGGACGGATCGGACGCGGGTACTACTGGTCGCCTACGATCTGCCCCCGCCGTTTCCGTTGTCCGAACGCCGGGAGATCGTTGCCCCGTTCGCCGTGGCGCTGGTGCTGAATCCGACGCCGACCGGGCGGCGACTGGCGACACTGCGTCTGACACGAAACGCGGAACGACCGGCAAGCTGCTTGGACGATCCCCAGCTCGAAGCCTTGCGGCTGGGCAATCCGGCCGCTCGGAGTCTGCCGCTATTGCGGGCCATCGCTCACTCGATCGCAAGCCGGGTGACCTTGTCCACCGGCGAGAGCGGAGGGCTGGAACTGGAGATCGAGCCATGAAACGAGCGCTGGTGACCGGCGGCAGCGGTGATCTCGGTCGGGCGATCTGCCAGCGCCTCGGGCGTGACGGTCTGCACGTCATCGTCCATGCCCACCAACATCCCGAACGGGCGGCGGCGGTGGTCGATGCCATTCGAACGGCGGGCGGTTCGGCGGAAGCGGTCGCCTTCGACGTCGCCGACGAGGATCAGGCCCGCCAGGCGCTGGCGTCGCTGTTGCAGGCTGGGCCGATTCAGGTGCTGGTCAACAACGCCGGCGTGCATGCCGACGCGCCCATGGCCGGCATGTCGGGAACGCAGTGGCGACAACCGATCGAGGTGTGTCTGCACGGCTTCTTCAACGTGACCCAACCGCTGCTGCTGCCAATGCTCGGCACGCGCTGGGGCCGCATCGTCAACATCTCCTCGCTGACCGGCGTCATCGGCAATCGCGGCCAGACCAATTACGCCGCCGCCAAGGCCGGACTGCACGGAGCGACCCGAACGCTGGCGCTGGAGCTGGCCTCGCGCGGGATCACCGTCAACGCCATCGCGCCGGGCATCATCGCAGGTCAGGCCACCGAAACGGTGTTCGACGCGGCGACCATCCGGCGGTTGGTACCGATGCAACGGGCGGGGACGCCGGACGAAGTGGCCGCCCTGGTCGGTTTCCTGGCTTCCGAGGAAGCGGGCTATCTGACCGGGCAAATCATCGGTCTCAACGGCGGGATCGCTTGAGCGCCGATCATGCCGGTCGCCGTTGTCATTCCCGCCTATAACGAAGCCGCCACCATCGCCGGCATCGTCCATCGTGCCCGACGACAAGTGGAGACGGTGATCGTGGTGGACGACGGCTCCGGCGACGATACCGCCGCCCAGGCCGAAGCGGCGGGGGCGCAACTGTTGCGCCAGCCGGCCAACCAGGGCAAGGGTGCGGCGCTGTGGCGCGGGATGGGGGCGGCGCTGGCGCAAGGCGCGGACGCGGTCATTACCCTGGACGCGGACGGCCAGCATTGCCCCGAGGATATGCCGAAGCTACTGACCGCCGCTCGACGCCAGCCCGGACGGCTGATCGTCGCCGCCCGGCTGGAACGCCGCGAGCGTGCGCCCGGCTTGCGTCGTTTCGCCAACGGCATGGCCGACTTCTGGATTTCCTGGGCGGCCGGCTATCCGATCCGCGATACCCAATCCGGATTTCGGCTGTATCCGGCCGCGTTCTTGCGCGCCGCCTCCGCGCCCCACAACGGGCGGCGCGGCTTCGCCTTCGAGAGCGCGCTGCTGATTCAGGCCACCCGGCTGGGCTGCTATCCGGCGACGGTGGCCATCGAGACGATCTATCACCCGCAAGGTCGGCCCAGTCATTACCAACCGTGGCGGGACACCCTGCGCATCGTCGCCACGGTGGCGTGGGAACTGCTCGGACGCGGCCTGTATCCGATAGGTTTACTCCGGTCGCTGCGGCTACTACCCTTACCGGTATCCGATCATGAAGCTTTGGTTAAACAACAAGATACAGGGGGTAAGGCATGATTCCGAGAACATGGGTCCCGTTGGCGTTCCTGCTGGCCTTGGTCTTGGTGGGCTGCCGCAGCAATCCGGTCTACAACATCGAGAACATGCCGGTGACGACCGACACTCGCGGCTATTCGCTGGGCGACGTGCGCGGCGCCATCCTGCGGGCGGGAGCGGCGCAGGGTTGGCAGATGAAAGTCGTCCGGCCCGGCCTGATCATCGGCACGCTCTATCTGCGCAGTCACATGGCTCAGGTCGAAATTCCCTATGACCGGGTGACCTACAGCATCCTGTACCGGGACAGCAACAACCTGGATTACGACGGCGTCAACATTCACAGCAACTACAACGGTTGGGTGCAGCGCCTAAGCGCCGAGATCAATGCGCAACTCAGTAAGCTGTGACGCCGAATGACGCTCCGCGCGGGTCGGGTCGAACGCTGCCCTGGCCCCGCGAAATCCCGAGCCAGGCAACCGCCGTACCGCTATACTCCGCGCGAGTTTTGCTTGCGATCGCGTCGGGCGACCGCAACACTCTTCAGGTAAGCGATTAGTCCGTTTCGATTTCCCAACCGTGTTTATTCGAGGGAACCAACCCCTCGCCAAGGAGAAAAGTATCATGAAAGAACGTATCGTGGCCGTTCTGGGCATGGTGAGTCTGCTAACGACCGTGGCTGCGCCAACATGATGGGCCAGGACAAAAACAAGGCGGCAATGGAAAAAGCGCCCGCTCCCCAGCAGGAAATGGCGCCGGCACCGAAAATCGCCGACAGCGAAACCATTACCGTGACCGCAACGGTGCGGGCGGTCGATCTGAAAAGCCGGACGGTGACACTCAAGCAGAAAGGCGGCCAGCCCTTTACCGTTCATGTCGGCGACGAGGTGCGCAATCTGCCCCAGGTTCGAGTGGGTGACCAAGTGGTGATGAGATACACCGAGGCCGTGGCGGTACGGATCAATCAGAATACCACCGGTGGAATCACCTCGCGCCGGGAAACCCTGAGCGGCGACCGTGCCGCGCTAGGGCAAAGGCCGGCGGGCAGCGTACGCAACACCGTCGAAATCATCGCCAATATCCTGGCGATCGACCCCAAGACCCGCAAGATTATCTTCCAGGTCCGCAAAACGCCTTGACCGTAAAAGCGCCAGCCGATGTCAACATCGGTCGGCTCAATGTCGGCGACCAGGTGCTGCTCACCTACGTCGAGGAACTGGCGATCTCCGTGGAACCGGCGGCGACCAAGAAATCCGCCAAGAAAAAATAGACGCCGCTCGTTGGGTCGTTCCTTGAAAAACCCGCCGGCCGGCGGGTTTTTCTTTGCCGCCGGGCGCGGGCTTCACCGCCAGCAAGCTGGGTTATACTGCGTTTCCTACAATCCTTATCATGCCGTGATTCCGAACGATCATAGGCCGCCGATCCTCCAGACTATTGATAATCGCCATGGACAAGACCTACGAACCGCACGCGATCGAGTCGCGCTGGTACGCCTTTTGGGAGGAACGGAGCTATTTCGCCCCCAGCGGCCAGGGCACGCCCTACTGCATCATGATCCCGCCGCCGAACGTCACCGGTACCCTGCACATGGGCCACGCTTTCCAGGACACCATCATGGACGCGCTGACCCGCTATCATCGGATGAAGGGTCATGACAGCTTGTGGCAACCCGGCACCGATCACGCCGGCATCGCCACCCAGATGGTGGTCGAACGGCAACTGGCCGGCGAGGGCCGAACCCGCCACGATCTGGGTCGCGACGCGTTCATCGAACGGGTCTGGACCTGGAAGGCGGAATCCGGTGGCACCATCACCCGCCAGTTGCGGCGGATGGGCGCCTCGGTGGACTGGACACGAGAGCGCTTCACCATGGACGATGGCTTGTCCGCCGCCGTGCGCGAGGTGTTCGTCCGCCTGTACGAGGAGGGGCTGATCTATCGCGGCCAGCGGCTGGTCAACTGGGACCCGGTGCTGCACACCGCCGTCTCGGATCTGGAAGTGGTCAGCGCCGAGGAAAGCGGATTCATGTGGCACATCCGCTACCCGCTAGCCGAAGGCGGCGGCGATCTGATCGTCGCCACCACCCGCCCGGAAACCATGCTGGGCGATACCGCCGTGGCGGTGCATCCCGACGACGAGCGCTACAAGCATCTGATCGGTCTGCATGCCGTTCTACCGCTGACCGGACGTAATATCCCCATCATCGCCGACGAGTACGTGGACCCGACCTTCGGCACCGGCTGCGTCAAGATCACCCCGGCCCACGATTTCAACGACTACGCGGTTGGCCAGCGTCATCGCCTGCCGCTGATCAACATCTTCACGCCCAGCGCCCGCATCAACGACAACGCCCCCGAAGCCTATCGCGGTCTGGATCGCTTCGAGGCCCGCCGGCACATCATCGGCGATCTGGAGGAACAGGGACTGCTGGAAGAGACCCGGCCGCATAAACTGATGGTGCCGCGCGGCGACCGCAGCCATGCCGTGATCGAGCCGTTGCTGACCGATCAATGGTATGTGAAAACCGGACCGCTGGCCGGTCCCGCCATCGCCGCGGTCAAGACCGGCAAGATCAAGTTCATCCCGGAAAACTGGGAAAAGACCTATTTCGACTGGCTGAACCGCATCGAGGATTGGTGCATCAGTCGGCAAATCTGGTGGGGTCACCGCATCCCGGCCTGGTACGACGCCGAAGGCAAGGTTTACGTCGGCCGCGATGAGGCGGAGGTCCGCGCCAAGCACCGACTAAGTCCGGAAGTGACGCTGGAGCAGGATGCCGACGTGCTGGACACCTGGTTCTCCTCGGCGCTGTGGCCATTCTCGACCCTCGGTTGGCCGGAGAACACCGAGGCGCTCAAGACCTTTTATCCCACCAGCGTGCTGGTCACCGGCTTCGACATCATCTTCTTCTGGGTGGCGCGGATGATCATGATGGGCCTGAAGTTCATGGGCGACGTGCCGTTTCGCGAGGTCTACATCCACGGCCTGGTGCGCGACCAGGACGGCAACAAGATGTCGAAATCCAAGGGCAACGTGCTGGACCCGCTGGACATCATCGACGGCGTCAACCTAAACGATCTGGTAGCCAAGCGCACCAGCGGACTGATGCAGCCGCAGATGGCGCCCAAGATCGAGAAGGACACCCGCAAGCAATTTCCGGCCGGCATCCACGCCCACGGCACCGACGCGTTGCGCTTCACCTTCGCCGCGCTGGCGACCACCGGACGCGACATCGTGTTCGACATGGGCCGGGTCGAGGGTTACCGCAACTTCTGCAACAAGCTGTGGAACGCCGCCCGCTACGTGCTGATGAACACCGAGGGGAAGGACACCGGACTGAACGGCGGCGCGATCGAGCTCAGTCAGGCCGACCGCTGGATTCTGGCCCGCCTGCAACGCACCATCGACGAGGTCAACGCGGCGGTGCAAGGCTACCGTCTCGACCAGATGGCGCAGGCGATCTACGAGTTCACCTGGAACGAATTTTGCGATTGGTATCTGGAACTATCCAAGCCGGTGCTGACCGACCCCGCCAGTTCCGAAGCGGCGCAACGCGGCGCCCGGCGGACCCTGGTTCGGACGCTAGAAACCCTGCTGCGCCTGCTGCACCCGCTGATGCCGTTCATCACCGAGGAAATCTGGCAACGCGTCGCGCCGCTGGCCGGCGTGGCGGGCGACTCCATCATGCTCCAGTCCTATCCCGAAGCGGACAGGACGCTGGTCGATGACGCGGCGGTCGCCGACATCGAGTGGCTCCAGCAATTCCTACTGGGCGTGCGCCGCATTCGCGCCGAAATGAATATCGCGCCGGGCAAGCCACTGCCGGTGCTGCTGCGACACGGTTCGAGCGACGATCGCCAGCGGCTGGAACGGCAGCGTCGGGCGCTGATCACCCTGGGCCGGCTGGAAACGATCGACTGGCTGGACGATCACGCGCCGGTTCCCGAGGCCGCCACCGCGCTGGTCGGCGGCATGAACATTCTGATTCCGATGGCCGGCTTGATCGACAAAACGGCGGAGATCGCCCGCCTCGACAAGGAAATCGCCAAATTGCGCAAGGAAGAGGAACGTGGCGCGGCCAAACTGGGCAACGCCGATTTTCTCGGCCGCGCTCCGGCCACCGTGGTCGAAAAGGAACGCACCCGCCTAGCGGAACTCCAAACGGCTATTGTCAAGCTGGAAGAGCAACGGACCCGAATCCGGCAGATGTGAACTCCTGGAACCCATTCCGACTAGCGAACCAAGGAATACGAAATGGACCCGCAAGACTCCGCATCCGCGAAAAAATCGAACTTGGGCAACAAAGTCACCAAAGTGGCGACGTACTACCATCCGCGCACCTGGAAAGAAAAAGGGCTATGGTGGACCCTCGGTCTGTTTCTGACCACCTACGTCATCGTCGTCATCGTGCTGGGCTTCATCTGGTCACGCTCGCCCGGTGAGTTCGACGTGCACAAAAATGCCCTGGAAAAAGCCCATAACGAACCGAAAAAACTGGTGCCGGGTTATGTAACCACCGCCACGGCGATTCGCATCGCCGAAACCCTGCTGGATAAACCGGGCGGCTATCTCAGCAACGATGTCACGCCGCCCGGCGTCTACCTGGATAACATCCCCAATTGGGAATTCGGGGCGCTGACCGAACTGCGCGACCTGACCCGGGCCATGCGCAACGATTTCAGCCGTGCCCAGACCCAGTCAGTCGAGGACAAGGATTTGCAGACCGCCGAACCGAAGTTCAATTACGACTCGAACCATTGGATTTTTCCGGCGACCGAATCGGAATACCGCGACGGCATCAAGGCGCTGTATCACTATCTGGACCGACTCGCGGACGAAAAAAGCCTATGACGGGCAATTCTTCACCCGCGCCGATAATATGAATGCCTATCTGGCGGTGGTCGAAAAAACGACTGGGCAGTTTGGCGCAACGACTGGCAGCCAGCGTCGGACAGACGCGCATCAATACCGATCTGGCCGGCGATATTCATGCCCACCAGTCGACGCCTACGCCGAATGAAGTCGAAGTCAAAACTCCGTGGTTGCAGATCGATGATATCTTCTTCGAGGCGCGCGGCTATTCCTGGGCGCTGCTGCACACCTTGAAGGCGCTGGAAATCGATTTCCGCGACGTGCTCGAAAAGAAGAACGCCTTGACGTCCTTTCAGCAAATCATTCGCGAGTTGGAAAACACCCAGAGTTTTATCTGGAGCCCGATCATTCTCAACGGCACCGGATTCGGACCCATGGCGAATCACTCTTTGATCATGGGCTCGTACATCTCGCGCGCCAACGCCTCGATCATCGATCTGCGCAATCTGCTGGAGCAAGGCTAAGAACGCGAGGGGTAAGACGTAGGGATGGCGAATTTCAACACCCATCTGATGGGCGCGATGGCGGTCAGCGGCGTAACCGCCACCGCGCTGGTGATGACCGGGATGTTCCCTCATCAGGCGGTGATCGGCTATTTCGTGCTGGGGGTGATCGGCGGCCTGCTGCCCGACATCGATTCGCCGAACTCGATCCCGGTCCGCATTGCCTTCGCGGCACTAGCGGTGGTGGCGGGATTCCTGCTGGTCTTCACTTTCGGACAGCGCTATTCGCTGGTGGAACTGCTGGTGCTGTGGTTGGGCTGTTTCCTGCTGCTTCGTTACGGCATATTCGCTCTGCTCGATCGCCTCACCGTCCATCGCGGCTTGATTCATTCGATTCCGGCGGGTATCGGTTTCGGTCTGGCCACCACCCTCATCGCCTACCATGCCTTCAATGCGTCCGTGATCCATGCCTGGCTTTGCGGCGCCTTCGTCACCCTGGGATTTATCGTCCATCTGCTGCTGGATGAGTTCTACAGCGTCGATCTGCTCGGCAAGAAACTACTGAAAAGTTCCTTTGGCACCGCGCTCAGCCTGGGCAGCCTCAACCAGCCCATCGGCACGGTGCTGCTCTATCTGACCGTTGTCGGACTGTTCCTGCTCTGCCCATCGCCTCGACCCTTCGTCGAACTGATCCAGGATGGCGCCACCTACCGAGGCGTGACCCAGCGTCTGCTACCCGGCGAGGTGTGGTTCCCCGATTTGTCGCGCCGCTTGCCATCACCGAGTCCGCCCGGCCGTTAAGCTAAGCTTCTCGGACCGGGTTCGGAGGCTCCTTGCCCGCTCCACGCGCTGTCATCGGATGATCATCCCGGCTTCATAAAAATTTTGCGCGAACCGGCCATAGTACCGGCATGATCGCTATCCCTTCCCCGCTGTTTCCCAACGCCGGTTTGCGTCGGCTGCGGGTCGGCATAGTCACGGAAACCTATGGCCCCGAGGTCAATGGGGTGGCCATGACCGTCGGCCGGCTGGTCGATGGCCTGCTCGCTCGCGGCCATGCCGTGCAGTTGATCCGGCCGCGCCAGCATCCGCGCGACGATCCCCGCCGCGACGGAGCGTTGGACGTGTGGCCGGTGGCCGGCGCCGCCATCCCGTTCTACCGGGAAATGCGCATCGGTTTTCCCGCTGGCCGCCTGCTGCTGGAGCGCTGGCGTCAGGCTCCGCCGGATGTGGTGCATATCGTGACCGAGGGTCCGCTGGGTCATTCGGCGCTGGCGGTGGCCCGCCGTCTGCGCCTACGGGTCTTTTCCGGCTTTCACACCAACTTTCACGCCTACAGCCGGCATTACGGCATGGGCTTGCTGGCGCGCTCCATCGTCGCCTACCTGCGCCGTTTCCATAACCGCACCGACTGCACGCTGGTACCGACCGAGGAACTGGCGACGGAACTGCGAACCTTGGGCTTTCATCGACTGCGGGTGCTGGCGCGCGGCGTGGACACCCGACTGTTCGATCCTGCCCATCGCGATCCGGCGCTGCGCCGGAGCTGGGGAGCGAGCCCAAGCGATCCGGTGGCCTTGTACGTGGGCCGGCTGGCGGCGGAAAAAAACCTGCAATTGGTATTGACGGCATACCGAGCCTTGCGCGCGATCCGTCCCGCGACCCGCCTGGTATTGGTCGGTGACGGCCCCCTGGCGGCGCGGCTGCAAGCTCGCCATCCCGAAATCGTGTTCCCGGGGATGCGTATCGGCGCGGATCTGGCGGCGCATTACGCGTCGGCCGATCTCTTCCTATTCCCCAGCCTGACCGAAACCTTCGGCAACGTCACCCTGGAAGCGATGGCCAGCGGGCTGGCGGTGGTGGCCTTCGACTACGCCGCCGCCCACCGCCACATCGTCCACGACCAAAGCGGTCTGCTGGCGCCGTGCGACGATCCGGCCGCGTTCATCGAGTCGGCGAGTCGGCTGGCCGGCGACTCCGCGCTCCGTTGGACCCTGGGGCAGGCGGCCCGCCAAGCGGTGCTGGCGTTCGATTGGGAGCGCATTTATCAACGGTTGGAGCAATGGTATTTGGAGTCGGTCCACGAGGAGCAAACCCCATGAACAGAGTCCATGAAGCAATGCCGCTGCGACGGTTGGCGGAACTGGATCTGGCCTGGTGCCTACGGTTCAACCGGGCCAGCCAGCGCCGTGGGTTGGAACGGCTGTTCGCTGTGGTCAGTCGTCTGGGCGACGGCGTGTTCTGGTACACCTTGATGCTGGCATTGCTGTTCGTTCTGGGCGAAACGGCCTTGCCGGTGGTGGCACGGATGCTGGTGGCTGGGACATTGGCGCTGGCGCTGTACAAGTGGCTGAAATCCCGCACCACCCGCTTGCGGCCCTGCGCTCGCCACGATCATATCCGGGCTTCGGTGGCGCCACTGGACGAGTACAGCTTCCCCTCGGGTCACACTCTGCACGCGGTGTCGTTCAGCATCGTGGCGGTTTGCGCCTACCCCGCGCTGGCCTGGCTGGTGGTGCCGTTCACCGTGCTGGTAGCGTTGTCGCGGGTGGTGCTCGGTCTACACTATCCCAGCGATGTGCTGGCCGGGGCGCTGCTGGGCAGCGGCCTGGCGACGCTGGTCTTGCAGTTCTAGCCGGTTAGCGGCAGGGCAGCGATCATCACGCCGGGATCGTCGGGACAGGCCCGGACGGTGAAACCCATCGCCCGGCACAGTTTCAGCATCGACTCGTTGTCACGCAGGACTTCCCCGAACAACTCGCGGATGCCCTGACGGCGGGCATGGTCGATCAACCGGCGCAACAACAGGCTACCGAGACCGATGCCGGTGGCGTCGCGCAACAGCACGATGGCGAATTCCGCCCGCGCGCGATCGAAGCCGTGGCCGAACCGCGCCACGCCACAGAGCCCGGGCGCCTGCCCGACTCGCTGACGCAGCGCCACCAGCGCCATTTCCCGATCGTAGTCGATCCGGGTCAAGCGGGCGGCATCGGCATGCGTCAATTCCTTGACCACGTACATGAACCGCATCCGTACCTCTTCGCGCGACAACTGGGCGAAGCCGGCGATAAAGCCTGGTTCATCCTCCGGTCGCACCGGACGAATCCACAGCGTGGAACCGTCCGGCAGCGACAGGGTTTCCTCCAATTCCCGAGGATAGGGCCGAATCGCCAGCCGGCCGTGAGCAGGCGCCATGGCGGTCGCGACGCGGACCCTGGCGGTGCCCATCGCCACGCCGGTGGCGGTGACCGCGATCGGGTTCAGTGCCAATTCGACGATCTCAGCCAGATCGACGATCAGCCGCGCCACCTTGACCAGCAATAGGACCGCATCGTCCAGCAAATCCTTGCCTGCGTCGGCGCTTTGCAACAATCGCTGGATTCGAGTTTGCGCGAGCGCTGCCCGCGCCAATACCGGATCGAGCGGCGGCAACACGGCGACGACTTCGTCGGACAAAACGGCGGCGCCTCCGCCCAGCCCCAGCAGCAGCACGGGTCCGAACACCGGATCGACGACCATACGAATCGCCAGATCCAGCAGTACCGGCGCGGTGGGCTGGGCGGTCGAAGCCGATGCCGCCGTTTGCGGCGAGATACCGTACATCGTCAGCAACGCCGAAGTTTCCGAAGCGCTCAGGAGCTCGCGACCTTCCGCCAGCGCTCGCCGAAGAATCCGGCGCGCGACGGTGGGGTCGGCGTCGAACCGATCTGACCGATCCGGCGGCGTCTCCAGCAACGCGATCCGGTTCCGCTGCTGACGCCAGCGCTGCATGAAAGCCCGGATCGCGTCGTTCGGCGTGTCGTAGGCGGGAATGCGCGCCGCCAGCAGGCGCCGCCGAACAGCGCGGGCATTGTCGATATCCAAGTAGCAGGTCAACATGCCCAGTCGTTGGCCACCGTGCGCGCGATACCGTTCGATGGCTTCGATCGCGGCGGCGGCACCATCGGCGACCGCAACCAGCGCGTTTGGCGCGTGCAGCATCAACACACCGTCGGTTTCCGGCGCTTCCAGCAGGATATCCAGGACGGCGGCGAACCGGGAACGGCCCGCGTCGCGGCCCAGATCGAGCGGGTTGTCGGGCGTGGCGCCCGGCACAATCGGGCGTAACGCCGCTTCGGTCGCGCCCGAGAACCGAGCCAGCCGCCCGCCTTCCGCCAGCAGGGTATCGGTGGCCAGCAGACCCAGTTCTCGGCTATTGCCGACGATGGCCAACCGGTCGCCGTTTACCGGCAGGTCGAGCGCCAGCGTCTCGGCGGCCCAGCACAGCTCGCGCAGCGATTGCACCCGCAGCATGCCGGCCCGGCGAAAAGCGGCGTCGTATACGGCGTCACTCTGATGCGAGACCGGATCGCCGCCACGACCGGCGCGCACCACCAGCACCGGTTTGACCCGTGCCGCCGCCCGCGCCGCCGACAGGAAGGATCGGGCGATTTCGACACTCGTTCCCGCCGCGCCCACGGGGAGCGCCTCCAGACACAGCAAGATGGCCTGGGTGTTGGGGTCGTCAGCGAATTCGTCCAACAATTCGGCGAAACCGATATCGATGCCGGTGCCCAGCGCGACCATGCCGGAGATGCCAATGCCCCGGCTGGCCATCCATTCCAGCACCGGCGTCAACATCATCCCCGACTGGGCAATCAGCGCCAGATGGCCGGGCGGCGGGAAACGATGGCCGAGCGAGGCGTTGAGACCGGCGCGCGGCGCCATGAGGCCGAGACTGTCTGGGCCGAGCACACGCAGCCCGTGCGGTTTGGCCGCCGCGAGCAGGGCGGGATACGGGTCCGCCGTCCTATTGGTTTTACCCGAATTGGCGGCGCTGACGACCACCGCAACCTCGGTGCCGCGCCGACCCAGCTCGGCCAGCAGCGCCGGGAGGGTGGTGGCGGGTGTGGCGAGGATCGCCAATTCCGGGGTACGCGGCAGTTCGGACAGATGCCGGAAGGCTGGCACCCCCTGCACGCGTCGATGCCGGCGGTTGACCAGGAACAGATCACCCTTGAAGCCGCCGGCCAGCACATTGCGGGTCAGCACCGCGCCTGGCGAGCCGGGTCGCTCGCTGGCGCCGACCAGCGCGACGGAGTCGGGTTCGAACAAATACCGTGAAAGATGGGTCGGCATCGTCGTTGCTCCTGGCCTGGATGGTTCTGGATATACGGCGCGGCCGCGCGGAATGCAACGCTTGCGGATGCCTATCCCGGCGAGCGGCCGGACGGCGGTGGAAACCCCATGCAATCCCGTAAGGTGAACGAGGGTTTCATCCGGGGGATAATCGTTGCCGACAGGCATGAGCCTGTCATGACTTTTTATCCAAAATCATTCGATGAGGAGGCATGGATGAAAGCTTTACAAAATCTGCTGGTCGTCGTGGCGCTGCTGGTCGGCGGCATCATCGCGCCGGCGTTCGCCGGTGACACGGACCCGCTGTTCGTGAACATGACCACCGACGACGCTCATCGCGCCAACATGGCGATCACTTTCGGCAAGGCGCAAATGGAGCGGGGGCACCCGCTGACGGTTTTTCTGAACGATAAGGGCGTCTTCGTCGGCGCCAAGGCCAACGCCACGAAATACGGCGAACCGCAAAAGAAACTGGGTGAAATCCTGAGCAAAGGCGGTGTGGTCATCGCTTGTCCGATGTGCATGAAACATTACGGCGTCGCGGAAGCCGACCTGCTGCCGGGAATTCAGGTGGGCAAACCCGAGCTGACCGGCAGCGCCCTGTTCAAGGATGGCACGAAAACATTGACCTGGTAATTCCGACGGACGCTTGCCATCGCAAGCCGCGCGGAAGGGCCGGACGGCTTCGCCCAGTCCTTCCGCTCCATCTGCGAATCTTTGGCTGGCGGACGCCGCTTCATGGCACGCAGTCCCGCAGGGCGGCAAGCAACCGGGCATTGTCGGCGGGACGACGCACCGCCAGCCGGAAGAAGCGACCCGGCGTCAGCCCGTGAAACGAATCGCAGCTCCGGATCAAGATGCGCCGCGCGGCCAGCCGTTCCGACAGTTCGCCGGTCGAGAGTCCACCCAGCAGTTCGACCAGAATGAAGTTAGCGGCGCTGGGATATGGCCGCAAACCACCGATCGCACCGAGGCCGGCGAGCAAGTGTGCCCGCGCCCGCGCCAGTCGATGTAGACCCTCTTCCAAGGCCGTCCGCGCCTCGGCGGCCAGCACAATCTCAGCCCAGCTCTGGACCAAGCTGCTCACGCTCCAGGGCGGTTGCAGATCCGCCAGGCGCTCCAACCAAGCGCGCGAGGCCGTGGCGAGAAAGCCGATCCGCAAGCCCGGCACGGCGAAGCTCTTGGTCAGGGAGTGGGCGATCAGCAGACGAGGTAACTCGGCCAGGCGCGGCAACAAAGAATGCGGCGGGTCCACGCCAGCGAACTCGCTGAAGGCTTCATCCACGATCCAGGCGCAGTCGTGGGCATGGATGAGTGCGCCCAATTCGCGGGCCGGAATGCCGTGACCGGTCGGGTTATTGGGGTTGCCCAACAGCACGCAGGCGGGTCGATGAGCGGCGATGGCGCGGTCGAGCCGGGCGAGAATGGCTGCGGGAGTGCCGCTGAAGTGCAGGTGGAAGATCTCATGACGAATGGCTATCCCACCACCCGCCGCCACCGCCCGAGCGTAATCGCCAAACCCAGGCTCGGCCACCAGCACGGTTTTGCCCGCGAACAATCGTGTCGCCAGATATAGCGCCTCGCTCCCACCGGCCGTGGGCAGCAGGCATGGCGGGGGCACCGCATAATACTGGCTCAAGCGATCCTGCAGTCCGCGCGCCGCGGGATCGCCGTAGCAACCGGCGGCGGCACCGATCCGTCGCCAGATTGTCGCACTCAGCAGCGGCGCGTAGGGATTGAGATTGACGCTGAAATCGAGCCAGTCCCGCGCCTCGCCGCCGTAAGTCAGGCACGCCAAGTCAATTCTGCCGCCGTGCATGGCCTGGCTCACCCCGCGCCTCCCACGAACGGTGCCCGTTCGCTCACCACGGCATGAGTACCCGGAGCGGGATCAGCGTCAGGCCGACGGCCACCGCCAACAGATCGCAGACCAGGATCAGACGCAAGGCTCGCCGCAGATCGGCGCCGTCCAGATCGGCGGGCCAATCAGCATCGCCCATGAACGCTTCGGTGACCAGTTGACCGCCGTAACGAATCGGCCCAAGCAGCCGTACCCGCAGCGCGCCGGCGCAGGCGGCTTCGCTCCAACCCGAGTTGGGGCTGGGCAGCAGGGCGTGATCGCGCCACGCGGCCCGGAACGCCGATCCTGGATGCAGGCGCAGCAGGGCTGCCGCCGCCGCGACCAGCGGCACGGACAGGCGTGCCGGCAGCCAGTGCACCAGATCGTCGGACCGTGCCCCGGCCCAGCCAAAGCGCTGGTAACGGGCATTTTTATGCCCGACCATGGAATCGAGACTGGACACCGCCTTGACCACGATCAGCCCCGGCAGGCCGAACAGGCACAAGGCCCACAGCGGGGTCAACACGCCGTCGGTGAGGTTCTCCGATAGGCTTTCGATGGTGGCGCGCACGATGCCGTCGCGCGGCAGCGCCGCCGTGTCCCGACCCACCAACAGGCTCAAGCGGCGGCGGGCGGTGGGAAGATCGTCCAGGGCATCGAGCACGCGTCGGCCATGGGCCAGCAAATCGCGCATGCACAACAGACTGTAGGCCAGGAACACATCCCAGGCCCAGGCCAGCCAGGGATGAAACCAGCCCAGACCGCACCGCACCGCCCACCAAGCCGCCAGGACACCGCCGACCACCAACAGCCAATGCAGCAGACCGCCCAGATAACCGTTCAGGCCGGCGGCGAACAGCCACCGTTCCCACGCCAAGCTCCAGGCTCCCAGCAGCCGGATCGGATGCTGCGGGTAAACCGGATCGCCAAACGCGGCATCGAGCAGGCAAGCGATCAGGACGAGCGCGAAGTGAGCGCCTAGTTCCATTTTCGCGCGAATCCTCGCACCACCGCCAACGCCGCCAACACACCCGGCTCGGCGTCCCGTCGCCCGCGCAGTACCTCGCGAAACTCGGCGAATCGCTCCGGCTTCACCGCCACTGTCGCGGCTAATAGCGCGGCCTGATTGAGAATCGCTTCCCGCGCCACTTCCAAGTGCAGCACGCCGGCTCGCGCCAAATCCACGCTTTCGGCCAGACCATACGCGGCGGCGGCGCTCTGCGGGTCATGCAGCAATGCCGGAAGGTTGTCGGCGAACAGTTGCGCCAAGCCGGCGTCGAGTTCGGTCGCGGCACAAGCGCGCAGGGTGGCTTCGTCGCAACCGTGGCGGCTCAGGGCGCCGCAGATCGTGCGTCGCAATTCCGGGCACAGCCCGTTCTGCAACAACAGGCAGCGGGTGACCGCGTCGTGAGTGGCTCGCCCCAGCAATTCGCCCAAGGTATTGTGGCTGCTGGCCCAGTGCCGCTCCCATTCGCCGGCCCGCGCCAGCGGCGCGGCGATGGCCAACTGGTCGGTACCCGTTCCGGTGGCCAGTCCCGACGATTGCAGGCTGGGCAGGCGCAGATCCAGCAGCGCCGTGCTCTTGCCTTCGGTGATCACGGCCACCGCCTTGACCAGACAAGCCGGCGTACAGGGCCGATTGATGAAAACCAGGGTGACGATGGTGCCGGAACCGGCCTCGACAGGCGGCGGCTTGGCGGCGACCTGCCTCACCCGCTCGCTGCCGTCCGGGCGTTCGTGCCAACCGGCCGGGTCGCCGGCGCGGGTGGCGTTGCCGAGCACGCCGGCGGTGGCGGCGACATGCACCGCCAGTTCCGCGTGGGCGGCGCGCGCCACCACCGCGCATTGCATGTTGGCGGCGGTGGTCATCAGCGCCGTGGTGGCGGGAGGCAAATCGGCTTCGGCGCAGGCGAAGTCATGATAAGCATCCGGCCCCAGGCGAAATACCGAGGCATGGCGGGCGATGTGGGCGACGGCTTCGCAGCTTTGGTGATTGGCGATGTGGGTCAGGTCTTCGCGAAACCCGCCGTTGATCCGGCAGGTGCTCAGCACCCGATGCGGCTGCTTGAAAGCGGCGAAAAGGAAACGGCCTTGCCGGCGTAGGGCATGGCGGTCAGTGTCATCAAGCAGCATTCCGGGTCTCAAACGCAAAGGCGGGGCGGAAAGCGATCACCCTGAGGCGATCGGATTACCGGTGCCTGTCAGGCCCGGCGAGCTCTTATGTTCGCCGATACACGGAAGGAAATGCCAGCGAGAAAGCCACGCTCAAGGCAATTTCGGCGCCGGTGGCCGAAGCGAAGCTTTTCGGCTGATCGAGTTCGGTGATCCAGTTCGCTTGACTCGTCACCCAAATACATGCGGCTGGCTTGATCCGTCAGACATGCTCGTGAAGACCGCATTCGCGCTTGAGGCCGAAGAAGCGGGTTTCTTCCTCACTCATGCCGTCCAGCAAGCGTCGGGTGGTATGGGTGTCGCCGATGGAGACATAGCCCTGATGCCATAATGGGTGATACGGCAAATTGTGCTGGCTCAGGTAGCGGTAGACATCGCGATCGGTCCAATCGATCAAGGGGTGAACCTTGCAGCGGCCGTTGCGCCATAACAGCACGTCGAGATGCTGGCGGCTCTTGGCCTGCTGCCGGCGCAGGCCGGAAATCCAGGCCGCCGCCTCCAGCTCCCTGAGCGCCCGTTGCATCGGCTCGACCTTGTTGAGCCCGTTATAGCGTTCGATCCCCTCCAAACCCTGCTCCCACAGCTTGCCATAGCGGGCTTCCTGCCAGGCCGCGCTGAGTTCGGCGCGATAGATCTGGAGATTCAACGACAACCGTTCGGACAATTCATCGATAAATTGGTAGGTTTCCGGGAACAGGTAACCGGTATCGACCAACACGACCGGAATATCGGGTTGCTGGCAGGTGACCATGTGCAGGCAGACGGCCGACTGGGCGCCAAAGCTGGAGGTCAACACGACGCGACCGGGGAAATGCTCTAGCACCCAAGCAACCCGTTGCTCGGCGGGCGCCACGGCCAGTTCGCGATTCATTTCCGCTAGATCGAACCACGGGTGCGCGACCGTTCCCTGAACATGAACGTTCGCCTGCTCCTGTGCCTGATTCATCGCGTGTTTCCTTGTTCGTTCCGACGAAAGATGGGGGAAGCGGTTGCTCGCATGCCCGACTTTTCATCGATAAATTAGCAACAAACTCCATAAATCCAAAAGGAATTAATATCTATATATTTATTTCCTTTTCTTATGATGAGTGGCGATGGCGATCGCGCCACAGCAAAGATTCCCCGTACCCGACCGCATACCTTGACCGCCTTACAAAACAAGTTGAAGAATGACCGGTCCGCGCCGTGGCCGTATCTTGTAAGCCTTCCGAAATGCTGGAATCGATCGATGACTGGATGGGATGAATGACATGTCGAAAGCTGTTCGCGCCTTGCTGTTATTGCTTGGATTGACCGTTCTCGCGCTGGCCGCCCGCGCCGAGGACCCGCCCAGCGCCGCCAAGAACAAGCTCACCGTGATGCTCGATCAGTTCGTGAATCCCGACCATGCCGCACTGGTGGTGGCACTGGAAAAAGGTTTTTTCACCGCTCAAAATCTGGAGGTCGAACTACAAACTCCGATCGACCCCAACGACCCGTCCAAAATGGTCGCTACCAACAAGGCGGATCTGGCGGTGAGTTCCCAACCGCAGTTGCACATCCACGTCAACGCCGGCCTGCCGCTCAAGCGCATCGGCACGCTGGTGGCCACGCCGCTGAACGCGCTGGTCGTGTTGCAAAAGGGTCCGATCAAAACCCTGGCCGACCTCAAGGGCCGCAAGCTCGGCTATTCGGCAACGGGATTCGAGAAAGCACTGCTCAAGGCCTTGCTGGCGCAAGCCAACCTCCAACCGGAGGAGGTGACCTTGGTCGATGTCGGCGCCTCGCCGTCGTCGGCGCTGCTGTCGGGACAGGTGGATGCGGCGATCGGCGTGTTCCGCAATGTCATATTGAACCAAATGGACTTGGCCAAAAAGCCGGGCCGGATCTTCTATCCGGAGGAAGAGGGTGTCCCTCCCTACGACGAACGGGTGCTGGTGGCGGCGCGCGACCGTCTCAACGATCCTCGGTTGCGGCGTTTTCTAACCGCGCTGGAGCAGGCGACGCTCTACATCGTCAATCACCCGGACGACGCTTGGAACGCATTCATCGCCAACCACAAGGACTTGGACAACGAATTGAATCGACGCATCTGGCGCGATACCGTGCCGCGCCTGGCGCGTCGGCCGGCGGCGCTGGACGAAGTCCGTTACAAGCGCTTTGCTCACTTTCTCGCCAAGGACGGCGCGATCACCGTGGCATTGCCGGTGTCCAATTACGCGGTGCAATTGCCCTTGCCGGAGTGACCGCCATGCATTACCCCGAACCCTTCGACGTCATCGTGATCGGCGGCGGTCACGCCGGTACCGAGGCGTGCCTGGCTGCGGCGCGCATGGGGCTGCGTACCTTGTTGCTGACCCACACCATTGAAACCGTGGGCGCGATGAGCTGCAACCCGGCCATCGGCGGCATCGGCAAAGGCCATCTGGTCCGGGAGATCGACGCTCTCGGCGGCATCATGGCCCGCGCCGCCGACCGGGCCGGCATTCAGTTCCGCATCCTCAACAGCCGCAAGGGGCCGGCGGTGCGCGCCACCCGCTGCCAAGCCGACCGGGCGCTGTACCGGGCGGCGGTGCGAACCTTGATCGAGAACCAGTCGAACCTGCATGTATTCCAGCAGGCCGCCGCCGACCTGACGCTCGAAGGCGATCGGGTGACCGGCGTGGTGACGCAAACCGGCATCCGCTTCGCCGCCGGCGCGGTGGTGCTGACCGCCGGCACCTTTCTGGCCGGGCGCATCCACGTCGGACTGACCCACTACGAAGGCGGCCGCGCCGGCGATCCGCCGGCCAACGCCCTGGCGGCGCGGCTGCGCGAACTGCCGTTGCGGGTCAGTCGGCTCAAGACCGGGACCCCGCCGCGCCTGGATGGACGAAGCATCGATTTTTCGCAATTGACCGAGCAGCCGGGCGATGAGCCCTGTCCGGTGTTTTCCCATCTCGGCTCGGTGGACGAACACCCGCCGCAGATCTCGTGCTGGATCACCCAGACCAACCCGCGCACCCACGACATCATCCGTGGCGGCCTGGATCGCTCGCCGATGTACACCGGCGTGATCGAAGGGGTCGGGCCGCGTTACTGTCCGTCGATCGAAGACAAGATCCACCGCTTCGCCGACAAGGATTCACACCAGATCTTCCTGGAGCCGGAAGGCTTGCAGACCCACGAAGTCTATCCCAACGGCATTTCCACCAGCCTGCCGTTCGATATCCAGCATGCCCTGGTCCGCTCGATCCGAGGACTGGAACACGTCCACCTCACCCGACCCGGCTACGCCATCGAGTACGATTTCTTCGACCCGCGCGATCTCGACTATTCGTTGCAGACTCGCGCCATTCAAGGCTTGTTCTTCGCCGGCCAGATCAACGGCACCACCGGTTACGAGGAAGCCGCCGCGCAGGGATTGCTCGCCGGCCTCAACGCCGGCCTGTTCGTGCGCGGCGAAACGCCGTGGTGGCCGAATCGCGACGAAGCCTACCTGGGCGTGCTGATCGACGATCTGATCACTCGCGGCGCCAGCGAACCGTACCGGATGTTCACCAGCCGCGCCGAACACCGTCTACTGCTGCGCGAGGACAACGCCGATCTACGCCTGACCGCGACTGGCCGCCGCTTGGGCTTGGTGGACGACGAGCGTTGGCGGGCCTTCGAAAGCAAACGCGAAGCGATCGAACGGGAAAGTCAGCGGCTACGCGAGTGCTGGGTACGACCGGGCCAGTTGATCGAAACCGATGCCGAATGGCTGCTGGGCGGACCGCTGGCTCGGGAAAGCCGCGCCGCCGAACTGTTGCGCCGACCCGAAGTCACCTATGAAAAGCTGATGCGTCTGCCCGGTATCGGTCCCGGCGAGTCCGATCCTCAAGTCGCCGAGCAGGTGGAGATCCAAGCCAAATACGCCGGTTATATCGAGCGGCAACGCGAGGAGATCGAACGCCAGCGCCGCCAGGAGCACCTGAGCTTGCCACCGACGCTCGATTACGCCGAGGTGCGCGGCCTGTCGCGGGAGGTGCGGGAGAAACTGGAGCGCCATCGGCCTCACACCTTGGGCCAGGCTGGCCGGATTCCGGGCATGACCCCCGCCGCCATTTCCCTGCTGCTGGTGCATCTTAAGCGTGGCCGGCCCGCCAAAACAGCCCTCGGCGACGGCTGAGGCATCGCCCTCGCCCGGCGGGACCCCGTGGAAAGTTGCACGCGCCCCGCACGATCGGAAGACCGAGGACGCTATTCCTGCTATTCTTTTTCAGAATTCGGCGGTTTGACCCCATACCTTAGCCTCCGGCGGTGAGGCCCGCAATCCCGATGCATGAGGAAGCCTTTCGATGAAAGTCAATGTCAGCGTTGAAGCCACCGCTCAGGAAATGCGCGAGTTTCTGGGTCTGCCCAACGTGCAACCCCTACACGACGAGATGATGAAGGTCCTGCGCGACAACGTGCAGCGTGGCGTGATCAACTTCGAGTCCCTCGGCCTGCTAAAACCGCTGTTGCCCGCCCAGTTCCACTCGATGGAAATAGTGCAGAAATTCTGGGAAGCGGTTGCCAAGGCCAGCGCCATTCCAAGCAAGGACGGACCCGACAAGAAGAGCGACCCGTCGCCGGAGACCCGAGAGAGCGGCACGGCGCGCGGCGGTTCGGAAAAGTCATGAATTTGGCGATGACGAGCTGAAAAAATCCTGGTTGCTCAGGGGAGCGGATATGGCGAACAAGATTTTGGTGGTGGACGATGAGCCAAACATCGTCCTCTCTTTGGAATTCCTGATGAAACAGGCAGGGTTCCAGGTACGAACCGCCGCGGATGGCGAGGCCGCGCTAGCCGCCATCGCCGCCGAGCAACCCGACCTGGTGTTGCTCGATGTGATGATGCCGCGCAAAAATGGCTATGAAGTCTGCCAGGCCATTCGCGCCAATCCTGACTGGCAGAGCGTTCGCATCATCATGCTGACCGCCAAGGGCCGCGAGGTCGAACGGGAAAAAGGGCTGGCACTCGGCGCGGACGACTACATCACCAAGCCCTTCTCGACCCAGGAAGTGGTGGAACGCGTTCGCGAGTTGCTGGCGGAAGCAGGCTAAGCATCATCATGCGCTATCGGACCAAGCTCTGGCTGTTGTGGCTGGTTCCGGTCATCCTGACGCTGGCCTCCTTGACTTGGCTGGGCTGGAAAATTCATCAAGTCGTGCCGGATCCCAGTCAGCGCGACCAGACCCTGCTGTGGTTGATGCTGGCCGTCTTCGCCATTGTCGGCGTGATCACGACGGTTTGGGCGATGCTTGACTGGTATTGCTTCATTCCCCTCGGCGCCCTGGCCCGCGGCGCCCGGATCATCGCCCGTAGCAATCCCGGCTATGTGCTGGAACTGCCGCGCCAACATTGGTTGGGCTTTTTTCCGAGCATGCTGCTGGAACTGGGCGAGGCGCTGCACAAGGCCCGGCGCGAGGTCGCCGCCGCCACCGCCATCGGCACTCAGGAAATCGAAGAACAAAAAGCCCGGCTGGAAACCGTGCTACGGGAATTGTCCGAAGGCGTGCTGGTCTGCGACGGCGAGGCGCGCATCCTGCTCTACAATCCGGCGGCGGTGAAACTGCTGCCCAACCGCGAGGCGCTGGGACTGGGCCGGTCGCTGTACGACCTCTGGACCCGCGCGCCGCTCGAAAGCACCCTGCAACTGCTGCGCTTTCGCCAACAGAACAGCAGCGACGGCAAGCCGCCCGGCGACGCCGAATTCGTGTGCGCCACCGTCAACGACGAGACCTTGTTCCACTGCCGGATGAGCCTGCTGCCGGGCGCCGGCGATCGGGGCGCCGCCTTCGTCATCACCTTCCGCGACATCACCCAGCAGATGGACCGCTCGCTGCTCAAGACCCGCACCGAGGACCTGCGCCAGCCACTGGCCAACCTGCGAGCGGCGGCGGAAAATGTCATGAATTTCGGCGACATGACCACGGTGCAACGCGAAGCCTTCCAACGGGTGATCGTCGAGGAGAGCGAACGCCTCAGCCAGCGGCTACAGGAATTGACCCTGGAAGTGCGCAACCTGTACGCCAGCCGCTGGCCGATGAACGATGTCTATTCCGCCGATCTGATCGGCGCCGTCGTCCATCATCTGGAACAGCGCGCCGGCCCGCGAGCGAAGATGGTGGGCATGCCGCTCTGGCTGAACGTGGACAACCAATCGATCATGCTGCTGCTCGAACATCTACTCGAACAGTTGCGCGCCCACGAGCTCGGCGATAATTTCGAGATCGAATGTCTGCTGGGCAACCGCCGCGTCTATCTGGACATCATCTGGCCGGGTCAGCCGGTGCCCACCGATCGACTGGAAGAGTGGCTGAGCGAGCACGTTCAGGATCTGGTGGGTGAAACCACGGTCGGCGAAGTGCTGCGGCGACACAACAGCGACCTGTGGAGCCAGTCCCACCGCCGGGCCGGCCACGCCCTACTGCGGATGCCGCTGCCGGCGTCCTCGCGCCAGTGGCGGGAACCGGCCGAAGCCCTGCCGGACCGGCCGGAGTTCTACGATTTCTCCCTGGCCGAAAATCTGGAGGAATGGGGCGACTTGGTCAATTATCCGCTGGCGGCCTTGACCTACGTGGTCTTCGACACCGAAACCACCGGGCTGTCGCCCTCCAAGGGCGACGAGATCATCCAGATTGCCGGGGTGCGCATCGTCAACCGCCGGGTGCTGGCGGGCGAACACTTCGACCAGTTGGTCAATCCCGGCCGGACGATTCCCAAGGCCTCCATCCGCTTCCACGGCATCACCGACGACATGATCGCGGACAAGCCCGGCATCGAGGTCGTGCTGCCCCAGTTCCGCTCCTTCGTCGGTGACGACCGCACCGTGCTGGTGGCGCACAACGCCGCCTTCGACATGCGGTTCCTCAAACTGAAGGAACGGAAAACCGGCGTGCGCTTCGGCAACCCGGTGCTGGACACTTTGCTGCTGTCCGGCTACCTGCACGATTACACCGACGATCACAATCTGGACGCCATCGCCGACCGGCTGGGGGTGGACATACACGACCGTCATACCGCGCTGGGCGATTCGCTGGTGACCGCCCAGGTGTTTCTCAAACTGCTCGATCTCCTGGAAGCGCAGGGCGTCCAAACCCTGGGCCAAGCGCTGGAAGCCTCCGACAAGATGGTGGAGATCCGCAAGACCCAGGCGAATTTTTAACAGTCACCGGGGACGGGCATGGGACGCGAAACCGCCATCCTCCAACGCCCGCCTCCAACCCCCAGAACCCTGAAACCCTGTCCCCTTACCATGCGACAACAATCCAGGGAACACATCGTGATCCTGTTCGTCGGCGGAGTGCTGGCACTCAACTATCCGCTGTTGGATCTGTTCGATCGAGCGTGGGCGCCGTTCGGCATTCCGCTGTTGTATTGCTATCTGTATCTGGCGTGGCTGATCATCATCGTCCTGCTGATCGTGGTGGTGGAACATTCGGAAATCCGCGAACCGGGCGAACCGCCCAAGCCCCTATCCGCCCCGCCGAAAGACACGCCGTCGTCGAATGCCGCCGCTCATGCGCGGGATTCCGGTGGCGGCGAAATGAAGGGGCCACCCTGATATGCTGGGCGACGGAATCATCATCGCCAGTGCGCTGGCCTATATGGGCATCCTGTTCGGGGTCGCCTACTACGGCGACCAGCGCGCCGACGCCGGCCGTTCGATCATCGCCAACCCCTACATCTACACCCTGTCCTTGGCGATTTACTGCACGGCCTGGACTTTCTACGGCAGCGTCGGCCTAGCGGCCACCAGCGGCGTGGATTTTCTGCCGGTTTATCTGGGTCCCACCCTGATGGCGGTGCTGTTCTGGTTCGTGCTGCGGCGCATCGTGCGCATCACCAAAGTCCATCGCATCACTTCCATCGCCGATTTCATCGGCTCCCGCTATGGCAAGAGCGGTCTGCTGGCCGGCATGGTGACGGTGATCGTCATACTCGGCATCCTGCCGTACATCTCCATCCAGTTGAAAGCCATCGCCGCCAGCTTCAGCCTGTTGCGCCAATATCCGGAAGTCACCCGGCTGGCCGCCTCGGCCCAGCATCCGGCCTGGATGGATACCACGCTGTACGTGGCACTGGTGCTGATCGTGTTCAGCATCCTGTTCGGCACCCGGCATATCGACAACACCGAACGCCACGAGGGAATGGTGGCAGCGGTGGCGTTCGAATCCTTGCTGAAACTGTTGGCCTTCATGCTGGTCGGCGTGGTGGTGACTTTCGTCATCTTCAGCGGCCCCGGCGATCTGTTCCAGCAAGCGGCGGCGCAACCGGATTTGGCGGCGTTGCTGCGCTTCGAGGTGGTGCCGGGCGGCTACGGCGGCTGGCTGTCGCTGACTTTTCTATCGATGATGGCGTTTCTGTTCCTGCCCCGGCAGTTCCAGGTGCTGGTGGTGGAAAACGTCAACGAAGCGCACATCCGCAAGGCAATCTGGCTGTTTCCGCTCTATCTGTTCGCCATCAATCTGTTCGTGCTGCCGATCGCCCTGGGGGGACGACTGATTTTCAACCATGGTGGCGTGGACGCCGACACCTTCGTGCTGGCGCTGCCGATGGCCGAACACATGCCGACCCTGGCGCTGCTGGTGTTTCTCGGCGGGCTGTCGGCCGCCGCCAGCATGATCATGTTCGAAACGGTCACCCTGTCCACCATGGTCTGCAACGATCTGGTGATGCCGATCCTGCTGCGCGCCAATCCCCGCTGGCTGGCCGGCCGCACCGATCTATCCGGCTTGCTGCTCGGCATCCGCCGCGTCGGCATTGCCGTGATCATCCTGCTCGGCTACCTGTA
Organism: Candidatus Competibacter phosphatis; assembly: GCF_012939995.1. Taxonomy (GTDB): domain Bacteria; phylum Pseudomonadota; class Gammaproteobacteria; order Competibacterales; family Competibacteraceae; genus Competibacter; species Competibacter phosphatis. The sequence goes on along the minus strand of NZ_SPMZ01000016.1, from coordinate 84,652 downwards.
TTTCCGCTTTATCGGCGAGAGCTATGCGCTGGTCGCCAGCGGGCTGGTGTCCTTCGCCGCCGCCGCCCAGTTCGCGCCGCCGATTCTGATCGGCTTGTACTGGAAGCGCGCCAACCGGCTGGGGGCGCTCATCGGGTTGAGCGGTGGTTTTCTGATCTGGGCCTACACCCTGCTGTTGCCTTCCATGGCCCGCTCCGGCTGGATCGATATCGGCTTCATCGAGGCCGGACCGTTCGGCATTGAGCTGCTCAAGCCTTATGCGCTATTTGGCCTCGAAGGCTTGGATCAGTACATGCATTCGGTATTCTGGAGCATGCTGGTCAACATCGGCGGGCTGGTGTTCGGCTCGCTGCTGAGCCGGCCGGACCCGCTCGAACAGGTCCAAGGCAGCCAGTTCGTCGACGTGTTCAAGCGCGAGCGCCACGACGGCGACGCCCTGTTGTGGCGAGGCGTGGTGGAAACCGCCGAGCTGTACGATCTGCTGGCCCGCTTCCTGGGTCCCGCGCGCGCCAGCGAAGTCTTCGACCGTTACGCCCGCGATCGCGGCGGCTATCCGCTGCAAGCGGATTCCCGGCTGATTCACTACACCGAACGCTTGCTGGCCGGTGCGATCGGCGCGGCGTCGGCCCGGGTGATGATCTCTTCGATCGTCATGGGCGAGGTGCTCAGCATCGAGGAGGTGATGACCATCCTCGACGAAAGCACCCAGGTCATCGAATACAGCCGCCGGCTGGAACAGCAATCGCGGGAGTTGGAAGCGGCCTCGGCCGAACTGCGGGAAGCCAACAACCGGCTGCGGGAACTCGACCGGCTGAAAGACGAGTTCATTTCCACCGTCACCCACGAACTGCGCACGCCGCTGACCTCGATTCGCGCCTTCTCGGAGATCCTGCTGGCGAACCCCGGCATGGAGGTGGAACAGCGCAGCAAATTCCTCAGCATCATCGTCAAGGAGAGCGAGCGCCTGACCCGCTTGATCAACCAGGTGCTGGACATGGCCAAAATCGATTCCGGCCGAATCGACTGGTCCATCGGCGAAGTCGATCTACGTGGCCTGATCCATGACGCCATCAACTCCACCAGCCAACTGTTCAACGACAAGGGCGCCACCCTGCACGAGGACCTGGGTGATGGGGAAGTCATCATCGCCGGCGATCATGACCGGCTCACCCAGGTATTGATCAACCTGCTGTCGAACGCCGTCAAGTTCTGTCCGGAACAAGGTGGCGAGGTCGCCATCCGTCTACGGGCGGTGGCGGACCGCTGGCGCATCGAAGTGATCGATAACGGTCCCGGCATCGCGCGCGACCAGCACAAGCTGATTTTCGAGAAATTCCACCAAGTTAACGACGCGCACGCCGGCAAGCCGAAAGGCACCGGCCTGGGGTTGCCGATCAGCCAGAAGATCGTCGAGCATCACGGCGGCCATATCTGGGTGGAAAGCGAGCTCGGCCAAGGCACGACGTTTATCGTGGAATTGCCGGGGCAGGCGTAAAGCGAAACAAGGCAAGCGCGGTCCGGCCGCGGCGGTTGCCTCAACCCAGCGAGCTGGCCTGGAACAGCGTTTGCCCGGCTTCGATGCAGGCGACGGGCGGCGGGCAATGACCCAAGCGGGCGGAAATTTCGGCGGCGGCTTGCAGGACCCAGGGAATCCAGGCATCCCGACGACGCTCGATGGGCGCGGACACCGACAGCCCCGCCACCAAACGGCCGCTGGCGTCGCGGATCGGCGTGCCGATGCAACCGACCCCCAGCTCGGCCTCCTGGTCGTCCAGCGCAAAACCCTGATGGGAGATGTCACGCACCGATTGGCACAGCCGATCCGGATCGGCGATGGAGTAGGGGGTACGGGCCGGTAGCCCGGTGCGCTCGATGTAATCGCGACAGGCCTCGACACCGTCGTCAGCCAGGAAAAGCTTGCCGGCGGCGGTGACATGCAGCGGCGCCCGGCCGCCGATGACCTGTTCGACCCGCATGATTCGCGGCGTGGTCACCCGTTCCACGTAAACCACCTCGTCGCCCTCGCGCACGCTCAAATTGACGGCCTCGCCGGTCCGATCGCGTAACCGTTCCATGACCGAGCGAGCTTCGCGGCGCAGGTCGAGCTGACCGCGCACCCGGTTGCCCAACCGCAACAGCTTGGCTCCCAGCCAGTAGTGACCGGCCGTGCTGCGCTCGACGAAGCCATGCTCGATCAGGGACGCCAGAATGCGGAACGCAGTCGAGGGATGCAAGCCGGTGGCGTCGGCCAGTGCCTTGAGATTGAGCGGTCCGTCATGAGCGGCCAAGCTGTCCAGCAATCTGGATACTCGGGCAATTACTTGAATCGAAGAGGTCGCTTTGGCGGCCATTTGTTATCCTGATATGTGCTAACTCATTCATACAACATGAAATTGAGTCTACTATATTGCATTGCACAATAAATTTCCATCCTTTTAGCGTGGGATCGGACCTGGGGGCACGCCGACGATGAGAACCTACCTCGACTTATTGCAACGCGTATTGGGCGAGGGAACGCGCAAGCAGGACCGTACCGGCGTCGGCACCTTGAGCCTCTTCGGTGCGCAACTGCGCTTCGATTTGCGGGCCGGGTTTCCGCTGGTGACCACCAAGAAGCTGCATCTGCGCTCGATCGTGCATGAATTGCTATGGTTCTTGCGCGGCGACACTCACCTGCGCTACCTGCACGAACAGGGCGTGACCATCTGGGATGAATGGGCCGATACCAACGGTGATTTGGGACCCATTTACGGCCAGCAGTGGCGAAGCTGGGAAGCGACTGACGGCCGTCGCATCGACCAGCTCGCCAACGCCGTCGAGCTGTTGCGGCGCGACCCGGATTCCCGACGGATCGTGGTATCGGCGTGGAACGTCGGCGAGCTGGAGCGAATGCGGTTGTTACCCTGCCATGTGCTGTTCCAGTTCTACGTGGCCGATGGCGAGCTGTCCTGCCAGCTTTACCAGCGCAGCGCCGATCTGTTTCTCGGAGTCCCGTTCAACATCGCCAGCTATGCCTTGCTGACCCATCTGGTCGCTCAACAGACCGATCTGGCGGTGGGCGAGTTCATCTGGACCGGCGGCGACTGCCATCTGTATCTGAACCACCTGGAGCAGGCTCGCACGCAGCTCGACCGTGAACCGCATCCGCCGCCACAACTGGCGATCCGACGCCGGCCGAAAACCTTGTTCGAGTACCGTTACGAGGATTTCGAGATCATCGGCTACCAAGCGCACCCGGCCATCCGGGCTCCGGTGGCGATTTAACCAGTTGCCCCCCGTCGTGCGGCCAAGACACCGAATATGCGTGTGGCGGCACGACTTTCCATAATCTCAACCGGCTTGACGGACTACCTAAATTGTGTTGCGATGCACAATCATAAGGTTTGGCGTGGGGGTTTTCGACATGAACATCAACGAGGTCATCGAGCGGAATCAAGCGGTGGGTTTGCTAGCATGGCAGTGCATGCTACGCGCGAGCGGGTTGATGAGCCTTGGCGCCATCAGTTCGGCGCGCAAGGCGATGGATACCTATCTGTTGTGTTTGCGGCACGGTACGGAGTATGCCGAACAAGCTCGGCTGACCGATCCCCCCCGAGAAGCTAGTGGTGGTTTACGTGGACGCCCTCAGCGATTTCGTCGAGAAGTCCTGGCAGGATTTTCGCAACCATCTGCAAATCCTGCTGCTCACTCAGGACGAGGTGTTGATCTGGGTGGCCCGGATCGACAGGACGCTGGACGAACGGGGTAGGAAGCAATAACGGACCGGCGTTCACGGCTTCGCCGCCGCCCGATCATGTGGCCATGGGTTACAACACCCAGGCCGGTAGATATGCCCGCGCATTGCGGAGCGCCGCGCTGATCTCCCGGGCCCGCGGTTCGAAGCGCTGGACCAGATCCCAGAACCGGGGAGAGTGGTTCAGTTCGACGGTGTGGCACAACTCGTGGACCAATACGTAGCGCACCCACTCGCGCGGCAGAAACAATAGCTTGTAGTTCAAGTTGATGCCACCCCTGGCCGAACAACTGCCCCAGCGGGTCCGCTGCCCCTTGATGGAAACGCCGCCATACTGTAGCCCGGTTTCGCCGGACATTCGCTCCAGCCACGGCGTCAGCGTGTCCCGTCCCCGGCGAGCCAGCCAGCGGTGCAGGGCAACGTGACAGGCCGCCACATTCTCCACCTGGTCAGCGACGACAATCCGACCGGGGCCAGCGGTGCAGGCGCCGCCCGTCTTGACCGACAGGGTCCGATACTCGACTCGCCAGATTTCCGCTAGTGCCAGCAGTCTGAACTCCCGAGGGGGTGTAAGGGTAGCCGGCGGTGGGTTGGCCGCCTCGAACAGCTCAAGATGATGGAGCACCCAATCCCGCTTGCCGTCGATGATCACGCCCAAGCGGGACCGATCAAAGCCGCGCGGGATAGTCACCACCAGACCACCCAGCGCGCTCAGCCGGAATCGAATGGCATGGCCGCGCGGCGACACGGTGACACGGTAGGGAATCCGCCGTCCGTCGGCCAGTTCGAGCACCGCGACGGCCATGTTCAATCCTTGCCGGTTCCCGACACCGCCGGCGCCGGTTCCGCAACCATCGCTTCCCGCGCCGGTTCCATCCATGTCCGAAATCGGGTCAGCAGCCACAAGCCGGGCACGGTGGCCACCATGCAGAACAGGAAGAAACCTTCCCAGCCCAACCACTCGGCCAGATAGCCGGTCGGCGTGTTGACGATCACTCGCGGAATGCCCATCAGGCTGCTGAGCAGCGCGTACTGGGTAGCGGTGAATTTTCGGTTGGTGAGGGTGGCCATGAAGGCCACGTAGGCGGTGGTCGCCATGCCGCTGAACAGATTTTCGCTGGCGATGGCCAGCGCCAGACCGGGCAAACTGTGTCCCAACCGGGCCAGGATGACGAAACCCAGTAGTCCAATCGCTTGCAGCACCCCAAACATCCACAACGCGCGGTACAAACCTAGCCGCAGGATCAGCACGCCGCCCATCAGACCGCCGATCACCGTTGCCCAGAAACCGAACAACTTGACGACGGTGCCAATCTCGCTTTTGCTGAAACCAAGATCCAGATAAAAAGGCGTGGTCATCTGGCTGGCCATCATCTCGCCGACCTTGTAAAGCAGCACGAACAGCAGAATCAAACCGGCGTCCTGGCGCGAGAAATATTCCACGAACGGCTGCACCACCGCCTCGCGTAGAGTGCGGGGCGTCCCGGTCGCCACCTGCGGTTCGACACAGAACAGGGTGGTGATCAGACCGGGCAGCATCGCCGCCGCCATCACCCCGTACACGGCGGAAAAGGGAATGAGATCGGCGAGGATCAAGCCGCCGCCGGAAGAAATCAGCAAACCCACCCGGTAACCGTTGACGTAGAGCGAAGCACCCAGGCCCTGTTCGTCGTCGGACAGCGACTCGCGTCGATAAGCATCGATCACGATGTCCTGTGAGGCGGAGAAAAACGAGACCAGGAACGCCGCCAGCGTGACCAGCGACAGACTCCGCGTCGGATCGGTCAACCCCAATCCGGCAATTGCCGCGATCAGTGTGGTCTGAATCAGTAGCAGCCAACCGCGTCGCCGGCCCATGCCGGCGATGGGTGCAAAACGATCCAATAGCGGCGCCCACAGAAATTTCAGGGTGTAGGGCAGGCCGACCAGGGCGAACAGGCCGATGGTGCCGAGATCAACGCCGGCCTCGGTCAACCAGGCTTGCAGCACCGAACCGGTGGCTAGCAGCAGCGGCAGGCCGGAGGAAAAACCCATCAACAGCGCCGTCAGCATCCGGCCGCTGAGGAAAACGCGCAGGATGTCCCGAGCGGAGCGGTGGATGGCATCAGAAGACATAATCGTAATCCAGGGTCAGGGGCGCGTGATCGGAAAAGCGCTGCTCACGGTAGATGGCGGCGGCGCGCGCCTGCTTCGCCAAACCGGGGGTGACCACCTGATAATCGATCCGCCAACCGACATTCTTGTCCCAGGCCCGGCCGCGATTGGACCACCAGGTGTATTGATCGGGATTTGGATTCACCGCCCTGAAAGCGTCCACCCAGCCCAGCGGTCCGAACAGCTCATCTAGCCAGGCTCGTTCCTCGGGCAGAAAGCCGGAATGGTCGCGATTGGCACGCCAGTTTTTCAGATCGATTTCCCTATGCGCGATGTTCCAGTCGCCGCACAAGATGAAGTCACGACTACTGGCGCGCATCGCCCGCAGCGGTTCCGCCAGTCGGGCCATGAAATCGAATTTCACCTGCTGTCGTTCCGGCTTGGCGGAGCCGGAGGGCAGGTACAGCGACACCACGCTGAGCGGACCGAAGCGCGCCTCCAGCCAGCGGCCCTCGTGGTCGCATTCCGGCCAGCCCAGCCCGGTTCGCACCTCGTCCGGCTGGCGACGCGCGTACAACGCCACGCCACTGTAACCTTTGCGTTCGGCGTCGTGATAATGGCAATGGTAGCCGACCGGACGATAGACCTCGGGCGACAACTGATGCTCCTGGGCCTTGGTTTCCTGAATGCAGACCACATCGGCGTTCTGTTCGGCCAGCCAGGCGAAAAAGCCCTTGCTGGCGGCGGAACGGATGCCGTTGGCGTTGAAGGTGATGACACGCATGGTCGGGAACAAGTCTCCGGCGGTCGATGGATCGTGAAGCGCGCTATGATACCGGCATTCGTCTTTCTCACAGCCGGAATCTCGAACCATGCGGGACTATCAACGGGAATTTCTCGATTTCGCCATCGGCCGGGGCGTGCTGCGCTTCGGCGAGTTCACCCTCAAATCCGGGCGCGTCAGCCCGTACTTCTTCAACGCCGGACTGTTCGACAGCGGCGCGGCCCTGGCTCGCTTGGGCCGCTGTTACGCCGCCGCGATCCTGGCCGCCGGACTGGAATTCGATACCCTGTTCGGGCCAGCCTACAAAGGCATTCCACTGGTGGCGACGGTCGCCGTGGCCCTGGCCGAACAACACGGCCGTGATGTTCCCTGGTGCTTCAATCGCAAGGAAGCCAAGGACCACGGCGAGGGTGGGGCGATCGTCGGCGCGCCGCTCACGGGCCGGGTGCTGATCGTGGACGATGTCATCACCGCCGGCACCGCCATTCGCGAGACGATGGCCATTCTGGCCGCGCATGGCGCGACGCCCGCCGGCGTACTGATCGCCCTGGATCGGCGGGAGCGTGGGCAGGGCGAGCTGTCGGCGGTGCAGGAAGTGGAACGTGCCCACGGCATCACCGTAACCAGCATCGTCGCCCTGGACGACGTAGTGACCTACCTGGCGGAGCGACCCGAGTATGCGGTGCACCTGGAGGCGATGTGGGCTTATCGGGGGCGGTATGGGGTTGATGCCACGCCTGCGGTTTGATCTGATCAACGACGCGAATGAATCAGGCTCGTGATTTGGCGGCGCCGTCCGGGTCGATGCCGCTGTCCTGAAGCGCAACAGCCACAATTCGCGCAGCCGATTCTAAATCTCCGCCCGCCGCTAAGTTCCGTGCCAGGTAGAGCATTGCGCTCGCACGGGCTTCAGGGTCTTTAAGTTTTACAACTCGATCGAGCGCAGCGGCGAATTCTGCTCGGGCACTCAATATGTCTCCACTTTTCGCAAGGTTGCGGGCAATGGCGCTTTGGGTATCAGCTTGGTGGCGGTCGCACTCCAAGCGGGAACCAATTTTCTTGGATTGGCTGGCAATCTGTTCCAGCAATGTTCTAGCAACAGTGTTGTCACCTGCTTCGGCGCGATATTTGGCAATGATACACTGTGTAGTCATCCGCATTTTAGAATCCGCGATGGTGACGATCGCAGCCGTAACTTGGGCGAATAAATCTTCAGCTTGCTGGAACTGACCGCTGTCAGTTAGATCACGGGCGATGGCGCCCAAGGTTATCGCGCGAGCGACAGAGTCGTTGAGAATACGAGCGCTGTCAACGGCCCGATTGAAATAGCTGCCAGCGGTGGCGGGAGCTGAGCCCTGCAAGGTGCGGGCGATATTGGCGAATGCTTGGGCACGCTCGCTAGGTGCGACGATGGTGTTGGCCAAATTCATCGCTTGATACCATTCGGATTGTGCAAGGGAAAGTGCTTGCCGCTGGTGGTGCTGATAGGCGATAGTCGCTAGGATCTCAGTACGGTTGCGGCTGACGGCATCCGGTAAAATAGCAGTGGGATTGTCGTGTTTGATTTTCTCGAGCAATTCACTGGCGCGTTCGAGACTCTGGCCGGCGGCAGACAGGTCACCAGTTTCAGCCTGGTAGCGCGCCAAGTCGATCAACAGTTGCGAGTTGCTGATTTTAGCTGCGATTGCAGAAGGCTTGGCAGTCTTCGAGGGGACGGACAGGGCCAGAGCAACTTTATCGAGATCGAGCAGATGCACCGTGATGGTCGTCCCGGTTCCGGGCACTGAAGTGGTGGTACTTCCAGTCTTGGTGGCGTTTAAAGCGGCTCCCGTATCCACATTAGCAATAGTGGAGTCGCTTGTCGCCATGGGGGGAACATTCTCCTCCTGCTGGTTGACGGTTTTTTTGGTTTCTTCCCGTTGTGATAATGTCTCAGCAAGGGTGGAACCAGCATTGTCGCTGTTAGCTTGCATCGACTGTGCAGGCGCACCTTCGACTTTGAACACAGCATTGGGCGAAGGAGCGATTTGAATTTTAAATCCAGCGGGATGGTCGGCTGTGGCATTAGAGGCGTCGGGAATTCCCAGTTGCCACACCAACAGGCCAACTCCAATCACGGCGACGGTCGTACTACCAAGAATCGGTATTAGAATTCGAGGCTTGAAAAGTTGCTTGATTTTGTAGCGCAGATCGATATTCAGTTCTTTTTTCGGCTTGGCGCCGAGCTTGGTCGAGCATCTCCTGCTGAAGTTTTTCCCGTTGCTTTTCGACCCATTCTCTACCTTTTTTAGCTTGCTCGGTTTTTTCCCGATCCAGCATTGACCGCAGGCGCTGACGCTCTGCTTCAAGAGCTATCTTGTATTCGTTAACACCCTGGTAATTACGACCGACCACACCACAACGCTCGCAAATGTCGGAGCCATCGGGGGTAGGGGGCTGTTTGTGGCCACAGGCTGGGCATCGATAGGGCGGTGTATTTTCTTCCATGGTGTCGATGGGCATCAACGTGAGCTGCATTGGATCAAGGCGACACGCCAGACCGCCATCACTCAACTTTTTTTAACAGGTTGCTGGCACGTTCCTGGGGGAGATTTTCAGCGAGTACCACCGGTTGTTGAGTCAAAATGCGCTGGAGTGATTTTTCGATCTCAGCCGAATTGCCTTTGATCCATTCCCGAAAGCGAGCTTGGACGATTTGATGATCTTGACCAGGTTGTATCCCGGTAACAGTTAGCTTGAAGGTCGATTCCATGAGCAGGGGCACCCTGAAGTATGAATTGTTGAGCGCGCTGGCTATACGATATATAACTTATTGATTTATATTAATATATAATTCAATTACTATCAAGGTAAACGATCCGCTGGCACAGCACACCCGCCGGGTTCTGGCTCAATTCCGCCAGCACTTGCGGCAGCTCGGTGAACGCACGTTCACCGCTGATAAGATAGTCCAACATCGGATCGTCCAATAGATCCATCGCTGTGGACAAGCGTCGCCGATGATCCCAACGCCCGCGCTGCGCGGTAGCCACCGCGCCAACCTGGGAACTCTGGATACGCAAGCGCTTGGCATGGAAATCCTCGCCCAGCGGCAGACTGACCGGCCGCGCGCCGAACCAGCTCGCTTCCACCACCGTTGCCTCGAACCCGGCCAAGCTCAACGCCACCGCCAATCCGGCGGGCGCGCCGCTGGCGTGAATCACCACATCCTGTTCGGCCGCCGCCTGATCCGGGGTAGCGAAGCGCACCCCGAGTGATGCCGCGACCGTCGCCTTGCCCGCGTCCACGTCCAGCAGTTGCACCGCGCAGCCCGGCAAGCGTCCGGCCAACCGGGCGATCAGACAGCCGACCGTGCCGGCGCCGATCACCGTGATCCGATCGCCCAAGCGGGGCGCGGCGTCCCAGAGCACGTTGAGCGCCGTTTCCAGATTGGCGGCCAGCACCGCCCGACCAGGCGGAACGTGCTCCGGTACCGGCGTCATCGCCGCCGCTGGAACCACGTAGCGATCCTGATGCGGGTAGAGACAAAACACGATCCGATCCCGCAATGCCGCCGGGCCGGCCTCGACCACCCCGACGTTGCAGTAGCCATACTTCACTGGCGCGGGAAAGTCGCCCTGTTGGAATGGCGCGCGCATGGCTCGATGCTGGCTGGGCGGCACCTCGCCACGAAAGACCAGGCTTTCGGTACCGCGACTGATGCCGGTATAGAGCGTGCGCACCCGCACTTCGCCCGGACCGGGAGGCGGCAGGAATTCATCGAGAATTTTGCCGTGGCCGGGCGTTGTTACCCAGAAGGCACGCGCCACGAGGGCTTGATCGACTTGCATGAGCTTGGAAGAAAGGAGGATGGGTGGATGCAAGCGCTCCAACTTGAAACCCATGGTGGGGATCGCATTTTCGCCAAGAGCTAGTGTAGCGCCGTTTCGAGCAGCATGGCGTTTTCACGAGGATTGGCCTTAAATAACCATGATGAAAGATTCAATGTGCGTAACCCATTGAGGAAGCTATTATGGCAACCGCCCCGACAACGGTGCCCGCCTTGCTGCACGAATTGAGCTCTCCGCTGACCGTGTTGATCAGCACCGGCGATCTGCTGCGCGATAAAGTGCCCGACACGATAGAGCCCTTCGTTCGCCGCTTGGGTGACACGAGCCATCGATTTGGGCGGGAGGTGGTGGAGCTGCGCGCCAGCCTGGAGGAGAAAATCGACCTGCGATCATCCGCCAAGGCAGCGGCGCAAATCCGGCAATTGGCGGCGGACTGGCGATGTTATCAAGCAGAGTTGTCCGATTTGGTCGTTGCGATTCAGGCGGCGCGGGTCAAATTGGAAGATCCGCTGTTGGATCGGATTCTGAACCAGAACCTGCCGAACGGTCTGAGCGGACTCACCCGAAACATTGACCGCCTGGAAGCCATCCGGCCCGAAGATCTGGCCCTTCCGGAACAGGGATAAGCGCACGGTTGGGAGCTACCGCTTTTTCACGATGCGGCGATGGCCCGTCATGACCGATACCGCCGAATCTCCGCTCCAGCCGCTGCTGGTCAGCACCTTGCGCAGCCTCATCCCGGCGCTGTTATTGGTGACGGGGTTGGCGCTGCTCGCCGCCGGCACGCTTCGTCTCCCCAACGGTTATATCGTCCAGTGTCTCGCCGTGTTCGCTGGACTACTGCTCGCCCTGAGCCCATTTTTACCCCAACATTTGCCGCTCGTCATTTTCGGCGCGGCCAACCAAGTCACCTTGTCGCGCGCCGGCATGGCGGCGCTGGCGGCAGGCCTGATCGGCCAGCCCGAGATGACGCCGGCCCAGAGCTGGTTCGTCGCTGCGCTGGCCGGGTTCGTTCTGGCGCTCGATGGCATCGATGGCTGGCTGGCGCGGCGCAATGGCCTGCAAAGTTCCTTCGGTGCCCGCTTCGACATGGAAGTGGACGCTTTTTTCATTTTGATTCTGGCTGTTCTGGTCTTCCAATCGGGCAAGGCCGGCGCCTGGGTACTGCTATCGGGTTTCCTGCGCTACGGTTTCGTCGCGCTGGGCTACGCCCTACCTTGGCTGAATCGGCCACTACCGCCACGCAAGCGTCGACAGACCGTCTGCGTGCTCCAGACCGCCGTGCTGGCGCTGTGCCTCGCGCCGCCACTGATTCCGCCCTGGGCAACGGTGCTGGCCGCCGCCGCGCTGGGGTTGCTGATGCTCTCGTTTGCGGTGGACGTCCGTTGGCTTTGGCGAGCCCGTCGCTCCACCCCGCGGGAGAACGCCCGATGAAGCATCATCGAATTTGGGGCGCGGTGGCAGTGAGCGGCGTTGGTTGTGGCGCGTTTGGCCGCCGGCTATCCAGCGTCCGCAGCAGCAGCGGTCCCAGCATCTCGATGCCACCCAGCGCGGCCGGACCCGGCATAATGCCTGGCTGAAACCCCGCCTGCTCGAACGCTTCGATCAGCGCCGGGTCGCGCGAGAACAGATGAACCGGCACCTGCCAGGGAATATCCCGACCCCCAACCACCGCCGGTGGCTGATGATCGCCCAACACCAGCAGCAACGCGTTCGCCAGTGCGTACCGGCGCAGATAGCCTCCCAGCACCGCCAGGTTGTAGCGGACGCTTTGCAGGTAAGCCGAGGCCAGCTCGCGGCCATCCAGCCGCTGGTTCAGTTCCACCGCTTCCGCAACCACCGCAGCGGTGGGCGGTGCGTCGAAAACGCTCCAGTCCGGTCGATAGGGCGGTAGCGGCGCGAACGGCGCATGGCTGTTGATGGTCGGGTAAAACACCAACAGCGGTGCCCGACCCGAGGGCGCCACTTCGGCTTGGTGAATGTGGTACAGGCTGTATTGATCGGGAATGACCCACCAGCCGTAAGCGGGACCGGGGTACTGCAAGCCCTCGGCGTTGTAAATCCGATCGAAGCGATAGAATTGCCCTTCCGGCCAGGCATACTTGAGGCCGGGCATCACCGAGATCGTGCGATAACCAACGGTGGCCAAGCGACTGGTGAGCGTGGCCCGATCGGAGGCCAGCAAATCCTGGTAGTCCCCCTGATCGGCGATGCGCAACCCGGACAACAGACTGGAATGCGCCAGCCAGGACGATCCGCCGAAGGTGCTGGATTCCACCCGCGCCGAGACCACTCGCCAACCGAAAGCCGCCAGCGAGTGCTCGAAAGTGGCAAAATCGCCGGCGAGCGGGACGGCGAAACAGGGATCGTCGAACACCAACGCGCCGTAGGACTCGAAAAAGATCACGAACAGATCGCCCCCGCCCAGGCGGCCCAGATCCGACACGGGCAGTGGCGGCTGAGCGGCGATCCGACCATGATCCCTGAACACCGTGGCGTCCAGTATCAGCTTGGCTTGCTCGACCAACATCCCGGTCACCGGCAGCGCAAACCAATGTTCCGTCGGCGAGCGCGGGCTCAAGCGGCCGGCGCCATACATCATCAGCAGCACCAGCGTCAGTGCGCCGATCCCGCGACGGCCCACCGGCCGCGCCAGCGTGGCCATGATCGTGCTGAAGGCCCAGCGCAGCACGGCGGCCAGGGCAAATAACAGCGCCAACAGCGCCAACAGCGCCAGCAGCCATTGCCAACCGGCCACGTTGTCCATAAACATGGCGACTATCCGAGGCAGATGCTGGCTGTCCCAGTACAGATTGATGGATCGCCCCATCAGCGCCGGCACGGTAACATCCAGATAACGCCCCAATACCAGCACCAGGAGGCACCCGAACAGGACATTTCGCGTCGCTCGCCCCGGCACGCCCCGCCAAGCGGCGAGCAACGCCAGCGCCAACAGCAGGACCGCCAGTTCCAGGGACAGCTCCGGTACCCAGCGCACACCGATCGTGGGCCAGCGGTTCTGAAAGGTCAGCGCCGAGTTCAACAGCAGCAGCGCGAGGCATATTCTTGGCAAGTTCGGCATCAACGATTCCTAAACCGTCAAACAAGACCGCCCGTCGCGATCTCCAACGCGAATGGCGCGGAACGACCATGGACCACACGTCTCCCATGCATACTCAATCCCACGCGCATTCTCACTCTCATCGTCACTGCGAAACCGCCGGTCGCATGCTGTGGATCGCGGCCGCCATCACGCTGGCGTATGCCGGGGTGGAGGCTGGGGTGGGTTGGTGGGCGGGATCGCTGGCGTTGGTGGCCGATGCGGGCCACATGGTCAACGACGCCGGCGCGCTCACGCTGGCCGCCGCCGCCGCCTGGCTGGCCCGGCGACCAGTCTCGACCCGACACAGCTATGGGTTTGGTCGCGCCGAATTTCTGGCGGCCTTGGTCAATAGCGGCGCCATGCTGGCACTAGTGACCTGGCTGGCCATCTCCGCGATGCAACGGCTGCGCGACCCTCAGGCCGTCGTCGGCGAGGCCGTATCGCTGGCCGCCGCCGTCGGGCTGGCGATCAACCTGCTAGTGGCCTGGCTGCTCAGTCGCGGGGAGCGGAATCTCAATACCCGCGCGGCGTTGCTGCACGTCCTGGGAGATGTGCTGGGCTCGATGGCTGCCCTGCTGTCCGGCATCGTGATCGCCCTCACCGGCTGGACACCCATCGATCCGCTGCTCTCGCTGGGCATCGGCGCGCTAGTTCTGTTCTCCAGTCTGCGCCTACTGCGCGAAGCCCTGCACGGACTGATGGAAGGCACGCCGCTTGATCTGGCACTGGAAGAAGTGGGCCAGTCCCTGGCCTGCCTGCCTGGCGTGATATCGGTGCACGACCTGCATATCTGGAGCGTGGCCCCGGAAAAGGTCATGCTCTCGGCTCATCTGCTGGTGCGGGATCTACGCCAATGGGAAACGGTGCTCGATGCTTGCCTCGCCCTGCTCGACGAACGATTCGGCATCCACCACGTCACCCTGCAACCGGAACCCATGGCGCGGACGGTGCACTGGCTGGACGTGCGGGGCGGGCAAGCCATCGCCACCGGCGGTCCGGGAAAAAGCCACCATGTCTCCCAGCCACCCGCCAACACCGGTTAGATGTCCAGATTGAGCACGTCCAAGGCGTTCTGTTCGATAAAATCCCGTCGCGGTTCGACCTGATCGCCCATCAGCGTGGTGAACACTTCGTCGGCGGCGATGGCATCCTCGATACGTACTTGCAACAGGCGACGGGTGTCTGGATTCATGGTGGTTTCCCACAACTGATCCGGGTTCATCTCGCCCAAGCCTTTGTAGCGTTGGATGTGCTGACCGCGCTTGGCTTCTTCCAGCAGCCACACCATGGCCTGGTTGAAACTCCGTACTGACTGGCCGCGCTCGCCGCGCCGCACTTCCGCGCCCCGGTCGAACCCCCCCGCCAGCTTGGCGCCAAACCGGGCGAGACTGGCGTACTCGTGGGAAGTGAAGAATTCCGCAGTCAGCGGGATTCGCCGCGCCAGACTATGGGTGCGGCGGGTGATGGTCACACTATGAGTCCCGTCCTCTTCCGGCGGTTCGATGGCGGCCTCGTAAACCGAACGGACTCCCGACCCGTCGTTCAGCCGCGCCACCAGCCTTTCGGCCCATCCTCGCAAGGCATCGCCGTCGCGCAGTCGTTCGCCGTCCAGCGCCGGTTGATAAACCAGTTGTTCCAGCAGTGCGCCGTCGTAGCGCCGAGACAAACGCTGGATCAGCGCCATGACCCGCATGTGCTCGCGGGCCAATTCTTCCAATGCGGCGCCGCTCAGCGGCGGGGCATCCGACCCGACCGTCAGCGCCGCGCCGTCCAGCGCCGTTTGCAGCAGGCTGGTCGAGAGTTCCCCTTCGTCCTTGACGTACTGCTCCTGCTTGCCCTTCTTGATCTTGTACAGCGGCGGCTGGGCGATGTAGATATGCCCGCGCTCGATCAATTCGGGCATCTGCCGATAGAAAAAACGTCAACAACAGGGTACGGATGTGAGAGCCGTCGACATCGGCATCGGTCATCAAAATGACCCGGTAATAGCGTAGCTTGTCTGGATTGAACTCCTCGCGGCCGATGCCGCAGCCCAGCGCGGTGATCAGCGTGCCGACCTCCACCGAAGCCAGCATCTTGTCGAAACGGGCCTTTTCCACGTTCAGGATCTTGCCCTTCAGCGGCAGGATCGCCTGGAAACGCCGATCGCGGCCCTGCTTGGCGGAACCGCCGGCGGAATCACCCTCGACCAGAAACAGCTCCGACAACGCCGGGTCCTTTTCCTGGCAGTCGGCCAATTTCCCCGGCAGGCCGGCGATGTCCAGCGCGCCCTTGCGCCGGGTCATCTCGCGGGCGCGGCGGGCGGCCTCGCGGGCGCGGGCGGCATCGATGATCTTGCTGGTGATGGCCCGGGCCTCGCTGGGATTCTCCAACAGAAATTCCTGCAGCTTTTCCGTGACCACCGCCTCGATTGCCGGCTTGACCTCGGACGACACCAGCTTGTCCTTGGTCTGCGACGAGAACTTGGGATCGTGCAGCTTGACCGACAGCACCGCGGTCAGACCCTCGCGGGCATCGTCGCCACTGGTCTCGACCTTGGCCTTCTTGAGAATCCCTTCCGCGTCCATGTACTGGTTCAGGGTGCGGGTCAACCCGCCGCGCAGGCCCGCCAGATGAGCGCCGCCATCGCGCTGTGGAATGTTGTTGGTGAAGCAGAACACGTTTTCCTGGTAGGAATCGTTCCATTGCATCGCCAATTCGATCTGGATATCGTCGCGGGTGGTGTTCAGATAAAACACATCGTCGTGCAGCGGTGTCTTATTGCGATTCAGGTGTTCAACGAAGGCTTTGATGCCCCCCTGATACTCGAAGCTGTCTTCCTTGCCGGTGCGCTCGTCGCGCAGCCGAATGCGGACGCCGGAGTTCAGAAACGACAGCTCACGCAACCGCTTGGCCAGGACGTCGTAGTGGAAGTCGATGTTGCTGAAGATGGCGCCGGGCTTGAAGCGGATTTCGGTGCCGGTCTGGTCGGTCTCGCCGATCACCCGCAGCGGCGCCAGCGGTGTGCCGAGGTGGTAATCCTGCTGGTGGACCTTGCCGTCGCGGCGGATGGTCAGACGCAGCGAGTCGGACAGGGCGTTGACCACCGACACGCCGACCCCGTGCAGGCCGCCGGAAACCTTGTAGGAGCGATCGTCGAACTTGCCGCCGGCGTGCAGCACGGTCATGATCACCTCGGCGGCGGAACGACCCTTGGAATGCTCGTCGGTGGGAATGCCACGGCCGTTGTCCGTCACCGTCACCGCCTCGTCGGCGTGAACCGTCACACTGATCTCGGTGCAATAACCGGCCAGCGCCTCGTCGATCGCGTTGTCCACCACCTCGAACACCATGTGGTGCAAACCGGTGCCGTCATCGGTATCGCCGATGTACATGCCGGGCCGCTTGCGGACCGCGTCCAGCCCTTCCAGGACCGTGATGCTCGATGAGGTGTACGACTGGTTCATGACTCCCGCTTCCTGAATGCCGCAAAAGACGCGGGATTATATCATTTCGCGTACATCGCCGCCCGTCAGACCGAAGGTCTTCGCCGCGCGCCAGGGCGCAATATCCAGCAATCCCGGCTCGATAGCGGTGACAAACAACTGCGCGTCCAGTTCCGCCAGGGTCCGCGACACCCGAGCCCGGTTTCCGGGATCCAGTTCCGCCGGCAGATCGTCGATCAGCAGAATGCAGGCATCGCCGAGGTGGCGGTGGTACAACTCCGCCTGCGCCAGCAACAGCGCGATCGTCAGCAGCTTCTGCTGACCGCGAGAGAGTGCCGCGCCGGGCGGCTGGCTGGCGACCCGGAGCGTGAAATCGGCCCGATGCGGCCCCGACCGGGTATGGCCCTGCTGACGATCCGAACCGCGACCGGCGCGCAACCACACCGCGAAATCCCGTTCTGACGGCTCCAGAGGCCAGCCACGGCGATAATCGACGCCGACCCTTTCCTTGCCCAGGGTACGGGCCGCCAATGGCTCCAAGACGCCTTCCAGGGCCGTACAGAAGGCATCGCGCAGCCGGTCGAGGATCGCGGCCGCCGCCGCCAGCTCGCCATCCCAGGCATCCACCGCCCGGTCGGCGGCTCCGGCCCGCAAGGCGGCGTTACGATGGCGCAGGGCCGTCTCGTAGCGCCGCCAAGCGTCGATGAAGGTCGGTTCGGCGTGAAACAGACCCCAGTCCATGAAGCGCCGCCGCTGACGCGGCCCGTCTTCCAGCAGTCGGTGGCTGTCGGGATTGAGCAGCAGTACCGGCACCTGCCGAGCCAACTCCGCCAGCGAGCGGGTTGGTGCGCCGTCGATGCGGATGGCCAGCTCCTGCGGGCCGCGTTCGATGCCGACCGGTCGCCGCCGACCGTCGCCGCCGTCCAGCATCGCCACCACCCGAAACCAGGGCGCATCGGTCTGAATCAACTCTCGCTGCTGGCGGGCGCGGAACGAACGGCCGCGACCCAGAACGTACAACGCCTCCAGCAGGCTGGTCTTGCCGGAGGCGTTGGGACCGACCAGCAGGTTCAGGCCGGGCGAACAGTCGATCCGAACCGGCCGCAGGTTGCGAAACCCGGTAATATCAAGGCTAGCGACCCGCATGGCGGCCCTAGCGCGCCGCCCCTGGAGCGCCGCTCACCGGCCCCTGACCCCGCTGTCCTGCATCAGAGCCGCATCGGCATGATGACATGCTTGCCGCCGCTGCCATCGGCTTCCTCGATCAGACAACTGCTGGCGGAGTCGGAAAAGGACAGCTTGGCCAGCTCGCCGCCCAGCGCGCCCAGCGCGTCGAGCAAATACGTCACGTTGAAACCAACCTCCAGCGGGCCGCCGCTGTAGTTGATCTCGACTTCCTCCTCGGCCTCTTCCTGCTCGGAATTTTGCGCCTGCGCCCGCAGGATCCAGTCTTCCAGTTGCAGGCGCACGCCCTGGGTCTTGTCGCTGAGTACGATGCCGGCCCGCGCCAGCGCGCCGCGCAGCACCAGCCGGTCGGCGATCACCACCCGGTCGCCTTCGCTGGGGATCACGCGCTGGTAATCGGGGAACTTGCCCTCGATCAGCTTGGAGGTCAGGCAGACGTCACCCAGCACCAGTCGGATATGGTTGGCGCCGATCCGGA
Source organism: Candidatus Competibacter phosphatis (assembly GCF_012939995.1). Classification (GTDB taxonomy): domain Bacteria; phylum Pseudomonadota; class Gammaproteobacteria; order Competibacterales; family Competibacteraceae; genus Competibacter; species Competibacter phosphatis. Next base: position 66,020 of record NZ_SPMZ01000016.1, on the reverse strand, counting down.
TCGTCGCTTCAACCTCGTTGTCGCCCAGCAAGCGCAGCAATTCCAGCACACCCTTGCGCGGCACGATCACCTGGCGGGTTTCCGCCACGTCGACTTCGGCATGTAGTTCCTGGAACGCCAGCCGGTGGCCGTCAGTGGCGACCAGTCGTAGCACGCCGGGACTGACTTCCAGCAGCAGACCGTTGAGGTAGTAGCGCACGTCCTGTTGGGCCATGGCGAAATGGGTACGCTCGATCAGGCTGCGCAGAATGCCTTGCGGCAGGCGGATATCACCTTCGAACGGTAAGTCCTCCAGGGTGGGGAAATCGCCGGCCGGCAGGGTGGATCAGGGTAAAACGGCTGCGGCCGCAGCGCACGGTGGCCTTGTCACCCTCGACGCTCAGCGTCACGCTGGCATCGTCCGGTAGGGCGCGCAGGATGTCGTGCAGCCTACGGGCCGGGAGGGTGGTCTCGCCCGGCGTCTCCACTTGCAGTTCGACCCGAACGGACAGTTCCATTTCCAGATCGGTGGTGGTCAGGGTCAGTTCCCGCTCCCGCGCTGACACCAGCACGTTGGTCAGGATCGGCAGCGTCTGCCGACGTTCGACCGCGCCGATCACATGTTGCAGCGGTTTGAGCAGTTGCTCGCGCTTGGCTTCCAGTTTCATCGAAGTTCTCCGGTATGCCTGTTCGTTCGGTCTCCACCGTGTTCGAGCGGGTAGACCCTATTTCCTACTTGGCCATAGGGTAAATAAAATTTTGCCTGTCCGCACGACCTGATTTTCGCGGCGCTCCAACAATAGAGAAGATCTTATATATATTTAAAAGATTATTATTATTAGGGAGAGCATTTTCTGTGGATAACTTTTTTTTTGTTATTAAAAATAAATCACATACATTGATTTTTCCTGTGGATAAGTCTGTGGATGAAATGTGGATAAGTCGATTCTCCTGTGGATAACTTTTTTTTGGGCAAAAAGTTATCCACAAAGTTATCCACAGATTTTGCCGACTTATCCACAGAAACGGCCGACTTATCCACAAAGTTATCCACAGGGTATTTTTGGTTTATATAGAAAGTTCACGAAAAAAATTGTCAATTTCATGGATTTTATCCAATAAATGATATTTATTATTTTGATTTTGATGGAATTATTATAAATAAAAATTGAGTTTAAAAGCTAATTAACGGGTCTTGGAAAGTTATTCAACTTATCCACAGAGCTTATCCACAGGGATTTTCTAGTTAGTCAGCGTCGATAGCAAATTAGTGTAATCGTCATGGATCTGCGGGTCACTGTGCTGGAGTTCCCGCACCCTCCGGCAGGCGTGCAGGACGGTGGTGTGATCCCGCCCGCCGAACGCCTCGCCGATCTCCGGCAGGCTGAGCGCGGTCAGTTCCTTGGTCAGCGCCATCGCGATCTGCCGGGGGCGGGACAGGACACGCAACCGGCTGTTGGACAGCAGCTCGCCGATGGTGATTTTGTAATAATCCGCCACGGTTCGTTGGATGTTTTCGATGGTGACCAGCTTGTCTTGCAGCGTCAGCAGATCGCTCAAAACTTCCTTGGCGAAAGCAGGGTAATGGGCCTGCCGGTGAACTGGGCGTTGGCGTAGACCCGTCGCAGCGCGCCTTCCAGTTCGCGGACGTTGGAGCGGATACGCTGAGCGATGAAGAAGGCGACTTCGTCGGGCAGCCCAAGTTGAATCTGTTCGGCCTTGCTCTTGAGGATCGCTACCCGGGTTTCCAGTTCCGGCGGCTCGACCGCCACGGTCAGACCGGAACCGAAGCGCGACTTGAGTCGGTCTTCCAGGCCGGCGACTTCCTTGGGGTAGCGATCGCAGGTCAGGATCACCTGCTGGCGGCTTTCCAGCAGGCTGTTGAAGGTGTAGAAGAACTCTTCCTGGGAGCGCTCCTTGCCGGCCAGAAACTGCACGTCGTCGATCAGCAAGGCATCCAATACCCGATAGCGGCGCTTGAACTCGTTGATCGCGTTATGTTGCAGGGAGCGCACCATGTCGGCGACGAAATACTCGCAATTTTGGTAGACCACCTGGGCGCTGGCATCGCGTGCGCGCAGCATGTTGCCGACGGCGTGGATGAGGTGGGTCTTGCCCAAACCGGTGCCACCGTAAATAAACAACGGATTATAAGCCTTGCCGGGATTTTGCGTGACTTGCAGGCAGGCGGCTCGGGCAATCTGGTTGGAATTACCCTCGACGAAAGTGGTAAAGGTGAAATCCGGGTTGAGCGCCCCGCTCTTGAGCAGCTCGTTGGCGTCGATGGTCGGCCCGGCGGACGGCTCGGCCGGAGGCGCTTCCTCATCTTGAGTCGCCGCCGGCTCGACTTGGGCGGCGCCGCTGCCGATTTCCAGCAGCACTTCCGGCGATTGTTCGGGGCGCAACTGTTCCAGTACGGTCTTGATCTGTGTCAGATGGTGTTTCTTGACCCAGTCGAGCACAAAGCGATTCGGCGCGAGCAGGTGCAGGCCGCTGTTGTCCTCTCGGGCATGCAGCGGTCGAATCCAGGTATTCAACTGAGGTTCCGATAATTCGCGTTCCAGACATTTCAGGCACGCTTTCCACAACTCGTGGTCCACAGGCAGTCCTCCTGGCGGCACCTTAGGCGGAATTGCTCAGTCTAGTGAGTCGCCGATGGCTTATCCACCACTTATCCACAGGCGCGACGTCGATCGCAGGCTGCGTAGTGCTTGACAAATTTATCTCTTGATCAGTAAGTTTCGCGTTTGCGGTAAAAACCGCAAACCGGTTTGCCTCGCAAGTATCTTTAAGGAACCACGACATGAAGCGGACTTTCCAGCCTAGCAACATCCACCGCAAGCGTACCCACGGGTTTCGCGCCCGCATGGCCACCCGGGGTGGCCGCTTGGTTATCAAGGCGCGTCGCGCCAAGGGCCGCGCCCGGCTGGCGCCCTGACTCCATGGCCGGTGGCGCGCGCTTTTCGCGCCGCGCCCGGTTGACCGGCCGGAAAGCCTTTACCGGCGTGTTCGCCCGGCCGGTCAAATCCAGCGACCGCTATTTCACCGTGCTTGCCCGCCCCAACGATTTGCCTTATCCCCGCCTGGGCCTGGCCATCTCCCGCAAGGTCGCGAAATCCGCCGTGGCGCGCAACCGCCTCAAGCGATTGGTGCGCGAAAGTTTCCGACACCACCAGCCAGGGATCGGCGGGTGGGACTGCGTGGTCATGGGCCGCGTCGGCGCGGCGGAGCAGGGCAACGCGATCCTGTTTGCCTCGCTGCAACGGCACTGGCGGAGGTTCGCGCGGCCATGCGCACTATCCTGATCGTCCTGATTCGCGGCTACCAACTTCTGCTCAGTCCATTGTTGGGCAACCACTGCCGTTTTTATCCGAGCTGTTCCCAGTATGCCCGCGAGGCCATCGAGCGCCATGGCGCCCTGCGCGGCGGTTGGCTGGCGATCCGGCGCGTGCTGCGCTGCCATCCCTGGCATCCGGGTGGCGTCGATCCTGTTCCCGAACCTGTCCAGAAGGACCGATGATGGAAAACCAACGTTTGTTGCTGGGCGCCGCCATGGCGTTCGTGCTGTTTCTGCTGTGGCAGAATTGGCTGGAATTCCAGGCCAAGAAGCATCCGCCGCCGGCGCCACCGGTGGCCACCACGCCAGCCGGTGCGACCGGTCTCACCGACCCCACGGGATCCACCCTGCCGGCGCTGAAGCCCGGCGAGGACGTACCGGTCGCCGGGCCGGCGGTGAGCGCGGGACCTCAAGCCCTCGGCGGCGGCCAGCGGGTGCGGGTCGTCACCGACATGTTCGAGGCCGAAATCGATACCCTGGGCGGCGACCTACGCCGGGTCGGGCTGCGCACCTATCCGGAATCGGTGCAGCAGCCGGACCAACCCTTTCAGTTGCTCAAGGATAGCGGAGCGGACATTTTCATCGCCCAGTCCGGTTTGCTGGCGCTGAACGACGCGCCCGCGCCCAATCATTACGCGCAGTTTAGCGCCGAACAGGACGAATACCGGCTGGCGGACGGTCAGGATACGCTGGAAGTGCGGCTGAACTGGTCGGACCCGTCCGGTTTGAAGGTGGTCAAGACTTACACGTTCCGCCGCGGCAGTTTCCTGGTGGAACTGAACCATCGGGTGGAAAACAACAGCGCCGACGATTGGCAGGGTAGTCAGTACCGCCAGTTGCAGCGCACGCCGCCACACAAGGCCAACAGCTACTTTGGCGGCGGCGTGGTGACCTATACCGGCGCGGTGATTTCCACACCCGAACAGCGCTACGAGAAGATTTCCTTCAGCGACATGGACAAAAAGGAGCTGAACCAGTCGGTCAAGGATGGTTGGGTCGCCATGATCCAGCATTACTTTCTCGGTGCGTGGCTGCCGAATCCGGGCGAGACCGACGATTTCTACACTCGGGTGGTCGGCGGCAACCGCTATGTGGTGGGGATGCGCGGCGCGGTGCAGGCCGTGCCAGCCGGCGCGACCGGCGATTTCCACACCCGCCTGTACGTGGGTCCCAAGTTGCCGAGCGTGCTGGAGGAAATCGCGCCCAACCTGCAACTGACCGTGGACTACGGGAAGTTGACCATCATCGCCGAGCCGTTGTTCTGGCTGCTGAAATGGATTCACGCCATCGTCGGCAATTGGGGTTGGGCGATCATCTTTCTTACCATCCTGATCAAACTGGCGTTCTACAAGCTGTCGGAGACCAGCTATCGCTCAATGGCCAACATGCGCCGGTTGGCACCGGAACTGACCCGGCTCAAGGAGCTGTACGGCGACGACAAGCAGAAGATGAACGAAGCGATGATGGGCCTGTACAAAAAGGAGAAGGTCAATCCGCTGGGGGGCTGCCTGCCGATTCTGGTACAGATTCCGGTGTTCATCGCCCTGTACTGGGTGTTGGTGGAAAGCGTGCAGTTGCGTCAGGCGCCGTTCATGTTCTGGATCAGGGACATGTCGATTCCAGACCCGTACTACGTGCTGCCACTGATCATGGGCGTCACCATGTTCGCCCAACAGAAACTGAGTCCGGCGCCACCCGATCCGATTCAAGCCAAGGTGATGATGGCGCTGCCGATCGTGTTCACTTTCATGTTCCTGTGGTTCCCGTCCGGGCTGGTGTTGTACTGGGTGGTGAACAACATGCTGTCCATTGCCCAACAGTGGGTCATTACCAAGCGGGTGGAATCGGGTGCCGACGCTGCGGCGCTCAAGGCCAAGTCCGGATCGGGGCTCGGCGAGCAGGCCAAGAAACTGTTGACGCTCGCCAAGCAGGCCTTGCCCGATTCGAAGAATCCCGGTAAGCGCAAGAAATAATGGTGTCACAAGCCGCTACCCACCCCAACCCTCCTCGGCAGGGAGGGAAGGAGTGTCGTTTCCGCTCTCCTTGAGGGAGAGGGAGCATGACCGCCACCATCGCCGCCATCGCCACCCCGCCTGGTCGGGGCGGCATTGGCGTGATTCGGGTGTCCGGGCCGGCGGTTCCCGCCATTGCCGCAGCGGTATGCGGCGACTTGCCCCCGCCGCGACAAGCCATGTTCCGCCGGTTTCGCGCGGGCGATGGTACGGTGCTCGACGAAGGTATTGTCCTTTATTTCCCCGCGCCACGTTCCTTCACCGGCGAGGACGTGCTGGAACTTCAGGGTCACGGCGGGCCGGTGGTTATGGATTTACTGTTGGCGCGGCTGTTGGAACTCGGTGCGTGGCCAGCTCGACCCGGTGAATTTTCCGAACGAGCCTTTCTCAACGATAAACTCGACTTGGCTCAAGCCGAGGCGGTTGCCGATCTGATCGCCAGCGATACCGCCGCCGCCGCTCGCGCCGCCTTGCGTTCCTTGCAAGGCGAGTTCTCCCGGCAAGTGCGAAGTCTGGTCGAGGGTTTGATCGAGTTGCGCATCTATGTCGAAGCGGCGATCGACTTCCCCGAGGAGGAGATCGACTTTCTCGCCGACGGGGTTGTCGCCGGGCGCTTGCAGGATCTGCGGGAGCGCCTGGGCGAGCTGCAAGCCGCTGCCGGCCAGGGTCGCTTGTTGCGCGACGGCATGACCGTGGTGATCGCTGGCCGGCCGAATGCCGGCAAATCCAGCCTGCTGAACCATCTGGCCGGGCGCGAGGCGGCCATCGTCACCGCCGTGCCCGGCACCACCCGCGACGTGCTGCGCGAACAGATCAGCATCGACGGCATGCCGTTGCATGTGATCGATACGGCTGGTTTACGCGACAGTGACGACCCGATCGAACGAGAGGGTATCCGCCGCGCCTGGCACGAGATCGCCGCCGCCGATCGGATTCTGATGGTGGTGGATGATCGCCTGGGATTGACGGTTGAAGAGCGCAAGTTGCGAGAGCGGTTGCCGGCGGACACACCAGTGACGGTGATTTACAACAAGATCGATCTGACCGGCCGGACGCCCGTGGTTCGAGACGGTGAGTGGGGCGGCGAAATTCCATTGTCGGCCAAGACCGAGGCAGGCTTGGATCTGCTGCGCGAACACCTCAGGACTTGCATGGGGTATCACGGTGGTGGGGAGGGAACCTTCATGGCTCGCCGCCGCCATCTGGAGGCATTGGCGCGAGCGGCGGCGGCATTGGCGCGGGCGGCGGATCAATTGGAGATTTATCGCGCCGGCGAACTGATCGCCGAGGAATTGCGCGAGGCTCAGAATGCACTTTCGGAAATTACCGGGGAGTTTACGTCCGAGGATCTGCTATCACGGATTTTTAGCAGTTTTTTGCATCGGAAAATAGCGAGGCTTCCGGTATGTTCCGAAGCGTTCCGCAAAACACCCCATAAGCCCGCTTAAATACGGGCTTTTTTTGTTATGCACAATGCTTGTATGTTCCGCAGCAATCCGCTTATATGTGTGCCCATATTTGTGCCCAAGATGAAAAGCGGTGTGCCCAAGGCAAGGCGGTGATGTGCCCAAGGCGAAATGGTGTGCCCAAGATGAAGCCGTTTTTCACGGGTACACGCCACGGCGGAAGGGGGAATGATGGCGCTGTCGGATACCAAGCTGCGGAAGCTGAAACCTGCTGACAAGGCCTATCAGGAAGCCGATGAGGGCGGGCTGTTCGTGGAAGTCATGCCCGGCGGCGCGAAGGTATGGCGGCTGCGCTACCGGCTGGCGGGCAAGCAGGAAAAAATCACGCTCGGGGATTACCCGGCCTATTCGTTGGCCGAAGCCCGAACATGGCGGGACGATGGCAAGGCGCTGATCGGTCGTGGCCTGTCCCCGATGGCCTTGCGGCGCGGCGATGCAATCCCCCGAGGATGCCGCCCCCGCCGTCAAGGAACTGGCGCAAGCCTTTATCCGTGAATGGTGTTTGAAAACCCGCGAGAAAGCGAAGATCAAGGAGAAGACGGCAAGGGAAGCCGACACGGTGGAAGCCTTCGCCCGGCGTTGGTATGCCGAAATCGCCGAACCGAACAACAGCAATCCCCGCAACATCAAGCGCGTGCTGGAAAAGGATGTGATTCCGGCCATCGGCGCGAAGCAGATTGCCGATGTGACCGTGACCGATGTGCTGGCGATTACCGACCGCATCAAGGCGCGAGGCGCCGATCAAATGGCCCTCCAAACCCGCAACGTGCTGAAACGGCTGTTTGCTTATGCGATTGCGCGCGAGAAGGTGACGTTTAACCCGGCGGCGGCCATTGAGGCGAAATTTATTGCAACCGCCAAAAGTCGGGACGTGGCTTTAACACCCGATGAAATTGGGAAGCTGCTACGGGCAATCTATCAGTCCAGCATGAAGCGGGCGCACAAGCTGGCGCTGCATCTATTGATTTTGTGCATGGTGCGTAAATCGGAATTGATCGAAGCCCGATGGGAAGAAATCGACTTCGATAAAGCCGAATGGGCGATTCCCGGCGAACGCATGAAAAAAGACAAGCCGCATCTAGTTCCATTGTCTCGGCAAGCCGTGGCGATGTACGAGGAATTGAAGGGATTGGCGAGCGATTCCGAATGGGTGTTTCCCAGCCGAGGAAGTCTCAAAAAACCGATAGCCCATAGCACACTGAATGTTGCCGTGCGGGCCTTGGAATTCGATGCGCGGAATTTTGTAATCCATGATTTCCGGCGGACAGCGTCAACGCACTTGCATGAAGCCGGGTTTAATTCGGATTGGATCGAAAAGGCGCTGGCTCACGAAATGAAGGGAATCCGGGGTGTTTATAACCGGGCGCAGTATGCTGAACAGCGGCGGGAAATGTTGCAATGGTGGGCTGACTTTGTGGATAGCCAGATTGAGGAAGGGCGAAAGGTGATTATTGGTCGCTTTGGTAAAGCGTACCGGGCGGTATAATTGATTTGCCGCGCCTAGCCCGACGGGGCGAAAACCGGGTTCCCTTGCCCGGCTGGCGCGGCTTCTGATTCAAGGGCCGCGCAAAAGGGGCGCCATGAAAAAAAACTTGGGAAAATGATCGTTGCGACAATGCTCTATCTTACTACTCCATCTATCCGGTTCCAGTAGCGGCGGCGCTTTGGTGCGGCATTCCGCCGGATGAGGTTCAGGAGTATTTGAGCCAATCATCCGAAGTATTTCCTGCCGTCTATCGGCATCCCTTCATTAAATGCCTTGAGCCGCGATGCCGGGCGCTACACGAAGCTATTGAAAGTGGTGCATTACCAGTAAACCGCGAAAATGGCGGTTCCCTCAATGGATCAAAAGAGCATGTCGCACCAGGGCGGCGGCATGTAACTCGAACAAACCTCAAAGAATGGATCGCCAGAGAATTTCCGTCAGACAAGCCGGAATTTCTGTTTGATGAAATCGAGCGCAAGACTCATTCGGCGATCAATACTGACGCCTTCCTGGCCTTGCAGGCTGATTGTGACGCGGCGCGGGCGGAACTGAAAGAAGCGGCGAAATGGGCGGAGGAAATCACCCGCGAAATGGATGCTATGCGCGGTGAGCGTGATTCATTACGGGCGATGGTGGAAAAGCAGAATGCACCCGGCGAGCGAGCCGAGACAACCTATCTGAACATTATCGGCGCAATGCTCACGTTGATGCTGGGCAAGACACCAACGGGCGAACCACAATCCATTTTCGATAATCAATCGGTGATCATTGCCGCGCTACTCGAACACTTTGATAAGAAGCCGGGCATATCGGCGCGGACCCTGGAGGATAAGTTTGCAGCGGCAAAGCGCAGCTTGACCGCGACTTGAGTCTTACCGCAATTGCGGAAACCGCAACCGCAGTTGCGGTGATTTAGGAAAGTATGCCGCTTACTGTGCAGCCATGCCGGCATGTTCCGGCGAATGCTACAGAGTAACGAGCATGGCCGCGCAACTTAAAGAGGCGCTAGCGCGCCTAACCATCCTTCGACGTAAGCAAGTCGAAGCTCGCACCGGGCTTACCCGTTCGACCATCTACGCCAAGCTGAGGCGTAACCCCAAACGGCCAAGCGACTACGATCCGAGTTTCCCAAGACCGGTATCGATCGGAACGAAGGCCGTCGGCTGGATCGAGGCCGAGGTTGAAGCCTGGATTGGCGCCCAAATCGAGAAAAGCCGCCGTCAAGGGGAGGCCGCGTGAACGCCTCTTGCACCGCGCTCCGTCCCGGCCTATCCTTCCAGTCGGCGCCTAGGAAACGCCAGATAGAGCGGTCAACCGTCCCCGAAAGCGATGGTATTTTTATGCCTGGAATCCGCCCGGATTTCGGCTGTTGTAGTCAGCCAGTCTCCGCAATGCTGGGGCTGGCGGGATGCGCGTTCCGTAAGGCCGCGCGCCGCTCTCTATCGCGGTTTCCTAGCCCCGCCAGTTCCCGGCACCACGCCGGTTCGTTCTTGAACTGCTTGGAGACTGATCATGTCTGGTAACACCATTTCCGTAGATCCCCGCATCGTCACCCCATTGGCTTGTTTCCCCGGCGATCTTTCCCGCTACCCCAAAGACACCCTTCATCGAGTAGCGATCACGCTCGACCTCTTGAGCGAGCTTCTCGGTAATTACAACGGCGAAGCGACTTGCTTGGATCGGATGACCACCGGTTTGCCCTATCCGCGCAGCTATCCAACGTGGCTGGAGTATTGGAAGCACTGGGCGAGGTTTTGCAAATCCGCACGCCGATGAAGCGCGAGAACGAGGTCATCATCGAATTCGCTTCGGATGAGCTTGAAAAGCTCACGATTCTGGCCGCGCGGAAACAAAAATCGATCCACGACACCATTCAAGGAATCGTCATCGAATCGCTACGGGCATGCGATCCAGGCCGGCGGAACGGGGAGGGCGCGAAATGACCGCGACCCCCTTCGAGGAATTTCTGACGGCGTTCGAAGCTGGCTCGCTAGCTGCCCGTTCGAGCGACATTGACTGGATTTTGGCCAAATCGGACGACAGCGACATAGCTGTCGCCGACCCCGATGAACTCGCGGCCAAGGCAGGTATCACGCCCGAGCAGTCTGCCCGTTTGAAGCGCGCCGTTACCGAAGCGATGGACTACCGCGCGACCAAAAACGACTAAGGCCAGCCCCGAGTAACTCCGAGACTGGCCTCAGCGGTCATGCCGAAATGAAAGCGCAGCAGGATCTTATCACGGGCATGGTCGCGAGTCAGTCTCGCATTGCGAGCTTTGATCCATGCACGCCACTTTTACAATGATCACCGCTGCTCAGCCGCCACGGCTGAGCAAACTCTTCAACCTCGATCCGAAAACGAACCAACTCGGCAAATTCGCTGGCGGCCAGCTTGCCGAGGGTGAGGCCCGCAAAATGACCGCGACGGTCGCGGAATTCGCGGATCTGCTGACGCGGCTAAACCCGTCGCAAGCGCTGTGTTACGGGGTAAATGGTCATGAACGCGCCCGCGTTCTCAGCCGCGACCGACTGAAAAACGCCCCGCCCGTCGATGCGAACGAAGTCCCGATCATCAGTCGCACTCGGCAGCACATGGGGTTCCCGTCCGACACACCGGGCGTGCTGATGATCGACCACGATCCGAGCGAGCACGGCCCACGGTTCACGGCTGGTGACGGATCCGACCTGCTCGCCACGCTCGCGAAAGTCGCGCCCGGCATCGCCGACGCGCCCACACTGTGGCGCCCTTCGGCGTCTTCCTGTATCTGGCGAACCGACGCCGAAGGCAATCCAGTTGAAGAACTGAAAGGTATCGGCGGGCAGAGGCTTTATCTGTTCGTCCGTGACGCCAGCGATATAGCGCGCGCCGGCAGGGCATTGTTCGAACGCTTGTGGCTAACGCCGGACTTCGGCTGGATGCAGGTCGGTGGGGCGGGGCAACTGCTGATGCGCAGCATCGTGGATGCGTCGGTCTGGCAGCCCGAGCGCTTGGATTTCTGCGGTGGGGCTGCCTGCGGGGCAAGCCTTGTCCAGCGACTCCCCGACCCCATCGCTCGCAACGGCGATGCGGATTTTCTGGATACCCGGACCGCGATTCCGGATCTGGCTGTTTTCGAGCGTGAACGGTTCAAAAAACTGGTCCGCAGTAGAGAGTCGGAACTGCGGCAAGAATCCCAGCGCGTCCGTGAGGCTTGGGTGGCGGCCAAGGTCGATCAACGCACGGCGCAATGGATCGCCGACACCGAACGGACGGAGGAGCCCGACAACGGCGACGCGGCTACCGAAATCCTCATCGCCAAACGTAAGTTGCAGGCCACTTACGAGGCCGCGCTTGCCCAGCGCGGCCTTCTGCGCGCCGATTTCGACCTGACTGTGTTCGAAAACAGCGCGCCAGTGATGGTGACCGTGCGCGAGGTGCTGACCGACCCGCAGCGCTTCAACGAACGGGAAACCCTCGACCCGTTGGAACCCGACTACGACGGCGGCCGCGCCGTGGGCTGGCTCAACTTGAATGCGGACCCGCCCGAGTTGTTCAGTCAGGCCCACGGTGGGCAGCGGTTCGAACTGGTGGGTGATCCGCCCGTTGAGGTCCAGGGCGCGAAAGATCACCCCGCGTGGGAGAGTGCCCGCGAGCACATCGCCGGGTTGGAACTCGAACCGGTCGCGAGGGGTACCGCGCTGGACTTGCTGAAGATCGCCCGCGTCGTTCCGGCCGACGCGAAGCACGGCGAACGGTCGGCGGAGTGGCTAGTCGCGAGCGCCGTTAAAAATGAAATGAGCGGGGACGTCGCCGCGTGGGGGGGCGGATTGCCCGGCCTTCGACGCCGCCCGCGTCATCGTCGATGCTTGGGCGACCGCAAACCAACGACCGAAGGCCCTGGCGCTATTCAAGCGCGGAAAACCCACCACGCCCGGCGCCAGAGGCGGGAAGGCGTGGGTATCGGCTCGCTGCGTAGGGCAGCCCAAACGGAGAACGAAAATCAATCATATGAGGGGGGAGAGCCAGATTTTGCAGGTTACACGGGTTACGAGGATACAAAGCTGAATGGAAAGGAGAAAGCAAGTAACCCAGTATTAAAAGAAGAGGTTACAAGGTTACAAGATAGTAAGATTCCCTATTACTTCATGATTTTGCCCGATGGCTCCCAGATCGGGGGGTTGGGTCGCAAGGATGAATGCAAGCACGGCAAAGCCCCAAGGGGGCCAGGTCTTTGGTATGTCCACGTTGGGAACGTACCCACGCCCGACGGCGGCATGACGCGGCAATACTTTGCGCCGGAGTGGATCAGCGCCCCCTTCGAAGTGCTCGCCACGGCGGACGACGGACGCGGGCATGGCTACGCCGTGGCGCTCAAATTCACCGCTCTGCACGGACAAACCCACGTCTGGACACTGCCCCGCGCGCTGCTGGTTACCGATGGCCGCGAGATTCTCCAGCGCCTATACGACATGGGCTTCAGGGCGACGGATAACCCGGCCCACGCCAATAAACACATCCGCGCCTATCTGAATCGCGCGCGTCCCGAGAAGCGCGCGGTGGCCACGGTCAAGACCGGTTGGACTCAGGGAGTGTTCGTGCTCCCGGATGCCGTGTTCGGGCAGGGTGACGACGAGGTGTTCTATCGGTCCGACGATCCGAGCCCATCGCCCTATTCGCTCGCCGGAACCCTCGATGGCTGGCGCGATGAGGTGGCGCGCGCCGTCGAGGGTTTTGACGTCCCGGTGTTCGCATTGAGCGCGGCCTTTGCCCCGCCCTTGCTGGACCTGTTGAACGTGCAATCCGGAGGGCTGCACTTCATGGGTACTTCGACCACCGGTAAGACTACCTCGCAAAACTGGGCGCTGTCGGTCTGGGGCAAACCGCAAAATCTGCGGCGAAGCTGGCACGGCACGCGCGCCGGCTTCGAGATGACCGCCGCCACGCACTGCGATTCAGTGCTGATGCTGGACGAAATCGGGCAAGCCGATCCGCGCGAGATCGGCGATTTGATCTACATGATCTTCAACGAGGCCGGCCGGATGCGCGGAACCGCCCGTCTGACCGCGCGCGCTTTGCCGCGCTGGCAACTGATTCTGTTGTCTTCGGGCGAAAAATCCCTGCAGCAGATGATGCAGGATGCCGGCAAGGTGCCGATGGCTGGTCAAGAGTTGCGGCTGTTGCACATTCCGGTCGATGCCGGCGATGGCTGCGGGATTTTGAATGGGCTTGCCGATTCCGACGCCCGATCCGCCTTGATCAGGGAAGTCAACGTCGCTGTCTCCCGGCACCATGGTCACCCGATACGGGCGTTCCTTGATCGTTTGACCCGGCGCGAGACGGTGGCGACGACTCCCAACGCGGCGAACCACCTGACGCAATTCGTGGACGCCATGACGCGCGGCAGCATAAGCGACGAAGTCAAGCGCGGGGCGCAGCGTTTCGCCATGGTCGGTTACGCGGGCGAGCTGGCATCCGATTGGGGAATCACAGGCTGGGAGCCCGGTCGAGCCCGAAGCGCGGCGGAAACGCTGTTTCGGCGCTGGCTGGCGACTTGGGGCACGGCAGCGCGCCACGACGAAACCGTGTTTCTTGAGCATCTGGAGGTCTGGCTATCCGGTAATCGACCAGGCCGCTTTGCCGAAGTCGATCCGGTCACGCTCGCCACACTCCAGGCGGCCGAACGCGCCATGACTTCGATGCGCCCGTTCTTCGGTTACGTCGCCGCCACGCCCGAGGGCTGGCGGTATTTTCTGAACGCGGCCGGTTGGCAAGACCTCACCAAGGGCGTCTCGCGCGACCTGGCCATCGATACGCTCCTTGCCACCGGGCGCCTGGAAAAGGATCCACGAGGGACGAAGGGAAAGCTGGTTCGGGTTGGTGACCGATCGAGCCCTGGACGGTATTACATCGTTCGCGAGGGCGGCGACCATGCTTAGCGATCGATGGCTGAAATTGAGCCAACCCACAGAGTCACTCGATACCGCCGGTCAGGCCATGAAGGCGTCAAGACCGATTGAGCAAAACCTGTCTGTGCCCGCGCCCAAGAGCCGCCCGGACGCCCCGGCGGGCGATTGGCGGACCAACACCACCCCACCGCCCGCACCCGTGCCCGAGGTGCGCTGTTCCACCTGCCGCCACGCCCAGCCCGCCACGCCCGGCGATCCCTGGTCCTGGCACTTATGCACCGCCGGCGCTGACCGCGCGCATGGTTGGGGCATGGCGGCACGGCGCTGCGGACGGTGGGAGAGCCGAGAAAGCCATCCGCCAAGGCGTCGAGCAGAAACGATTGCGCCCTGAAATCAGAGAAAGCACCTATCAAATCTTCAAGGTGGTGGGCGGGCTATGAGCGATATAATGCAGGCGGGGTTCGATTACGAGGTACTGCCGGTTGAAATAGCAGTGAAGTCCAGGGCGGCAGCGGAACGGATCAAGCTCAGACTCAAGCGCACCGTGGAGGACATCATCGAAATTGGCCGGGAATTGATGGCGATCAAGGCCGAATTACCCCACGGCCAGTTCTTGCCCTGGATCGCGGCTGAATTTGAGATGAGCCGACAGACTGCCGACAACTTCACGTCTGTATATGAGCGCTTTGGAAATGGGAAATTGCCAATTTTTAGCAGTTTCAAGCCATCAATCCTCTACGCTCTTTCCGCCCCATCCACGCCAGAATCCGTCATTGACCGCGCCATCGAAAAAGCCGAAACCGGCGACAAGGTGACGGTTGCCGACGTGAAGCAGTGGAAGGAGGCAGCGCAAGCCGCATCCCAACGCGCCGAAGAATTCCGGCAAGAATCCAATGAGCGCCGCAAGACTATCCGCGAACTCGAAACGCAAATCGATCTGCGAATTGACCGGCGCCGAACGCAAGGCTTTTGCGGTTGAGGTGGGGCGGCTCATTCTCAAATTGAAAGAAAATTCCAACTGCGACCAAATTCCAGATTGGAATAGCACATGGCTGTTGGAATTAGCCGATAAGTCTGGAATGGGGAAATCCAGCATCTACAACTGGTGGTCCGCCTTCTGCCGAGAAACAGGCTTGTCAATCACACCCAGGCAGGCCAGTGACGAACATCGGAATGCCTTTTTTGCCTGGCTGGATGCGCAAAAGCAGGCCGCTCACCGTGGAATGAAAATCGCCCCGGCTTAAAATGAAACTTACTGAAAAAACGGTTGCAAATAAAAGTTCTCGGTGTTACACCGATAACCAATGTTAATGACGGGATTTTGCTTATGAAAACCCAATCTCATTCCGCCGACTCGGATCAGGACGAACCGGATGTTCGGCTCAACTTCCCGATTCCGGCCGACGTTCACGCCGCGCTCAAAGTCGAGGCGTTTCGAAAAAAAGACGACCTTGCGAGGGCTATTGGTCGCCAAGTTGAGCGAGGCCGCCGAACTCGAACGCATTCGAGGAATTTCGTGATGGATGCCGATTGCTGTCGCCTGTGCGGCGACGTGATCGATGCGAATGGCGGGGATGGTTTATGCAGCGAGTGCTACTTCAGCAATGCCGATGTTGAGTGGCTTGCCGAGCATTACCCCCACCTGCTCGCTGATGACGCCGACGATTCCGCCGACGATCCCAAACCGCGCCGCAATCCACATTCCCAGAGGTCACACCACCATGCCCAAAGGCCAAAATCAACCTACCACGCCGCCACTATGGTCGGGCCTCACCGTGACCAATCCGCCCACGACGCCCGAGGCGATGGACGCGATGTTGGTCAGCCTCATTCAGCAATTTGCCATGCAATTGGCGGCATGGCGGGGCAGTAGGTTGACCGACATAACTCTCAAAATGGAGCCGCTTCAATGATGGACATCCCTATCGAGTTCCAATGGTCACTCCATGCCGCCCAGCCGACCGCGCCGTTTAACTACCTCCGAGCGGGAATGAGCGCCCGCCAACTGAACGCCGCCGCCAAGACGGCGCGGCTGGCCAAGGAGCGGGAGCACGCGCGCTGGTCCCGCGAGTTGGAAGCGGCCGGCAAGGAGGCGGTCCAACTCGCTCAGATCGCTCACCTCAAGCGACCGGGCCAGCCGTGGGACCCGGACAAACTCATGGCGCGGCAAGCAACTCGCGTCAATGTGCTTCGCCATAAGGTCGGCCTGGCGTCAACCCCACCGCTGCCGGGGACCACGCTACGCCGCCGGGAACCGCCGCGTTCCCCGGAAAGCCGCGCGGTGCTGGCCAAGGTGCGTCTGTTCGAGGCGCGCATCGCCGAACGTGAGGCCGCCGCCACTTCGCGCCGTGCCGAGGCCGCGCTGGCGGCCAGCCGGGAACCGCCGCCCAAGGCGTGGCTCGTTGGAGTCGAGCCCTTCGATTTCATCGGGAAAGAGCCGTGCCAACTAAAGCTGACATGGGGCAATGGCGAGCGCATGTGGACCACCCACGAGCGGACCGAGTTCGGGGAGCGAATCTTGGCCGAAGGTCGGGCATAACCCTCTTGCCGGTCGAGCGCATCCTCTTCGCCGGCCGGCCCTTTTATCTCGTTATCTCGTCGGGAGACGACATGATGTTTACGTTTGAGAGTGAAGAGCACGCCCGCGAAATCCAGGCGTGGCTAACCGCCGAGGATCGGGACAGCCAGCCCATGCCCGAACCGTGCAAGACAACCTGGTGTAACTTTTGCCAGAACTGGTACGGCCGCGATTTCAGCCAGCGCCGCGCCGTGTGGGAGAGGCGCAATTCGGAACGTGACAAGCCCCGCCTGGCGGCCTTCCGCGCCACGCACCCGCGCCTGTTTCAGCAGGTCCAGGCATAACCCTTTTTGCTGGCCGGGTTCATCCTCTTGCCGCGCCGGCCCTTTTATCTCGTCGGGAGACGATACATGCCTACCAACAACAAGCCTTGGGACCTTGGCGGTTCTTGCTGGGATGATCACACCAGAGCGATTCACGCCTGGAACGGTTCAGATACGAATCCACTCCCCGCGCCCTGCGAGCGATCAGGTTGCGGTTTTTGTGAACCGTGGTACGGCGTGGAGATCGGCCCACCACGCATCGCCGCTTGGCGCCGCCGCAATGCCGAGCGCGGCACGCCCAAGACCGGCAAAGTCTCCGTCTTTGAGCGGCTCGTGGGATGAGCCCGCGTCCCGGTGTGCACCTGCCCACCCTGGCCCAACTGACCGGTGTGCCCGAATCCACCCTGCGGAACCGTCTTGCTCGAAACGGCGGCAACCTGGCCCAGGCTGTCAGTCAGCCGACCTGCTCGAAACAGGCGGCCGGGCGGATCGGCGCCAAGCGGAGTCCGTGGCGGTATCCGTCATGCGGCAACTGACGGGCGCCGAGCGCTTCCCGATCAAACGGGACGGCCGGTTGGTTCGTGTGCGGCTGGACCGAATGGGATGGTATGAGGTCCTGTGCCTGGCGAATGCTCACCGGCTGGCGGGCGACGAGGACACGGCTGAATCCCTGTTCGACTATCAAGCGCGCCTGCCGCGTGAACCGGTTGAACCGTCGGATCCGAGCGCCGCGTGAACGCCCGCCGGCCATGGGGGGAGGGGGGGTCTTCAATTTTTCACCCTCGCCCCCCTTGGAAGATGCCCGGTAGTCAAATTTTTTTGCCGACAGTTGAATGGTTTCAGGTTGTTTCATGCGTGATACGGGCTAAACCCAGCTAGAGCGTCAAATATCATGCCAAATCCTCGCAAACCCAAGATTGTCAGGCTTTCAGGCCGCCATTACGAAACGCCCCGTCCCGTGGACCGTCCCGAATGCCCGCCCGATCTATATGGCGATGCCAAGGCGGTGTTTGACGAACTGGTCAAGGCCATGCCGGACGGCGTGGCCGCCAAATCCGACAGCCTGTTCATCGGCCTGCTGGCACAGTTGATTGTTGAGTATCGCCGCGACCCGGCCAACTTTCCGGCCGTGCGCTTGAATGCCATGCGGGTGATGCTTTCCGAACTGGGCATGACGCCCAAGGCGCGGCGGCAACTCGAACTGGTGCCGGACCGGAAAGACAATCCGTTCGCTGAAATCGACCGGTTGCGTGGGGCGTAGCGCGGCCGTCTTCCCGCCCAGGTCGTTCACTGGTCACCGGTGCGCCGGCCCGCCGCGTGGCCGGCAACCTGGCTGGCCAGCGTGATTTGCCGTCGCTCAGGTCGGTCGCCAGCACCGTGCAAGCGCCACCCAGCGGGGCGTTCAAGCCGGCCGCCGTGATCAACCCTGCCCGCCGGCCCGCCGTGATCAACCGTCAAGGGCGTGCCCCAAGCGGTCACGGTAGCCGCCACGGTTGGCCCGCCGACCTGAGCGATGTCGAGGTGCCTGGCGCCGCTGGTGGTTCGAGCCCTGACCGGCTGTCCAGGCAAAACTGGATATTGTTTGTAACCGGTTACTAGGCTAGGATAGATACATGGCCAAGACCCGCAGTGAAATCACCGAAGATTACCGCTCGCGGATCCGCGAACGAGGCCACGCCCGCGTGGAAGTCCTTGTGCCCGCCGCCCGTGTTCCCGAACTGAAGGAACTGGCTCGCCAGTGGCGGGCCGAAGCGCGGCGAAAGACGCCAATCCAGGATCGCTAGCCATGACCGCCGACACCGAGAATCTGGTGCTCGACCACTTGCGCCATATCCGTGCCCGTGTCGATCAGATTGCCGACACGGCGACGAAACCGCTGCCCGGCAACAAATCACCATCGACCGGCTGACCGCCCGCGTGGAACGCGTCGAGCGCCGATTGGAGTTGAGCGAATCACCCAGGGGAACCGACCATGCTTGAGATTGCCGCGCAATGGGACGATGAGGCCGAGGTGTGGATAGCCACCAGTGAGGATGTGCCTGGCCTGTGCGTGGAAGCGAGTACCTTCGACGAGTTGGTGGACGTGGCAATGGAATTGACGCCGGAACTTCTTGAATTGAATCACGTAGAGATTTCAGGTCCGGTATCCCTCCACATTACCGCTGAACGGACGATGACGGCGAAGGCCGCTTGATGGCGGCAATGTATGCGGACCTCGTAAAGCACCTCAAGACCCATGGATGCTGGATGGTTCGCACCGGGAAAGGAAGCCACGAAATTTGGTACAGCCCAATCAATGGGAGGACGTTTACGGTTCCGCGCTCGCTGGCATCCGTGCCGCTGGCCAACGCGATACTGAAGCAAGCCGGTCTACCCAAGGCATTTTGAATTCCCCCGAATTCGGGGGGTTTGCGCCCGGCAAGGCGTCTTGCACACGCCTTGCCGGACTTCCCACGGCACACCCTTTGAAGAGGAGGGCACGCCATGAGCAACACCCATTCTATCCCGTCCGTCGCGTCTTTCGACGCCAACCCGCGCTGCATCCTGCCCGACGCAATCATCGATCCGGTATCGGACGAACTCCAAGCCATCGAGAACCTGGCGGAACGGTTGCGCGGCCATGCCGAGGGCCATGTTCATGCGAATGACCCCCGCACGCTGGACCAACTCGACTTGCTGGCCTGTTCCATCGGTATCGTTCGAATCGCGGAAGGCTTGGGGCGGCGCGTTGAATCACTGCGGGAACCGTACAGCCGGCGCAACGAAATCGCCCTGGAACTCACCCAAGCCGAGGCAAATAGCTTGAAGCGCATCGCCGCCGAATGGGGCGTGGACGAAGGAATCGCTGTCGGGCGCATTGTGATGGAGGAATTACAGCGCCGCTTCGGACTGTCGGGAGGGCCGTCAAAGGCTGCTTGACGGTAGCCGATCCGCGCGTTCGCCGGCTGGCGGTGCGATCCACACCACGGTGGCGCCGCTGGCGGTGAACGCGCGATGATCGAGCCCCGCCGGCATGTCCGGGGTTTTTTGTGTCTGGCGACGGGCGAAATCCACCCCTCCCAAGCCGCTTGCCGCCATGCCCTTGTGCGTATTTATTATTTATTTTCAATCTGTTAAGAGAAACACCCGGACTGGCGCCGTAACCCGCAAACAGGCTGGGTTACAGCCGTAACCTGTGTTTTTATGATAAAAATCAATAACGTAACGCTGTAACCGCTGTAACCTCAAAAAACAATAGGGAGACCCCCCTGCGATGGGATCGCCGGTGGCCAGCCAAGGTCCGCATGACCCGCCAAGGTTGGGATGGTTGCCATGGTTGGGATGTTTCGACCGGTCTGATGAATTTCGCACCACGGCCTATGCAAGGTTCTGGTTTCGAGCCACGCCATTCGGTGAAACCTCAAAAAATGTGCCCAAAATTGTGCCCATGCCTCAATTATTGAATGATTCAACCCAGTGGCCAAGCGGCTTATCGCCGATTCGCTAGATTCTGCATCGGACCATCAAACCGGGAATCGTGGATTCATCGATCGAGTCCATGTGATGTCCCCGAATGCCGGTGGATTTCCATGGGCATTTTCGAAAAACCAGGACGGTTATGCTATTGAAACCAGTGCTTGAGATGGAAGCCGGATATCCTCGGATTCCGGAAACTTGATATGGTGGCTATGGGTGGACTCGAACCACCGACCCCGGCATTATGAGTGCCGTGCTCTAACCGGCTGAGCTACATAGCCATTACGGAAAGGATTCAGACAAGGGCCAGTGATTATCCAGACTCGACACAACAGTGTCAATAGCTGGGATTGTCTCAACGTTCAGGTAGCGGGTGCTGGAAGCCTGTTCGTCACTTGCGCCACCGAGCAAGGGATTTTCCGAAATCAATCACTATAACCACATGGCTCAGAAAGATCGGCACTGCCCGAACGCTTGAGACTGGGTCTGGGCGATGAATCCCATCTTGCGTCCAAGCTATACTTGGCATCATTCATTCTCATCAAGCAACACCTGGGGACGGCCTACCGTCCCTTTCGAATTTTGGAGGCGCTTGTGCGCGATGTCTCGACCTTCCAGGGGCTGATCCTGGCTCTGCAAGATTACTGGGCCCACCAGGGCTGCGTGCTGCTGCAACCCTATGACATGGAAGTAGGCGCGGGAACTTTCCATCCCGCCACCTTCCTGCGCGCCATCGGCCCCGAACCGTGGAGTGCCGCCTACGTGCAGCCTTCCCGCCGGCCCACCGACGGCCGCTACGGCGAAAATCCCAATCGCTTGCAGCACTATTATCAATATCAAGTGGTCATCAAACCTTCACCGCTCGATTTGCAGGATCTGTATCTCGGCTCGCTGGAGAATCTCGGCCTCGACCCGCTGATTCACGACATTCGCTTCGTCGAGGATAATTGGGAATCCCCTACCTTGGGTGCCTGGGGACTGGGTTGGGAGGTCTGGCTGAACGGTATGGAAATCACCCAGTTCACCTATTTCCAACAAGTCGGCGGGCTGGATTGCAAGCCGGTCACCGGTGAAATTACCTACGGTCTGGAACGCATCGCCATGTACCTGCAAGGCGTGGAAAGCGTCTATGACCTAGTCTGGACCGATGGGCCGCTGGGTCGGGTCAGCTATGGCGACGTGTTCCACCAGAACGAGGTGGAAATGTCCACCTACAACTTCGAGCATGCCGACACGACCGCGCTGTTCGTCTGGTTCGATACCTGCGAATCCGAAAGCAAGCGCTTGATTGAAGTGGGTCTACCCCTGCCTGCCTACGAAATGACGCTGAAAGCCTCCCACACTTTCAACTTGCTCGACGCCCGTAAGGCCATCTCCGTCACCGAACGCCAGCGCTACATTCTGCGGGTCCGCGCCCTGGCCCGAGCGGTGGCTCATGCCTACCACGACGCCCGCGCCGCGCTGGGGTTCCCCATGTGTGCCCGCGCCGCCGCTTGCCTGGAGGTGACCCATGGCTGACACTCGCGACCTGCTGATCGAGATCGGTACCGAAGAACTGCCGCCCAAGGCGTTGCCCAATCTGTCCCTGGCGTTCGAGCGAGGCATCGCCGAGGGGCTGGAAAAAGTCGGTTTGGCCGGTGGCGCGCTTCGCCGCTTCGCCACCCCGCGCCGTTTGGCGGTGCGAGTCGATCGACTACCCGTGCGGCAGCCCGACCGTCAGCTTGAACGACGTGGCCCGGCGCTGGGTGCCGCCTTCGGTCCGGATGGCCAACCCACCAAGGCCGCCGAAGGTTTCGCCCGCTCCTGCGGCGTGACCGTCGCCGAACTGCAACGGCAGGAAACCGATAAGGGCGCTTGGCTGGTGTATGTTAGCACCGAGCCGGGGGCGCCGACCGCCGATCTGATTCCGTCCATCGTCGAAGCCGCGCTCGCGGCCCTGCCCATCCCCAAGCGGATGCGTTGGGGCGATCGCGACGACGAATTCGTGCGACCGGTGCATTGGGTGGTGCTGTTGTTCGGCACCGAGGTGATCCCCGCGACGATCATGGGGGTTCGCGCCGGCCGGGAGAGCCGCGGCCATCGTTTTCACCACCCCCAACCGATCCAATTGAGCGCGCCCGCCGACTACGCCCGGCAACTGGCCGACGAGGGCAAGGTGATCGCCGATTTCGACGAGCGTCGTGACGTGGTTCGCGCCCGTGCCGAAGCGGTGGCGGCCGAACTGGCAGGTGTGGCGGTCATCAAACCCGAGCTGCTGGATGAGATCACGGCGTTAGTGGAATGGCCGGTGGCGCTGGCCGGCAATTTCGAACGGCGCTTTCTGGACGTGCCGGCCGAGGCGCTGATCAGCACCATGCAGGACAACCAGCGCTACTTTCCGGTGGTGGACGCGCACAGCCGGCTGTTGCCGCATTTCATCACGCTAGCTAATCTGGAAAGTCGCGATCCCGCTCAGGTGCGGGCCGGCAACGAACGAGTGATCCGCCCGCGCTTCAGCGACGCCGAATTTTTCTGGAACCAGGATCGCGGCAAACCGCTGGCGGCACGGTTGGATGTGCTGAAGCAGGTGGTGTTCCAGCAGCGACTGGGTACCGTGGCCGACAAGAGCGCGCGAGTGGCGACACTGGCGCGTTTCATCGCCGAACAAAGGCAGAGTAACGCAGACTGGGCCGAACGGGCGGCACGGTTGGCCAAGTGCGATCTGATGACCCAGATGGTGCAGGAATTTCCCGAATTGCAGGGCATCATGGGCCGCTACTACGCGCGTCACGATGGAGAAGCCCCCGAGGTCGCCCCAAGCCCTGGAGGAACAGTATCTGCCGCGCTTTGCCGGTGACCGGTTGCCGGCGACCGCCACCGGCCAGAACCTGGCGCTGGCCGACCGGCTGGACACACTGCTCGGTATCTTCGCCATCGGTCAGGCGCCGTCGGGCGCCAAGGACCCGTTCGCGCTGCGCCGCGCCGCCCTGGGGGTGCTGCGCATCCTGATCGAGGGAGAACTGGATCTCAACTTGTTGACCTTGCTGGAACATGCCGCCAGCCAGTTCGAACCGACGGTTCGGGCCGGGAGCGCGGTGGAGGCGGTTTTTGACTTCATCGTGGAACGGCTGCGTGGTTACTATCTGGATCAGCAGGTACGTTCGGATACTTTCGAGGCGGTGCTGGAATGTCGGCCGCACCGGCCGCTGGATTTCGACCGGCGCGCGCGCGCGGTCGGCGCCTTCCGCGACCGGCCGGAAGCAGCCAGTCTGGCCGCCGCCAACAAGCGCATCCGCAACATCCTTCGGAAGGTGGATACCGTGCTGCCGTTCGAGGTGCGGCCCGACCTGCTGACCGAAGCAGCGGAGCAGGCACTGGCGGGGCGGTTGGTGGAATTGTCCTCCGAGGCGATCCCGCTGATGGAAGCCGGCCTGTACGGCGATGCCCTGAACCGGCTGGCCAGCCTGCGCGAGCCGGTGGATGCCTTTTTCGATCAAGTGCTGGTGATGGCCGAAGATCCGGCCGTTCGCGACAACCGCATCGCCTTGCTGAACGAATTAGGCAGCCTGTTCCTGCGCGTGGCGGATTTCTCGCGCTTGCAGGATTGAAGAAGAATGAAAGTCGGCGGCGACGGGCCGCGATATTGGGCGGGAGGTGTTTTCCATCGCAGCCCGGCAGCCAACGAGGTTTCATGTGAAACAAAGCCCGATGATGAAAGTAGCCGAGGTAGCGACCGGGATGGAGGCCGAATTGTCGTTTCACATGAGACGAAGTCCAGCGACGCCACCTGTGGTCAATGTCGCCGGTCGGATGGTTTCACGTGAAACATATACGTTGGCTTGCGCGGGTGAAAAAAACACGACCCACCATGAAGCTGATTATTCTGGATCGCGATGGCGTCATCAACGAAGATTCCGATGCCTACATCAAGTCGCCGGAGGAATGGAACCCGATTCCCGGTAGCCTGGAGGCAATCACTCGCCTGAATCACGGCGGCTATCGAGTGGTGATCGCCACCAATCAGTCCGGGATCGGACGCGGGTTGCTGGATCTGGAAACCCTCAACCAGATCCATCGCAAAATGCATCGGATGGTGCAGGAAGTCGGCGGTCTGATCGAGGCGATTTTCTTCTGTCCGGATGTGGACGAAGCCAACCCCTTCCGTAAGCCCAATCCTGGCATGTTGCTAGAGATCGGCCGACGCTTGAAATGCAACCTGCAAGGAGCACCGGTGGTGGGCGACAGCGTGCGCGACATCCGGGCGGCGCGAGCGGCCAACGCCTGGCCCCTGTTGGTGCGCACCGGCAAAGGCGCCCGGACCCTGGAACGGGAAGCGGAAAGCTGCGCCAACGTGCTGGTGTTCGACGATCTGGCCACGGTGGCCGAGTATCTGACGACTGACCATGAATGACCTGCGATTCGATTCGCTGCCCACGCGCGCGGTGGCCAAGCCCGCGGTTGTCGAGTTATGGGTGCGTTCGCTGCTCTTTTCACTCGGCATGCTGCTTTCGACCGTGGTGTGCGGGTTGGCGATCGTTCTTGGTTTTGCCTTGCCTTTCAACCGGCGTTACCGGTTGTCGCAATCCTGGAGCCGCTTCAACATTTGGTGGCTGCGAGTCACCTGCCGAATCGATTACCGGGTGAGCGGAGCCGAGCATATTCCCGACCGACCGGTCATCGTGATGGCCAAGCACCAGTCCACCTGGGAGACCCTGTTCCTGCAACAGTATTTGCAACCGACGGCATGGGTGGTCAAGCGCGAGCTGTTGTGGCTGCCGTTTTTTGGCTGGGCGCTGAAGTTGTTGCGACCGATCGCCATCGACCGTCGGGCCGGCTCTTCAGCGGTCAAGCAGGTGATCCGGCAGGGCATCGAACACTTGCGACGGGGTCAATGGATCCTGATCTTTCCCGAGGGTACGCGCACTGCCCCCGGCGTCCGCAAACGCTACGGCATGGGTGGCGCGGTGTTGGCCGCGCGCAGCCGTTGCCCGATTCTGCCGGTGGCCCACAATGCCGGGGAATTCTGGCCGCGACGGGGTTTTCTCAAACGTCCGGGCACCGTACAGGTGGTTTTCGGTCCCCTGATCGCCAGCGAAGGCCGTTCGCCGCAGGAGCTCAACTGGATGACCGAAACCTGGATCGAAACCACCATGACGCGTATCGGACGGGCGGCGCGGGCGGCGGCTCGACCCGCCGATGAGTGATTCAACCAAAGAGGCGATCTGGCATGGCCTTCACCAATACTCGACATACCGTCAAGCGTTTTGATTCGGAAATCGATAGCCTGATCGAACAGGTGCTGGAGATGGGGCGGGCCGCCGGGCAACAGGTCGAGCAGGCGGTCACCGCATTCAGGGCCGGCGATATC
This sequence comes from Candidatus Competibacter phosphatis, assembly GCF_012939995.1. GTDB lineage: Bacteria > Pseudomonadota > Gammaproteobacteria > Competibacterales > Competibacteraceae > Competibacter > Competibacter phosphatis. The sequence goes on along the minus strand of NZ_SPMZ01000016.1, from coordinate 40,211 downwards.
GAACTGGCGCAAGCGGTCGTGGCTGGCGACGATATGCTCAACCGTCGCGACCTCGACATCGATCAGGCCTGTATTCGCCTGTTGGCCCGCCGTCAGCCGGTCAGTACCGACATGCGCCTGGTGATGTCTTTGCACAAGGCCGTCGCCGATCTGGAGCGGATCGGCGACGAGGCCAAGACTGTTGCCGAAAAAGCGCTGGCGATTCAGGCGCGCGGCGGCGCGTTGCATAAAGGCGTTGCGCATGACATGGACTGTCTGGCCCAGGTCGCTCTCCAGCGATTCGTGGCGGCGCGGGACGCGCTGGCCCGGCTGAACATCGAGCAGGCTTGGGAGTTGGTGCGTCAGGAGAAAGATCCGGTGGAGGAGGCGTTTCAGGACAGCTTGCGCTCGCTCAGCGTGCTGTCGCTGGAGGGCGGGCCGATGGTGGCGACGATCATTGACGTGGTGCTGGCGTTCAAGGCCCTCAAGCGGGTCGCCGACCACGCCGACAATCTGGCCGAATACGTGATCTATATCGTCGAGGGGCAGGACGTTCGACACACTGGCTGAGCGGAGCCGGCCGTTGATCGCCGGTGCCCTCGCCGGTACGATCCGACGAAAGGCACAGGCAAGGCGTCGGCGAGAGCCAGGGTATTCAGTCTCCGATGGCGGGGGAGCTTGAAGGCTGTGCCTTGGGTCGGCGCCGCAACTGGTCGTCCAGTTCGGCCAAGCGTTGCGGCGTTCCGATGTCCCGCCAGCCGCCGCGATAATGCTCGCCGGTCACTTGCCCGTCCGTCATTGCCCGCCGCAACAGCGGACCCAACGGAAAGCGGCCGGGTACGCAATCAGCGAACAACTCCGGTCGCAATACGCTGATCCCGCTGAAGGTCAGCCGCGCCGCGCCGGTTTCCCCCACCTGTCCGTCGTCGCACAAAGCAAAGTCGCCCACGGGATGGTGCGGCGGATTATCGACCAGCACCAGATGCGCCAGCCCGACGGGCGCGGCTGGCAGGTGGACGAAGGGATAATCGGTCCACACATCGCCGTTGACCACCAGGAACGGCTCCGAACCGAGTAGCGGCAGGGCTTGGAAGATGCCGCCACCGGTTTCCAGTGCGTCGGGTGGCTCCGGGGAATAGACGATACGCAGTCCCCATGTTCCGCCATCGCCCAGTACCGACGTCAGTTGCGCGCCCAGATGGCCGGTATTGATCACCAGTTCGGCGATGCCCGCCGCCTGTAGCGCGGTCAGTTGGTGAACGATCAACGGTCGGCCAGCGACCGGCAGCAACGGTTTGGGCGTGTGATCGGTCAGCGGCCGCATCCGTTCGCCGCGCCCGGCGGCGAGAATCATCGCCTTCACAGCGCGGGCTCCCAGCGATCCACTCGCCGCGCCCGCAGCAACTCACGCAAGCCGGTCAGTTCGGAGTGGCGGTTCGCCACCTCCAGCACATAGCCCAGAGTCCGGGGAATGTCGCGCAGGTAGCCGGTCTTGCCGTCGCGCAGCTTCAGGCGGGCGAAGATGCCGATGGCTTTGAGATGGCGCTGCATGCCCATCAGATCGAACCAGCGCAGGAACTGCCCGGCGTCGTCCAGTCCGCTCATGCCCAGCGCCCGTAGTCGCGCCCGGTAATCCAGCACCCAGCGTTCGACCTGCTCGCGCGGCCAGGCGATATAGCAGTCACGCAGCAGCGAAACCAGATCGTAGGTCACCGCGCCCACCACTGCGTCCTGAAAATCCAGTACGCCGGGGTTGACCGGATCGGTGACCATCAGGTTGCGGGAATGGTAATCGCGATGGACCCATACCCGTGGTTGTTCCAGGGCGTTATCGGCCAGCAAGGCGAAGACTTGGTCAAGTGTTTGCCGCTCGTCCATGCATAGTTCCAGGCCAAGCAGGCGCTCCAGAAACCAGTCACGGAACAGGTCCATTTCCCGGTGCAGCAGCGCCGAGTCGTAGAGCGGCAACAGGGGCGAATCGGGATCGCCGCCGATTTGCAGACACGCCAGTGCCGCCAGCGCGTCGTCGTACAGGCTGGTCACGCTGTGCTCGTCGAGTTCCGCCAGATACTGACGGCTGCCAAGATCGGTCAACAGCAACAATCCCTGGTCGAGATCGCCGGCCAACACTTCGGGCGTGTTCAGGCCCAGACCGCGCATGGCCTGGCCGATGGCGACGAACGGCCGGCAGTCTTCCTTGTCCGGCGGGGCGTCCATCACGATCCGGGTCTGGCCGTCGTACCAGACCCGGAAATAACGGCGGAAGCTGGCATCGCTGGATGCCGGGGCCATGCGGTCCGGCGCTACCGGCAAGACGGTGTTCAGCCATTCCAGCAGTAGGTGCTCACGGTCGCTCAAGCAGGTTCGCTCCATCTGGGTGAGATTGCAGCCATGGTCAATCTATGCGATGTTAGGGCACTTTAATCGACACGTAAAATCCTGCTCCGTGACGCCGTATTTCCGAGTGCTGGCGACCGGCGCCGTGTTGGCGGTACTGCCGCTGGTCGGTGTCCAGGCGCAATCCACCTTCAATCCGTGGCTCCAGTGCGAAGCCGACGAACTGGTTCAAGAGATCGTGCCGGCCACGCCGAACGCGCCGGCACCGGACGATCTGCCGGTGCGGGCCGAAGCCGGCCGGGTCGAATCCTCATCCACCTGGTCCGTACTGGAAGGTGACGTCAAGTTGTCTCGCGGCGATCAGCGCTTGCGCGCCGAGCGAATGACCCTGGAGCGTCCGGCCAACCGGGTTCGGGTCGAGGAAGGATTCACCTACGGCGATCCCAACCAAGCGCTGCGTGGCACCCAAGCTGAGGTGGACCTGAACGCCGAGACCGGTTGGTTCAAGGATGCGGATTACTATCTGCCAAGACGCAATGCCCAGGGTTACGCCGAGAAGGTGAATGTGGACCGTGCCCAACAGACCAGTCGACTGGAAGACGCCACCTATTCAACCTGCCCGCGCGGTCGGGAAGCGTGGGAGCTGCGGGCACGCCGGCTCAACCTGAACTCGGCGAGCGGTCGCGGTACGGCCCACGATATCGTGTTGGCGTTCAAGGATACGCCGGTATTCTATTTTCCGTATTTGTCGTTTCCCATCACCGAGGAGCGGCAGTCCGGGTTCCTGTTTCCACGCCAAGGTTATGATAGCGAGACCGGCTTTGATCTTTCGCTTCCTTATTATTGGAATATCGCGCCGGATCGCGATATGACCCTTACTCCTCGACTGATGTCCGCGCGTGGCCTGCTGTTGGGCGCGGAGTACCGCTATCTATACCCTGACCGGCAGGGGAAAATCGACGCTGAGTACATCCCCTACGACCGTCGTTACGGCGACGCCCGCGGTTCCTTCAACATCGTCGACCGGGCCACGCCGCTGCCCAACCTCTACACTAACCTGCGGTTCGAATATGTTTCCGACGACAGTTACCTTCGAGACTTAAGCAACAACCTGGATTTCCTGACGGTCAACTACCTGGAACGGTATCTGGATGTGCGCTACCAGGGGGACTGGTGGCGGGCGTTGGCTCGGGTGCAGGGTTACCAAATTCTAAATCCGGCGCTGTTCGCCCTGACCGGCGATCCTTATGAGCGCTTGCCGCAACTGGTTTTCGACGGTGCCTGGCCGACCGGGGCTGGCGGTTTCAACTACCGCCTGCACGGTGAAGTAGTGAGCTTTCAGCAATCCGACTCTGCGGTGGTGACCGGAACCCGCCTGGATCTATGGCCGACCGTGGGTTGGGCGTTGGAAAAACCCTGGGGATACTTGAAACCCCAGGCTGGATTTCGCTACACCAGCTATCAGCTCGACAACACCGCAGCAGGCGCCAACGATGCGCCCTCGCGCGCCGCGCCGGTGCTCAGCCTGGATAGCGGCTTGATCTTCGAACGGCCGTTGCAGGCCGACTGGCTAGGCGTGACGGCCGGGACGCAGACGCTGGAGCCGCGTCTGTTCTACCTGTATGTCCCTTATCGCGACCAGGACGATATCCCCATTTTCGACAGCGCTCGGATGGATCGCGATTTTGACTGGTTGTTCCGCCAAAATCGTTTCACCGGTGCCGACCGGCTGGGTGACGCCAACCAGTTAACCGCCGCGCTGACCTCCCGGCTGATCGACGGATCGAGCGGTCGCGAGCGCCTACGCGCCAGCGTCGGCCAAATCCAGTATTTCGAGGATCGCCGGGTGAACCTGTATCCCGAACTTCCCCCGCAAACCGCAGCCAATTCGGGACTGATCGCCCAGGGAGCGTTGAACCTGTCGTCCCGCTGGTCGGTACAAGGGGGTGTACAACTGGAGCCGGACAACAGCGACTTGCTGCGTACCGCATTCGACTTGCGCTATTTCGCGACTTCGCGTCAGTTCGTCAACCTGTCCTACCTGCGGGATCGCGACCCGTCCGACCTGGGGTTGAGCGATCAAATCCACTCCGTGGATGCTTCGTTGGTGTGGCCGCTAAGCTCGCGATTACGAGTGCTGGCCCGCTGGAACCAGGCATTGAACATCGACCGCAATCTGGAAACCCTGGCCGGGTTGGAATATGAGGATTGCTGCTGGGCGTTTCGCGCGGTCGCGCGCCAGTACCGCGACAGCCCGCTGGAAGTCGATGCGCAAACCGGTTTTTACCTGGAACTGGAACTGAAGGGACTGACCCGATTGGGCGGTGGTCTGGAGACCGTGTTGCAAAGTTCCATCTTCGGCTATCAACCAATTCGTTACTAGCATTCATTCCGATGACACGTATGAACAAACGCTTGCTTGCTTTCTTGCTGTATTTGCCGTTGGTCATCCTGCCGGCCATTGGCCAAACCCAACTGGTGTTCGGTCCCGGACCCGAAGGGACGGGCAGCGCGTTGGATGCCATCGTGGCGGTGGTCAACGACGACGTCATTACCCGCCGGGAACTGGAGGCGGCGACGGCCACGATCAAAATCCAGTTGCGGCAGCAGAAGGTGCCGATCCCGCCCGATTCAGTGCTGGAGAACCAAGTGCTGGAGCGGTTGATTTTGTCCCAATTGCAACTGCGCGCCGCCGAACGCAACGGCATCACCGTGGATGATGCCACCTTGAATGCGGCCATCGAAACCCTGGCTCGGCGCAACAACATGAATCTGACGCAGTTGCGGCAGATGATCGAGAAAGATGGCGCCGATTTCGCCAAGTTCCGCGACGACGTGCGCCGGGAAATCATGGCGGGGCGGCTGCGCCAGAAGCTGGTGGACAGCCAGATCCAGGTTTCCGAGCAGGATGTGGACAGCCTGCAAGCCCAGTTGGCCGGCGGCGGTAATCTGGGCGGTGGCGGTAACAGCGGCGCCGACGGCGAACGCGAATATCATCTGGCCCAGATCCTGATCGCACTGCCGGAAGGCGCTACACCGCAGCAGGTCGAAACCGCAAGGCGTGAGGCCGACAAGGTGTTGGCGCGATTGCGGCAGGGCGCGGATTTTCGTCAGATGGCGGTGAGCGTTTCCGCCGGTCGGCAAGCGCTGGAAGGCGGCGATCTGGGCTGGCGACGCGCCGATCAGTTGCCCACCCTGTTCACCGAGGTGGTCCCGAAATTGCGACCCGGACAACTGAGCGAACTGATCCGCAGCCCCAGTGGATTTCACATTGTCAAACTGCTGGAAGTCAAAGGTGGCGGTGAAACGAAAGGTGGCGGTGAAACGCGTTCGTCCGCACCCTCCAACCTGGTGACGCAGACCCACGCTCGCCATATTCTGCTCAAAACCTCGCCGCAACTGTCCGACGACGAAGCCCGCCAGCGTTTGGCACAACTGCGTCAGCGCATTCAGAGCGGCGAGGATTTCGCGGTCGTGGCCCGTGCTAATTCCGAGGACACCCCTTCCGCCGAGCATGGTGGCGATCTGGGTTGGGTGACGCCAGGGATGTTGGTGCCGCAGTTCGAGCAGGCGATGAACGAACTACAGCCCGGCGAAATCAGTGCGCCATTCAAGACGCCGTTCGGCTGGCATATCGTTCAGGTGCAGGAACGGCGTCAGGGTCCGGCTTCGACCGAAACCGAACGAGCCCGAGTGCGCGAGGCGTTGCTGCGGCGGCGTGCCGACGAGGAATGGGAGCTGACCTTGCGCCGCTTGCGCGAGGAAGCTTATGTGGAAATCCGCCTGCAGCCGGCGGCGGCTTCGGTGGAGAGCTCCGCTCCGCCAACGCAGTGAGCGCTGCCTTGGCGCATCGCCCCCGCAAGCGCTTCGGCCAGCATTTCCTGCGCGATCCCGGTGTGCTTGAACGCATCGTCGCGGCGATCCGACCGGTGCCGGGCGATCATCTGGTGGAAATCGGCCCTGGCCTGGGCGCGCTGACCCGGCCGTTGCTGGCCGCCGTCGGCGAGTTGGACGCAGTGGAACTGGACCGCGATCTGCTGGAACCGCTGCGCGTCCATTGCGCGGATATCGGCAAGTTGCGGCTTCATCACGCCGACGCGCTGAAGTTCGATTTCGCCGCATTGCGTGGCACCGGTCCCCGTTTGCGGGTGGCCGGCAATCTACCCTACAACATCTCCACTCCCTTGCTATTCCATCTGCTGAATCAAGCCAGTCACCTGCGCGACCTGCATTTTATGCTGCAACAGGACGTGGTGGAGCGGATGGCGGCGGGTCCGGGCGAGGAGGCTTACGGCCGACTGTCGGTAATGTTGCAATACCGCTGCCAAGTCGAGCCGCTGTTCACGGTTGGACCGGAAGCGTTCCGGCCGCCGCCCAAGGTCCGGTCGGCGGTGGTGCGCTTGGTTCCACGTGAAACATTGCCCGTTGCGGTGCGAGACGAGCGGCTATTCGCCGAGGTGGTGCGGCGGGCGTTTGCCCAGCGTCGTAAGACCTTACGCAATGCCTTGCGCGGCTGGTTGGAAATTGCCCAGATCGAAGCGGCGGGTGTCAATCCTGGCGCCCGGCCGGAAACGCTGGACCTGGCGGCATTCGCGGCGTTGAGCGCGGTCGCTCCCTGCACCGATCCGGCGGCCAAAATTTACGGGGCTAGCAGTTCTTGAGTCCGCTACCGTGAGCGACGACATCCTTATCACGGTGGAACCGTGGGCGGGCGTGGTTTTCATGGACCCGCGATGCCGGGCGGTAATTGTTTAGGGGCAACGATGCGCCAGCGCTTGTCCCGGCCAGTTTCGCCGGCCAGCAGAGTGACCTGGTTTTTCGCCACCCCGAACAACTCGGCCAGAAAGGCGCGCAAGTGGGCGTTGGCCCGGCCATCCACGGGCGGGGCGACGATGCGGACCCGGAAGCGGTCATCCCACAGTCCCATCCATTCGTCGCGGCTGGCGCGAGGCTGTGCCCGTACCCGCAGCAGCAGCTCGTTACCTTGCCAGCAATACCCGCCAGCGTCCATCGCCTCAGCGCAACCCGCTCCACATCCCCAGCAAATCCTGGAGCAGCAGACTCACGAAAATCAGTGCCACCACCACCAACACCGGCGACAGATCCACCCCGGAAACCGGCGGGAGCAGCCGGCGAGCCGGACGTAACAACGGCGCGGTCAGTTGCGCCAGTACCCGCGCCGCCGGGTGGCGAGGATCAGGATTGATCCAACTTAGCACCGCCTGAATGATCACGCCCCACAGATAGATGTTGATCAACAACTTGAGCAGCTCCATTACCGTCACCAGCAGCACACCGCCGATATCGAGGGACCGCCCGAACAGCGCGGTAACCAACAGGACTTCCAGCAGTTGCAGCGCGAACGCCAGCACCACCGAGGCTAGATCCAGCCCCCGGTAGCCGGGCACGAATCGGCGCAATGGCAGTAGGAGTGGGTTGGTGATGCGCACCAGGAACTGCACCAACGGATTGTAGAAGTCGGCGCGCACGCATTGCAGCAGGAAGCGCAATATCACCGCCAGGATATAAAAACCGAAAACGGTCTGAATCAGGAATACGGTGGCGGTCACGGTTGCCCTCCAAGCAGATTGCCCAGCTCTTCGGAGCGGTGGCGGGCCGCTTCCAGCGCCTTGGCCACTACGGCGTCCAGTTCTTCGGCCAGCAGTTCCGGAGCTTCCAAAAGCGCCAGCGAGGCCGCCAGCGAGCGGGCGATCAACTTGTCGAGCTTTTCATCCTGGAAGACGCTGATCGCCCGCTCGGTGGTGCCGCCCGGCGACGTGACCCGAGCGCGCAGCGCGGCTGGATTCTCGGGGCTTTCCAGTGCCATCTTGGCGGCACCAAAAGCGGTCTGTAAGGTCAGCAACCGCGCCACCTCCGGGTCCAGTCCCAGTTGGACACCCATTTTTTCCAACGCCTCCATCAGCAGGAAGAAGTAGGCGGGTCCGCTGCCGGACAGCGCGGTAACCGCATCCAGCATCCGTTCCTGCTCCACCCAGACCGTCAGTCCGACCGAGCGCATGATCGATTCCGCCAGTTGGCGTTGCTCGTCGTTGACCTGGGTGTTGGCGAACAGCGCGGTGGCGCCGCTGCCGACCAAGGCGGGGGTGTTGGGCATGGTGCGGACGATGGCGGCCTCGCCGCCCAGCCAGCGACGGATATCCGGTTCGCGTACACCGGCGGCGATGGAGATCATCAACGGCCGGCGTGTCTGGACGATGTCGGCCAATGCTTCGGCCACCGAGCACAGCACCTGCGGTTTGACCGCCAGGACGATCACCTCCGACCGGGCGGCGATCTCCCGGTTGTCGGCGCCGGTGTGGACGCCGAAGCGACCACGCAGCAGTTCCCGGTGGCCGGCGTCGGGTTCGGCCACCCAGATGCGATCGGGATCGCCACCGCTGGCCAGCAACCCGCCGATCAGGCTGCGGGCCATGTTGCCGCCGCCGATGAAGCCTATGGGGATGTCTTTCATCTCCACCTCAGTCTTGTGAATGTCCGTGGCGCCCGAAACCTCTGGGGCGCCGGTTTACGGTGGCGCGGGAACCCACCTCAGTGTTTACCGCTCAGCAGCCGGGCAACCTGTTCGCTGATGCTGGCAAAGCGGTTGTCGCTTCGATAGGTCTCGTAGACCTGTTTCCGTTGGTCGGGACCGAGTTGCTGGTAGAACGCGTAGGTTCCCGGCAGGTTTTCGCGCAGGGCTTGTTCGAATGCCACCTGATCCAAGCCCGCAGCCAGTCGGTCGGTTGTTGTATCACCGACTGCGGTCGTGCCTGGCGCGGGCGGGGATGGATCGATCACGAGGCTTGGCGCTTGGCGCTTGGCTTCTTCCTCGATCTCGCGCAGATAATCGTCCGCTCCGAGCAGCAGCGGGATGAGCAGCAATAAGCCGGCCACGCAGCCGTGCGCGCGGGCGGAAAACCGGAGGGTAGTTGACGGCATGATCGTTTTCTCGGGCCTTGGAGCGGTTACCGGGATCGTCGTTGTTCGAGCGTCTCGAAGTCGTGGCCACTGCTAGCATACTGCAAAGATGCCGCTCAAGGGCGGGAGCCGAACAGCGCGGTACCGATGCGGACCAGGGTCGCGCCTTCGGCGATGGCGGCCTCCAGATCGTCGGACATGCCAGCGGAGAGCGTATCCAATACCAGTCCGGTGTCGGCCAGTCGCTCTCGCAGTTTCCGTAGCCGGGCGAAGGGCCGCCGTTGGGCGGCAAACGCAGCCGCTGGGGCCGGAATGGCCATCAAGCCCCGTAAGCGCAGACGCGGCAGCGTGGCGACCGCGTGGGCGACCTCGGCCAGTTCCGCTTCGTCCAGACCATGTTTGGTGGGTTCCCGGTCGATGTTGACTTGTAGACAGACATTCAGCGGCGGCAGGTGATCGGGCCGCTGTGCGCTCAGCCGTTCGGCGATTTTCAGGCGGTCCACGCTGTGGACCCAGGCGAAATGCTCGGCGATGCCACGGGTCTTATTGGCTTGTATCGGTCCGATGAAATGCCATTCCAGCTCCAGCGTGGCGAGCTCGGTCATTTTATCCAGCGCTTCCTGGAAGTAATTCTCCCCGAAATCGCGCTGACCGGCGGCGGCCAGCGCGGCGATGGCCGCCGCCGGCTGAGTCTTGCCGACCGCCAGCAGCCGCACCGCGCCCGGTGGACGCTGGAAGCGTTGCTCGGCGGCGCGAATCCGGCCCAGTACGGTGTGCAGGCGAGCGGCGTAGTCGGCGGTCATCATGGCGGGATTACTCTGACGGATTGGCGCACGGTCAAGAAGGTTTGACGATCGACACTATAATACTATGCGGAAACCGACCCGAACGGGACCATCTCTCGGCGGGACACCCCTCACAATCTCTTGGCAGGAGCGATCATCGTGACCCTTGACGAACTGTTGACCTTTTCCGTGCAGAACAAGGCTTCGGATCTGCACCTGTCGGCGGGTTTGCCGCCGATGATCCGCGTGGATGGCGATGTCCGCCGCATCAATGTGCCGCCACTTGAGCACAAACAGGTGCATGGGCTGATCTACGACATCATGAACGACAAGCAACGCAAGGATTACGACGAGTTCCTGGAATGCGACTTCTCGTTCGAAATTCCCAAGCTGGCCCGCTTCCGCGTCAACGCCTTCAACCAGGATCGGGGCGCGGCCGGCGTGTTCCGCACCATTCCCACCCAGATCATGAGCCTGGAGGAACTCGGCTGCCCGCCGGTGTTCCGGGATCTGATCAACGTGCCGCGCGGCCTGGTTCTGGTGACCGGTCCGACCGGTTCCGGTAAATCCACCACCCTGGCGGCGATGATCGACCACATCAACAAGAACGAGTACGGCCACATCCTGACCATCGAGGACCCGATCGAATTCGTCCACCAGAGTCAGCGCTGCCTGATCAACCAGCGCGAGGTGCACCGCGACACGCTCGGTTTCAGCGAAGCGCTGCGCTCGGCGCTGCGCGAAGACCCCGACATCATCCTGGTCGGCGAAATGCGCGATCGGGAAACCATCAGCCTGGCGTTGACCGCCGCCGAGACCGGTCACTTGGTGTTCGGCACCCTGCATACCAGTTCGGCGCCCAAGACCATCGACCGCATCATCGACGTGTTTCCGGCCGGCGAGAAGCCGATGGTGCGGTCGATGCTATCCGAATCGCTGCGCGCGGTGATCTCGCAGGCGCTGCTCAAGAAGAAAGGCGGCGGCCGGACGGCGGTCCATGAAATCATGGTCGGCGTGCCGGCCATTCGCAATCTGATCCGCGAGGATAAGGTGGCACAGATGTACTCGTCGATTCAGACCGGCGCGCCTTCGGCATGCAGACGCTCGACCAAGGTTTGTTGGAGCTGGTCAAGAAAGGGTTGATCGCCCGCGACGAAGCCTTGAATTACGCCCAGAACAAGGCCTCGTTCAAACAGCAAATGTGAGGAAACCCGATCTCCTTGCCGATCACGACAAGGAAGCGGCGCGGGTCTGGCGGGCCAGCCGATAGGCGTCGGCCAAAGCCTGGGCGGTTGCCAGCAGCGCTTCGCCGCCACAGGCAAACACGGTGACATCGGCCACACCCTGCGAAATATCCAGCCAGCCGCGCGCCAGATCCGTCGCGGTGCCCTCGAAACAGCCGGGCTGGTCTCCAGCCGGACAGGCGATGCGACTGGGGATGCCCCAATCCTCCAGCAGCGGCAGCGCGGCGATGATGCCAACGGGCAATCCAGGAATCATGATCCGCGACGGTTGCGGCCGGAACGGCAGCGGCGGCGCGAATTCGAACAGCGCGAACGGTTTGACCCGAGGCTGCCGGCCGCGCAGCGTTCGGGCCAGCGAAACGATCGGGGCGATACCGCTCTCGTCCGCCAATAGCAGCGCGCGTGCCGTGGTGGCGCCCAGGTCGAACGGTTCGCCGGCCGGCGCCGAGGCCAGCGGAGCGATCATGTCGACGAGCGAAGCGTCCGTTTTCATTTTCACCTTCGCGCCTCACGCGCATGGACCACCTGCCCTTCCAGCAAGGTGTGCGTGACCTGCCCGTGCAGTTCCCAACCCAGAAACGGGCTATTGTGGCCGCGGCTAAGCAAGGTGTCTGCTTCCACCCGCCATTCGGCGTCAGGGTCGAAAACGCAGAGGTCGGCCGGTGCGCCGGTCCCGAGATGGCCGCTGTCCAATCCCAGAATTCGCGCCGGTCCCCAGGTCAACCGCGCCAGCAGCGTTGGCAACGGCAGCACGTCGTCCCGCGCCAGCCGCAGGCTCAGTGCCAGCAGGGTGTCCAATCCGGAGATGCCGGGTTCGGTGTCGCCGAACGGCGCTTGCTTGGCATCCGGCTCGTGCGGCTGATGGTCGGAGCAGAGCGCGCCCAATACACCCTTGGTCAAGCCGGCGCGCAGCGCGTCCAGATCGCGTGGGCCGCGCAGCGGTGGACGTACATGGCAGCAACTGTCGAAGCCGCTCAAATCGATTTCGCTCAGATACAGATGATGGACGGCGGTATCGGCGGTCACCGACAGCCCTTCCGCTTGGGCGCGCGCCACCAGTTCCACCGCCCGAGCGCTGGACAGCCGACCGAAATGCACCCGCACGCCCAGGTCGCGGATCAGTTCCAGATCGCGGGCGATGACGCCGGTTTCCGCCGCCACCGGAATGCCGGGCAAGCCAAACCGGGTGGCGACCTGCCCCTCGTGGGCCAAACCATGGCCCAGTTCAGGATCGAGCGGGGTCAGGAACACGGTCAGATCGAAGGTGGCGGCGTATTCCAGCGCCCGTCGCAGCACCCGGCTACTGGCGACCGTGCGGCCACCGTCGCCGACGCCGACGCAGCCGGCTTCCTTGAGTGCCGCCATCTCAGCCAGTCGCTCGCCGTGCAGGCGATGGGTCAGCGCTCCTAGCGTCAGGACCCGAACCTGGCCGGCGGCCCGGGCCCGCCGTCGGATCAGTTCCACCACCGCCGGTTCGTCGATCACCGGATCGGTGTCGGGCGGACAGACCAGGGTGGTGATGCCACCGCTGGCGGCGGCGCGGGCTTCGCTGGCGATGGTGGCCTTGTGTTCCTGGCCGGGTTCGCGCGGTCGGGCGCACAAATCGATCAGACCGGGACAGACGATCTGACCGCGAGCGTCGATCCGCCGGTCCGGCGTGAATCCGGCCGGCGGCTGGCCGGACCCGGCGATGCGACCGTCGGCGATGAAAAGATCGGTGACCGCGTCGGTCTGGTGGGCCGGATCGATCACCCGGCCACCCTCGATGGCAATACGCATCAAGCGTCCTCCCCGAGCGGTCGGGCATGGTTGCCCAGCGTGATCGACATGATCGCCATGCGCACGGCGATGCCGTTGGTGACCTGTTCCAGGATCACCGAGCGCGGTCCGTCCGCCACCCGCGAGTCGATTTCGACGCCACGGTTGATCGGGCCGGGATGCATGACGATGGCATCCGGCTTGGCCAGTGCCAGCCGTTCCTCGGTCAAACCGTACTGCTGGAAGAATTCCTGTTCGGTCGGCAACAGTGCCCGCTCCATCCGTTCCCGTTGCAGGCGCAGCATGACGATCACATCCACTTCTCGCAGCCCTGCTTTCGGACTGTGGAAAACCCGTGCGCCCAAGCTTTCCACCCAGCTGGCAGCAGGGTGCGCGGGGCGATCACCCGCACTTCGCCGGCGCCGAGGATGTTGAGCGCGTGGATCAGGGAACGAGCCACCCGCGAATGCAGGATATCGCCGACGATGGCGACTTGCAGGCTGGGAAAATCCGGTTTGTGACGGCGGATGGTGAACGCATCCAGCATCCCCTGGGTGGGATGGGCATGACAGCCATCGCCGGCGTTGAGGACCGCGATGTGCGGCTTGACATGGCGGGCCATGAAGTCCGCCGCGCCGCTTTGCGGGTGGCGCACCACGAACATGTCGCACTGCATCGCCTCGATATTGCGCAAAGTGTCGAGCAGGCTTTCACCCTTGGTCGTGGCCGAGGTGGCGATGTTGAGGTTCAGCACATCGGCCGACAGCCGCTTGGCCGCCAGCTCGAAGGTGGTACGGGTCCGGGTGCTGGCCTCGAAGAACAGGTTGACCACGGTCTTGCCGTGCAGGGTCGGCAGTTTCTTGACCCGTCGTTCGGCCACGCCGCGCAACGATTCGGCCGTGTCAAGGATTTCCGTCAGATGGCGGCGGGTCAGCCCTTCCACGGTCAGGAAATGCAGCAACCGGCCCTGGCGGTCCAACTGGAGGTTGGCGGCGCTCATGGCACGGTTTGAATCAGCAGTTGCAGGGGGTCGGGACCGACGAGCTGGATCTGCTGGCCGGGTGGTAGCTTCAGCCGGGTGCCGACCACGTTGGCTTCGACCGGCAACTCCCGACCGCCGCGATCGACCAGCACCGCCAGCAGCACCGACGCTGGGCGGCCATAGTCGAACAATTCGTTCAGCGCGGCGCGCACGGTGCGGCCGGTATGGAGCACATCGTCGATCAGCACCAGGTGACGGTCGTCCACGTCGAACGGCAGCTCCGAGGGGCGAACCTGCGGATTGACGCCGATCCGGCTGAAGTCGTCGCGGTAGAAGGAAATATCCAGCCGGCCGAGCGGCGTGGCGATGCCAAGCCGCTGGTGCAAGCGTTCGGCGACCCAGACGCCGCCGGTGTGCACCCCCACCAGCGCCGGTTCGGCGATGCTGCGTCGGACCAGCAGATCCTGTAGCTGCCCGGCCATCACTTCGATCAGGAATTCGGCGTCGCGCACGATGCGAGGCTCCGTTGTTGGTTGAACCAGCTTTCCAGAATGAGCGCCGCCGCCCGATCATCCAGCGCCGCGCCGTCACCGCGTCGACGGCCGACGACCGGCTCGAAAGCGCGTTGTTCGGCTTCCCAGGAGGACAGCCGTTCGTCGATGGTCGCCACCGGCAGGCGAAAACGGCCATGCAACTGGCGGCTGAAGCGCAACGCGGCCACGGTCATGGCGTTGGCGCTGCCGTCGGCGTGGCGCGGCACTCCGACCACCAGCAGATCCGGTCGCCATTCGGCGAGTAGCCGGTCGATGGCATCCCAGTCTGGGCGCTGTCGGCGTACCGGCAACACCCGCAGGGGTTGGGCCGCGCCGGTGATCGCCACGCCGGTCGCGACGCCGATGCGGGTCCGGCCGAAATCGAAACCCAACACCACCCGCGGGGATTGGCGTGCGTCCGACGCCGATGGAGCGGCCGCCGGTTCCGGCGGATCAGGCGTGGCCGGCATCGGCGGACAGCAGGGTCAGGTCGATCCCCAGCAGGGCGGCGGCGGCCAGCCAGCGTTGGTCGCTGGGCCTGTGAAACAGAATGTCGGGATCGGCGGGACCCGACAGCCAGGCATTCTCCGCCATTTCCTGCTCCAATTGTCCCGGTCCCCAACCGGCGTAACCGAGGGCGACCAGCATCTGTTCCGGGCCTTCGCCCCGCGCCACCGCCTGCAGGATGTCGCGGGAGGTGGTGATGCCGATCCGTTCGGTGACCCGCAGGGTGGCGCCCCAGTCACCGAGCGGGCTATGGATGACGAAACCCTGCTCCGGCTGGACCGGGCCGCCGTGGTAAACCGGCAATCCCGCGATATCGGGTCGGTCGGTGGTGATCTGGAGATGTTCGAACAACTGCCCGAGCGTCAGTTGCAGCGGTCGGTTGATGACCAGACCCAGCGCGCCGCTGTCGTTGTGCTCGCTGAGATAAGTCACTGTCTGAAAAAAAGTTCGGATCCGCCAGCATCGGCATGGCGATCAGAAACTGATTGGTCAGGTAGGTGGGCTCGGTCATGATCATAGTATCGGGATTCGATCCTACCTTGACAAGCCGCCGGCTTCAGCGCGCCCGAATCCGGCCGCCGGGGTCGAAACGCCAGGGACTTTCGATCCGCAGCAGGTCAACCTGTCGGCGCAGTTCGGCTGGAAAGGGGGGATAGGGCGCGGCCAGTTCGACGATGCGCCGGGCCGCCCGATCGAGTTCGGCGTTGCCGGATGAACGCAAGATGCGGACTTCCCGCAAGCTGCCGTCGGCGCGGATTGAGACCTCCAACAGAGGACCGGTGCTGAGGTTCAGGCGCCGAGCCGCGTCGGGAAAATTCATCTCACCGACGCGCGTGACCTTGCGCGCCCAGTCAGCGGCGTAAAAACCAGCCAACGACCGGGTGTCGGCCAGGTTGACCCGCTGGCTGCGTACTCCGGCATTCGCCCGCTGCTGGATTTCCGTATCCAGGCTGGCAATCTGTCCCAGTAGGGCGGTGCTGTTCAGCGGGCCGCGAGCACGGGTTCCACCAGGAGCGGAGGGCTGCTTGGCAATGCGGGAAGATCGAGTCGGTTTCGGCGCGGCGGGTTTCGCCGCAAGTGCTTGGGAGGGATGAGATGGTTTGGCAAGCGGATTTGCCTCGACTTTCTGAGTCGGTTTTTGGAGAGGTGGCGGTTTCGGCTTGGGCGGCGGCCGTTTTGGCGACGTGGCCGGCTGTTTTGGGGGAGGTGACGGCTTCGGCGTTGGGCGGCGCCGGCGGNCGTTTTGGCGACGTGGCCGGCTTGGTGGCGACGGTCGGTTCGATCCGGGTTACCGGAGGGGGAGATTGAGCCGACTCAACCGGTTCGGGTATCGGTTTCGATACGGGCGGGGATAGCTCGACGGGGGCAGTGGGTTCCGGGGGCTGAGCGACCGATGGTGGCGAGGCGGCGGCCGGTGCGGTGGGCTCCGGGATGGAAGTCCCCCTGGCGGGCTTCGCCGGTACCGGGACGGGTGGCAGCAACACCACTTCGAAGCGCGGGGGCTTGGAATAGTGGAGTGCCCACCAATCGGCCGGTACGCCGAACAGCAGGGCGAGGTGCAGACCGGAAGCCAGCAGCAACGCCAGCAGCAACCGGCCGGTGACCTCGGTGTCGTGCACGATTCCGCTCATTCATTACCGAACCGGTGGTCGTCAGCGCCGCAGGCGCCGTTCAATGGCAACCATCAAATCGCCGCCGATATCCAACCCGAACTGGGCATCCAGCTCCCGCGCGCAGGTCGGGCTGGTGACGTTGATTTCGGTCAGAAAGTCGCCGATCACGTCCAGACCGACGAATAGCAGACCCATTTCGCGCAGGCGCGGAGCGACCTGAGCGCAAATCCAGCGGTCGCGGTCGCTGAGTGGTCGGCCCTCGCCGCGACCGCCGGCCGCCAGGTTGGCGCGAGTCTCGCCGGTTTGCGGAATCCGCGCCAGCGCATACGGCACCGGTTCACTGTCGATCAGCAGAATGCGTTTGTCGCCGGCCGTGATCTCCGGCAGATAGCGCTGCGCCATGGTCAGTCGTTGGCCATGCGCGGTGAGGGTTTCCAGAATCACATTAATGTTGGGATCATCCTGTCGCAGGCGAAATACCGAGGCGCCACCCATGCCGTCCAGCGGTTTGATCACGATGTCGGCGTGTTCGCTCAGGAACGCCTTGAGCCGGGTCGGTTCCCGGTCGACCAAGGTCGGTGGACAGCACTGCGGGAAATTCAGAGCGAAGAATTTTTCATTGGCGTCGCGCAGGCTGCGCGGCTTGTTGATCACCAGCACCCCGGCCGTTTCCGCCAGTTCCAGCAGGTAGGTGGTGTAGATGTACTCCATATCGAACGGCGGATCCTTGCGCATCAGGATGACATCTAGTTGCGCCAACGGCAGTTCTCGCTCGCCGTGGAAGGAAAACCAGCCGTTTTTATCGTCCCGCACGCTCAATAGACGGGCGCGGCCGAACGCCGTGTCGGCGCGGGCGTACAGATCGGCCTGTTCGAAGTAATGCAGCTCCCAGCCACGGGCCTGGGCAGCGAGCAGCATGGCGAAAGTGGTGTCTTTCTTGATGGTGATGGTGGCGATGGGGTCCATCACCACACCGAGCTTGATCGTCATGGCCGGCGGGTCCGTAAGGTTGCGTGGATGCGGTCCGAACCATCCGTGCGGGACGGTCGAAGCGCATCCGCGGGGTGTGAAATAGGGACGGATGCGGATTCTGTCATGGCATCGCAGTCATTAGTATGCTAAAAATCACAATAAAAAAACTAATGTGTTGCGGTACGATCGGGCATGTTATCCAGGCTGAAGACGATCCATCGATCCAGCAATCCGGGCCGCGCGAGGCCGTTCGTCCGGCTCCATCCCGCTCAGAGGACTATTTTGTGGCAGATGCGGCAATAACCACCACCCCTGCGACACCCCCTCATCCGTTGCATCCGTTCGACGTTCTGCTGCAACTCGACAAACGCATCCGCGAGCGAGTGCCGGTCGCGGTGACTGGCGCGCAGCAATCGGAGATTCGCGGACGGTTGGCGCTGCGCCTGGGTGCGTGGAACCTGCTATTCTCCATGGACGATGTGGCCGAAATCATCCCGGTTCCCCACATTACTTGGGTGCCTGGCGTCAAGCGCTGGCTGCTGGGAATCGCCAACCTTCGTGGTAAGGTCATCTCGGTGACGGATTTGCGGGATTTTCTGACAGGCCGGCCCACCACGCGGCTGCCGGGCAGTCAAATCGTCGTCGTGCGTGCCGGAGAATGGGATTATGGCTTGCTGGCCGATGAGATTATCGGAATGCGGCATTTCGGCCCGCAGCACCGTCTGCCTTCGCTGGATAACGTCGACGAGGGATTGCGTCCCTATGTTTCCGAGGGTTTTTCGAACAACAACCAGCACTGGTTGGTTTTCGATACCGGCAAGCTGCTGGCCGACCCCGGATTTCTGAATGCGGCCAGCTAGGTTTTCGAGAGTTTCCCCGCAGCAAGATCGGACGGGGTCGGTCAGGATCAAGTTCAACGAGAAATTGAAATGCGTGACTCGCGAGATCATTCGGCGCTGAAAGGATTTTCCATCACTTACCTGGCATTACTGGGCGCGCTGGTGCTGTCTGTCGTGCTGATGGGCGTTACTTTTGTCCTGCTGGAGCGGCAGGACGCGCGCAACGAAACTCAGTTGAAGCTGGCCGGCGAACAGCGCCTGCTGTCACGCTCGATCGTCACCGAAGCCTTGGGGGCCGCTCGCGGCAAGGAGGCCGCGTTCGCCAAGCTCAAGCAAAGCCGGGACCGCTTCGAACAGATACTCAACGATCAGAAGAGCGGCAGTGAATCATTGAACTTGCCGCCGCCGCCGGCCGAGCTCAAGCCGTTTCTGGAGGATCTGAGTGACCGCTGGAATCCGGTCAAGAACGAAAGCGACATCATTCTGGCCGGACGCGAATCGGTGATCTCGGTCAGCAATTTCCAGCCCTTGCTGGAAAGCTCCCTGACTCAGATGAGCACCTTGTCCGATGAGATCGCCAAGAGCATGGCCAACAGCCGCGTCGATCCTCGGCAGGTCTATCTGGCCACCAACCAACTCCAACTGATACAGCGGATCGAAAGCGATCTCAGGCGCATGCTGACCGAGGGCGGCTTGAGCGCCGCCGCCACCGCCGACCGATTCAGCCGCAACGTGAACTTGTTTGGCCGGATCCTCAAGGGCATGCGGGAAGGCGATACCCGGCTCGGAGTCGACCGCGTGAGCATCCCCGACAGCGCTGGCAAGCTGACCGAACTGGCCGATCTGTTTAAAACGATCGAAACCGAAACCACTCGCATCGTCGACAAGGCCTCGGAACTGGTGAAGGTCCAGAGCGCCGCGCAAAGTATCGCGGACAATGGCGACGCCTTGCTGGAAGCGGCCAGCAAGCTGCTCGAAGCCTATGCCAGCGGCAGCCGTCAGGTGCGCCTGCTCGGTATCCCGCTCAGCTATCAGATCGCCTACATCCTGGGGGTGATCGCTCTGGTGCTGTTGATCGTGCTGTTTTACATTCAAAACAATGCAAGCCGGGGCCGTTTGATCGAGGCCGAGCTGCGCAAACAGGAGACCGAGGAGCAAAACCGCCGCAACCAGGATGCCATCCTGCGGCTGCTCGACGAACTGGGCAATCTGGCCGAAGGCGACCTGACCGTGCAAGCCAGCGTGACCGAAGACATCACCGGGGCCATCGCCGATTCGGTCAACTACGCCATCGAGGCTTTGCGCGATCTAGTGTCCACGATCAACAGTACCTCGGGGCTGGTCGCCGCCGCCGTGCAGGAAACCAGCGCCATCGCCGATCGGCTGGCCAAGTCCAGCGAAATTCAGGCTCGGCAAATCGAGAACGCCAGCGCCACTGTCATGCAAATGGCGCACTCCATGGACGAGGTGTCGTCGAAGACCGCCGCCTCCGCCGAAGTGGCCGAGAAATCGGTGGGCATCGCCCACGAGGGCGGCGACCGGGTACGACGCACCATCAACGGCATGAATACCATCCGCGAGCACATCCAGGACACCTCCAAGCGCATCAAGCGACTGGGCGAATCCTCGCAGGAAATCGGCGACATCGTGGCGCTGATCAACGACATCGCCGATCAGACCAACATTCTGGCGTTGAACGCCGCGATTCAAGCCTCGGCGGCGGGCGACGCCGGTCGCGGCTTTGCGGTGGTCGCGGACGAAGTGCAGCGGTTGGCGGAACGCTCCAGTAATGCCACCAAACGCATCGAAACCCTGGTCAAGACCATTCAGGCCGACACCAACGAGGCGGTGATCTCCATGGAGAAGAGCACCACCGAGGTGGTCGGCGGCGCGGGGTTGGCGGAAAAGGCCGGCGAGGCGCTGGAAGAGATTGAGAAGGTATCCGCCAATCTGGCCGAACTGATCGACGAAATCTCCAAATCCGCCGGCCGGGTCTCGGAGATGGCTTCGCGGGTGTCGGGCGCGATGACGTCCATCAACGAAATTACCGGGCAGACTGCCGAGAGCAGCGTGGCGACCGCATCCGCCATCGGTAAATTGAACCAGTTGGCGCAGGAACTGCGGCAATCGGTGGCCGGGTTCAGGCTGCCTGGTTGAGGTTGGCTGGCGAAGCGAGGTTCGGGGATGCAAAAGCGCGCGGTTGTCCCGAAAAGCTCGGGTCCGAATGGCAACGGCCAGTCGGATCGGGTATCCGGCGCGGAGGTAGCGTAATGGTCTCCTCGCATCGTAACGCCGGCAATCCTTTGGTGCATCTCAAAAACGACCTGCTGCTCGCTCTGAGCCGGTTCCGGCCCAATCTGGATATATATCGCGAGGATGGCGCCGATCTGGCGTCGCTGGAAGCGATGCTCGGCGCCATCGAGCGGATCCGCGACCCGTTGGCGATGCTGGAGCATCGCGAAGCGGTCGTCCTGTTGAACGAAATGCGTTCGATGATCTTGGCGCTGATGGATGGAACGTTCCAGCCTCCCGACCTGGCGATGCTACAGCAGGCCGCCGAACATCTGATCGGCTATCTGAATGCCTGTCTCTCTCCCCACGATCAGCACCCGGATGGCCAATTGCTGGAGATGGCTGACACCTTGCGTCTGGCGCGATCGAGCGCGCCAGATACCGATACCGAACCAGCCGCCGATCCCATGGAGGCGTTCACGGCGCTGCACGCGATCATGGATATTCTGAAGCGACTGCGGCAAACCGTTGCCACCGAATTGGAAAATGCCGCCGACCAGCCGGAATCCTGGGCGGCCCTGCGAGACGATCTGCGGACGCTCCATCAGGTGCTGGCCGAACGAAAATGGACCCGCGCCACTGCGGTGCTCGGTCGGCTAAGTCGGATCGTCGAGGTGTTGGCCGGTGGTGCCGCCGAACACTATGGCCCACTGGTCAACGGAGTCTGCGCCGAGATCCTGGTTGGGTTGGGTCACTGCCTGAAACCTCTGAGTGGCGGGGGACCGGCACCGGCGGCGATTTTGCTTGCGGCGGAAGAACAACTGGCTCAGATGGAGACCCTGCTCAATTTACCGGCATTGCCTGAAACATCGGCGTTGTCACCGCCCGGCCTCGTCTCCGACCCGGCCGAGCTGGAGGCGAAACCGGGAATGTCCGAGATCGACAGGGTCGCGCCGTCCATGCCGGAGGCCGCAACCGATGTACCCGGGTTTGAGACTCTGCTCGGACTGACGGATGCCGATCCCGAATTCATCGAGGTTTTTTTTGGAGGAGGCGCGCGGCGAGCTGGCGGCCGTGCGGGAGCAATTGCTCCGCTGGCAGGAAAATTTGCAGGATCATGACGCGCTGGCCATCGTCCGCCGCGCTTTCCATACCCTCAAAGGTAGCGGTCGCATGGTCGGTGCGACCGTAATCGGCGATTTCGCCTGGGAATACGAAAACTTACTGAACCAGATTCTGGCCGGCAAGGTAGCAGCCAGCCAGACCATCATTTCGGCGATTGCCGCGGCGGTGGCGGCGTTGGAGCCGCTGGTGGGTGAAACCCCATTGCGAGGGGGTGAGCTGGACGCCTTGCCGGCACTGGCGGCGCGAGCACAAACCTTGGCCGCCGAAAGCGAAGAAGCCGAAGTCGAAGAACCGATCACCGCGCCGCCGTCGTTCCGGGCGGAACCAGTTACCGCGCCGCCGTCGNTCCGGGTGGAACCAGTCACCGCGCCGCCGTCGCTCCGGGTGGAACCAGTCACCGCGCCACCGTCGGAGCGCGCGGCTGCGGCCGCGATCGACCCGGAATTCATGGAGGTGTTTCTCGAGGAAGCGCGCGGCGAACTGGCCGCTATTCGCGAGTATTCGGTCCTCTGGAAGCGAAACTTGGCCGATCGTCAAGCATTGGTCAGCTTGCGCCGGGCTTTCCATACCCTCAAGGGCAGCGGGCGCGTGGTCGGCGCAACCGCGATCGGCGATTTCGCCTGGTGTTTCGAGGACCTGCTGAGCCACGTACTGAACAATACGGCATCGGCGTCCATGGCCATGGCCGAATTGGTCGAGGAAGCCGCTGTCGCGCTGGAACCGTTGATCGGTGAAGCACCGGTAACGGAAGACGCGTTGGCGGCGTTGGCGGCGTTGGCGGCGCGCGCCGCCGCGCTGTTGCAAGGCACGCCGAACGAAGTCGTCCCGACGGCAATCGAACCGACCAAGCCGACCAAACCGGCCGAGCTGGTCGAGGTCGAGCCGCCGCCGGTTGCGGTCGCGCCGGCTGGCCCGATCAGGATCGAATTGCCGCCGCCCGTGGTCCAGCCCCCGGTGCCGGCCGAACCCGTCGCCGCCGAACTGGAATCGGGTGCGCCCCCGGCGATGGATTTGGAACTGGCCCAGGTCTTCCAGTACGAAGCCACCGAAATTCTCGATGCCAGCGATGCCATCCTGCAGCGGCTGGGTAGCGAGCCCGATCAGCCCGGCCTACTGAATGACCTGCGTCGGGGCATGCATACGCTCAAGGGCAGCTCGCGCATGGCCGGCTTCATGACGGTCGGCGATCTGGCCCACGCCGCCGAATCGGTGTTGGATGTGCTTGGCAAGGCGGGAGGTACGACGCCGGTCGTGCTGGATGTCCTGCAGCAGGCCCTAGATCGGCTGAACCGAATGCTGGCGGAGGCCGGCGCTGGCTTGGAGCCGGCACCCGCGACCAACTTGATTGGCGATTTGCATCGTTTGGCCGAGGCAGCCGCCGCCGGCCGGCCGGTCGAGGAACTACCGCCCACGGTGCCTGCGTCTCTTGAGCCGACCGCGGCGCCGGAGGCCGGCGCGCTCAAGGCCATGACCGAGCTGGATCAAGAGTTGGCCCAGGTTTTCCAGTCCGAGGCGAGCGAAATTCTCGATTCCAGCGATGCCATCCTGCGGCAGTTGCGCGGCGAACCGGATAGCGTGGAACTGCTGAACGACCTGCGCCGGGAAATGCATACGCTCAAGGGCAGCTCGCGCATGGCCGGCTTCATGACGGTCGGCGATCTGGCCCACGCCGCCGAATCGGTGTTGGACGCGCTCGGCAAGGGAGCGCTGCAAGCCGCGCCGGCCATCCTGGACACCGTCCAGCGTGCCCTGGACGGCCTGCATCGCATGTTGCGGGGTGGCGGCGAGCCAGCGCCAGACGTGCAAAACCTGATCGACGAGCTGCACGGCGTACTGGGCGGCAAACCCGTGGTGGCGCCCAAGCCCGTTGCTGCCCCCGTCGCCGCCACCCGGGTCGCGGCGATGGCGCAGCCCACGGAAAAACCGGCCGCCGCCGCGCCCACCGACAGCATCCGCGTCAGCGCCGCGCTGCTCAATACCCTGGTCAATCAGATGGGCGAGAGCAGCATTTTCCGCGCCCGGATCGATCAGGGCGTCAACGCGATGAGCTTCAACCTCAACGAGTTGGAGCAAACCGTCATCCGGTTGCGCCGGCAGGTGACCCATCTTGCCACGCAGGCCGAAGCCCGTATTCAGTCGCGGCAGGATACGGGCGCCAAGGCGCACCAACTGGAATTCGATCCGCTGGAACTGGATCGTTTCACCGAGCTGCAGCAGCTCAGCCGCTCGCTGATGGAAATCGCCGACGACTTGGGCAACGTTGGCAATACCTTGGGCGAACAGACCCGCGAGGTCGGCTCGCTGCTCGACCAGCAGGCCAAGGTCAACAAGGAAATCCAGCAAGGTTTGATGCGCACCGGCATGGTGCGATTCGGCAGCATCGTTCCGCGGCTGCGGCGAGTGGTGCGGCAGGCGGCCCAGGAATTGGGCAAGCGCGCCGAATTGCTGGTCGGTGGCGAGGAGGCGGAAGTCGACCGCACCGTACTGGAAAACATGGTCGCCCCGTTGGAACACATGCTGCGCAATTCACTGGCGCATGGCATCGAGGCGCCGGAACAGCGCCGGACGGTTGGAAAGCCCGAAATCGGCACCATCACCCTGAGCCTGCATCGGGAAGGCGCGGAACTGGTGCTGGAACTGAGCGACGACGGCGCCGGCCTCAATTTCGACGCAATCCGCGCCAAGGGCGAGGAAAAAGGCTTTTTGCTGCCTGATCAGCCAGCCAGTCAGGAAGAGCTGATCGCGCTGTTGCTGCGTCCCGGCTTTTCCACCGCCAAGGCGGTCACCCAGATTGCCGGGCGTGGCGTTGGCATGGATGTGGTCAACGCGGCGATTCGGGCCATGCGCGGCGCCTTGCTGATCCAGACCGAACCCGGCCAGGGATCGCGTTTCATCGTTCGCCTGCCGTTTTCGCTGGCGGTTACCCAGGCACTGTTGGCCAAGGCCGGCAATGCCATCTTTGCCATTCCCCTGCTCAGCATCGAATTGGTGACCCGCATTCAGGAGAGCGCGTTCCAAGCTTATCTGACGGGCGAACAGGTCCAGCACCAGCACAACGAGCGCGGTTACCCGATCCATAATCTGGGCATTCTGGCCGGTAGCGAACACATGCTGCCGTTCGAGGAAGTCAAGGATCGCCGGCCGCCGACCCTGCTGTTCCGCAGTGCCGAGGCCAGCGCCGCCCTGCAGGTCGAAGCCGTACTGGGCAACCAGGAAATTATCGTCAAGCCGGTCAGCCCTCAGTTCAACAACATGCCGGGTATTTCCGGAGCGACCGTGCTGGGCGACGGTCGGGTGGTGGTGGTGCTGGATCTGGCGGCGCTGGTGCGTAATATCGGCTCGCAACAGCAGAAGCAGGCGGAAAGCCGTGCCCTGCGGATGGCGCGGCAGGAGGCGCGGCAGGAAAAGATCGGCATCATGGTCATCGACGACTCGATCACCATGCGCAAGGTCACCGCCCGCATCCTGGAGCGCCACAACATTCAGGTCGTCACGGCCAAGGATGGTGTGGACGCAGTGGCCCTGCTGCAGACCCAAGTGCCGGATCTGGCGATCCTCGACATCGAGATGCCGCGCATGGACGGTTTCGAAGTGCTCGCCCACATCCGCAATCAAGCGCGCCTGCAACACCTGCCCATCATCATGGTCACCTCGCGTGGTGGTGAGAAGCACCGCGAGCGCGCGATGAAGCTGGGCGTCAACGACTACCTGACCAAGCCTTATCAGGAAGAACAGTTGATGCAGTCGATCCGCAAGATTCTCGGCGAGCACGCCCTGGAGCTGATTACCTGAGACGCGCGGACCCGGTCCGGGCACCTCCGCACCTTGCATGGATACCGTAATGGAAGAAGTCTCCGCGAACCTGCGTTGCTTGTTGGTCGCCTTACAAGGCGGTCAGGTCCTCCTGCCGAACAGCTTTGTGCTCGAAGTCCTGCCATTCGCCACGCCCTTGCGGATCGAGGCGGCGCCGCACTGGGTGGTCGGCGCCATGTTGTGGCGAAATCTGACCACGCCGCTGATCAGCCTGGGGCGACTGATTTTCCGGGTGACGCCCGAGGCCGATCTCAATTCCCGCATCATTATCCTGAATACCCTGGGCACCGACACCAAACTGCCGTATTTCGGCATCCTGGGTACTGCGGCGCCCAGGCCGCTTAACCTGACGCGCCAGGATATCAAGCTGGACCCGGAGGTTTCGGCGGAGGATCTGCGCCGGCCGGGCGCTCTGTGTTGGGCGCGCTATCAGGATCAGCCGATCATCATTCCGGATCTGGACGCCATCGAAGCGGTGCTGCAACCGCTGGTCCGCCGGGCCTGACCGGTGCGGAGCCTGCGTCCGACGCACCCATGCGGCTGAGCAAGATCAAGCTGGCGGGGTTCAAGTCGTTCGTGGACCCCGCCGTGTTACATTTGCCCGGCAACCTGCTGGGCGTCGTCGGTCCCAACGGTTGCGGCAAATCCAACATCATCGACGCGGTGCGCTGGGTGATGGGGGAAAGCTCGGCCCGCAGCTTGCGCGGCGAGAGCATGAGCGACGTGATCTTCAACGGCTCGGCCAGTCGCAAACCGGTCGGACAGGCCAGCGTCGAGCTGGTGTTCGACAACAGCCAGGGCCGCTTGGGTGGTCCTTGGGCCAGCTACGGCGAAATCGCGATCAAACGGCTGGTCGGCCGCGATGGCCAGTCCAGCTACTTCCTCAACGGCACGCGCTGCCGCCGCCGGGACATCGCCGACATCTTCCTGGGCACCGGATTGGGGCCGCGCAGCTATGCCATTATCGAACAGGGCATGATTTCGCGGGTGATCGAGTCCAAACCCGACGAGTTGCGCATCTTCCTGGAGGAAGCGGCCGGCATCTCCAAGTACAAGGAGCGCCGGCGCGAGACCGAAACCCGCATCCGCCACACTCGCGAAAATCTCGACCGACTCACCGATGTGCGCGAGGAGTTGGGCCGGCAACTGCATCATTTGCAGCGGCAGGCTCGGGCCGCCGAGCAGTATCGCGACTATCGCGCCGAGGAACGCCGCCTGCGCGCCGAATTGCTGGCGCTGCGCTGGCGCAACCTGCAAGCCGACAGTCGCGACCGCGAACACGCGCTGCGCCAAGAGGAAACCGCGTTGGAAGCGCTGCTGGCCGAACAGCGCCAACTGGAAGCCCAATTGGAGATCGGCCGCGCCCGGCGTCTGGAGTTGAACGATGCGTTCAATGATCACCAAGGCCGTTACTACCAAGCCGGCGCGGAAATCAGCCGACTCGAACAGGCGCTGCAACACCAACGCGAACTGAGTCAACGGCGTGAGGAGGAATGGGATCAGGTCGTGGCGGCGCTGGCGCAGGTGGACGAGCAATGGCGGGTGGATCGGGAGCAACAAGACGAACTGGCGACGGCACTCGCCGCCGCTGAACCGGAACTGACCCGGCTGCTGACCGAAGAGGCGGATGCCGCCGCCGCGCTGACCGCCGCCGAAACCGACCTGCACGAGGGACAAGCCGCCTGGGAAACCTTCAATCGGCGCCATGGCGAAGTGCTGCGGCAGGCCGAAGTGGAGCGGACCCGGATCGAACACCTGGAGCGGCAACTGTCGCGGAACGAGCAGCGCTTGGAGCGGCTGCGGCTCGAACGGGAGCAACTGACCGAGGCCGATCTGCATGTAGAGCTGGCCGAACGACGCTCGGCCGAACAGGCGGCGGCCGCCGACCTGAAACATCGTCAAGAGCAACTGGCGCGGATCGAAACCGACCTGATCGCCAACCGCGAAGCCCAGCAGCAGGCCGATCCGGCGCTGCGGGAATTGCGGGAACGGCTGCTGGCCGGACGCGGCCGGCTGGCCTCGCTGCAAACCTTGCAGGAAGCGGCGCTGGGTCGGCATGAAAGCGAGTCGGATACCTGGCTGCGCGCCCGAGGGCTGGCCGAAGCACCGCGATTGGCGGAGCAGTTGGAAGTGGAGCCTGGTTGGGAAGCAGCGGTGGAAACGGCGCTGGCCGGCTGGCTGGACGCAGTCTGCCTGCCTAGTCTGGACCCGCTGGCGCACGCCGCCGTCGAACTACCGCAGGGCCGGTTGACTCTATTGGAAATCTTCCCGGACGAGTTCGGGGACGCGGCACCGCCGGAGGGCTTGGCCGCGCGGGTGCGCGCGCCGTGGCCGCTCGCCGCCTTGCTGGGGGTCGATACCGCTGCCACCCTGACGGAAGCACTGGCGCGTCGTGCGGAGCTGCGCGACGGCGAGGCGCTGGTCACGCCGGATGGCGTGTTATGCGGGCGTCGCTGGCTGCGGCTGGCGCGGGAAGGCAGCGACGGGGTACTGGCGCGCGAGCGGGAAATCCGCCGGCTCGCCGCCGCGCTCGATGCGGACGCAGTGACACTGGAACGGCAAACCGCGCATCTGGAGCAGCTCCGCGCCCAGCAGCGCGAACGCGAACGCGAACGCCGCGATCTCCAGCAGACCGTCAATCAGGATCATCGCGACCATGCCCGCTTGCAGGGAGAATGTAACACCGTGCAGGCTCGCTGGGAGCAAGCCCGCGCCCGCCGGGCCACGCTGACCGAGGAACTCGCCGAACTGCGCGATCAATGCGAGCAGGATCGGGAACAGGTGCAACTGGCCCGGCTGCGATTGGAGGAAACGCTATTGGCGCTGGAGAATCTGAAGATCGAACATGCGGCGCTGAGCGGAGACCAGGAGCGACTGCGCGCGCGGATCCAACAGTGCCGCGCCCGAGCGGATACCTCCCGCCAGGCGGCGGCCCGCCAGGCAGCAGCCATCGAAACCCTGCGGGTGCGGGCGAGTGCCGCCGGCCAGGCCATGGCAAGGCTGGATACCCAACGGCAACAGTTGCAGGCGCGGCAAGCGCGGTTGATCGAGGAACGCGCCGGCGATGACAGCGCGGCGCGGGCCGCCATCGAAGACGAACTGGCCGGCTGGCTGGAAACCCGGCTCACGGTCGAAGCGGAACTACGCGAGGCTCGCCACGCTCTCGAAGCCCAGGACGCGGCATTGGAAGCCGGTGAGCAGTCCCGCGCCCGTCGCGAGCGGCAGGTCGAAACCCAGCGCCAGCGGATCGAGGAGCAGCGGCTGGCACTGGGTGAGGCGCGAGTGCGCCGGCAGAACCTGCGCGAGCAATTGCACGAGCTGGCCGCCGAACCGGAGGCGGTATTGCCCACCCTGCCGGAAACCGCAGCCGAAGCTGACTGGCTGGCGCGCTTGGAGCAGATGGAGCGGCGTATCCAGCGACTGGGTCCCATCAATCTGGCGGCCATCGAGGAGTTCGCCCAATTGTCCGAGCGCAAGCAGTATCTCGATGCCCAGAACGCCGATCTGCTGGAAGCGCTGACCACTCTGGAAAACGCCATTCGCAAAATTGACCGCGAGACTCGCGCTCGCTTCCAGGACACCTTCGAACGGGTCAACGCTGGCTTGAGTGAACTGTTTCCCCGACTGTTCGGCGGTGGCCAAGCCCATCTGGAACTGACCGGCGAGGACGTGCTGGACGCCGGAGTGGCGATCATGGCCAAACCGCCGGGCAAGCGGGTCGGGTCGATCAGCCTCTTGTCCGGCGGTGAGAAAGCATTGGCTGCGGTCGCCCTGGTGTTCGCCATTTTTCAGCTCAACCCGGCGCCATTTTGCTTGCTGGACGAGGTGGATGCACCGCTGGACGAAGCCAATGTCGGCCGGTTCGGCGCGCTGGTCCGCGATATGTCGACGCGGGTACAGTTCGTTTTCATCACCCACAACAAGGCGACCATGGAGATTGCCGAGTATCTGGCCGGTGTGACCATGCAGGAGCCTGGGGTGTCGCGGTTGGTCGCGGTCGATGTCGCGGCGGCGGCGCGACTGGCCGTGGCCGGCTAGCCGCTCTCGACGCGTGGGCCGCCTCCGGGCTGGGCGCGGCGGATGTCATTTGTGAAAGCCCAGGGATTACAGTATAAACGGAGGCTGTAACCCCCAGTCCGCCGATGGCGGCAATGGCGGTTTGACAGTGTGGTCTCTTATCGCGACATAATCTCATTATTGCGACAGGCGCAATCTGAGGCTTTCGATTCATGGAATTGGACAAAACACAATTACAGTGGTTGCTGGCCGTCATCGGGGCCGTCATCGTTATCCTGATTTACCTCTGGGGCATCCGCTCGCATCTGAAGGAAGAAATCGGCAACCGCCGACATCGGCTCTCCAAGGAGCCGGTGCTGGGCGACACGCGAACGCGAACGCCGGACGAAGAAGAGGTCGATGGGCATGATTTTGGCGAGTTGGGCCGCATCACTCCCAGTCACCCTCTGGCCGACAAGGTGCTGGTGGATGTGGAAATTCGACCCATCAATCGCCAGGGCTCCACGACGATGGTCGAAGCGGAGGCGCCGGTCGACGATAGCGAAGCGTGCCCGTCCACCACGCTAGCACCCCCACCACAAGAGTCGCGGCAGGAACCCACCGCGCCGCCGCGCTCGCCAAAAATGACCCTGGTGCTGACCGTGATGGCATCACGGCACCAGCTCTTTCACGGCCCCAAAATCCAGGTCGTGGCCGAGGCGCTGCGATTTCGTCTGAATCCTGCGGGGTTGTACGAGCTGTTCCCGGAGACGGAAGCCGCCGATGTCCCGATCCTCGGCCTCGCCCATCTGCGCAAGCCCGGCTCGTTCGAGCCGCAAACCTTGCAGGAACTGCATACGCCGGGCCTGCTGCTATTCATGAAGCTACCCGGACCGCTTGAGGAAATGAAGGCGTTGGACCTGCTGGTCATTACCGCCGACCAACTGGCTCAGAGGTTGGGCGGGTTGATTTGTGACGAGCAACGCAACCGAATGACCAATCAGGCGCTCGCGCGCTTGCGCGACGAAGTCGCCGAGCTGGAGCGGCAGCGGCGCGCACAGCCGCTCTGATGGCGCGAGAGCGACATGGCGCTTTTCACCGATCCGCGACATCGGGCCGCTTGGCTGCGCGAACGGCTCAACTGGCATGGCTACCGCTACTATGTGCTGGACGATCCGGAAATTCCCGACGCCGAGTACGACCGGCTGTTTCGGGAGCTTCAGGAGTTGGAAACCACCCATCCGGAGCTGATCGCCGTCGATTCTCCGACCCGGAGAGTGGGTGGCAAACCGCTGGCGGCATTCGTACCGGTGCGACATCGGGTTCCGATGCTGTCCATCCGCACCGAAACCGACACTGGCCCGGACGGCGCGGTGGCCTTTGATGCCCAGGTACGACGCGAGCTGGATCTGGGCGACGATGCGGAACCGGTCGAGTACGCCTGCGAGTTGAAATTCGACGGCTTGGCCATCAGCCTACGCTACGAACAGGGCGCACTGGTCCTGGCAGCCACCCGTGGCGATGGCGAGACCGGCGAGGATGTCACTCAGAATGTGCGCACTATCAGGGCCGTGCCGCTCCGGTTGCAAGGCGCCGCGCCCGAGGTTTTGGAAGTACGCGGCGAAGCGTACATGAGCCGCGCGGACTTCGAACGCTACAACGCCCGGCAACGCGCCGCGGGGTTGCCCACCCTGGTCAATCCCCGCAACGGCGCGGCGGGCAGCATCCGGCAACTCGACCCGAGTTTGGCCGCGAAACGGCCGCTGTCCTTTTTTGCCTACGGGTTGGGCGAGGTGCAAGGTTGGGAGATCCCGACCACCCATGGCGCGATGCTCGATGCGCTGGCCACGCTGGGACTGCCGGTATGCGAAGAACGCACGGTGACGCGGGGCGCGGAGGGTCTGATCAATTTTCATCATGCCATCGCCGAGCAGCGCGATACGCTGCCCTTCGATATCGATGGCGTGGTGTACAAGGTCAACCGCCTCGCCTGGCAACGGCAACTGGGTTTCCGCACCCGCGAACCACGCTGGGCGGTGGCGCATAAATTTCCGGCTCAGGAAGAGCTGACCGTGGTCGAGGCCATCGAGGTACAGGTTGGTCGCACCGGCGCGATCACCCCGGTGGCGCGGCTCAATCCGGTGTTCGTCGGCGGCGTCACCGTCACCAATGCGACATTGCACAACGCCGATGAAGTATCGCGCAAGGATGTACGAGTGGGCGATACCGTCGTCGTGCGTCGGGCCGGTGACGTCATTCCCGAAGTAGTCGGCGTGGTATTGGAGCGCCGCCCGCCCGGCACGCAACCATTCACGATGCCGGCCCTCTGCCCGGTATGCGGATCGCGGGTTATCCGCCCGGAAGGCGAAGCGGTCGCTCGCTGTGTCGGCGGCTTGTATTGCCGCGCCCAACGCAAGGAAGCGATCCGCCATTTCGCCTCGCGCCGGGCGATGGACATCGATGGACTGGGTGACAAGTTGGTGGAGCAACTGATCGAGCGGAACCTGGTGCACGATCCCGCCGATTTGTACGCGCTCGATGCAACGACGCTGGCCGGTTTGGAACGGATGGGCGCCAAATCCGCCGCCAATCTGGTCGAAGCACTGGAACGCAGCAAGGATACCTCGCTGGAACGATTCCTGTATTCGTTGGGAATCCGTGAGGTTGGAGAAGCCACGGCGCGGGCTTTGGCGCGGTATTTGGGTACGCTGGAAGCGCTGCTGGCGGCCGATGAAACCCGCTTGCTGCAAGTGCCGGATGTCGGTCCGGTGGTGGCCGCCGCCATTCTTGCCTTCTTTCAGGAGCCACACAACCAGGAAGTGCTGGCTCGGTTACTGGCCGCTGGGGTACGGTGGCCAGCGATGGCCGTGCAAACCAGTACCGGGGAATCCCTGACGGGCAAGAGCTTCGTGCTGACCGGCACCTTGGAATCGCTGACTCGCGACCAGGCCTCCGAACGGTTGCGGGCGCTGGGCGCCAAGGTGGCGGGCAGCGTGTCGAAGAAAACCGATTACGTGGTGGCGGGCCACGACGCAGGTTCCAAATTGGACAAAGCGCGGGAACTGGGGGTGCGGGTGCTGGACGAGGCAGGACTGTTGAGTCTGCTGGAGGGATAGCAGCCGGCTTGCCGGCTGCCATCTCAGGCTGACTCGGGCAGTTATTTCTTCTCGGTCTTGGCAGGTTCGGCCTTGGCGGGTTCGGTCGCGCTGACCTGAATTTCCTTGATTTCGATCTTGGCGCCGGCGCGCAGCTTTTCCAGATAGTCGTTCACCATCCGGCTCTGCAACATCTGAGCGATCTGTGGCCGCAATTCGTCCAGGGTCGGCGGCTTGGCGTCGCGGACATCTTCCAGCAGGATGACGTGCCAGCCGAACGGCGTCTGCACCGGCTCCTCACTGTACTTGCCCTTTTCCATCTTGGCGACGGCCTGCGCGAACGGTGGCACCATCATGCTCGGCGTGAACCAGCCCAGATCGCCGCCGTTGGCCGCGGAACTGTCGCTGGATTTGGCCTTGGCCAGTTCGGCGAACTTACCGCCTTTCTTGAGTTCGGCGATGACCTCCTTGGCCTTGTCCTCGGAGTCCACCAGGATGTGGCTGGCCTTGTACTCCTTGCCCTTCATCGCCGCGACGGCGGTTTCATACTCTTTCTTGATGGCATCTTCGCTGGGCGCGTTTTCGCTCAGCATCCGCCGCACCACGGTACTGGCCAGCAGGCTGCGTTGGATCATTTCCAACTGTTGCTTGATTTGCGGGTCATCTTCCAGCTTCTGCTTGTTGGCCTGCTGCACCAGCAGTTCTTCCATGACCAGTTGGTCGACCAGCGACTTGCTGGCATCCGGCGAATCGACCTTGGCCTTGCCGCGCAACTGCTGGGCATACTGCTCGAAGGCCGCCTTGGAAATCGCCTTACCGTTGACCACCGCGACTGGATCGGGGATGGTGAACGCAGCTTGCGGCGCGGCGGGCGCGGCGGGCGCGGCCTTGGACGGCGGCGGGCGTGGCGGCGGGGGCTGCCTCGGCTTTTTTTGTCGTCGGCGGACAGCGCCACGCTGGACAGCAGCAGGCCGGAGGACAGCGCCAGTAACGGAAGAGTCAACTTGTGCGGTTTATTCATTTCGTTGTTTCCAGGGGTTGGGTTGTTTCCAGAAGAGGACTATTCGACCGGGGTCGCGTACTTTGTCGTCAATGCAAACCTTGCTCCGCCGGAGAAATCGCGGTTTTGATGCTCAAGGCGTGGATTTCCCGGCGCATCAGGTCGGCCACCGCCGCGTTGATGAGGCGGTGGCGCTGAATCAGCGTCTTGCCGGTAAAGGCCGATGAAACGATGTGAATAGTGAAATGGCCGCCCTCGCGCGCGCCGGCGTGACCGGCATGGGCAGCGCTGTCGTCAATGATTTGCAGGCGTTCGGGAGCCAGCGCGCCACGCAGCCGTTCCTCGATCAGGGCGACGCGGTCGGTCATGCCGGCAGCACCTTGCGGAACGGGTAAATCTCGACGGCCGCATACACACCGGCGGCCACGTAGGGATCGGCGTCGGCCCAGGCTCGGGCTTCTTCCAGCGCGGCGAATTCGGCGACCACCAGGCTGCCTTGAAAACCGGCTGGGCCGGGATCGGGGCTGTCGATGGCCGGCAGCGGTCCGGCCAACACCAGCCGACCCTCGGCCAGCAGGGCGTTCAGGCGTTCCAGATGAGCGGGACGAGCCGCCAACCGCTGTTCCAGAGTACCCGGCACATCACGGCCGATGATAGCGTATAGCATGGATCAGGACTCCTTTGACGGGGCATCGTCGGTTTTGAGATGACGGCTCATGTAAGCCGCCTGCACCAACACGAACACCAGAGTCAGGCCCAACATCCCGAACAGTTTGAAATTGACCCAGGTGTTTTCGTCGAACGTGAACGCCACATATAGATTGACCACGCCCATGACGAAGAAAAAAAATAGCCCACATAAACGTCAGGTTGATCCAGATTCGGGCTGGAAGTTCCATTTGACCGCCCAGCATGCGTTCCAACAGGGTTTGCCGGCCGATGAAACGGCTGCCGATAAAGGCCAGGGCGAACAGCCAGTTCACCACCGTGGGTTTCCATTTGACGAAAACCGGATCGTGCAGAATGAGCGTCAGGCTGCCCAGTACCAGCACCAATCCGGCGGTAAATAGCGGTAGTTTCTCGACCCGGCGTTGCCGCAGCCAGATCCAGCCGACCTGAGCCAGGGTGACGCCGATCAGCACGCCGGTGGCGACGTAGATATCCGCGAGCTTGTAGGCGACGAAGAACAGCAGGATGGGCAGAAAGTCGAACAGCAGTTTCATGCCGGTAGCGAGGTTCCATGGAGTGTGGGAAACGGCGGCGAGGGACAAAAAAAGAGACGGCTTTGCCATCGCCGTCTTGACCGGGCAACGCCAGGCTGGCAAGTTGCCTGACCGATTGTCATCCACGAATTGGAAATAGTAGGGCCATGAGCCGCGTTTTACAAATCCATCCCGCCAACCCGCAGCCGCGCCTGATCGCGCAGGCGGTGGCGCGACTGCGCGAAGGCGACGTGATCGTCTATCCCACCGATTCCAGCTATGCGCTGGGTTGCCAACTGGGGGACAAGGCGGCGGCGGAGCGCATCCGCGCCATCCGCCAGACCGACCGCCATCACAATTTCACCCTGGTCTGCCGCGATCTGTCCGAAATCGCCACCTACGCCAAGGTGGACAACCGGCGCTACCGCTTGCTCAAGGCCGTCACGCCGGGGGCGTTTACCTTCATTTTGCAGGCCACCCACGAGGTCCCGCGTCGCTTGCAGCATCCCCGTCGCAAGACCATCGGCATCCGGGTGCCGGACAACGCCATCGTCAGCGCCCTGCTGGCGACACTGAGCGAGCCGATCATGAGTTGCACGCTGATCCTGCCCGGCGACGACTGGCCGCTGTCCGACCCCGAAGAGAT
This sequence comes from Candidatus Competibacter phosphatis, assembly GCF_012939995.1. GTDB lineage: Bacteria > Pseudomonadota > Gammaproteobacteria > Competibacterales > Competibacteraceae > Competibacter > Competibacter phosphatis. Next base: position 4,635 of record NZ_SPMZ01000016.1, on the reverse strand, counting down.
CGAGGAACGCCTGGCCAACGAGGTCGATCTGATCATCGACGGCGGTCCCGGCCAGCGCGAACCGACCACCGTGCTCGACCTGACCGAAGAAGCGCCGCAACTGATCCGTCAGGGGTTGGGCGACGCCAGCCCGTTTCTCTAGTCCGCGCCCGGCCGGGCTGCGTATAATCGCGCCATGCAAGAATTGACCACGGTTCAACTGCTCATCGTGCTGGCGCCGCCGCTGCTGCTGGCCATCACCCTGCACGAGGTGGCGCACGGCTGGGCGGCGTTGCGCTGCGGCGACACCACCGCCAAGGCCCAGGGCCGACTCAGCCTGAACCCGTTGCGGCATATCGACCCGATCGGCACGGTGCTGATCCCGGCGCTGCTGGCGGTGTTCGGCGGCTTCATCTTCGGCTGGGCCAAGCCGGTACCGGTCAACTACCATCGCCTGCATCAACCCAAGCGCGACATGGCGCTGGTGGCGCTGGCCGGACCGAGCGCCAATCTGCTTATGGCCCTGGGCTGGGGATTGTTGATGGTGGTGGGTTACCACCTGCAAGCCGGACTCCCATGGTTGGGCGAACCGCTGCTGCTGATGGGCGGGTACGGGATCAATATCAACATCATGCTGGGCGTGCTCAATCTGGTGCCGATTCCGCCGCTGGACGGTTCGCGGGTGCTGGCCGGCGTGCTGCCGGATCGCTTCGGTCTGGCCATGGCGCGGATCGAGCCCTATGGCCTGATCATTCTGGTGCTGTTGTTGGGGGCCGGCCTGTTCAACGTGCTGATGCCCATCGTCAACAGTATTCGCCACCTCATCCTGACCCTGTTCTCCTCCTTCTTCTAATCCCGAACCAAGAATCTTGCGGCCATCATGGAAATTACCCTTACCGGCATCACCACCACCGGCGCTCCGCATCTCGGTAACTACGTCGGCGCGATCCTGCCCGCCATCGAGGCCAGCCGGCGGCGGGACGTGCAATCGTTCTACTTCCTGGCCGACTATCACGCCCTGGTCAAATGTCAGGACCCGGCGCTGGTGCATCGTTCCCGGCTGGAAGTCGCCGCCACCTGGCTGGCGCTGGGACTGGATGTCGAGAACGTCATCTTCTACGCTCAGACCGACGTCCCGGAAATCCTGGAGCTGACCTGGATCCTCACCTGCGTCACCGCCAAGGGATTGATGAATCGCGCCCACGCCTACAAGGCGGCGGTGGCCGACAACGTGGCCGATCCCGACAAGGACCCCGACAAGGGGATCAGCATGGGGTTGTTCTGCTACCCGATTCTGATGGCGGCCGACATTCTGATGTTCAAGGCCAGCAAGATACCGGTGGGCAAGGACCAGATCCAGCATCTGGAAATGGCCCGCGACATCGCCGCTCGCTTCAACCACCTGTATGGCGAGCATTTCGTCCTGCCCGAAGCGGTGGTGGACGAAAAGGCGGCGGTTCTGGTCGGGCTGGACGGGCGCAAAATGAGCAAGAGCTACGGCAACACCATCCCGCTGTTCGAGCCGGAAAAAGCCTTGCGCAAGCTGATCATGCGGATCAAGACCAACTCGCTGCCGCCGGAAGCGCCGAAAGACCCCGACACCTGCACGCTGTTCCAGATCTACCAATCCTTTGCCACGGCGGAGGAAGCGGCGGCGATACGCACCCGTTACGCCCAAGGGATTGGTTGGGGCGAAATGAAGCAGTTCCTGTTCGAATATCTGAACGCCCGGCTGAGCGAACCGCGCCAACGTTACCAGGAGTTGTTGCAAGCCCCCGCCCACATCGAGCAGATCCTCAAACGCGGCGCGGCGCGGGCGCGCGAACACAGCGTGCCGTTCTTGCAAGAACTGCGACGCGCGGTCGGCATCCTGCCCTTGGATCAAAGGTAGGGGCGCGATATGCCGCGCCCCGGCGGATCGTCGTCGATTCCCGGTTGAATGGACGCCATCGCTCAGCCGCCGCTCGCCCGAGTCGACGGTGAACCCTATACGCAATTGCCGCGGGATCTCTACATCCCACCGGACGCCCTGGAAGTCTTTCTGGAAACCTTCGAGGGGCCGCTGGATCTGCTGCTGTATCTGATCCGACGGCAGAATCTCGACATCCTGGATATTCCCATTGCCACCGTCACCCGGCAGTACATGGACTATCTGGCGTTGATGCGGGAACTGCGGCTGGAACTGGCGGCGGAGTATTTGCTGATGGCGGCTTGGCTGGCGGAAATCAAATCGCGCCTGCTGCTGCCAAAGCCGACCTTGGCCGAGATGGAGGAAGACGATCCGCGCGCCGAGCTGGTGCGCCGGCTGCGGGAGTACGAGCGCTTTCAGCAGGCTGCCAAGGTACTGGATGCCTTGCCGCGATTGGAGCGCGAAACCTTCGTCGCCAGCGCCGAGCCGCCTTGCCGGGAAAGCGTTCGTCCGCCACCGCCGGTCGGTCTGAACGACCTGCTGGCCGCCCTGCGCGAGGTGCTGACCCGCGCCGAGCTGTTCGGCCACCATCCGATCCGGCGTGAAACCTTGTCGGTGCGCGAGCGGATGAGCCAGGTGCTGGAACGGCTGGATACGCTGCGGTTTACCGCCTTCACCGAACTGTTCCGGCCGGAAGAAGGCCGGATAGGTCTCGTGGTGACGTTTCTGGCGGTGCTGGAGTTGCTACGCGAGGCGGTTTTGGAACTGGTGCAATCCGAACCGTTCGCGCCGATCTATCTCCGCCGGCAGGGTTGAGTACCTGCGATGCCGGCGTTGAAAACCATTCTGGAAGCGGTGTTGCTGGCCGCTGGCGAACCGTTGCCGCTGGAACGCTTGCAGAAGGTTTTCCCGGAAGCAGAACAGCCCGAACGGGAGGCGCTGCGTGCCGCGCTGGCTGAATTGACGGTCGATTATGCCGGACGCGGGCTGGAACTGATCGAAGTCGCCAGCGGTTTCCGTGTGCAGGTACCCGGCACTTTCTCGCCCTGGGTGTCGCGGTTGTGGGAAGAACGGGCCGCCACCTACTCGCGCGCGCTGTTGGAAACCCTGGCGCTGGTCGCCTACCGTCAGCCGGTTACCCGTGGCGAAATCGAGGAAGTGCGCGGCGTCAGCGTAAGCAGCAGCATCATGAAAACCCTACAGGAACGCGACTGGATCAAGATAGTCGGTCACCGCGAGGTGCCCGGTCGTCCGGCCCTGTATGCCACCACCCGCGCTTTTCTGGATTATTTCAACCTCAAGAGCCTGAGCGAACTGCCGCCGTTGGCGGCTCCGCGCGATCCGGATGCGATTGGCGCCGAGTTGGATCGCCGCATTGCCGTCCCGTCCTCGGACTCCACCACCTCAACGGAATCGCCCGATGACTGAACGCCTGCAGAAATTTCTCGCCCGCATGGGACTGGGTTCTCGCCGCCAGATCGAGGACTGGATTCGCCAGGGTCGCATTACCGTGAACGGCGTGCCGGCGCAACTGGGCGCATCGGTCAACGGCGCGGAGAAGATCGGGATCGACGGCAAGCTGATCCAGGTACGCGCCTTCGGGCAGCAGCGACGAGTCTTGGCCTATTACAAACCGGTCGGCGAAATCGCCAGCCGGCACGATCCCGAAGGCCGGACCACGATTTTCGAGCATCTCCCGCCCTTGCGCGATGGGCGCTGGATCGTGGTGGGTCGGCTTGACTTGAATACGCAGGGATTGTTGCTGATCACCAACGACGGCGAGCTGGCCAACCGGCTGATGCATCCTTCGTCCCAAGTTGAGCGGGAATACGCGGTGCGGGTGTTGGGCGAGGTCACGCCGGACATGCTCAAGCGCTTGCGGGAAGGCGTGCCGCTGGAGGATGGGCTGGCGCGTTTCGACGAGATCCGCGAGGCGGGCGGCGAGGGCGCGAACCATTGGTATCACGTCGTTCTGAAGGAGGGGCGCAACCGCGAGGTGCGGCGGCTGTGGGAATCGCAGGGCGTGGCGGTCAGTCGCTTGACCCGGGTGCGTTTCGGGCCGGTGACCTTGCGACGGGGCCTGCATCCGGGACATTGGGATGAACTGGACGAGGAACGAATGACGGAGCTGCTGCAAGCCGTGGGCTATGCGCCCCGGCCTGCTCCCAAACCGGAACTGCGTCGACCCCCGGTTTCCGGGCGGGTTTGGCCGGATCGGCCACGCGGCGGGCGTGGCCCGGCATCCGGTCCGCGTCGCCCGCCGAAGCCGGGACGGTCCGACCGGTGATGCGTCAGGCCATCCGAATCGCGTCGTTATAGCAAAACAAATTTATTTTGATCATATTTAACGAATGGCCTACTCAATTGATTTTCGTCGTAAAGTGCTGGGTGTTCGGGAGCGGGAACAGTTGTCGATCACCCAAGTGGCCCAGCGGTTTGCGGTGGGGAAAGCGAGCGTGATGCGCTGGCTGAAGCAGGTCGAGCGCAAGCCATCAGGGTTTCGGCGACGCAAGCTGGACGTGGCGGCGCTAGAGCAAGACCTGCGGGACTACCCTGACGCCTACCAGCGCGAGCGAGCGGCCCGACTCGGCGTGACGCAGAATGCAATTTGCTATGCGCTGAAGCGGAAGCTGCGCGTGTCGTATAAAAAAAAACGTTTCGGCATCCGCGCGCGGACGCCGCTGGACGGCACGCCTTTCAAGCCCGTCGCGCGGCGTATGAAGCCGCCGGCCGAACGCTCGTCTGGA